>LLEU01000014.1:22500-78323 GCA_001567505.1 Acidobacteria bacterium OLB17 | reverse complement strand
TGCGGGCCGGAATAGTTTTTCTGCGGGCCGAAAATGTTTTTCTGCGGGCCGGAAAGTTTGTTCTGCCGCGAGAAAAGTTATTTTTCGAGCCGGTGTTTCGCCTTTTCGATGAAGACGCGGATCATTTCGGTGACGCGTTTCGTCATTTCCTTCGAGATGATGGCTTCGCCGGCGAGGCCGGCGAGCATATGCAGGTCGCGGGCCGACTTTCGCCGCAATTCGACCATCTGCGAGAAATGCACGAGCGTGACGTTCTTCGCCTTTTCGAGGAAATCGGCCGAGTAACGCAGGAAGTTCTGCGCCTCGGTGCGTATCGGCAGCCATTCGACGCGGTCTTCGGAATCTTCGGCGAGTTCGAGCGTGAAGTTCTGCAGGATCTGCCCGACGACGGGAATCTCGGCCTGCACGCGCCAATGCGCGAGGCCTTTCGCATCCGTGTGGACGGCGACGACGCCGGGCATCAGCTCGGCGAAATTCGTGATGTCGAGGAAGAATTCGCGGACCTGCTCGATGCCCGAGCGGATCTCGATGTCGTTGCTGTAACCGGCCTTAATAGTGAACATCAAAAAGCTCCGTTGAACGCGATCGCGTTGAAGAATTGCCGTGTCGTGCCGCGAAAAACTCCGCGGAAGAACGGCTCCTCGGCAAATATTATCGCATGGCCGCCGCCGATCGGCTCGTCGATCAGATACGCGGTCGCCGACAGGAGGCGTTCCGTGTTGCCGGGCCAGACAAAGCCGGAGATCGTGAGCGGCGTGCCGGGCTTGAAGATGAGCGCGTTGTTGCCCTCCTTCGAATAGCGGAAAAAGTAGCCGCCCGCGACGAGCACCGGAATTTCATCGCGTTCCACGCCGTAGTTGAGCGCGACCGTGCGATCGACCGTCGCGCGCATTATCGATCCGGGAAGCGGCACCGGAACTTTATTCGCGTCGGCCGAGGGCGAGACGATCGGCGGAAGAACGCCCGGGATGCGATCGTCGGAATCATTCTTCATCTCCTCGCTCGAAGGGTTCGCCGTCACCTTCTCCGTGCGTGCCGACGGGGAAGTATTCGCGGCCGGTTTCGAAGTTGTATCGGGCGGCGCGTCCTTCTTCTCGTCGTCGCCGCTTCCGACGAGCCGCGACGAGGTGAGCCCGACGTCCTTCAGCGTCGCAAAGACCGACGAACCGCGAATCGTCACGACAGTTCCGCCGTCCGCGACCCAATCCTTTAACGCCGCGACCCCCGACGAACCGAATTGCGCCATTATCTGGCCGGCAGAACCGTCCGGCAGGATCAGCACCGTGTGATCTTTCAAACCGCCGCTGCGGATCGAGCGGATCGACATCGGCGTGAACTCGATGCCGAAGCGGTCGAACGTCCACCAGATCGACCCGAAGGAAGTTTGGTCGATCCCGTCGTCTGCCGCGACGACGATCTTCGGTGTTCGGAGCGAAACGACGGATTCGCCGCCGACGCCCGTGTCGCCTTCGTCGGCAAAACCCGAATTCACCGCGGTAACATTCACGCCCATCGCCGCCGCAAGCTGGGCAACCGCCGCGTGCACGCTCTCATCATTGCGCGAGATGCGGATCACGAACGTGCCCGCCGGCCAATTGCGGCCGCCCGCGTTCAATGTCTTCGTCGCGACGTTCACGCGGACGCCCTGCTGAAGAAGTCGGATCACAAGCGCCGACGTCGTGTCGGTCTGATACGGAATTATGTACGAGATCTCGGCGCGCGCCGGCGCGTTCGCCTTCTTTGCGGCCGCAAGCGACGCGGGTGTGACGAGTTCGCCCGAAGTATCGCCGCCGTCCTCGGTCCAAAAGGCGTCAAGGCCGAACGCAAGCGGCAGCGACCACGCCGTAATGTCGTAGAACCCGAAATCTTCCTTCGCCTGACGCTTGCCCTTCATCTGATTGCGCTTGAATCTGCCGAGGTTGTCGTCAACGAACGCTTTGTCCTGCGGCGTGTCAGGTTCAAGCAGCGATTTTGCGAGTATGCGTTGCGGCTGGTTGAGGTCGATCACGTAGCTTCCCGCCGGAAAAGTTTCGCGAGAGGCGGCCGCGTTCTTCCGCTCCATATAAGAATGTGCGCTCGTCGAGGTGAACGGACGGTCAGCGCGTTTGACCTCGATGCGAGCACGCGTGAGCGCTTCGATCAGCTCGGCGGCCTTGACGCGGTCTTGTTCGGGAACAATTACGACGCGTTTCATCTTCGAGGTCGCGAAACCTTTCATCGCATCGGCGCGGAACGCATAGAAATCTCGAAGGCGATCGGCCCTGTGTTTCGCGGTCGTCTCCAAAGTTGTCATCGACGCGACGAAATGTTTTGCGATCGCCGAACGAAGTGTCGCGATCGTTCCATCGTCGCGCGTGTAGCGCAGACCTTTCGTGCCGCCGCCATCAGTTTCGTACGTCATTCCGATCGCGCCGTTTAGCGAAGGATACATATCCCAGTAACCGGGATAGAACGCATCGAAAACATCACGCACGTAATAGTCCCATTTGTTGCGATCGAACGCGGCCGCATTCGCGCGTCCGTAGATCTCGTTCCAACGCGAGAACTGCGGTTCGGGAAGATTCGGATTTATCGGCAAAGCGTCAGGCGGAAAAAAGTATTGCGAAGGTTGCCCGTGATGATCTGCGGAGACCTGCGGATTCCATTCGAGGAATGCACGTTGAAGATTTTGCGATTCCTTTTGTGTGGTGACAAGAGCGTCGCGATTCAGGTCGAAACGATAGTGGCTCAGGCGTCCGTAAACCGACCACGGCTCGCGATGCTCGAGCGCGAACGGGTTCGGATCGCCAACGCCGACGGAGTTGTACCAGGAGACGAAACGCTCGTGGCCATCGGGGTTTTCCCCTGTAATTATAAGGGTTACACAGTTTTTCAGGATGTCGAGCGTTGCCGGCTCTTCGGACGCGGCGAGTTGATAGGCCACCTGCATCATCGTCTCGAAGGACGCCGACTCGTTGCCGTGGATCGTGTATGCGAGCCACACGATCGCAGGAGTTCTTTCCGCGATCGCGTTCGCTTCTTCGCGAGAAGTTTTACGCGGATCGGTAAGGCGCGCAATGTCGGTCTTGATGCGGTCAAGGGCGGCAAGATTCTCCGGCGACGAGATCGCGACAAGATGCTGCATCCGATGTTCGTTCGTCTCACCGATATCGAAGACGCGAACGCGGTCGGGCGCAGACTTCGCGATCGCGCTTATGACCGCCTCCATTTGCGCGTATGTCGTGTGAAAATTCCCGACGTCGAAACGAAGAATATCCGACGGCCGAGGAACGTTCGATCGATAATTTCCGCGCGCATAGAAATCAAACTTCACTTCTGCTTGCGCGTGAGCGAAATTCACCGTGAAAAAAAAGATGAAAATAAAAAAGAGAAGTGAGTTTTTTTTCATTTACTTTTCAATTTTTCTGATAGAATCTTTTGTGGTTTTTGACCGCGTGAAATTATAGCAATGAGTTCACCGCAACAAGAAACTTGTCCGCGATGTTTTGCTAAATTGAAAACCTGGAAGGAACTCGACAGAGACGAAAGGATCATCGTCGAAAGAATTTTTGGTATTCATCATCTTGATGAACGCGGTAAGAGATCTCGACAGTTCTGCACGAACTGTTGGTTTGAAAAAATACAGACGGAACAGAATGCATAGCGTGAACTTCGTGCTTCGTTCTAAATGATGCGGCCGGCTAAGACACGCGCCGCATCGGTTGGGCGAGATCAAAACGCGAAGTATCGCGTTCTTGTATTTTGATCCGATCGGTATATCCCGGAAACAGAAAATCATTGGAGGAAAAATGGCAACTACCAAAAAAACTAAGAAACCGGCCAAAAAAGCGGCAGTGAAAGCTTCCGCTTCGACGGCTAAAATGGCAACGGCCGCCAAGAAACCGGCAGCAAAGAAACCTGCTGCTAAGAAACCGGCGGCAAAGAAGGCAGCGGCAAAGAAACCTGCTGCAAAGAAGCCGGCAGCAAAGAAAGCGGCAGCCCCTAAGAAGGCAGCAGCAAAGAAACCGGCAGCGAAGAAGGCTCCTGCAAAGAAGGCTTCGACCGCTAAGAAGGCAGCAAAGCCGGCAGCAAAGAAAGCTCCGGCAAAGAAGGCCGCTCCCGCTAAGAAGGCGGCTGCGAAAAAGCCAGCAGCTAAGAAACCGGCAGCAAAGAAAGCTCCGGCGAAAAATAGCTGAATTGTCCAACAGCTACTCAAGATCAACGAGTGACGATCACCACATTAAATTTGTTCCCAACCGCCGCCTTAGGAGAATTGGCTCAACACGGCATTCGCCGGACTGAGTTTTCCTGGCGGACACGAACTGTGTGGCAACGGATGCAAACTCCTTCAGCTCGAAGTTTTTTTGGATACGTGAGACCGGGCGTTGGCCGGGTCGGCGTATTCGTGAGCGTTGCAGCTTGTTGATCTTGAGATAGCCGTAGGATGGTTTCTTACAAGAAGGCCGTTTTTGCGGCCTTCTTATTTTGCGCAAAAGAGAGACGCCCTCGACCTGATCGAGCGGCGTCTCAAAAGATCTGTTTGGCCGGGCAAAGTTACGGCGTCATATTCACGCCGAAGTCGAAGAACTTCGACCCGACGCCTGCCGACGTATTCGCATTGCCGGAGTTCACCATCATAAATCCATACTCGCCCTTCTTGAGCGGCGATGTCGGCGTGACCTTGAATACGCCATTGCCGAGCGGTTCCGCCGTGAGAGCTACGACGTACTCGTCCGAAAGGCCGCCTTTGCTTCCCCACGAATTCGATTTTGCGATCGTGACCTCGCGATTGTCGCTGCGTTGATGAAACCGCACCAGCGTGAATTCATTCGGGCTCGAAGGGATGCCGCTCGAGGTGTTAAGGCCGCCGCTTGAAGCGTCAAGGTAAAAATAGAAAACGGGAGACGTCTCTTTGATCTGGATCGCGGCATTGCGGCCCGGCAAATTCGTCTTTGTCTTCACCTTGCCGAGTCCGAACGGCGTTATCGAAGCGGTGAAGCCGCCGCCCGTACGGTTCTGCGCGGACATCGTCGGCTGGAGCTGCGTCATCTTCCGCGTACCGCCTTCTTCCGAATAGAGGTAGATGCCGTAGCCGTGTTTGCTCATCGGGTCGTTCGGGTCGCCTGCCGGTTGGCCGCCCGGAGCCGCGGGCGTCTGCGAACTGCCGCCGCTTTTTGCCGTGACCATAGCGGAGACGACCTCATCGGCGACGCCTGCCTGCTTGAGCGCGATCAGGCCGTCGGTCGATGTATCGAAATCCGTCGTCGAAGTTCTGATCTTCTCGACGATGACCGAGCTCGCAAGGCCCGCTTTCGTCAGCGAGATGACCTCGGCGTTCGTCAGTTTGTCTTGTGCGAAGGAGCTGACGGCGGCCAAGCTCAAGATGGCCGCAAGGGTCAGCACCGAAAATAAAGTTCTCATTCCAATACTCCTCCTGGGGATAGCTAGTTTGTGCTCCGAAGAGCCGGTTTCAGGTATGTTTCTCTGGCTCGGACGACAAGATCCGGGCGATAAACACGAACGCGAATATAATAACGCGAGCCCGGCGAGCGGTTGCTTGTAGGATAATACCCCAAGCTGTAAGTTTTGCGAAGCTCGTCGGCAATTCGGGAGAAGGCCTGTGCAAGGTTCGTGCGGGAGGAAACGCGCTGAACGGCGCCGCCCGTGCGTTCGGCCGCTTCGCGCATAAATTCGTCGGCAACATTATAATCTTCGACCCGTTCGCCTCGTCCGGGCGCGGTCTCGACGACGTAAGGCCGATCATCGTCATCATAAAGGATCTGGGCATCGTTCCGCCTGCTTTTCTGAACGTCGTCGTACGTGCTGTATCGGATCGGATAAACGACGACGTTCGATTCCGTAAGCTCGCCGATCACGCTCTTGAAGGTCGCTTTCTTGCTCGTAGTATCGACGCCGTCGGTCAGCACGACGATGGCCTTTCGGCCCGATGCATTCGCGAGTCCACGGTCGATAACGTCGGCCATCGTGTCGTAAAGCGACGTGCCGCTCTCGATCTTTGTTGCCTCGATCGCGTATCGAAGCGCCTTGCGTTCGGACGTAAGCTCGCAAAGCACTCTGAACTTCTCGGCGAAGGCGACGATCATCACGCGGTCGTTCGGCCTTAGCTCGGAGATGAATTGCTTCGCGGCGGCCTGGATCTCCTGCAGCTTGAAGACCGTCGAGTAGCTCATATCGAGCAGCAGAGCGACCGAGAAAGGTGCCTCGTCCGAGTTGAAGAATGCGATCTCCTGTTCCTCGCCATTCTCGAAAACACGAAATTCTTCGCGGCGAATATCAGGGACGGCACGGCCATTTTTCGTCGCGACCTTGACCGGTATCATTATCAGATCCGTCTCGATGCGAACTACGTCGTCGTTCGGCGTGGCCTCGGACCGTGGCCCGTCATCCTTCGGCACGGCGACGTCATATCTCGACACGCTCTCCGAATAAGGCTTCTTGTGACGCGACTGCGCCGCCGCGAGCGAGGCCGCGAAAATACAAAGAATAATGAGGCTAATTGCCCGCTCCATAGTCCGAGATTATACGCGATGTTCGCACACGCGGGCTACCCTAATATCGTCTCGTAAGTTTCGCGGATCGAGATGCGGTGGATGGTCAGGTCTTCCAGGAGCTTCTTCGGCGAAGGATACTTTAGCCGCGCCGCGATCCGCGTCATCGCAAGCGTGTCCGCTATCGGCAGGCGCGTCGATCTGCCGACGCAGAGCCGCACGGCATGATCGATCGCAGAGAGGAATTTGTGGCCTTCGATGAACGAAGCAAGGCCTTCGGGCGAGATCGAACCCGCCGAACCCAGCTTTCGAAGAGTGTTCGGCGTCGAACGATCGGCCGCGTCATCCTGAACATCGTCGCGCAGCTGCAGAAAACGCATCGCGAAATAGATGTCGAGCATTCCGCCTTCGCCGTACTTGATGTCGATGTCGCCCGTTCGTGCCGTCGTCTTCCGCTTCCTCAGGGCCTCGCGAACCGACAGCGTGCTCTCGCGAAGTTCATCCGCCGGAATTGCCTTCGCACGCGAATGCACGATGTCGCGGATCTCGCCCTCGAGTTCCCCGGCACCGACGCTGTCAAGATACTCGCCGCTTGTGATGCCTCGCACCTTCACGTAAGCGAGCAGCTCCCAAACGGCGGCCGTCGTCCGCATATATTCGACCAATGCCGTGTCGGGGATGATGCTCAGGCCCTTCGAGCCGAATGGGCGAAGCCGGAGATCGACGCGATAAAGGCTGCCGGCGCGTGTCATCGACGACAGCGTAGTGATAAAAAGTTCGGCGGCACGGGCTTGCTGCTCTTGCTCGGAATCAACGCCGGCGTCAGCGTTCGAGCGATACGAAAGGATGATGTCGAGGTCGGAACCGAGATCGAGTCGCTGGCCGCCAAGTTTTCCGAGCGCGATCACGGCGATCGGTGCGTGAGGACCCTCGGCCATCTCCCGGCGGACGATGTACATCGCCGCATCAAGACAAGTCTCGGCAAGCTGCGTCTGCAGCACCTTCGAACGATCGACCGAGATCTCTTCGTTGAGGTCGGCAAGCCCGATCGCAGCGTAGATCGCCGTCCATTCACGCCGCAGGGAATCGAGCCGCGTGCGAAGATCAACGGCGGGTTCCAGGCTCTCGAAGATCAGCGAGCGAAGGTCGAGGGTCTCGATCGACCGTCGATAGCTCTCGGCGCGTTCGGCGAGTTTTGGCGCGCTTGCAAGCCCGACGGCGAACGGCGGCGAGGCAGCCGCGGCCTTTGTGTCGGGATCGCTCGTCTCGAACGCGTTGCTCTTTTCCGTTCGCGTCGTTTGCGGCATTACCGAATTGCCCGCGGACAACGCGTCGGTATCGAATACGCGTTCGAATACTTTCCTGACCTTCTTCATCGAGCGTTCGAGTTCCTTCTCCAGCTTTGCGCCGGTCGCAAAAAGGACACGCTTTGCGACAAGCTCTCGCTTCGCCGCATCGGAAGGTATCGTGTGGGTCTGCAAACCGTTCTCCATCTGCAGGATGTGCTCCGTCCTGCGAAGAAGGTCGTAAGCTGCGGACAATTCCGAACGCTCTCTTGCGGATAAAAGCCCGCGGTCGGCAAGCTTTGAAAGGGCGATCAGCGTGTGCGGGCTTCGCAGCCATTTGTCCGCACCGCCGTGCGCCAACTGAAGCGCCTGCGCGATGAACTCGATCTCGCGAATGCCGCCCGGCGATAGTTTTACGTCGAGCGAGTTCTTTCGTTTCGCATTCTCGTCTATGGATTCTTTTGACGCACGCACGCTCGCGAGAGCTTCGCCGGCCTCTATCTTTACGTCGTAGATCATCGGTTCGACCGCGTTCCAAAATCGGCGGAAGATGCCCGCGTCGCCTGCCGAACTTCGAGAACGGATCAGCATTTGACGTTCCCAGGGCCGTGCCGTCGTTCGATAATACTCGACCGTGTCCGCGAGCGACATCGCCAAGGCGCCGAGCGAACCGTTCGGCCGAAGCCGCATATCGACTCGATACGCGGCACCCTCGCCCTTTCCTTCGCCTACTAATTTAATGACGTGCTGCGCAAGTTTTGTGAAATACTCGCGATTCGTCACGGCATCGCGGCTGCCGCCTGCGGTCATTCCGTCGGACGAATATATGAAGAGCAGATCGACATCGCTCGCGTAATTCAACTCAAGCGAACCGAGCTTGCCCAACGCGACGATCGCGATATCGGCGGGCCGCGAACGCTGTTTCTCATCGGCCTCGAGCGGTTGGCCGTATCGCCTGTCCATCTCGCGGCGTGCCTCTGCGAGGGCCGCCTCAAGGATCGCGTCCGCTAGGCTCGAGATCTCATCCGTGATCTCGGCGACTGTCGCAAGCCGCCGAATGTCTCGGAGGAAGATGCGGATCAGTTCCCGGCGCCGGAATCGCGAGAACAACAGCTGCGGGTCGAGCGTGGAATTCGTCAGCGAAAATCGGCCGAGCGATTCGAGCAGCTCTTCTTTCGTACGTCCGCCGGCGACCGTCCTTTGCCGGCCGAGCCAGGCAAAATATTCTTCATTCTGAAGAAGCGTTGTCGCAAGCAGCGGCGAAAATGCCGCGAGCGTAAGAACGTCGGAATAGAGCCCGTCGTCCCGCCGAAGACGCGTTGCGATCCGCGGCGAAAGCGCATCGCGAAAACGGCGGGCCGCATCCGCATCCGGCAATTCCGAAATGGCCTGGTCTTCGCTGAACATTATTATTTATATCGTCGCGGATCGATCGCCGCGTTCTTTATTTTATAGCCCAATATCCGCTCTGTCGTGCCGAGCCCGCGTGCGGCCTTCGCGATGTTGCCTCGTGAGGTCTTCAGTGCATCTTCGATAATGTCGCGTTCGAAGGCGGCGACCGCTCCTTCGAGTGTGGCCTTCGTCTGCGTGTTCGTCTCTTCGGCCGTTTGGAGCGTCGCGGGCAGATGGCGAGCGTGGATCACGCCTTCGTCGCAGACCATCACGGCGCGTTCGATCACGTTCTCGAGTTCGCGGACGTTCCCCGGGAAATGATACTTCGCGAGCATATCGATCGCGGCCGTCGAGATCCTTGCGACCCTTCGCCGATTCTCACGCGAATATTTCTCTATGAAATGCTCGGACAATAAAAGTATATCGGCCTTTCTGTCGCGGAGCGGCGGCACGAAGATCGTGAAGGCATTCAAGCGGTAAAAAAGCTCTTCGCTGAACTCGCCCGCGGCAACGAGATGCTCAAGGTCGGCGGCGGTCGAGAAGATCAGCCTGAGATTTGCTCGCACGGGCTCCGTGCCGTTCACGTTCTCGAATCGACTGTCGCGCATCAGCCGGAAAATCCGGTCCTGGATCGCGGGCGGCGTTTCGGCGATCTCGTCGATGAATAGCGTCCCGTACTTTGCCTCGCCGATCATTCCCGGCCTTTCCTGCGGCGAAGCGACGCCAAAGAGCTCTGCTTCGAGAAGCGCCTCCGGCATTCCGGCGCAGTTCACAACCCGGAACGGACGCCTCGATCGCAGGCTCGCAAGGTGGATCGCGTAGGCGAGCATTTCCTTTCCCGTTCCGCGTTCGCCGCGAAGCAGCACGGTCGTGTTCGACCTTGCGATCTGCCCGCACTTGTGCCGCGACCTGCCGCATCGCGTTCGAATTGCCGACGATCTTCGAGATGTCGTATCGGGCCTTCATATCTTCGAGTTCCTTTTCGGCGTCTTCGCTTTCGAGGTCGGCCGAATGCCGCTGAAGGCCGTCAACGCGGATCGCTTCTGCGACGGCAAGCGCCGCAAGGCGCGTAAGGGCCGCGGCCTCCGAGCGGTCTGCGAGCTTCTGCTTGTCGAAGGCCGCCGCGACAAAGCCTGCCCGGCCGTCGCTCACCTTGAACGGAGCGACGATCAGCTCGACCCTTTTATTGTCGGTAGAAAGAAAGTCGAGCGTCGGTTCGTCGTGAACGAGCAGATAAATGACCTCGTCGAGATCAAAGACGCGCATCAGTGCGCTTGCCGCCGCACGCTGCTCGAGGCGGCGGAACGCAGCTGCATCAAGGCCCGACGCACCAAGGATCGAGACATCGCCCGAAACGGCCTCGTCATACTTTGCGACGAACGCGTAAATCGCTTCGGCAGAACGACATAGCGTCTCAGCGATGCGCAGCGAAGTGTCCCGCGGCCCCGTATTCTCGGCCCGGACGCGAGCGAAGGATTCAGCAATGTCGATCGCGCGTGCTTTCAAAACAAATACAAAAATGTAGGAATTCTGCGGCCTTTGCAAGTTCGAGTGTGAGTATGCAAACTGTTTTTGTGGAGACGCGCCAGATCATCGTCGTTCCGGAGGCCGCAAGGAGAATGCGGCTCGAGGATTTTCTGCTCGCCCATTTTCCGCGTTTGAGCAAGATGTACCTGCGCGACGTCGTCAATCGCGAACTCTGCGAGGTCAACGGCCGCTGGGAGAATATCGGGCGACGCCTGCTGCCGAATGACCTTGTCGAGATCGTCGTCGATCCCGAACGCGAGACGGCGATGCTGCCGGAAGAGCTGCCGCTCGACATCATTTTCGAGGACGAACACCTTCTCGTCATTAACAAGCCGACGGGCGTCCTCGTCCATCCGTCGCATCGCGAGAATCGCGGCACGATCCTGAACGGACTCGTCCATTACTTGAACCCGCACGAGCCTTCGATCTCGCGTCCCGTGATACGCCCGGGCCTTCCGCATCGGTTGGACAAGGACACGTCCGGCGTGCTTGTCGCCGCAAAGACCAAGTTCGCGCAGCAAAAGCTCACGCGTGCGTTCACGCGGCGGACGGTCGAGAAGACGTATCTTGCGATCGTTGTCGGAGAGCCGAGGGAGAATGCAGGCGAGATCGAAGCGCCTATCGGGCGCGATGCCGAAGCAAAATTCTGGCGGGTGATGCCGGAAGGGAAGCCGGCGGCCTCACGGTTTCGCGTTCTTACGACGTTCGATGGGCATTCGCTGCTTGAGGCCGAACCGATCACGGGCCGCACGAACCAACTTCGCATTCATCTTGAATCGATCGGCTGCCCGATCTTGGGGCGATCATGCCCGCGGCGGCGGCAACAGCGACCGCCTATACCTTCACGCATTTCGGCTCACGATCCCGCATCCGCGAACCGGCGAGGCCGCATCGTTCGAAGCCCCGATCCCCGCAGAATTTCAGGCTCGGATCAAGGAACACGCGGCTACCGGATGCTGATCGTCACGGTGATCGTCTTGTCCTCGGCGGCGTCGTTCGCGAGTTGGATCGAATAGCTGCCGCTTGAATCAAGGACCGCACTGAAGCCGTTATCCGTGGTCGTTACCTTTGCCTCGCCCAAAAGCGTCGCATCGACGGCTTTGTCGCTTACGGTCACGGTCATCGTCTGTCCTTTGGCTGCCCGAAGCGTGAGCTCGGCGCCTTCGTCGCCGCGCACTGTGAGCGTGATCGTCGCGGAGCTTTTTCCTTTTGCGAATTTGACCTCTCGCTTCGGGAAGATCTGCCGCGTGGTGTGTTTTCCGCTTTCTACGAGCTTGCCCGCACGAAGCCTGTATCTCGACGTAATGATCTGAACAGGACAGCACGCACCGCCGTTCTCGCCCGGATCGTTCGTCTCGACCCAAAGTTCGTCATTCTCGATCCAGGCCTTGCGGATACCACCGTATGCGCGATCGCCGCCAGGCAGAACGCCGATCTGGACGGCCTTGCCGTTCCGAAGCGTGAAGATGAAGCCTTCGGTAAAATTTCCGGTGCCGCCTGTGTTGCAGACCGAAAGAGCTACGGCCTCGGGGCGTCCGTCACCCGTAAGATCGCCATAGACGACGTCGAAGATGTTGAAATAGAACCGGTCTGTATAGCCGTCCTCCTGCTTCTCGTAAGAGTATTCGCCGTCCTTGACCGTAATTGCCTTGCCCTGGCCGCTGTCCTCGTAAAGACAGCTCGGGCGGTAAGAGAAATTTCGCAGATCGACGCTCGTGATGTCCTTCTGTGCGGAGGCCGACAGAGCGAATGCGCCGGTAAGGACTGCGGAAAACAGAACACAAAAAATTCGTTCGTACATAGTTCTCGGCCTATTCGGCAAGGGCCTTCGCTTCGTCGGCATCGGAGAACGGGCTGTGCAGATGGACCTTGTCCACCTTTTTTCGCAGCCGGATGTTCAGGAACTCGACCATCACGGAGAACGCCATTGCAAAATAAATATAACCTTTCGGAATGTGATATTCGAGGCCTTCGACGATAAGCGAGAAACCGATCATCAAGAGGAACGAAAGGGCAAGCATCTTAAGCGTCGGATGCCGCTGCACGAACGCTCCGATCGAGCCGGCAAAAAGCATCATCGCAATGATCGAAACGACCACCGCCGCGATCATCACCCACACGTTATTGACCATCCCGATCGCCGTGATCACGGAATCGAGCGAGAAGACGATATCGAGCAGCATTATCTGCACGATCACCGCCGTAAAGCCCGCATAGACCGTTCGCGAGGATCCGCCTTCTTCGCCCTCGAGCGCCGAGTGGATCTCGTGCGTGCTCTTAAAGAGCAGGAAGAGTCCGCCGAGGACAAGGATCAGATCGCGGCCCGAAAGCGCGTTGCCGAAGACGGTGAAGAGCGGCGTCGTCAGCCCCATCACCCATGAAAGCGAGAACAACAGCCCGACGCGCATCACCAGAGCCAACGCGAGCCCGACAAAGCGAGCCCTCGGCTGATCCTTTTCGGGCAAACGCCCCGAGAGGATCGAAATGAAGATGATGTTGTCAATGCCCAGAACGAGTTCGAGCAGCGAAAGCGTAAAAAATGCGATCCAGATCTGCGGATCAAATATCCATTCCATAGGTAAAAGAGTATAGCGTTTTTTCTGCCCGCAAACGCACCGCAAAAGGCCGCGTCATGCGGTTGATGAATATTCGTTCACGTTCTGCCTTCGGGCGTAAGCCGCGCCATTTATGGCGTCGCGGCGCTCGTTTGGCCGCATCGAGGCTTTCACGCCCTTTGTGGTGAACCGACGAACCAAAATATCACCTTGCAAGGGATGACACAAATGAATATAATAATACAACGTCTATTTTAGACGGCCGCAGAGTGTGTTCGCGGCGGCCGATAATGTTAGACGATGGCGGCAAGTGCCCGCCCGAAGCCAAAAAGATGAAACAAGAGAGATCCAAGAGCGGCGGCAAACGAGTGCGGAGCGGCGAGAATATCGACCTCGGTCACTGCTTGAGCGGGAACGGGAACGCTTTTTCGTAGAGCGACATTTTAAGGGACCGAACGGCACGAACTACCATTATCTTTACGAGCTGACGGACGAACATCTGCCCGATCTCGCGTTCACGCGATACAACAACCTTTTCTTTGCACGCCCGGCAAATAAATTCCTTGAAACGTCTGTTGCAACATTCGCCAAGCGCCGCCTCTTTGGCGATCTCTGGCGAGAGGGCGAGCTCGTGCTTCTATTTGCCGATACCGGATTGGGAAAAAGTGCTCTGGCGGTCCAGATCGCGTGCGCCCTTGCCGGCGGTGAGCCGATCGAGCCTTTCGCGACCGAGGCCGAGCCGCAACGCGTGCTTTATTTCGATTTCGAGCTGACGGACGAGCAATTTGCCGCGCGCTACTCCGAGAACGAAGCCGCCGAGCAAAGTGCCGAGACTTCGGACGAACCATTGTTTCCGCTCAAGTTCATCCGATGCTCGCCACGCGAGGTCTGGCAGATTCCCGAGGAGTTCGACGACGAACAGGATTTTATCATCCACTCAATTGCCGACACGATCCAGTTCGTCGGGGCAAAGGTCGTTGTGCTCGACAACCTTACGTGGCTTTCCGCCGGAACGCACAATTCCGTCGCGGCGCAGCGATTGATGCGCACCCTTTTGACGCTCCGCAATCAGTTCGGGCTCTCGATCCTGGTGCTTGCTCACACGCCAAAAATGCGTTCGCTCTCGCCGATCGGCCTTAACCACCTCCAAGGCTCGAAGATGCTCGCAAATTTTGCGGACAACGTCGTTGCAATGGGGCGGAGCAGCACGTCGGCCGCTCTTCGATATCTGAAACCGATCAAACAGCGGAATGCTTCGGCGGATCTCGGCGAGAAAAATGTTGCGGTGATGCGTTTAGGCAAGCACGGAAGGATGCTCAGATTTACGTTCGTTGCCAATGAGCCGGAGAGCCGCCATCAAGAGGGCGTGTTACGCGGCGCCGCTTTGGCCGATTCCATTCGCCGCGAACGGATCACGCGCGCGATCGAGCTGGCCAATGCCGGCGACTCTTTTCGAGAGATCGCCGCAAAACTCGGCGTCGGAACATCGACCGTTGCGAGGTATCTCGAAAATGCGAAGAAAGGAGAGGGTGCGGAATGAGCCTGTCCCGGAACAAAACAAGCTGGAACGCCGATGTTTGTTCCACCGTGTTCCATCTGTTCCACAGTGGCGGAATGGAACAAACATCGAGGTTTCAGCCTCTCTCGTTGAACACGACGCGGCCCGCAACGATGGTCGTAATGGCCTTTCCGCGGAATTCGCGGCCGTCGAATGGTGAATTCTTCGACCTTGAGCGTGAGTCGGCGACGCTGAACGCCCAGACGTGTTCCGGGTCAAGGAGCGTGATGTCGGCGACCGAGCCGGGCACGAGCGTGCCGCGGCCTGTAAGCGAAAGGATGCGTGCGGGGTTTGTCGAGCAAAGCTCGACGAGGCGCACGAGATCGATCACGCCTTTGTGGACGAGTTCGGTGAAAGCGAGCCCGACGGCCGTTTCGAGGCCCGTGATGCCGAACGGAGCACGGTCGTACTCGAGCGATTTTTCGTCCGCGTGGTGCGGAGCGTGGTCGGTCGCGATCGCGTCGATCGTGCCGTCGCGAAGCCCTTCAAGTATCGCTTCGCGGTCCTGCTCGCTGCGAAGCGGCGGCGCCATTTTCGTGTTCGTGTCGTATGCCGAGGCAGACTCGCCGCCATCTCCCGCAACGGCCGAATCCGTCAGCGTGAAATGGTGCGGTGCGGCCTCGCAAGTGATCGAGACGCCTTCACTTTTCGCACGGCGGACGGCCTCGACGGCCCCGGCGGTCGAGATGTGCGCGATGTGGACGTGGGCGCCTGTGTCGCGTGCAAGCAGGATGTCGCGGACGACGTCGATCTCTTCGGCAAGTGCGGGCATACCTTTTAGGCCGAGCAGAAGCGAGACCTTGCCTTCGTGCATAACGCCGCCGGACGAGAGCGACTTGTCTTCGCAGTGGTCGATCACCGGAAGCCCGAAATCCGCCGCGTACTGCATCGCACGGCGCATTATCCCCGCATTCGGGACGGGCCTGCCGTCGTCCGAGACCGCCACGGCCCCGGCGGCCTTCATCTCGCCCATTTCGGCGAGTTCGGTGCCGTCGGAGGCCTTCGTGATCGCGCCTATCGGGAAGACATTCGCAAGGCCGGCACGTTCGGCCTGTTCGATCATATATCGCGTGATCGCGGCGTCATCGTTCACGGGATTGGTGTTCGGCATCGGGCAAACGCTCGTCCAGCCGCCTGCGACCGCAGCGGCGCATCCCGAAGCGATCGATTCCTTGTGCTCGTGTCCCGGTTCCCGAAGATGCACGTGCATATCAATGAATCCGGGTGCGACGATCAGCCCGGAAGCGTCGATGATCGCGGCGTCGCTCGGCCTTTCGTCGGACGAAGCGAGCCAGGCCGCCACGCGGCCGTCCTCAACGAGGATGTCTTTGCCGCTGTTCTGCCCTGCGGCGGGGTCGATGACGTGGCCGTTCGTGATAAGGAGCTTCATAATGCTAGCTGTTGACCGCACTGCCTCCCGTTGCGAGATACAGGACGGCCATTCGCACGGCGACGCCGTATTTTACCTGGTCGAGGATGAGCGAACGGGAGCTGTCGGCCACATCCGATGCGATCTCGATACCGCGATTCATTGGGCCGGGATGCAGGACGATCGCGTCGCGGCGGGCAAGGTCGAGGCGTTCGTTCGTCAAGCCGTAATGGATCGAGTATTCGCGAAGCGAAGGGAAGTATGCCGAGTCCTGCCGCTCGCGTTGAATGCGGAGGATCATCACGACATCCGCACCGCGTATCGCGTCCTCGACGTGTTCGCAGACCTCAAGCGGCTTTGCTCCGGGTGCGAATTCCTGATCGTGTATGAGGTACGAGAAGTCCTTCGGCACAAGGGTTCGCGGGCCGGCGACGCGCACGGTCGCGCCGAGTTTTGTGAGCAGGTGAATGTTCGAGCGGGCGACTCGGCTGTGTACGATGTCGCCGATTATCGCGACCGAAAGGCCGTCGATCTGCCCTTTGTGCTCGCGGATTGTCATTGCGTCGAGCAACGCCTGCGTCGGATGCTCGTTCGCACCGTCGCCCGCATTCACGATCGCCGCACGGCTGACCTTGGCAAGCCGATGCGGAACGCCCGCACTCGAATGCCGCACGACGATGCAGTCCGGGGCCATCGCGTCGAGATTCGCTGCCGTGTCGAGCAAAGTTTCGCCCTTGGAAAGGCTCGACGAAGAGACGGAGATATTGACGGCATCGGCAGAGAGTCGCTTTGCCGCGAGTTCGAAAGAAGTTCGCGTGCGTGTCGAGGATTCAAAAAAGAGATTGATGACGGTCTTGCCGCGAAGGGCAGGAACTTTCTTGACTTCGCGATTCGAGATCTCGCGGAAATTCTCGGCCGTATCCAGAATGCCAATAATATCGGAAGCGGCCAACTCTCTTATTCCGAGGAGATCCCTTCGTCGATACGGCTTTTCTGTGTTCATTGCCTGGAGTTATTCGCTCGGCCGATGGTAGATACCGACGGCTTCGGTCTCATCAAATTCCTTGAGCATCACCTTGATGATCTCGTTCTGCTTGGTGGGGATATATTTTCCGACAAAATCGGCCTGTATGGGCAGTTCGCGATGCTCAACGCCGCGGTCGATCAGCACGGCAAGCTGCACTTTCTTCGGGCGGCCAAAATCCATCAGCTGATCGAGTGCGGCTCGGATCGTGCGGCCCGTATAAAGGACGTCGTCAACGAGTATGATCTTCTTGCCGTCAACGTCGTCGTCAAGTTCGGTGCGGTTCACAACGGGGTTGGCTCCGACGGTCGAAAGGTCGTCGCGGTAAAGCGTGATATCGAGGATCCCGTAAAACGGCTTGATATTCTCAAGGCCTTCGATCTTGTCGCGAAGCCTTTCCGCAAGCGGAACGCCGCGTCGCCGGATACCGACGAGATAGAGATTCTCGGCACCGTTATTCTTCTCGACGATCTCGGTCGCGAGCCTTCTCAAAGCACGGTTCATTGCCGAAGCATCCATCACCCGCGACTTTTCCACAAGATTCAGGTCAGCTGCCATAGGGACAGGCAAATCGTAACAAACGAGAAATTCATTTTCAAAAGGACGGGTGTCTTTTACTTGGAGGTGCGATATTGCATAAACTGCATTCTTCACACAATGAGCTTCTTTTGGGAAAAGATCGCACGCCCCGTGATGTTCCGGCTCGACGCCGAACGCGCGCATAGCCTCGGGATGGCAAGCCTGAAGGCCGGCCTTGCCCGGCCGTTCTACAACGACGTCCGTTATGACGAATTCGGCGAGATCGAGAGATTCGGGCTAAGGTTCGCCAATCCTGTCGGCCTCGCGGCCGGTTTTGATAAGAACGCGGAAGCGATCGGTCCGTTGTCATCGCTCGGATTCGGGTTCATCGAGGCCGGCACCGTAACGCTTGAACCACAGCCGGGCAACGCGCGGCCGCGGCTCTTTCGGCTGCCCGAGCAGGAAGCTCTCATTAACCGTCTTGGTTTTAACAACGAAGGGGCAGCGGCCATCGCTGGCCGTTTGCTTTCTGCGGAGCGGAACTGCATCGTCGGCATCAACATTGGCCGCAATCGGCACGTCCCGAACGAAGAGGCGGCCGAGAATTATGTTGCTTGCTTAAAGGCGGTTCACAAGGCCGCGGACTACATCACCGTTAACGTCTCTTCGCCGAACACGCCGGAGCTTCGCGACCTGCAGGCCGAAGCGAGCCTGGTCAAGCTGCTCGAAGGCCTGATGCAGGCGAATGTCGAGCTTGGCAGGAAGCCGCTGCTCGTGAAGGTCGCACCGGACCTTTCCGGCGAGGAGATCGATCCGATCGCCGATATTTGCGTCGGTATCGGCATCGACGGGATAGTCGCGACGAATACGACGGTCACGCGGCCCGGCGTCGATGAAGGGACCGCAAAAAAGATCGGTGCGGGCGGCCTCAGCGGAAAGCCGCTCAAACCGATGTCCCTCGCCGTCGTGCGGGCGATCTATCGGAGGACGAACGGCAAAATGCCGATCGTCGGGGTCGGCGGCATTTTTTCGCCGCGTGACGCCTTTGAGTTCATTTCTGCGGGAGCGTCGCTCGTGCAGGTTTATTCGGGCTTTATTTACGGCGGCCCGGCCTTTCCGCGAGAGCTTTGCTCGGGCCTTGCCGAGATGCTTGTCTTACGCGGCTTTCGAACGTTGGACGAGGCGGTTGGATCGGCCGCTTAGGTTCGCTTTTGGGCTTTCCGATCTGTTTGACACTTGGGATTGAGACACTATAATTACTCTTTTGCCTTTTTTGGCGAAAATTCCGCCTTCGCGGGCCTATTTGATAATGAAGATCGATCTTGCAGCAGCGACCGTTACACCGAAAGAGATAAAGGTGAGCCTGCCGCCTGAGGCGATAGACGTCTCACCGGATGCGGAGATCGTTGCGAACGTTGATTTCAACGGCACCGTTTGGCGTGATCCGCGAGGGGCACATATTTCGGGGCACCTTTCGACGGCCGTAAAAGCCGAGTGCGTTCGATGCCTTGAACCGGCAGAGAAGAGGATCGAGGTCGAATTCGACGATCTTTTCGTTGAGGAGCTTGAGGCGGGATCAGGAGAGATCGAGGTCGCTGCGGGATCCCTTGATGAATCCGTCGCGGGAGACGCGGTCGAGCTGGCCGAAGTGCTTCGGGAGCAAATTCTCCTTGAATTGCCGGATCAGCCGCTGTGTCGCGAAGATTGTAAAGGATTGTGCCCAAAATGCGGGCAAAATCGAAATTTGATAGATTGTAACTGTTCCGCCGAGATCGATCCGCGTTGGGCAGCACTTAGGGATCTTAATTAGCTGCACAACGCATTTTTGCGGAGCAAATTTTTTTAGAGGTAGTCATGCCAAATCCAAAACGAAGACATTCCAAAGCACGGACGAGAACTCGCCGTGCGCACGACGCGCTTAGCACGCCGCAGTTCTATCTTGATAAGGACTCGGGTGAGGCAAAAGTGCCGCATCGTATCGATCTTGCGACCGGAACCTACAAGGGCCGCAAGATCATTGACGTAAAAGAAGCTGAATAAGCTGCCAAATTTTAAGGCCACAATAGTCTGATCAATGGGACAAAACGCGGGAATCCTCGGCACCGGCCATTCTTATCCGGAAGGCATTCTGACCAATGCGGATCTAGAGAAGATGGTCGAGACAAGCGACGAATGGATAACGACGCGCACCGGTATCAAGCAGCGTCACAAGGCGGCGGCGGATGAATACACGTCGCAGTTCGGTTCGCGTGCCGCACTCCAGGCGATCGAGAGTGCCGGGCTGAAGCCGGAGGACATCGACGTGCTTGTCTGTGCGACGACGACGCCAGACCAGATCCTGCCATCCACGGGAGCCATCATTCAGGCGAAGATCGGCGCGGTAAATGCCGCCGGAATGGACCTTTTTGCCGCCTGTTCGGGATTTCTGTACGGCCTTACGATGGTCGAATCGATGATCCGGACGGGCCAGGCGCGTTATGCCCTCGTGGTCGGTGCCGAAGTGCTTACGAAGTACGTCGATTACACGGATCGCGGCACCTGCGTGATCTTCGGCGACGGGGCCGGTGCGGTCGTTCTGGGGCCGGTCGATGAAGGAAAAGGTATCCTTGCAACGAAGATCCGCTCCGACGGCCGTTACGAGGAGCAGCTCTATTCGCCGGGCGGCGGTACAAAGCTCGGCATCACGCACGAATCGATCGATAATCGGGATTGTTTCTTTAAGATGAAAGGCAACGAGCTTTTCAAGGTCGCGGTACGTTCGATGGCAGACATTTCGGCCGAAATGCTCGAAAAAGCGGGCATCTCGACCGATGAGGTCGATCTTGTGATCCCGCATCAGGCGAACCAGCGGATCACCGATGCGGTCGCGGCACGGCTAAACGTGCCGGAAGAGAAGGTCTTCTCCAATATTGCCGAGCACGGAAATACGTCGTCCGCTTCGATCCCGATCGCCATGGATGAATGCATCCGCTCCGGCAGGATCAAGGAAGGTTCGGTCGTCCTTTTGACGGCATTTGGCGGCGGCGTGACCTGGGGCGGAACGGTCATCCGGTTTTAGGCCGATCCCATTTTGAAAATTCCATTTTTTGATGGCAGAGCAGAATTCCGAATACCTTGAGCGACATCCGCGAACCGCGTACCTTTTCCCGGGTCAGGGTTCGCAGGCCGTCGGGATGGGGAAGGACCTTTCCGAGAACTTTGCTTTAGCGCGTGCGGTATTTGAAGAGGCGGACGATGCCTTGGGTTTTTCGCTCTCGAAAATGTGCTTTGAGGGCGATGAATCCGACCTTCAACTGACCGCGAACACGCAGCCGGCGATCTTGACCGTTTCGACCGCACTTTATCGGGTCGCAAGGGCAGAAGGGCTGCCGACGCCGGATTTTGCGGCTGGCCATAGCTTGGGAGAATATTCGGCATTGGTCGCTGCCGAGTCACTCGATTTCGCCGAGGCCGTAAGGACCGTGCGAAACCGCGGAAGCTATATGCAGGATGCTGTTCCCGTGGGCGTTGGCGGAATGGCGGCGATAATGGGCCTCGATCTTGACGGTGTCGTCGAGCTGTGTGCCGAGGCAGCGAATGGACAGGTTTGCTCGCCCGCGAATATCAATTCGCCTTCGCAGATCGTGATCGCGGGGAACACCGAGGCAGTTGATCGGGCGTGCGAGATCGCAAAGGCCAAAGGCGCTAAACGGGCGATAAAGCTGAATGTCTCCGCACCGTTCCATTGCGATCTGATGAGGCCCGCACAGGAGCGACTGAAGGACGACCTTGGCCGGATCGGCTATGCGGCCCTCGCGTTCCCGGTCGTGCACAACATTGATGCAGAACCGAACACAGATGCCGGCGTCGTCGCCGCAAAGCTTGAAGGGCAGGTATCGTCCTCGGTAAAGTGGCTTCAGACGATCAGGCGTTTGTCGCAGGAAGGTGTTGGAAAGTTCGTCGAGATCGGGCCCGGGAAAGTGCTTACGGGCCTCGTCCGACAGATCGAAAAAGACGCGACTTATAGTAACATCGAGAACACGCAGTCTTTACGAGAAAATTTAAGCTAACGAATCAAGTCAAAAAGGAGAACTTATGTCAGAAGTACAGGATAAGATCAAACAGATCATTGTGGACGAACTCGCGGTGGACGAGGCCGAAGTAACGGAAAATGCCAGATTCATTGAGGATCTTGGTGCTGATTCCCTCGATCTGGTTGAACTGGTGATGCGTTTTGAAGAGGAATTCGATATCGAGATCCCGGATGAGGACGCTGAAAAGATCCAGAGCGTGCGGGATGCTTACGCATATGTCGAGCAGCACAAGGGCTAACTCAGAACGAGCGAGCCTTGCTTAGAAAAAGGTTTGCATTGTGGTGAATGAAGAGGACCGATCCTTGCCTTCATTCACCATTTTGGCATCTAAAATGGATAACATATGAAGCGTCGAGTAGTTGTAACAGGCCTTGGCCTTGTGACCGCGGTCGGCAATGACGTGCCCACTACGTGGCAGTCGCTGCTCGCGGGGAAGAGCGGTGCCGATTATATTAAGAAGTTCGATGCGTCGAATTTCTCGGTGAAGTTCGCCTGCGAGGTCAAGGATTTCGATCCGCTTTCGTTCCTTGAAAAGAAAGAGGCACGGCGAATGGGCGCTTTCACGCATTTTGCCCTCGCTGCCGCCGAAGAGGCTGTAAAGAACAGCGGCCTTGTCATCGACGGGTCCAACGCCGAGATGGTCGGGACTTACATCAGCAGCGGTATCGGCGATTTCTGGGCGATCGAAAGAGAGCACGAAAAGCTTCTCACCTCCGGGCCTGACCGCGTCTCGCCGTTCTTTATCGTCTCGGCGATCGTAAATCTTGCCGCTGGCAACGTCTCGATCCGCTTCGGTACAAAAGGCCCGAATTCGGCAACGGCTACGGCATGTTCTGCCGGTGCACACGCGATCGGGGACAGTTTCCGCCTGATCGAACGCGGCGACGCCGATGCAATGATCTGCGGCGGTGCCGAGAGTGCGATCACGCCGATGTCAGTTGCCGGTTTTGCCTCGATGCGTGCTCTTTCGACAAGGAATGACGACCCGAAGACGGCTTCGCGGCCGTTCGATCTCGAACGCGACGGCTTTGTGATCGGTGAAGGAGCGGGCATTCTCGTTCTCGAGGAGCTTGAGTTCGCAAAGAAGCGAGGTGCGAACATTCTCGCCGAGATCGTCGGTTACGGAATGAGCGGCGATGCTTTTCACGTTACTATGCCGGACGAGACCGGCTCGGGTGCCATTCGCGTTATGCAGCGGGCCCTAAAGGACGCTGCGATCTCACCCGACAGCATCGATTACATCAACGCACACGGCACCTCAACGCCTTATAACGATAAGTTCGAGACGCTCGCGATCAAGCAGGTCTTCGGTGAACGTGCATACAAGATACCGGTAAGCTCGACAAAGTCGATGACCGGCCACGCACTGGGTGCAGCAGGCGGACTGGAAGCCGTCTTCTCCGTTAAGGTCTTGACGGAAAATGTCGTTCCGCCGACGATCAACTACACTACGCCGGATCCGGACTGCGACCTGGATTATGTGCCGAACGAGGCTCGCGAATTCTCGGCGAATTACGTGTTGTCGAACAATTTTGGCTTTGGCGGAACGAATGCCTGCCTGATCTTTAAGAGGTACGAGTAAACAACAATGAAGATCATAGTTCTGATGAAACAAGTCGCGAACAAGGACGCTGTCCTACGGATCGCGGCTGATGAGAAATGGATCAACGAGGCCGACATCGCCTTGCAGACGAACGAATCGGACGGCTACGCGCTCGAAGAAGCACTTCGCACCGTAGAAGCAAAAGGCGAGGGCGAGGTCGTCGTTTGCACGCTTGGGCCGCAATCGGCCAAGACCGTGATCAAGGACGCTCTTGCCCGCGGCGCGAACAGGGCGATACACATCGTCGTTGAAGATACGAAGGCCCTCTCTGCATACCAGATCGCTCAGACGCTCGCTGAGGCCATACGCGATGAGAAGCCGGACCTTATATTCGCAGGCCTCCAGTCGGACGACGCAAGTTTCGGGCAGACGGGCGTTATTCTTGCGGAACTCCTCGGTGTGCCTCACGCAACGATCGTGATCGAGGTCGATCGCGAAAGCCTTGGCGACAAGATCCGCATCAAACGCGAACTCGAGGGCGGTTGGTATCAGTGGTTCACCTACGACCTGCCTGCGCTCCTTACGATCCAGTCCGGTATCTCTCAGATCCGCTACGCATCGCTAAAGGGTATTATGGCGGCGAAATCAAAAGAGATCCGAGAGGTCACGCCGACGATCGAGCCTTTTGCCGGCGCTTCGAAGATCGAAAAGGTGTATATTCCGCTTAAAACTAAGCAGACCCAGATCCTCGGCAATGGTGATGCAAAAAAGGGTGCAGTGGAATTGGTCGAAAAACTAAGGAGCGAGGCCCGTGTGATCTAGTGGAAAATAACCCTCCAGGAACAGCTGCGAACCGACGGCCTGAGGTCAGAAGACCTCGGGCCTTTTTGTCCTGTATGGCTGCACGCGTGCAGCGTTCAAGCCGGTTTCCGGCGAAACGGATCGACGGTTTGGAATATATGCGAAGTTGGGGCATTATCTTAGTCAACTCGATCCAACTTCGCCCGAGAAAAATTTGCCCGTCCATGGACCAGGGCGAGATCTCGGGCCAGTCTCCCGAAAGTTTGTCGAGGGAACTATTTTGGTTTGAAAAGGAGAGCGAAAAATGTTCACTAGACAGAAAAATCTCTTTCGTTTGATCTTTGGTGGAGCTGCGATAGGTGCATTCTCGCTGCTTGGGCTGTGGATCACGGCGGGAACGACGGCTAAGAGTAATGCCGTCAACAATGTAGGGAGTCCATATCTCTACGACAACGCCGGGCTCGCAACCGGCACTATGACCGAGAGCGGAGTGGCCGCACCGACGGACTATCAATGGAGCGAACTCCAGCACGACACCGGCAATACAACCGAGTCGAATACTACGTTGGGCACTAGCTGCTCGTTGACGACCTCAACGTCCTTTCGATGTGCCGATGACTTTACCGTACCGGCCGGACAGAGCTGGACGGTCGATCAGGTGGTCACCTTTGCCTATCAGACCGGATTTAGCGGGACGACTAGCCCGATAACCGCGGCTACACTCCAGATCTGGGACGGTGTACCGGGTGATCCGGGTTCAAGCGTGATATTTGGTGATACCACTACGAATCGCCTCGCGAGTTCAACAGAGGCACACCTTTACAGGATCGGCGGTACGGTCGTCCCAACGCCTACCACGCCTGGAACGACCCGTAAGGTTTGGCAGAACAATATCTCAGTAACGCCGGGCCTCGTGCTATCAGCCGGTACATACTGGATCGACTATCAAACCGCGGTCGCTGCCAACGCCGCACACTTCTCACCGCCCGCTACCGCTATCGGAAGCAGGACACAGCCGGGCTGGAACGCACGTCAGTTTAACGGCACCACCTGGGCAGCTGCGATGGATACCGGAAACCCGGCGTCGGCACCGGACGTTCCGGTTGATTTTCCCTTCAAGCTAGTCGGATCGAGCTCAAAGGCCACTACGGTTACCTCCAGGGCGGATTTCAATGGCGACGGTAAAACGGACGTTGCGGTGTTTCGGCCGAGCGAGGGCAACTGGTATCGGCAAACACCCTCAGGCGGCCTCGAAGCCCTACATTGGGGAATTGAGACCGATGTGCCCGTTCCAGCCGATTATGACGGCGACGGTGAGGCAGATGTGGCCGTGTTCCGCGCAAGCGATACGGAAGGCGCTCCCGATTTCTATATCCTAAAGAGCTCTGATTCCACCCTTGCGGGATTTGCATGGGGATCAACCGGTGACGTGCCAGCGGTCTCTGATTTCGATGGCGACGGCAAGGCCGATGTGGCCGTTTACCGTTCGTCTGATTCGAATTTCTACGTTCTTGGCAGCACGAGCGGCCTGGTGATCACGAATGTCACGGGAGCAGGTCCCGCGATCGGTGATTACGACGGCGACGGCAAGGCAGACACCGTTACGTACACGAACGGTGCTTGGTCCGGCCCGCTTTCGGGCGGGACTATCCTGACCGGTACGCTCGGAGCCGCTGGCGACCTTCCCGCGCAGGGCGACTTTGATGGCGATCAGAAGACCGACCTTGCAGTATTTCGACCTTCGGAAGGCAACTGGTACATTCTCCGCAGCAGTGATTCGCAGACGTCCATCATTAACTTTGGAACGGTCGGCGATATTCCTGTTCCCGGAGATTATGACGGTGATGGAACGGAAGACATTGCGATCTACCGTGGCGGTACGTGGTGGATCAACGCATCGACCTCCGGCGTCAGCGTGGTCGGCTTTGGCCTTGGATCGGATAAACCGCTTCCTGCATCTGCCAATCCGTGATCTGGGTGAACCGCTTGCGGGAAACCATGCATTGTCCATTTGGAAAGGCTGCCCGAAACGGCGGCCTTTTCCGATGTCGTCGGAAGATAGGCGAATTTGCCTATGCCAAGGTTTCTTGACATAATTTTTAGTTCTATATTCTTTCTATTTACCAATTATGAGCGGCATTTTAGTATTCATCGAGCATAAAGACTGTGTATTGAATAAGGCATCGGCCGAGGCGGTCGCGGCCGCGCAGAAGATCGGCAGCGACCTTGGACTCAAAGCGTCGGCCGTGATCCTCTGCGACAAGGACTGCCCCGTTTCAAGCGAGGTCGCGGGATATGACCTCGAAAAGGTGATCGTCGCAAAGAATGAGAAGCTTTCTCGGTATTCGCCGGACGCTTATGCGGATGCCCTTTCAGCGGTCATTCATGCAGAGAGTCCGCAGTATGTCGTAATGTCGCACACGTATCAAGTGCGTGATTTTGCACCGAAGGTCGCCGCTCGCCTGGGCCGCGAAGTTGTGGGCGACTGTATTCGATACCGCGTGGATGGCGGCAAACTCTTGCTTACGCGGCGGATCTTCCTCGGCAAGCTTGATGCGGACGTTTCGCTGGGCGGCGACGCTCCATACTTTGTGACGTTCCAGTCCGGGGCGTTTCGTGGTGATGATGCGGCCAAGGGGACGGCACCGGTCGAGAGCATGGCCGTTGAGGTCAACGAGGTTAGAATGACCTCGGAGGAGCCTTTCCGCGAGGCAAAGGCCGCGGTCGATCTTTCGAAGTCGAACGTGATCGTTGCGGTCGGACGCGGAATAAAGTCGCAGGAGAATATCGAACTCGCCGAAAAGCTCGCCGAAGCACTCGGCGGCGATCTTGCGGCGTCGCGGCCCATCTGTGATTCCGATTGGCTGCCTATCGACCGCCAGATCGGCTCTTCAGGCCAGACCGTCGCACCGAAGCTCTATGTTGCTCTCGGCATCTCCGGAGCGATCCAGCACATCGTCGGTATGAAGAACTCGGGCACGATCGTTGCCATCAATAAAGATGCCGAAGCCCCGATATTTGATATCGCGGACTACGGCATTGTTGGCGACTTGTTTGAAGCGGTTCCGGTTTTGATCGAGGAGGTCCAAAAAGCAAAGGCGTAAACCACTCGCTTGCTCCTAGCCTGCTGCGGCGGCGGCTTCGAGGTCGGCGATGATGATCTTTTTCATCTTGAACATCGCCTGCGTGACCCGTCCCGCCTTTTCGCGGTCTGGGTCGCTTAGAAGTTGCAGCAGTATCGATGGCACTACTTGCCACGACACACCGAACTTATCCTTCACCCAACTGCAGGGCTGTTCTTCGCCGCCGTCGGATGCAAGGCCGTCGTAGATCCGGTCGATATCTTCCTGCGTTTCAGCACGAACCTGGAGCGAGACGCCATTGGCGAACGAAAAACTATCGCCGCCGTTGAAGATGTTGATCTTATCTCCGGCGATCTCGATCGTGCCGCCGAGTCGCCGTCCGTCAGGGCCTGGGACAGTATTGACAACTCGGCAATCAGGAAAGACGGCGGCGTAGAACTCCATCGCCTCGGCCGCTTGGTCATTGAACATTAGAAATGGTGTGATCCTTTGCATTGCTTATCTCCCTAAGACACTGCTCCTTTCCCTCGGAGAGCGGTTAGGACGCCGTCGAGTTTCTCATAGCCGTCATTTACGCCCCGTTCCATTCCCGATCGCAGCATTCCGTCACGATCCTCAACCGATTGGAAGACCGACTGATGCACAATGCGGGATCGGCCGCCGGGAAGCTCCTCAAACCGCGTCGTACCGAGGATTACATGACCTTCTCCGGCATTCCATCGAACTCGAATGTGCCGATGATCCGTTCGTTCGGGAGCACCTCATGATAGACGCCGTGGAATGCGAACTCGTGGCCGTCCCTCGAATGTATGAAGCGGTATGAACCTCCGCTGATCGGTTCCATCCTCTCGATCGTCATTGTCAGGTCGTTCGGTCCAACCCATTGTTTGTAAAGTTCCGGTTCGGTATGAGCCCGAAACAAAAACTCGCGCGGTGCATCGAACTCTCGGATGATGAATAACTCCTGTCTACCGGGTTCGGCGGTAATTGTTGTTCTATTTGCCATAGTTTTCTCCCAATTTCTTCATTTCGTTTTCGAGCAGGACGTCGAGGCGGGAATATGCATCTTCAGTTTTCGCGGTGAAGCGCTTTACCCACGCTTCGAGTTCGCCAAGGCGTTCGCGGTCGAGGGAGTAGATTCGTTGCTGCTTTCTTTTTTCTACACGAACAAGCTTTGCCTCCTTTAGGGCCTTCAAATGCTGGGAGACCGCGGCTGGAGTCATGCTGAAGTGCTGGTAAATATCGCCGGCCGCTAGAGCGCCAAGGGTTGCCAGGAGTTCGAGGATCTTGCGGCGATTTGGTTCGGCTATTGCAGTAAACGCATCCACGGCTATTATAAGAAAGATTATGCTTAATTAAGTCAAGAGGAAAAGAGTGGAGGCAGAGACCTCGGCTGGAAATTCGCTACGAGGCCAAAAGACCGACCGGCCGCTGGAGGCGATCTACAGCGGCCGGTACCAAATATCACTCAGTTATTGCTGTTTACCAGCTCCCGGAAGCGCCGCCGCCGACCTTGGTCGGGAGCGGGATGTCGGGCATCATGTTGCCGACCATATGCCTTGTGAAGAAATTACCGGTAGCGTGTACCTTGATATCGCGTCCGGGGTTGCGGCCCGGCGAACTGCTGACGATCTCGCCATCGAGGGGCACATAATTGACGATCTGAGGGTTACCCGACAGCGACCTGAGGCTCATCATTCCAACAAGCGGGGCCGGATTGATCGTACTTGCGGACAGTCCGGTGGCGACAGACGAATATGCGGCGAGGCCACCGCCAAGTGAGTGGCCCGAAAGGTGAAGGTCGCCATATTCTCGTTGATATCGGCGAGTAAGCGACAATGCCTGCGTGTATTGGTGGGAATAGCCGCCGAGGGCCTGCACGCCATCGTGAAGGAAATCCATTATGGAATCGCTCCCGGCAAATGCTAGGACATAAAGTGAGCGATCTCCTGGCTTCGTCAGCACGGCCTTAAACCCTGTCATATGAGTGGCCCGATCGGCTAGGATCGTCCAAATACTTCCATCCGGAAAGCGATAGTTCTCGCCGGTTACGCCATCGTATGCGATGTGGCAAACGCCTTTTGTCTCGGCCATTGTAAGTGTGGGCATTGGGACTCTTCTCCTTCGCGAATAGAATAATACAATTTCAATCCATAGACGTTCTGCGGAGCGGGATTTTGCGAAAAAAAGTTCAAAAAAGTTCGCCCTGCCATAAAAATAACGATGCCCGACGGGCCGCAGCTTGCCGGGCATCCTGGTTTGCTTTCAGCTCAACGTCTTAGATCGATGCGGCGATCGCTTCGTCGAAGATCTGCAGAGCAACATCGACGTTCTCCTTCGTAAGAATGAGCGGTGGCGACCAGCGGATCGAGTTCGAGCCGCAGCCGAGAATGATAAGGCCGCGTTCGTAGCACTCCATCTCTACTTTGTCGCGAAGTTCCGCGTTGGGTTTGAGGCTCGTCTTGTCGGTCACGAACTCAACCCCAAGCATCATCCCGAGGCCACGAACATCGCCGATGCAGTCGTACTTATCCTTAAGGGCGTTAAGGCCCGCTTCAAGGTATGCTCCGACCTCGCGGCTGTTTTCGATAAGCCCGCCCTGGAGGAGGCGGATCGTTGCCATTGCCGCCTCAAGGGCGACGGGATTGCCGCCAAAAGTCGAGGCGTGGGCACCTTTATGCCAATCCATAATGTCGGCACGGGCCGTGCAGGCACCGATCGGCATTCCGGAGCCAAGGCCTTTTGCTGTGCAGAGAATGTCGGCCTTTATACCATCGTAGTGGTCGAGCGCGAACATCTTGCCCGTTCGCCCCATCCCTGACTGAACCTCGTCAACGATCAGCATGATCCCGTTCTCGTCACAGATACGGCGAAGCTCTTTTACGAAAGCCTTTGGTGCGGGAACATAGCCGCCTTCGCCCTGAACGACCTCTAGGATGATCCCGGCGACCTCTTGCGGCGGGGTCGTCGTCTGGAAGACCCGATTTTCGAGCCAGTTGATCACGTCACGAGTGATCGTTGCCTCATCGGTGGGCATATCGGTCGCAAAATGTCGGAACTTGTTCGGGTAGGGAATATGCACGACATCGAGAGCCTGACGCATAAAGCCAAGCCGCTGGGCACGCTTCGACGACGTGAGCGAAAGGGCTCCGAGCGTTCGGCCATGGAATGACCCGTAGAACGAGACAAACTTCTGCCGCCGCGTGTGGTACATCGCAACTTTAAGGGCGGTCTCGATGGCCTCGGCGCCGCTGTTCGCAAAGTGAGTGCGTGTCGGGCCGTCGATAGGGACGATGTCCTCGAGCATCTTGCCGAGTTCCGGCATTTGGCGGTAGAAGTAGTCGGTACCGCAGAAATGGATGAACTCATTTACCTGCTTTGTTATGGCTGCCACGACTTCCGGGTGGCAATGTCCTGTCGAACAGACGGCCACGCCCGCGTTGCAGTCGAGGAAGCGGTTCCCGTCGGCGTCGGTGACCCAAACACCTTTTGCATTGTCGACGACCAGCTTATAATCCGGTCGCGGATAGCTAGGGGTCACGTAGCGAGCATCGGCATCGATGATCTCACGGGCCTTTGGACCCGGCAGTTCGGTCTTGATCTGAGGTTTCTGTAATTCGGTTGATGGCGTCATAATTCTGAACTCCTGAATGATCGATCTCGTCGTCCAAAAATGGCGACTCAGTAGAATGCGCGGCCGAACGTCTCATGCGTTGGCCCCCTAGTTTATTTGTGCTTTGGATTAATCGCCGCCGAAGAGGTTGGCGCGCTGCCTGGATGGTCTAAGCTTTGCAATCGAACGCGCTGTCATAGATAAAAGGAATATAGCAGAAAGCGGCCAAAGAGGGAAAAGCGACGAAATCTTCGGCCGTTTTGAACCCCAGCTCGGGCGTGAAAGAATATTGATATATGTCATCAGAACAAGCTCCGAACCGGCTTATCAACGAAACCTCGCCATATCTTCTTCAGCACGCTCACAATCCCGTAGATTGGTATCCTTGGGGCGAAGAAGCCTTCGAACGAGCAAAGGCCGAGGATAAGCCCCTGCTAGTCAGTATCGGTTACTCCGCCTGCCATTGGTGCCACGTTATGGAGCACGAATCGTTCGAGGACGCCGAAACGGCCCGCATAATGAATGAGAATTTCGTAAATATCAAGGTCGATATGGAGGAGCGGCCCGATGTTGATCAGATCTATATGACTTTTGTCCAGATGACGACCGGCCGAGGTGGATGGCCGATGAACGTTTTCGTCACTCCGGACAAACGCCCATTCTTCGGCGGGACATACTTTCCCCTTTCGCCTCGGTACGGGATGCCGTCCTGGCGGCAGATACTCCTGAGCATTGCGGAGGCCTATCGAGAGCGGCGTGACGAGATCGACCATTCGGCAAACGAGATCCTTGGCGAACTTCGACGCCTATCGGCCGTCTCGGAGAGTAGCGGCCTTAGCGGAGGGACGCTCGACCGGGCTTTTGATTCGTTCGTCAAGAGTTTTGACGCAAAGAACGGCGGGTTTGGCGGAGCACCGAAGTTCCCGCAGGCAATGTCGCTTGAATTCCTCCTTCGGCGACACGATGAGACAGGCGACGAGAAAGCTCTCGAGATCACGACGTTCACTCTCGATAAGATGGCCGCCGGCGGCATCTACGATCAGCTTGGCGGAGGTTTCCACCGATATGCCGTCGATGATGTCTGGCTTGTACCGCATTTTGAGAAAATGCTTTACGACAACGCACAGCTTGCCCGTATCTATCTGCACGCATTTCAGCTAACGGGTAACGACGACTATCGCCGGATACTGTGCGAGACGCTCGACTACGTGATCCGCGAGATGACGGATGCGCAAGGCGGTTTCTATTCGAGCCAGGACGCCGACAGCGAAGGCGAAGAAGGGAAGTTCTTTGTCTGGAGCGAGAACGAGATCGATCAGGCCCTCGGCGAGGACTCGCAGGCCTTCAAGTTCTTTTATGGCGTGACGAAGGGCGGGAACTTCGAAGGGAAGAATATTCTCACACGCTCGTATACGATCGATGCCGCAGCTTCGGCAATGCAGATCGAGCCGCTTGAGATGTTCTCGCTTCTTGAGAACGCAAGAGCTACGCTGCTTGGAATTCGGGAAAAGCGGATCAAGCCGCATCGGGATGAAAAGGTGCTTGCATCCTGGAACGGCTTGATGCTGGCAGCATTTGCGGATGCCGCGGGCGTTCTAAATAGCGTCGAGTATTTGCAGATCGCCGAGAATAACGCTGCTTTTCTCCTCCGCGAAATGCTGACGCCCGATGGCAGGATACTTCGCACCTGGAAAGCCGGCGAGGCAAAGTTGAACGGCTATCTCGACGACCATGCGAATGTTGCGGACGGCCTTTTGACACTTTATCGGACGACCGGGAATATACTTTATTTTGAGAGGGCGCGGGACCTTGCCGACCAGATGATCGAATTTTTCTGGGATCCGGAAGGCGGCGGATTCTTTTACACCTCGAATGACCACGAAAGGCTTCCTGTCCGGTCGAAGGACTTTACCGACAACGCCACGCCGTCGGGTAACTCGGTCGCAGCGGACGTTCTGGTGAGGCTTGCGAGGCTTACCGGGGATGAGCGGTTCGAGCGTTATGCGATCGCAACGCTGCGGCTTGCGGTGAAACAGATCGAGCGATATCCGCAGGCTTTTGGGCGGGCTTTGTCGACCCTTGAATTGGTTCTAAATGGGAGAGGCGAGCTTGCGATCGTCGGGCCCATCGATAGTGAGATCGCCCGAGCCGCCCTTACAAAGTATATTCCGGCGGTTACTGTCGCGTTGTCAACAGATGCGGACCGAGATGCGTTAGCCGTCAAGTTGTTCGAAGGCCGGGGAGACGGAAGCGGACCAAGTGCATTTCTCTGTGAGCGCTTCGTTTGCTCAAGACCGGTTAAGAGTGCGGGCGAAATGCTTGAAATGCTCTCAAAAAGAGCAAGAGGTTCGAATGTCTAGAACACTCGAACCTCTAAGGAAAAAGCAACGGTGTAGCCGTTAACTATTTCTTTTCTTCTTTTGCATTTGCGTTCGATGCAGCGTTCGCAGGTGCATTTGCAGCCGGCTTAGCAGCAGCATTGGCAGCGTTTGCCGCCGCGTTCACAGCGTGATTTGCAGCGTTCGCGATCTGGTTAGCAGCCGTCTGTGCAGCGTTCGCAGCATTTGCCATAGCGGCATTGGCAGCGTTCATTGCATTCGCGACAGCTTTGTTCGCCGCGGTATTCGTGGCTGATTCGCCACAAGCCATTCCAAGAGCACCCAAGGCCAAAACGGCCGAAAGAGCGATCACTTTTTTCATAACAATTGACTCTCCTGTCTTCTTCAAAGATTAGATCTAATTTCTTCAAAGGCAGCAAACCATTTCGGTAAGGCCTTGAATTGTCCCGGTAAAGCTTTTGATTTAGGGAACATTGGACAATATATGCAGGTCGGTCTCACAAGTCAACCTCAAAATGCACTTTTTTTGAACAAACTTTAAACGTGAAGAAGGGCACGATCCCCGAAAAAATCGGAAAGCGTGCCCGTTTGAATATTGCCGATGCGGATTTTTCAAGCCGCGATACGGAAACTATTTCTTCTCTTCGGCCTTCTTTTCGCCAGCCTTGTTAGCAGCCGAGTTTGCCGGCTCTGCTTTGGCGTTCGAATTAGCCTTCTCGGTGTTAGCAGCCGAGTTGCTGTGTGCGGCGTTCGAGTTCGACGCAGCAGCATTCGAGTTCGAGGCAGCGGCGTTCGAGTTCGAGTTCGAAGCAGCGGTGTTGGTGTTTGCCGCGTTTGCGTTCGAAACGTTTGCGTTACGGTTGGCATTGTTTGCCGAGTTGTTAGCAGCCGGTGCACCGCAGGCAAAGCCGAGAGCGGAAAGACCGAGAACTGCAGAAAGTGCAATTGCTTTTTTCATTTTTATTTAAGACTCCTATCTATTTCTCAAAGTTGATTACCCTTGCAAGGTAAACCGGCCGATCAAACACGGCCATTTGCTCCAAACTCTTTCTTTTTTAGAGCAAAGCTAAAGATAAGAATCCGCAAAGCATTTGTCAACCTAAATTTCGTCAAAAACGGATGTTTTGAAAAATAAATTTCTCCCGATTTTTGCCTTAAAAATCATTGGTTTACATGGTCCGATCGGCCACATTGGCGAATTGGACAAAAGCGTGCTGGCCGAAGACCGAGACCGCCCCGTGCGACGCGGTTATTCTGCGACAAAAAGGGAAGTCCTAGGGATTTGTGCTAAAGTTGATCGATGACAAGCGTATCATTTTATGGCGGCGTCGGGACCGTGACCGGTTCCAAATATCTTCTCGAACACAACGGAAAAAAGGTACTAGTTGATTGCGGACTGTTTCAGGGCCTAAAGGAACTGCGCGAGCGGAATTGGCAACCGCTGCCGTTCGACCCGGCTGGGCTCGATGCGGTGATAATCACGCACGCGCATATTGACCACACGGGCTATCTCCCGAGGCTCGTAAAGTTGGGGTTCAATGGCCCCGTCATCACGACAAAACCCACGGGCGACCTCATGCGGATCTTGCTGACCGACTCGGCCAGGCTGCAGGAGGAAGAGGCAGATTACCGCAACCGACACGACCTGACGCGTCATACTCCGGCCTTGCCCCTTTACGATGAGAACGATGCGCGGGCGGCTCTCGATCTTTTGAAGCAGGTTCACAACGACGGAAAGCCTGTTGAGGTATGCGACGACGTAAAGGCGAGCTTTCTGGTCGCGGGCCACATAATGGGGTCAAGCCTCGTGCTCGTCGAAATGGAGAGTGCCCGCGAGGATGGAAGCTCGATCAAGTTCCTGTTCTCAGGCGATCTTGGGCATTACGATCAACCGATACTAAAGGATCCGGCGTCACCGCCCGCGTGTGACTATATGATGTGCGAATCGACCTATGGCGATCGCCTTCATGCGGACATCGATCCGGGCGAGAAGCTCGCTCGGATAATTAGCGAGGCGATCCGTCGAAAAGGGCCGATCCTGATTCCTGCCTTTGCGGTCGGTCGAACGCAGGAGATCCTTTATTTGATCCGCGAGCTTGAGGATGCGGGGAAGATACCGATCTTGCCGGTGATCGTTGATTCCCCGATGGCTTCGCAGGCAACTCAAGTTTACAACCGATTCGCCGAAGAACACGACGAAGAATATCGGACGATCCTTGCCTCGAAACGGCATCCTCTGCGGACGGGCTCGATGCAAACGGCCTCGACCCGCGATGAATCAAAGCGGATCAACGATATGCGTGGTACACGCATTATCATATCGGCTTCCGGTATGATGAGCGGCGGCCGCGTCCTGCACCACGCGATCCGGATCCTTCCGGACCCAAGGGCTACGGTCGTTTTTGTTGGATTTCAGGCCGCAGGAACGACCGGCCGGTTTGTGCAGGATGGAGAACGGGAGGTCCGTATAATGAAGACAAACGTCCGCGTTAACTGTGCTGTCGAAAGCATCGACGGGTTTTCGGCGCACGCCGATTGGAAAGGGGTGTTGCGTTGGCTCTCCGCCTTACCGTTGGCCCCGAAAAAGATCTTTACGACCCACGGCGAACCGGAAGCGGCCGCGGCGATGGCCGCGCACATTCGAGAGCGTTTCGGCTGGGAGGCCGTCGTTCCAGAGTTCGGATCCACAGTGACGCTAACCTGATCCGGGAGGTCCGTTCTCCTGCGTACTATTCATATCGCAGACACTCGATCGGGTCGAGCTTTGCAGCCTTTCGGGCAGGAAGGACGCCGAAAATGAGGCCGACGCCGATCGAGGTCGCTATCCCGGTAATAATAGCCCAGAGAGGTACCTGAGCAGGAAGGGAAGGTATCAGGAGCACGATGAGCGTGCTTATGCCGACAGCAAGAACAATACCGATGACGCCGCCAAAGAAGGTGAGCGTCATCGCCTCGAGCAGGAATTGCAGCACGATGGCCGAACTCGTTGCGCCGAGCGCCTTTCGGATGCCGATCTCCTTTGTTCGCTCGGTCACGGAGACGAGCATAATGTTCATAACGCCGATCCCGCCTACGAGCAGTCCAAGACAAGAGATCGCGATCGCCGCGATGCCGACGCCGCCGATAATTCCGTCAAATTGGGCGATCATATCCTCGGCCGTCTTAATATCGAAGTTGTTTGCGTCGCCGACCTTCAGTCCGCGCCGCTTGCGGATGATATTCTCGATGTCGCCAACCGCCATCGCGAGTTCGCCGGGTTTGACCTGTGCGATCATCCGGAGTTCTTCGCGCTCGGGAGCAGCCTTTCGTGCTGTACGGTATGGCATAAAGACCTTTCGATCTTCGGGGTTTTCGCCGAGAAAGGCCGACTTTCGTTTTTCGATCACGCCGATGATCTCCCAAGTCGTGCCGTTCATCCGGACGTGTTTGCCGACAGCCTCGATCTCGCGGTCTGGGAACAAGGCCTCAGCACAATTGACGCCTATGACGAGTACGTTCCGCCGTTGGATATTGTCGGATTCGGTGATAAAGCGGCCCGCACGCAGGACTAGGTTCGACATCTGGGCGTAGTTCGGTTCGACGCCGTCGGTCAACGCCCAACGGTAATTCTTCCCCTCGTAAACAAGGTTATCGTCAAAACTACCATTGAATGAACCGATGTTCGGGGCGACCTTCGTCAGGTCATTAACGGACGTTGACTGCGTCAGGATCGCTTCTGCATCGGCGTCTGTCAGCGGCCTGCGATTTCGCTCGTCGCGGCTTGGTTCGTCAAAACCGCTCGAGAGGTGGTAAAGGTGGATGTTGTTGCTGCCATACTCCTCGACGATCGAAACGATGGAATTCCTCATTCCTGTCAGGAGTGAGGCGACCACGATGGCCGTAATGATCCCGACCACGATCCCTAGGACCGTCAGCGCCGACCTGAATTTATGCGAAAGGACAGAGTCCATCGCCATCCGGAGAACCTCGCGTGGCAGTGAAGTTGAAATTCGCATAGTTCTCTCCTTTTTCTTATGCCTGCGTCAAGGCAACGATCGGATCGAGTTTCGAGGCTTTCCACGCGGGATACAACCCCGCGACTATGCCTATAGAACTTGAGACGAATATCGAAAGCAAGATGTAGCCCGTTGTTATCGTCATCGTCATTCCAACAACCGCTGTGATGAGTGCGACGATGCCCGTGGCGAGCAGAAGTCCGGCCAAACCGCCGCAAATGCATAGGAGCGACGATTCGATGAGGAATTGCAGCATTATCTGCTTTCGTGATGCTCCGAGAGCTTTCCTAAGGCCGACCTCAAACGTCCGCTCCGTGACCGAGACGAGCATAATATTCATCACGACGATCCCGCCAACAACCAAAATGATCATTGTGATCGGCACGACGACCGCGGCGATCGCACCTGTGAATTGATCCATTTGCGAGTTGAATTCGTCAGTATTCACAAGGCTGAACGTGTCCTCGTCGCTGTCGGTCAATTTTCGATAATTTCGCAGCAGGACGGAGGCCTCGTCCATCGCCTCTGGGAATTCTTCGCGTGAAAGGGCGTTCGCGTGGACCTGGACGCCGTCGCCACGATTGAAGATCTGCATATAAAGGGAGATCGGCATATACATCAGCCGGTCCATCGGCGAGCCCATGAATGACCCGCGAGCCTTCTCAACGCCTATAATGGTAAGCGGAACGCCGCGAACTTTGATCTCTTTGCCGAGTGCAGAGCCGACCGGGAAATATTTATCGCGGACATCGGCACCGAGGACAACGACCGGGGCCCCTCGCTCAACCTCTTGGGCCGATACGAAACGGCCTTCTTCGAGATCCTTGCTCTCGATCTCCATCATTTCTGATGTAACGCCCCGCACTGAGACCGCCGGCATCTCAATGCCGTTTTGGTCGAGATCAGCATTTGTGCCCATCTGCGCGCCGACGTAAGAACAGGAGCGGCAATTCTTACGGATATATTCAAATTCCGCCCATGTTACCCGCTTATTTCGGCGATTTTTCTTCTCAAATTCCTCGTCCGACATTCTTCCGGTTGATGCCATTCGAGTGATCATGAAGTGTTCGCTTCCGAGGATCCGAGAAACTCGGTCGATGACGTAGGTCTTTAGGCCTGAGATGCTGGCTCCGACGACGACGACGGCCGCGACGCCTATGATGATCCCGATCAGCGTGAGGAACGCTCTTAGCTTGTGCTCGAGAATGGATCTTAGCGCGATAACGAATGCGTCAAAATAGAACGAGGTCAGCTCTCTCATAATCTCTGGCCGTACCGGCGGTTTGCCAAAAGGGAGTTTTTTCTACGATCAATGCCAATTCGTAGAACGACACCGTCCTTAGCAAAGTTCGAAAAAATTGGGTCGGACCGGCTCGTGTGGCACTCGCGTGCCGGTGTGTTATACTCATCGATTGTTTCAAATACCTTTAAGTTTCAGGAGCTATTCGAAAATTGAGTATCTTGGTTGATAAGAACACGCGTCTCCTCGTACAGGGAATTACGGGCAAGGAAGGCACGTTCCATATGCTGCAGATGCGCGATTATGGAACGAATGTCGTCGCAGGTGTTACGCCTGGGAAGGGCGGGACAATGCACGAAGGCGTGGCCGTATTCAATACCGTTGAGGATGCCGTAAAGGAAACCGGTGCGAACGTTTCTGTGATCTATGTGCCGCCGGCATTTGCGGCGGACGCGATCATGGAAGCTGCTGACGCAGGCCTTCCGCTGGTCGTCTGCATTACCGAAGGCATTCCGGTCGCAGATATGGTCAAGGCGAAGGAGTATCTTTCCACTCGTGATACGCGCCTGATCGGCCCGAATTGCCCGGGTATTATCTCGCCAGGCAAGTGTAAGGTCGGGATCATGCCAGGACATATTCACAAAGAAGGCCGTGTTGGAGTGGTTTCGCGTTCCGGTACGCTAACCTATGAGGCGGTCGGACAGCTTACGGCACTTGGCCTCGGACAATCGACGGCGATCGGTATCGGCGGCGATCCGATCATCGGCACAACACATACCGACGCTCTTAGGCTTTTTGAGGCTGATGAAGAGACCGATGCGATCGTGATGATCGGAGAGATCGGCGGTACGGCCGAGGAAGACGCCGCTGCTTTCGCAAAGGATAACGTCACAAAGCCGATCGTCGCCTTTATCGCGGGTCAGACGGCTCCTCCGGGACGCCGTATGGGACACGCGGGAGCGATCATCTCCGGCGGAAAGGGGACGGCGTCTGAAAAAATGAAAGCGCTGACGGAAGCCGGAATTCGGGTCGTCCAATCGCCCGCAGACATCGGCCAGGCGATCGCTGAGGTTTTAGGCTCGCGTGCTGCGGCCTAGCGGAACTTGAAGAAAAGGAACTACATTTTCGCGCTAGCCCAGGGCCGGCGCCTCTTTTTATATGAGCAATTTAACTTTTGGGATCATAAAGCCCGACGCAGTTCGGGCAGGGAAACAAGGTGCTATCATCCAGCGGATTCTTGATGCAGGATTCGGGATCCGCGGAATGAAGCTTATTCATCAGACCCGCAAACAGGCTGAGGGATTTTACGTCGTTCATGCAGGCAAAGGGTTTTTCGATGAGCTTTGCGATTTTATGTCTTCGGGGCCGTGCGTGGTGATGGCACTCGAAAAGGACGGTGCGGTGAAGGCTTGGCGCGACCTGATGGGGGCAACGAACCCCGCCGAGGCGGCCGAAGGAACGCTTCGCAAGGAATTTGCGACCTCGATCGGCGAAAATGCAGTTCATGGCTCGGATTCTGAAGAGAATGCCCAGATCGAGATCGCATATTTCTTCAGCAAGCTTGAATTGGTATAGCTGTTAGGGGTATAAAGTACGAGATTGGCCGTTGGCAGTTGTGCAGATCGGTGGATCGCGGTGATCTCGAAGGCCGCGGGCCACTCTCTTCAAAACAGCGGCCCGAATGTTTCCGGTTCCGAAGGCTGATCTATACCGTCGGCGATACGAACGCCCCAATTAGCTGAGAAAATCTATGAAACGATGCCCGACTTGCGATAACACCTTTGAGGATTCGCTGCGGTTCTGCCAGGCGGACGGTACGCCGCTCGTCGAAGACGCTCCGCCGCTTGACCCCTATGCGACGATGGTCGCAAGTTCGGCCGAGATCAAGGCCGCGTCCGAGGCGGATAATGCGCCTGTTCCGATCGCGGAACCGGACAATATGCTGGATCTTCCCGCCGCGGGCGGCGGTGACCTTATGAAGACGATGGTCGCCTCCGCGGAAGAGATGCGGCAAATTCTCGAGGAAAAGGACGATCCGGGCATGGAGATCCCGGAGGCGCCGAGCGTGCCAGTTCCCGAGCCTCCGAAATTTGCAGAGCCTGAGATCGCGGCTCCGCATTTTAGTAACGCGCCGAATTTCAGCGAGATCGCACCACCGCCGCCATCGCCATTCGAGGTCCCTAAGCCGGGATCTGATCTGCCGGCGATCGAAGATGAACCACCGACGATGATGCAGCCGTTCCCCGAAACGGCGCCTCCGCCTCCGTTTCAACCGGCCGCCACGCCGCCGGCACCGCCCGCGGCGCCAGTGGCGCAGTTCGAGCCGGCAAGCCCGGCTTCGTCTGCTCCTGTCCCACCTTCCGCGGCCGCGGGAGGCCAGAACAAGACGCTCGCGATCGTCTCGATGATCATTGGTATTCTGGGCTTGACCCTTTGCTGCGGTTCGCTCATTCCAAGCGTTGTCGCGGTCATAACGGGTTTTATGGCCCGCGGAAAGGCCGCAAACGATCCATTACACTACGGCGGCGGCACATTCGCCATGGTCGGCTTGATCACAGGGGTTCTCGGCCTGCTTGCAAGCATAGCTTATCTTGTTTTCCTGTTCGCGTTCGGCGGGCTCCAGCTGCTGATGGGACGCTAAACTGGGTCCGTTGCGGAGCACATTTTTACTTACTGCGCCGCGACGAGTTAGAATTTAACTGTAATGTCAATTATTTCTGATGTGCTTCAATCAACGGTGGCTGTCGTCAAGGGTATGAAACGGACCCTTGCCGAGATACCACGCGAAAATGGACCGTACAGTATCCGGATGTCCCGGTCACGGTCCAGCCTCGTTATCGCGGCCAGCATCTCCTACACGTCGATGAGAACGGAAAGGAGAAGTGTGTTGCGTGCTATTTGTGCGCGGCGGCTTGCCCGTCGGACTGTATCTATATCGAGGCAGAACAGGATGCAAGGCCTTATAGCGAGAGGATCGGCCGGGACGAGCGATATGCGAAGGTGTACAACATCGATTATGGCCGTTGCATCTTCTGCGGGTATTGCGTAGAGGCTTGCCCGAAGGACGCGATCACTCACGGATACAATTTCGAGATCTCGGTCTTTAACCGTGCCGACCTTCTGAAGCGAAAGGAAGACCTGCTTATCACGAACCAAAAGCAATCGAAGAACTATCGCGTTGCTCTCTCGAGCGAGGTCGTCGATTCCGAATATAAAGAGGTCTGATCCAGCATTCTGTTCTTAGCGGCTTCGGCTGAGATGCGTGATCGGCGTATCTCGCCGGAGCCAATTGTATTTCTTGTGGTGTGATCAAGGAGCTTCCCCCGACAGAGAAAGGCCGGCGTTACGAGATCCGCGGCCAAGCACTCAGGCAGTTCGCCGGACTGAAGAAGGACACCGATCGGCTCGATCCATTTGAGCTCGCAGCTTACGCGAACCTCTTTGTAGTGCCGTTCGAGCAGATAGATTTGCTAAGCGATTCGACACGCGAACATCTGCTTGGAGCCGGTAAGGACTCGTGGTCGGGCGGTGCCGCCTCGCTCCCGCTGCCGGATGGCCGTACGCTGATCATTCTGAATCCGACGCACAATAGGAATCGGCACGCCGCGACCTTGATGGAGGAGATCAGTCACAACTTCCTTGGACACAAGCCGAACGAACTCGCGGTCAGAGATGCTGAGGGCAGGGTCACGAAGACCCGCGATTACAACCACGCGATCGAGGAAGAAGCATATTCGACGGGTGCAGCCGCCCTAGTTCCCTATTCCGCGCTAAAGAAGATGATCCGCGAAGGAAAGACCGCTCGTGAGATCGCACGGCATTTTGGCGTGAGCTCGGCGCTTGTCGAATTTCGTATAAAGATCTCGCGTCTTTGGGAGGATTACGAAAAACATCTCTTCAAGGGCTGAACCTGCCCAAGAATGTGTATAATCAAAGTTTGGTCGAACCTCTAATTGCTTATACCGAAATCTCCGATCGTACCCTGACATCTTTATTTATTTTGAATGCCGCAGGCACTACAAGAACCTTCTGAACACGGTCAACGACTGAGCGTCGAGGACAAGCTGCGCCTTCTTCTCGATATCACCAAGACCATCTCAAGATCGCTCGATCTTGAGGAGGTACTTAATCTTGTGATGGATACGCTCGGATCGCTTATCCCATACGACGCGGCCGGGATCTATCTTGTTGAGACAAAGCCGCGCGGCTCTAATGAGCTCTTTAAGGCTAAGGCTATCCGCGGATATCAATTGAGTTTCGAGCTGATCGAGCCTCGTTTGCGGATGGGTGAAGGCTTTCTCGGTGCGGTCGTCCAAACCGGGAAGCCGATCTTGTCGCCGGACGTCAGCAAGGACAGCCGATATTTCAAAGCGCGAGAGCGTACACGCTCCGAAATGGTGGCTCCGATCATTTCGAACGATCGCGTGATCGGTGCTTTTGACCTCGAGAGTGACGAACTGAATGCATTTGATGAGGACGATCTCGCCGTTCTCGGCCTTCTTACGTCGCAGGTCGCGATAATCATCGAAAAGGCTCGGCTCCATGAGCAGGTCGTAGAGAAAAAACGCATCGAGGCACAGCTTGATATTGCACGAAAGGTCCAGCTTGAGCTCCTTCCGGAGGCCGATCCCGAAGTTGCGGGTTTTGACGTAAGCGCGTATATCTTTCCGGCCGAGGAAGTGTCGGGTGATTATTATGACTGGGTAAAGCTGTTCGAGGACCAGTTCGGGATCGTAGTTGCGGACGCGGTCGGCAAGGGGATTCCTGCAGCACTCCTGATGGCATTTTTGCGGGCGTCGCTTCGCACGAGTGCCCAGACCGGCTATGCCCCGAACGTCGCGTTCTCAAAGGTGAGCAACCTGCTTTATGAGTCGATCGACGACAATCAATTCATCACGGCGATCTACGGCGTTCTCGATTCGACGAATCGCACATTCGTCTTCTCAAATGCCGGACATAATCCGCCCCTCCTGATAAAACCCGACGGCGAATATCGTTACGTCGAATATGGCGACCAACCATTGGGGATGTTCGAAGATGTGCATTTTCATCAGCATTTCATTCGCTTTGAACCCGGACAGGTGATGGTCATCTATACCGATGGGATCACAGAAGCGTCAAATGACCTCGGCGAGGAATACGGTATTGACAGGTTCGCAAAGCGCGTTTTGGATGGGATACATCTGCCGGCGAAAGAACTGATCGATCACGTTCGGAAAGGCGTTACGGATTTCACCGAACGCAAGGTGCTAGACGACGATGGCACACTTTTCATCGTGAAAGCCCTTTAGATTGAAAGGCAATTAAAAAACGCCGGGAGGAAGTTTCTTCGAGATCTTAGAGACCAACTAGTTCCTTCCGGCGTTCCTTCTTTTTTGTTGTCGAATTTAGTGTCCTGTCGCCGAGCAATGGAGAGTATCGCCGCCCGGCACGACAGGTGTTGACGTAACATCAAGGTCGATCTTGTCGTTAGCAGTCGAGAATGCATAAACATCAAAACCGTATGCATCTAGAAAGTCCGTCAATTCGGCCGAGCGATGAAGGTACACGGTTTCTGCAAACCCGAGATCAGCGCGTATCTCAAGAAGGCGATCGATCACTTCGATCGGGGCAAAAGATTGTTTCGGATCCTTAAAACTCGCCATTTCTTCACATTGAGTTGCCTTTCGCACTCAGGCATTTAGATTGCATACAGGCGGTTGAGGTTGTTTTTTTATTTTCGTGAGAAAAAGAATCCACCCGGCGAGCAGGTTCGTGCATCAAAAGAACAGGTATGAAAAAGTTTGGAATGTCGGCTCAAATTGGCGTAAAATCAATGGAAAGCCGTCAGGAGGAAAATAAAATGACCAAATTCATCTCCCGACTTGCAGCCTTCGCCGCATTGTTCGTTTTTGGGGCCGGCCTTGCTTATTCGCAAGGGATCACGGCAGCGACGAATAAGTTTGTTATTTCGGCAGAGGCCGGAGGCGTAAGTTATACGGAAGGGACAGTTTCGGTAGCCAGGAAGGCCGGAAAAAGCGGCGTTCTGCTTAAAGGTGATGAGATCAAGGTAGGAGACCGAGTTTCGACCGGAAATGACGGGCGGGCGGAGATCCTGCTTAATCCGGGCTCGTATCTGCGTGTCGGAGAGAATTCGGCATTCGAGTTCATTTCCACTGACCTCGAGGACCTGAGGATCCGCCTCGTCCGCGGTGCTGCCGTGCTTGAGGTTTATGCGAGCCGCGAATTCCGTGTCGATGTCCTTACTCCGCACGGCAAGGTCCGGCTCGCGGAAACGGGCGTTTATCGCTTCGATGTCGATAAGGCTTCGACATCCGTCGCTGTTTGGGAAGGCAAGGCACTTATGGGACGCGGCGGCGAGACCGTGGTAAAAGAAGACCGGAAAGGAGTGCTTGCAGGCGGCGTTGTAACGGTCGCGAAATTCGACCACGACAAGGACTCGCTCGAAGCTTGGAGCAAGTCCCGCTCAAAGGAACTTGCAAAAGCTACAGCGAATCTGAAACGTCGGGCCGTTCGCGAAGATCTGCGTAATTCGCTTTACTCGACAAGTTTTAACGCCTGGAATTCCTTCGGCCTATGGGTTTTCGACCCGTTCATGGACGGATGGTGCTTCCTGCCGTTCGGTTACGGCTGGTACAGCCCATACGGATACGGCTTCGGCAATTACCTCGGATACTACTATCCGCGTAATTATCCGTGGTGGAATCCATGGTATCCATTCCCGCCGAACAGCGGCGGCAGCCACGGAAATCCGGGTGGCGGCTCAAACCCGCCGCAGCAACCGAGCCCGATCGTAACGGCTGGAACGCGTGATCCCGTGCCTCCGTTCGTCAGAATGAATGGCGGCGGCCGCGGGCTGCAGAATTCGGATGATTTTCCGAATCCGAGGCCAACTTACACGCCTCCGCGTCCGATCTACATTCCGCCGGCGAATACCGGTTCGCGAAGCAATACGGGAGCAAGGCCGCAGTGACCTAGCTCGCTGGCTCGAAAATAAAAACGCCTCGGAGGACGATCCTTTCGAGGCGTTTTCGATTCTTCGGGCCAAGGCGCACTAGCGAAAAAAGCCTCCGGCTGGGGCATCTAGGCCGCCGTTCATTGTGAAATAGACGATAGAAAGCGACTGAAGGCCGTTAAAGACGAAATGCAGGATAACGCTAGGCAGAAGATTACCTGAGATCGATCTTGCAGCCGTGAGCACGAAGCTTAGCAGCGTGATCGCGATGATCGAACCCGAGCTTCCCCAATACTGCGGGTAGTGAATGCCGGCAAAAAGAAAGGTCACGATCAAGACCGCCGCAATGCTGCCGGTCGCACGTTCGAAGGCCGAATAAAGGACGCCTCGGTAAACCAATTCTTCGACGAAAGGTGCAAAGAGCGTCGCGAGTACGGCCATGGCATATGCAGCGGTCGGCGAGCTTCGCAAGATACGCAAAAGCTCATTGTCAGACTCGGGAAACACGGCTGAGATCGCCGACATCAGGACAAAAAAACCGATAATCACCAGAACGAAATGCCACCAGCGGAAATTCCCGAGCCGCCAGCCGAGGGTCTCAAAGAAAGGGAATCTTCTTCCTTTGGTGACGACCGGATAACAGATCAAGAGCGTGAATAAATGTGCAGGCACGACCGCGATCAAACTGAGCAAAATGACCGTCGGATCCTTATCCGGCTCGGCCGGGATCCCGACGCCCTTTAGGGCGTAGTACGGAAAGACAAAAAAGAGCGGTGCCAATAGGATCGCAAGAACGCTTAGAACCCAAACTCCGATGCCGACCGGCAGCGACCAAGGCGGATCATTCGGGCGCGTATGGTCTTGGTGAATTGGCGTAGGATGTACTGCGAGCGGCTCGTCTTCGACTTCTTCTGCGTTTTGCACTTTCGCAAGTTTAGCGAAATGGTGTCTGTGATAACAAGCGAGACGGCAAAATCGAGAAGTCGGCCTTGCGATTCGCCGCAATAGACGCTAACCTAAAATCCCGTGGAACCACACGGGAAATCTCCGGCGAAAAATGTGATAGCGGTGATCCCGGCAAGGGCAGCTTCGGTGCGTTTGCCCGGAAAGTTGCTGCGTGAGGTCGCGGGCAAGCCCCTCATTCTCCACACGCTCGAACGTGCCCGGTCCGCACGGTCAGTTAGCCGTGCGATCGTGGCGACCGATGATGAATCTATCCACAATCTAGTAGTGGCCGCAGGCGGTGAAGCGAAGATGACCTCCGTTTCGCATCGTTCTGGAAGCGATCGCATTGCGGAGGTCGCAAATGGCCTTCCGTCCGGATCGGTGATCGTGAATGTGCAGGGCGATGAGCCGTTGATCTCGCCCGAAACGATCGACCGCGCCGTCGAGGCAATGCTTGCTCGTGACGAACACGATCCTTCTGCTCCCGATATTGTGACCGTCTGGGAGCCGTTCGAGGACGCGCGCGAGATCGTTGACGGCAACAACGTTAAGGTCGTCGTCGGTGCGGATGGATACGCACTTTACTTCTCGCGTTCGCCGATCCCGTGGCCGCGTGATGAAAGCCTGCGATATGGGGGCGATGCAACTCGGGCGATCGAGTCCGAACCGGAGTTGCTGTCAACCTTTAGAAAACACGCCGGGCTTTATGTGTACACGCGAGAATATCTGCTCGCCTACACAAACATGGAGCCGACCCCGCTTGAGCGGATCGAGATGCTCGAACAGCTGCGGGCGCTTGAGAACGGTGCAAGGATCAAGGTCGTTGAGGCGGCCGGGCGTTCGGTCGGGGTCGATACGGAAGAAGATCTTGAGAAGGTGAGGAGGATCCTCGAAGAAGCGGTGTTGGCAGCGTAATATGCAGGATTGGATCGGGCTTGGTGTTTTTGTGTTGTTGATCGTTGGTGCGGTGGCCGGCCTTAAGGCCCTTAGCAAGCGGCGAACGACTACTGCCGAGGAATTTGAACGGTCGGCGGCTGAGAATACAACGATGCTCGGGGCAATGTCGAACGCTCTGCAGGAGATCGTCGATCCGGGGTTTGCACGTGCGAAGGTTGTTCAGGCCGAAATGAAGGATGGCAGGTATCAAAAGAAAAAAGACGTGGGAGACGGAGCAAAGGAGACGAAATGACCGATAAAAAGACAAAATACATTTTTGTGACCGGCGGCGTGGTTTCGAGTCTCGGCAAAGGGCTTGCCGCGAGCTCCATCGGTTGCCTGATGGAGGCTCGCGGAATGAGCGTTCAGATGATGAAGCTCGACCCCTACATTAATGTCGATCCCGGCACGATGTCGCCGTTCCAGCATGGTGAGGTCTATGTTACGGACGACGGGGCCGAAACCGACCTTGACCTCGGGCATTACGAAAGGTTCACGCACGCAAAACTCTCGCAGGCCAATAACTGGACGAGCGGCCGTATCTACCTCTCCGTCATAGAAAAAGAACGCCGCGGCGATTATCTTGGAAAGACGATCCAGGTCATTCCGCATATCACGGATGAGATCAAGGCGGCCGTGCGCACCGTCGCCAATACGCACGAACCTGATGTCCTGATCGTCGAGATCGGTGGAACGGTCGGCGATATCGAATCGCTGCCGTTCCTTGAAGCGATCCGCCAAATGGGCAACGAAGAAGGCCGAGAGTCTGCGATCTTCGTACACGTAACGCTCGTACCGTTCATTGCGGCCGCGGGCGAGCTCAAGACGAAACCCACTCAGCACAGCGTCCGCGAACTGCGCGAGATCGGTATCGCTCCCGATATTCTCCTTTGCCGCTCGGACAGGCCCGTCTCGGCCGACTTAAGGAAAAAGATCGCGCTGTTCTGCAACGTTCAGGAGTCCGCCGTGATCTCGGCCCTCGACGTGCCGACGATCTACGAGGTCCCGCTCGCATTCCATGAGCAAGGCCTCGACGAGCTGATCGTTTCCGACCTCCATTTGAGTGAGCGCTTCCCGACCGCCGACCTTGCCCGCTGGCGAGAACTCGTTGCGACGATCAAGGAGCCATCGGCCGGCTCAGTAAAGGTTGCGATCGTAGGGAAATACGTCGAGTTGGAAGACTCGTATAAGTCGTTGCGGGAGGCACTTACGCACGCCGGTGTTGCGAACGACCTGCGCGTTAATGTGACGTGGCTCGAATCCGAGAACCTGATGAAGGATGACTACGAGAGCGAGCTGAACGACTACGACGCGATTCTTGTGCCGGGCGGTTTTGGTAAACGCGGCATCTCCGGAATGCTTCGTGCGATCAAATATGCGAGGCGTTCAGGAACGCCGTATTTCGGTATTTGCCTGGGAATGCAGACGGCGTGTATCGAGTTCGCACGCGACGTTTGCGGCTTGCGCGAGGCGGATTCGACCGAATTCAATGAGGAAACGCCTTTTCCGATCATCTTCAAGCTCCGAGACCTTGTCGGCGAAGACAAGCTCGGCGGAACGATGCGGCTAGGTGAATATGAGTGCGAGCTTAAGCCGGGAACCCTTGCGAGCGAGGTTTATCACGGCAGCGAAAGGATCGGCGAACGACATCGTCACCGCTACGAGTTCAACCCGGAGTATCGCTCGGTGCTCGAGAAGGAAGGGCTTGTCTTCAGCGGGATTTCGCCCGATGGAAAGTTCGTTGAGATCGTTGAGCTCCCGCGTGAGGTTCATCCGCATTTCATCGCTTGTCAGTTCCACCCGGAATACAAGTCAAAGCCGCTTGACGTCCATCCGCTCTTTGATGCCTTCGTGCGTGCTGCATGGGCGAATAAGCTCCACAGCGAGAATCTGCAACACGATATAGCAAGCGAAAAGCCGGTTGAGGTGCGCGAACGTGCCGAGATCGAAAGCATGGAATAGACTTGGAGTTAAATGAAGGGCGAGAACCAGGCATATCAGAGCAGCTTTACTGTCGGAACAGTTGAATTTGGCGGCGGTGGCCTCTCATTTATGCTTGGCCCGTGTGTCGTGGAATCGCTCGATCACGCCCGCAAAATGGCAGGCGCGATCAAGGAGGCGTGCAGCAAGGTCGGTGTCGGTTTCGTCTATAAATCGTCGTTCGATAAGGCCAACCGCAGCTCGATCGACAGTTTTCGCGGCGACGGGATCGAGTTCGGGCTCGACATTCTGCACAAGATAAAGGATGAGTTCGATGTACCGATCGTGACCGATATACACGAACCGTCGCAGGCCGCGGTTGCGGCAGAAGTTGCAGACATACTTCAGATCCCGGCGTTCCTTTGCCGGCAGACCGACCTTCTCGTCGCGGCGGCCCGCACCGGGCGCGCCGTCAACGTGAAGAAAGGGCAGTTCCTTTCGCCCTGGGATGCGAAGAACATCGTCGATAAGCTCCGAAGCGCCGGCTGCGAAAAGATCATCCTGACGGAACGCGGTGCAAGTTTCGGGTACAATAACCTTGTTGTAGATATGCGCTCGTTCCCGGTGATGCGGGAGTTCGGCGTGCCGGTCTGTTTTGATGTGACACACAGCTTGCAGCTGCCGGGCGGATTAGGAAAGGCAACCGGCGGGCAGAGCCAGTACATCGAAAACTTTGCTCGGGCGGGAGTTGCATGCGGTATTGATGCCGTTTTTATGGAAGTTCACGACGACCCGTCGCGAGCGCCGAGCGATGGGCCGAACCAACTTCCGCTTGCACGTTTGCGGCCGCTGCTTGCTAAGCTCAAGGCCATACACGAACTCGTTTCAGAATAGCCGTCCGACTTCATAGATGATAATAAAGCTTCTCGCACCCTTACTCTTGATCGCTGTCTTTACCATTTGCGCGTCTGGCCAGACGCAGGGCGGAGCCGTTTGGCAGGTCGAAAGATACGACATTGACGTTACGCTCCCTCAAACGGTCGAGGGCCGTGATTCGGCGATCCGAGCCGCACTGGTCGTAAAGAACGTCTCGACGGGGCCGGCATCGACGCTAACACTGCGTATTAGCCCTTTTGCCAAGGTCACGGCCGTGTCCGTGAACGGTGCGTCGCACGATTTTTCGGGTGGGGAAGAGAAGCTTACGGCGAATCGCACACTGCAGCGGGTCATTCTGCGTCTTCCTTCGGTGCGCCCGTCAGGGTCGGTCAAGATCGAGGTCGCATACACGTTTTCGATCAAAGACAACGGCGATGCGGCAGTTTTCTCGCCGCCAGCATCACACCTTTTGCCGCTTGCGTTCTGGTATCCGACGCCGACCAATTGGTTTTACAGCCGCGGCGGTGATTTCGCCCCGTTCACTGTTCGTGTGAACGGCCAAACGGGGAAGCAGATCGTTTCGTCGGGGGCGAGTTCTGCTAGCGGCTCTTTCGAGACAAAGGCCGCCTCACAACCGTTCTTCGCCGTGGGCGACTGGACGGTCGCCGAGATAAGCGGCGTGTCCGTCTATTTGCCGAAGAGTGCGGGCGAAACAGGAAAGGCGCGTGCTGGCGAGCTGGCAGCAGCCTTGTCGGGGGCCAAGGCGTTCGCGGAGAAATTTCTTGGTGCGAGCCCGAACGTCCCGTTAAGGATCGTCGCCGTACGTCGAGGAGCAGGCTTTGCGGATGCGGGCGTTGTGTTTGTCGATGAGGCCGTGTTCCGCAGGCCCAAGCTTGACGCCGCGACGGTGCAAAATCTGGCCGAATCAGCCGCGAAGTTGACGCTCGCGGCTAAAGCACGTGACGACGGATTCGGTGTGATCAGCGAAGGCCTTTCGAGGTACATTGCCACACAGTTCATTGCGGAAACTTACGGGAAACCTGTCGCGGACGCAGTTCGAGCTCGTCAACGGGCGGCATATTCGGCCGTCGTGGCACGTGATGTTCCGCTTGGGATCGTGTCACCGCTTGACGATATCTATTTCGGCGAGGTCGCCAATAAAGGTGCGATGCTTTGGGCGTTGCTCGATCGAGCGGTCGGAAGGACCGCATTCGTCAAGGCCTTAAGCGATTCGCTTGCCGACGGGGTTTTTACGATCGCGGACGTGCGTTCGAACTTTCCGACCCAGAACGAGCTTGTTTCCTACTTCATCGAGAAGCCGACCGAGATGAATCTCCTTGCCGGATTGCCGCAGGCGGGCAACGGTGAGACAAAGATCGCACTCAGGAATGCGGGAACGATCGATGTCACCGTAAACGTGCGTGCAACGACCGCTTCGGGGAAGGTGCTTGACGCTCCGGTGACGCTCAAGGCGGCGAGCTTTGGTGAGGTTACGTTCAAGACCGCGGAGAAGGTCGTCCGCGCCGAGATCGATACGGAGAAACTCTACCCTCAAACCGCCTATTACGACGATGTAGCACCGAAGGTGTTTGATGAGAATGATGCGATCGCCGGCGTTAAGTCGCTCCTCGATCAGAAGAAATTCGACAAGGCAGCCGCGGCCGCAAGAGACGTCTTAAAAGGCCTGCCAGCATACGACGACGTGGCGATCCAACTCGCCCGGGCTTACCTCGGGCTTGGAGATACTGCAAATGCAGAACGGCTTGCTGCATCTGTGCTTGCCGCAAAACTTCCAACGGCCAAGAGTATGGCTTGGGCAACGGAGATAAGTGCGGAGGCCGCTGCCAAAAGCGGCAAGGCCGCAGAAGCCCTCGAGTTAGCCGAACGGACCATCGTATTTGACGGCGATTACGGTGCCAGCTATGCCGCAAGAAAACTTCGAACCGGCCTGGGCGGTACCACTAAGGTCGATCCGGAGATCAAGGACCTTTTTGCAAGGTTCGATTCGGCCGCTGTTGCACATCGGAAGGCCGAACTTTTCGCTATGGTGATGCCGGGCGAGATCACGCGTTTTGCCGAGAACCTTTCAGGTTCTGCAGAAAAATGGCAGACGACCGTTGTGCAAATGGATCGGATCAACGATTCCGAGTGTCTGGTCGAGACAACACTTTCGACCCAACTTCTCACCGGCCCGCCGCAATCCGGCCTTGCGGTCTTTCGGCTCGTAAAGGTCAATGGAAGCTGGCGGATCGCCGGTATCGAGATATTTGAGGTGATCTGATTTAACGCGAGTGCCTTATGAAGACAAGATCGTTAACTCCCGTTCTTGTTTTGGTCCTTTGCTCGTTTGCGGCCACCGTATCCGCGCAAAAGAAGATGCCGCTTGGAGCGGTCTGCGGCGACCCGACGGTCAAGTGTGCCGCGGCCGAGAATTTCCAGCCCAACGACCTTCCGTTCGAGACGGGGAAGAACTGGGCAATGTTTCAAAGCAGGCCATTCTACGCGATCGTCCTCCGGAGTGTGAAACTTCCGGACTGGGGCGACTGCCAAAAGCCGAGCTTTCCGGAATCTGAACGCCTCGAAGTTCAGGAGCTCTTTCCGAACAACAAGGTATTTACACAGAACTGCATCGAGCCTGGAACGAACTTCTATACGGGGACGGCCGACAAGACCGCCCTGATCGCAGTCTATGCCGGAAGGACGCTTCGAGAAGCGAAGGCGTTCCTGGAGAAGGTCGAGGCGACAGGGAAGTTCGAGGGCATTCGCGTCCGAAAGATGCGGGCCGAAATAAATGGGACATAGCGCAGAACTCCGGGCGAAGGCCCGCAATATCGAACTTCTGTTGATGGACTGCGACGGTGTTCTCACCGACGGCCGTCTTTATTTCGGCGCCGACGGCGAGGTGCTGAAGGTTTTCCACGCACGCGATGGCGAGGGTTTAACGCAATGGCGGAGTGCAGGATTGCTTGCCGGCATAATTTCCGGGAGAAACTCACCAGCCGTCGATCTGCGTGCAAGGCAGTTGGGCATAAGGTTCGTTAGGCAAGGACAGGCCGACAAGGAAACCGCCCTTGATGAGATCTTGAACGAATCAGGATGCACCCGTGAGCAGACGGCTTACATTGGAGATGACACGCCTGATCTTGGAGTGTTCAAGTTGGTCGGCCTCGCGGTCGCTGTCGGTGATGCACACAAAAGCGTAAAGGACGCAGCTCATTTCGTGACCGGAGCGAATGGCGGGCAAGGAGCCGTCCGAGAAGTGATAGACCTGATCCTTGCTTCGAAGGCGGAAGCCCGAGCGCTATCCGACCAGTAATCCCGCATCGGCAAATGCTTGCAAGTTGTTGAGTACGGACTCGCGCATTTCGTCATGCCCCGGGACCTCGGCCTCCCCGCACTCCGCCGCATATTCGAACATCGCCCCTGTCAGATCCTCGATGTCACGGGTGCCGTCGCACAGTGAAAGCAGCCTGCCGATCGCCGGGTCTTTGATCTCGAGATTTAAGCCCGTCAAAGTGGCTACGGCATTCGAGCCCTCCGAGATCTGATGTCGTGCAAAACGACTTACCTCCGGAGTCTCGCTGATCGAGGTGACGAAGCTTTGTTCGAACGCGTGTGCCTTGACGAAGCCAGCCATAAATAGTTGCATCAGGAATCCGAGCGTAGCTTCTCCGTCATTTTCCGGCATATCGGCGATCAGTTCAGAACCCAACACGCCGTGCGGCCATGAGTTTGCGATCCGAACGACGGCCGCCTTAGTGGGCGGATGATTGAGCGTGAATTTATTACCTTTTGCGGCCCGTACGGTCAAGGATCCCGTCCCGGCAACCGCCGCCGGATCGTCGATCTCGAATTGCCCCGCGAGGTGAATAGCCAGAAGCCTCGTTGCTGGGAAACTGCGGTCGATCTCCTTACCGGCACGGCAGAAGAGCGTAGTTCTGAAACGGCGTCCGACAACGAAGTCGCGATACTGCTCCCGTGCGACCAGGTCTTCTCCGAGTGAGGCAGGGAATTTAAATGCGGCCGACCGGGCGAGTTCCGATGGTTCTGCCTCACACAGATATTGGAACCCGTGTGTATCAAGAAGGGCCCCAAATTCTTCGAAGTAGAATGGGCGATTGACCTCGGAAAGGTCATCGTGAAAGACATTTTCGGGTGTCCGTTCGCTGATCTGCTCGAGCTCGAGTCCAAGCATCTCTTGATAAACGCTGTCGGCCTCGGCGGCCTCGACGATCCCGGAGAGAAAGGCGATGCCTGCCCTGACCTTCTCGGCAGGATCTGCGACATTTCGCGAGCCGGACTTCATCATTCCGTGAGTGATCTCGCGGATCAGGCAGCCGGGAAGTGCGTTGTAGCTAATGTAGCCGATGCCGTTCGGAGCGAGGCACTTTGTGTACAGGTCGAGTATCGCGGGCCGTACAAAGTCGGGCACCCAAGAGAAAAGGCCGTGTGCCACGATAAAGTCGAACTCGCCGAGCGCTCCCGCATCGGCCTTCGTGACGTCAAGTTCGAGCAGTTCAATGTTCGCGAGCCCGAGCTTTGCCGCAGCCGCTTTTCCCGCGTTGATATGCGAGGCCGCGAGGTCGATCCCGACGAATTGGCTGTTGGGCATCGCGTAAGCAAGGGCGAGGAGATTCGTGCCGTCACCGCATCCCAGCTCGAGCATACGGCAGTCGCTGGGTGCCGCTGCCTCGATCCCGTGGATGCGGGCAAGCGTGGACAGTCGATCAGGGCTCGTTTGGGGGAACACGAAGCTTGGATATGGAACGTCGTCGTAAATGAAATTGCTTGTCATCGGTTGCTCTTGTCTGTGACGATATTCTATGCGATATTTGCCTTAAGAGGGCAACGCATCCCTTTATGCATCCGCGGGTGTAACTCAATGGTAGAGTGTCAGCTTCCCAAGCTGAAAGTTGCGAGTTCGAGCCTCGTCACCCGCTCCACGCAATCCCGGACCTTCCATCTCCTTCGGTGTTTTTGGGCGAAGGCGTAAAGTAATTTAAGAAAATGTTACTAACCGGCTGCTGCTCGCTTGACACGAATCGGGTGAATGTAGAGAATACATATTTGCCTCAGCACTTGCTCGACAGGGCGGTGAGAAAAAAGTTGAAAAACTTTGCTTTGAGGCTTGACAACATAATTCGCTTCTGTATAATCAAGAGTTTCGCCTCTGGATTAGAAGGAGACGGAAAATAGGTTGATATTTGAAAACTAAATATGCGTGTCCATGTGTTAATTCGTACACAATAAAGTCCGGTCGGGATCTGTTGGTTTTGATCTTCGGCCGGCAACAATGAACTAGGAAATCAACGAGAGTTTGATCCTGGCTCAGAATCAACGCTGGCGGCGTGCCTCAGACATGCAAGTCGAACGATTAAAGCTCTCTTCGGAGAGTGCATAGAGTGGCGCACGGGTGAGTAACACGTAAGTAATCTACCTTCGAGTGGGGAATAACGTCCGGAAACGGGCGCTAATACCGCATAATGCAGCGGCATCGCAAGATGACAGTTGTTAAAGGAGCAATCCGCTTGAAGAGGAGCTTGCGGCAGATTAGCTAGTTGGTAGGGTAATGGCCTACCAAGGCTACGATCTGTAACCGGTCTTAGAGGACGGTCGGTCACACTGACACTGAATAACGGGTCAGACTCCTACGGGAGGCAGCAGTCGGGAATTTTGGGCAATGGGGGAAACCCTGACCCAGCAACGCCGCGTGAAGGATGAAGTATTTCGGTATGTAAACTTCGAAAGAATAGGAAGAATTAATGACGGTACTATTTATAAGGTCC
>LLEU01000014.1:0-15000 GCA_001567505.1 Acidobacteria bacterium OLB17 | reverse complement strand
TCTGAGCGTTCCTGATAGTGTAACGCTGACCGTTCGTAAGCCCCGTGGATGAAAGGTCTATCGTCGCACTTCCTGAGCCGCTAAAGCTATAGATGATCACGTTCGCCCTGCCGGGTTGATAAGAATTCGGCCTTACGATCACTGTATCCGGGATTGCGGACGACGTCGTCGAACTCGCGGCGTCGTAGCCGGTGGCATTCCTCCAACCGGTAAATTGATAGAGCGCTGAGCCGGAGACACCGAATACATTCCTGGCGGTCGCGCCGAAATAGGAGTTCTGATCCCAAGCGTAGGACTGCCCAGGCGAGACGAGTGTATATTGTGCACCAGTGCGTGGACTGTAGAACTTATTTCCCGTGATCGTGGCGCTCGTTGTGTTGGATATCGCAAGCAAAGTCCCGCCGCCGACAAAATAGTTGTCGGTGATCGTTCCGGCATCGACGCCTGCACCGTATCCAAAGCCCAACATGTATCCATTCGTGGATGCAGGATGATAGAAAAAGGAACTACGAACGGCCGCGGTCGGACTTCGCTGACTGTCGGGCCCGACCAACAGATTATAGTTCCGCAGGTTTACGTCCCCGAATTTACCGAGGGGAGAGCCTGAGTTTGCGACTACCAGGCCGAAGAAGTCGCCGCCAACATAAGGACCTGTAACGCCGTAGCCTTGGGCACCGAGCTTAAAGCTGTTCAAGACAATATCCTCGTAAATTCGCGAGTAACCCGCGCTGTTCAAAAGGTAAAGTCCGTGGCCGTGCCCATTCTCGACGGTCCCGCCGTCACGCGAATGAACGCCGTTGTTATAGACCAGACAGCCGTAGATCTCGGTATTCGAAGTCGAACTGCCCGTAAATATGCCGTTGAGGTTGTCATGGACGACGAGGTTGACGAGTTTGTTCCCGTTGCCGACGACCACGACACCGCTGCCACGCCCAACACCCTGATTCTCGATATTTCCGTCACGACTCGGTCGGCTGTTCATGACCTCCATGTCACGATAAACAGAGCCATTACCTTCTATGTAAAGCACGTCCCCGCCCGCTACAACGGTCGAACCGGCGGCATGCGGTTCGGGGCCATTGAGTGAATTGCTTGCACCACGGAGACAGTCCGTGATCGTATTTCCCGTCCTTGAGAAAACCTTGATGATCTCGCCGCCAATGGCGATATTGTCACCACCGCCGGATAGGATATGGGAGCCGTCTGCAACAGTAAAACTCGTTTGTGTTGCGCTGATCGCCGCTGCCAAGGTTGTCGTCTGATATCCGTCGATCTTTACGCTTTGACCCGGAGCACTTCGCACGACCGCGCCATTCAGGGTCGAGCGGAATTTGCCCACATAAGTGCCGCCCGCTAGGCACAACGTCTTGCCGTTGTTTATCAATGAGGTCTTCAATAACGCAGATTGAAGATCCCATGGGTTTCCCGCGGAACCATTGCCCGAAGGCGTTCCGCCGGGCGACGCGAAATAATCACACGTGAACGAAGGAGTACCTTGGACCGGGATCGTGCCACCCGCGATCGGGAGGTCGGAACTGATTCCCCACGCACTCGCCTGATAGCTGCCGTTGCTGCTGTTTATTCTGTGCCAAATGCTGTCGGTCGGACGAAACACCGCAATGTCGCATTTTCCGTCGCCGTCATAGTCTGCGGCGACCGGGACGTCGGTCGGTAGGCCGAACTTTGAGATGATCACACCGAGATCAGAACTCTTTTGGATATACCACACGCCGGTGCTAGCCCGCCAGACCGCCATGTCCGACATTCCGTCTCCATCGAAATCGCCCAAGATCGGGTGGTCGCCGCTTGCTCCGAACTGGACCGCGAAAAATGCTCCGTTACCGCTGTTAAGGCGATACCAGGTGCCGTTGGATGGCCGGAATAGGTTCACATCGGCTTTAGAGTCCCCGTCATAGTCTCCGGGGACCGGAATATCACCGTCCGCGCCGAAGCGAACCGCCGAGACGGCCGAGTTTGAACTTGAAATGCGATACCATGTTCCTTCCGAAGGGCGGAAGACCCCGATAACAGCCTTGAGGCGCTTCGAACCATCGCCGGACGCGGCCTTCAAGCAGCCGTGTCTATCAAGCGAAAGGCCGTCATTCGCCTTAAGGATATTCGCGCCCGCCGCATTAGCCGTGAGTACGCGTCCGTCTTGATCGACAACAAGCACCGCGCGCGCCAAAGTGCTTACTGCCTTGACGAGGTCATCGTGGTTCGACGGGGAAGTAAGGTCGCGAAGCCTTAGCTCGAGACAGTGCTTGATATGCGGCCGCAGTGCGGTCACGATCTGGCGTTCGTCCTTTGTAAAGACACGCTTCCGCTTCGGCAGCGAAACGCTGAATCCCGCCATCATCCCGTCCGAACGAATCAAAGTGTGATACTCGTAGTTGAAAATGTCGTATTCCTTAAAGAAGTTCTGATAGATGTCGGTCTTCTCAAAGGCCTGGTCGCTCAGATGATCTAGGCGCGAGAAGGTCTGGCCTTCCGCGAGCGCGTTGATCGCAGAACGGAACGGACTGATCTCGCCGAATGTCTCGACATACCGGGGCATAAACGCGTCATCGAGGCCCGCTTCTACCGGCACTTCGTGATGCGCAGCGTCGCCGCGGAGGAATGTCAGTGCGGCCGACCCTGCATCGAGGAGTTCGACGATGTCCTTTAGGGCTTCGGCCAATGCATCGGTGCAATCGGAGTTCGAGTAAAGGCCGCCGACGATCTTAAATATCTGTTTTTCTTTATTTATGGGCATCGCAAATGGGATCGTGAGGCTTGTCGCTGCCACCCATACACCTTGAAGTCGGTGATCTCAACCGGACAAATTTGTCCGCAATCTATCACCCATTTGGGTGGTATGTCAAACGCAGAGAAGGCTGTGATCCGGATTTCTATGGTTCGTGTCCTGCGGCCGTGTCGCGCGATCATTAATGCTGCGGTATAATAAAGGTTTGCGTTCCGCACTGGATGAAGAAAGTAGGATTTGTAAGTTTAGGGTGCCCGAAGAATCTTGTTGACAGCGAGGTGATGATGGGCACGCTCGCCGAGGCAGGCTACGAGATCACGAACGACGCCGATCAGGCCGATACGGTCGTCGTGAATACGTGCGGTTTTATCGAGTCTGCAAAACAGGAATCGATCGATGCGATACTCGAAGCAACTCGCCTGAAAGCGGAAGGGAACGCATCGAGAGTTGTCGTTGCCGGCTGCCTTGTCGAGCGTTACCGCGATGATCTCATCGCAGAGCTGCCGGAGGTCGATGCGTTCATCGGTACGTCGCAGGTCGGCGAGATCCTAAAGGCGGCAGATGAGGAGTTTGACGCAAAGTCCCTGACCTTAAGGCCGATCGGCAACAAATCCTCGACATATCTTTACGACGAAACTACGCCACGCCTCCGTGCGACCAACAGCCACACGGCGTTCATTAAGATCGCCGAAGGCTGCGACCGGCCGTGCGCCTTCTGCTCGATCCCGTCGATGCGTGGGAGTTTTCGCTCGCGACGGTTCGGTTCGATCGTCGAGGAGGCGCGCAACCTCGCAAAGGACGGCGTAAAGGAGATCGTGCTGGTTGCGCAGGACAGTTCAAGGTACGGCGAAGACCTTGGCGAGGTCGATGCTCTGGCTGCCTTGATCCGGGCTTTGGGTGAGATCGAAGGCATCGAATGGATACGCCCGATGTACGCTTACCCGACGCATATTTCCGACGCGTTCCTTTCGGCCATTGCGGAGACGGACAAAGCCGTCAAGTATCTCGATATGCCGCTTCAGCATGCTTCGAGGAATGTTCTGAAACTGATGAAGCGAGGCGGCACTCGCGAGAGTCTCGAAAAGCTGATCGCCCGCGTCCGCGAACGCGTTCCCGGTATCGCGATCAGGACGACGTTCATTACCGGTTTTCCCGGTGAACGGGACGAGGACTTCGAAGAGCTGCTCGAATTCGTGCGCGCCTGCCGCTTCGACAATGTCGGTGTCTTTACTTATTCGGACGAAGAGGGAACGCCCGCTTACGACTTGCCTGACAAGGTCGATCCGAAGGTGGCGAAAAAGCGCCGCGACCGCCTGATGAAAGAGCAGGCAAAAATTAGCCGAGAGCTCAACAAGGCGAAGGTCGGAAAGGTTTTTCCGGTAATGTTCGAAGGCCTTTCGCAGGAGTCCGACCTGCTTTTTCAGGGACGCCTCGCGGGCCAGGCTCAAGAGATCGACGGCTACATACTAATAAACGATATGCCCGAAGGTTCGACCCCGAGGTCGGCCGGATCTATGATGTAAAGATCACGGAAGCCCATGAATACGACCTCATAGGCGAGATCGTGGCTCGCTGACCGATCTTCGGCCATCCTCAAAACTCCAAAATCCTACAAAAATGTAGTAGTTGTCGCCTCCGTTCATTAAGTGGATGTTGGGGCTATTCGGTGCGCTCGGCGTTCTGTTAGGATTTGCCCTTGGTATTCGCAGTGACCTAGAAAGAAGTTCGACCAAGGATCAGAGGATCAGGAGAAAAATGAAACCAAAAGACGTTTTGACATTTGCCGCAGACCAGGGAGCCCGCTTTGTTTCGATCAGGTTCACGGACCTTCCCGGCGCCTGGCATCACCTTACATATCCGATCGATATGCTAGGCGAGGATAGCTTTGAGGATGGATTTGGATTTGATGCATCGAGCCTGCGCGGGTGGGCCGCTATTCACGAATCCGATATGCTCCTCGTTCCGGATCCGACGCGTTTCTGGATCGATCCGTTCACGGAGGAGCCGACGCTTTGCCTGATCGCGAACGCCGTCGATCCGATCACGAAGGAAGGTTACGGCCTCGATCCGCGTTCGGTGGCAACTCGGGCGGAAAGCTATCTGAAATTCACGGGCATCGCCGATACGGTATATGTTGGCCCTGAGGCCGAGTTCTTTGTTTTTGACGAGGCTAGGTTCCATAACGATCAGCACTCGGCGGGCTATACGGTCGATTCTGAAGAGGGCCACTGGAACTCGGGACGCAAAGGTGAGCCGGTGAACAGCGGTTTTCATATTCGGCCGAAGGAAGGCTATGTTCCGGTCTCGCCGATGGATACGCTGGTTGACCTGCGGAATACGATGGCGTCGATCCTGAATGAGGTCGGGATCTTCGTCGAATGTCATCACCACGAGGTTGCGACCGCCGGGCAGTGCGAGATCGATTTCAAATTCTCGAATATGCTCCACACGGCGGACAACCTGATGCTGTTCAAGTACGTTGTCAAAAATACTGCACACGCCGCGGGAAAGACGGCGACCTTTATGCCGAAGCCGCTCTACGGCGACAACGGGTCAGGAATGCACGTTCATCAGTCTTTGTGGAAGGACGGCACGCCGCTCTTTGCCGGCGACGGTTACGCAGGCCTTTCGGAAATGGCGAAATTCTACATCGGCGGCCTTCTGAAACACGCGCCGGCGCTGGTCGGTTTCGCGGCTCCGACCACGAACTCGTACAAGCGGCTTGTTCCCCATTTTGAAGCACCCGTAAATCTTGCTTATTCAGCGAGGAACCGCTCGGCCGCGGTCCGCATCCCGATGTTCTCTTCATCGCCGAAGGCAAAGCGTCTCGAATTCAGGCCGCCGGATCCGTCGTGCAACCCGTATCTGACGTTCGCGGCACTTCTGATGGCAGGCCTTGACGGCATTCAGAATCGCATCGATCCGGGCGAACCGCTCGACAAGGACATTTACGATCTTCCGCCGGAGGAACTCGCAGATGTTCCGTCGCTTCCGGGCAATCTGGACGACGCGCTGAAAGCGCTCGAGGACGATCACGAGTTTCTCCTCAAAGGCGACGTCTTTTCGGAAAAGCTCATCGAACGCTGGATCCAGTATAAACGCGACAACGAGATCACTCCGTTGAGGCTGAGGCCGCATCCGTTAGAGTTCTCGATGTACTACGACGTTTAGTCCTACTGCGGTTGTTTACTACCGAGCGCACGGAGAGGCAAGTTATTGCTTCCCCGTGCGTTCTTTTTTATGACCAAGAGCCAAAGTCTTACGGAAAATGAATAAAATTCGGTATTATTGAACGACAAGTGCGTTCGGAGTTGGCTGCTCGTCCGCGTGTATTTAAATGAAGTATCTCAGCATTATTGTCTTTTGTTTCCTGTTTTCGGCCTGCGGATCGGCTTCGGGGCCAAGTCCGAATTCGAAGCCGGCGGCGAACGCACCGGGAAATTCGAACGCGGGCCCTGGTGTCGTATCGAACGGGAATTCTAGTCCGGCGACGTCAGGAACCCCGGATATGACGGGAATCTCGACCGTACCGCGAACCGACGTTTCGGATGCGAATACAGGGGCCGGCGGGCCTATAGCTGCCTCCGAACGTGGCCGCGTCCTTACGGAAGGGCCGCCGCCGCCGCCCGGCTCGAAACCGCCTTCGGTCGGTGCGGGCGACGATTCGACGGTTTCGAGCGAGATGCTGAAGGACGGCTCCATCCTGGAGCGGCGTGTCTTCGCGAACAACGAGTATCTGAAGGCACTCGAGATCCGGACCGTCGGACGCGACCGCTCGGCCCGCGTGATCTTAAAGAGCGGAAAGTCCGTAAAGGTCCCTGCGGCTCGGATCGGCACGATCGGCAGCCCGTCGGCAGCTCTATTGATGGAGTTGGCGGGGATCAAGCCGCGGTCGATGCCCACGCAGGATCAGTCAAAGAGTTCGAGATCTGCACGTGCACAGTAGGAAGTTTTTTTATGGAGAAGTTGACAGTTATTTGCCCGTGCTGCGAATCGACGTTGACGATCGATTCGGCGACCGGAGCGATCTTAGCGCACGAGGAAAAAAAGAAGGCGACGGCGTCCTTTGACGAGTTGAAGGAAGGCCTGAGCAAGCAGAAGGAACTTCGCGATCAGCTCTTTTCGCAGGAGATGTCCTCGATGAAAGATCGTGAACGCTTGCTGGAAGAGAAGTTCAAGGAGGCGATGAAGCGCGCCGGGACCGACGACGGTACACCTTATAAAAATCCGTTGGACCTCGACTGACCCGAATGCAGCCAAGATCAACATCGACCTCTAAAGACACGATCGCGTCGGCACGAGAACGTCTCATCGTCGCGCTCGATACTGACACGGCAACAAAGGCCCGCGAGATCGTCGAAGACTTGAAGGGCGAGGTCTTTGCTTTCAAGATCGGCCTGCAGCTGTTCACTGCAGAAGGCCCGAGCTTCGTCTCCGAGCTCGTGCAAACGGGCGAACGGGTCTTCCTCGACCTGAAGTTTCACGACATTCCGAACACCACGGCGCAGGCTGCCGTTTCAGCCGCCCGTTTGGGCGTTTGGATGATGAATTTTCACGCTGCGGCCGGAACGGAAGCTCTCCGGGCCGCGCGACTTGCGGTCGAAGAGGTTTGCGGGCGTGAGTCGCTTCCAAGGCCGCTGCTGATCGGCGTCACGCTACTGACCAGCAGCGGAGAAGGTCACCTGCGCGAGCTCGGATTCGCCGGAACGCCAGAAGATTACGTGGTCAGACTGGCAAAGACCGTCCGAGCCGCGGGCCTTGACGGTGTCGTTGCGTCCGCGTGTGAGGCAGCGGTGCTTCGAAGGGAAGTTTCGGATGACCTTGTGATCGTGACGCCGGGAATTCGCCCTGCCGACGGAACGTTGGGCGACCAAAAGCGTGTAATGACATTCAGGGAGGCGATCGAGAGCGGTTCGACGTACGCCGTTGTTGGCCGCCCGATCACGGCACAGGCCGATCGCCGGGCCGCGTTGGCAAACCTAATTTCGTAGCAGACGAAGGCAGATCACGTCGAATTAAATGAAGAAATTCTCGTTCATTCAATATCTCACTCTCGCGGGCTTTCTCTGCTCTCTATTTGCGACCACCGCTATTGCTCAGACCGAAGCCGCTCCGGTGCTGACTGCCGGACCGTTCCGGATCGGCGAGCGGATCTCATACAACATCTCGTTAGATAATTTCAGGAATGCCGCGTTCTTTGAAACGCACGTGATCTCGCGGGGAAAGATCGCAGACAAGAACGTCGTCGAGATCGAAAGCAGGATGCGAACGCAAGGGTTCGTTAGTGCCGCGATCATCTTGCTCGACGAGCGGCGCACGACCTTTGCTTCGATCGAAGACGGAAGCCCCGTGCTGATCAAGCGCGTGCTCGACGGCGGTGTATCGCAAAGGCAGGTCGATGTCGATAACACGAGAGCGGCGGGTGCACCGCTCGACCTGATCGCCGCGCTCTTCAAGGCTCGAGCGTCGGGCGGCAGCGGCAGCTTTCCGTTCTCCGAAGACGGCGAGGATTCAACAATAACGTTCCTTCCCGAGGGCTCCGGCAAGGTCGAGACCGGACAAGGACCGTTCGACTCGACGATCGTCCGTGTAACCGGGCCGTATTTCGACTCGCACGGCATTAAGAATGTGCGCCTTTGGCTCTCTGACTCCGAAGCAAAGATCCCGGTTGCGTTCGAGTTCAAGACACGGAACGGGACATTTCGTGGGACGCTCGCCTCATATTCCGTCGAAACGCCCGGCGCACCGACCCCAACGCCTTCGCCCACGCCTATTCCCGTCGCAACGCCGCAGAAGCCCGCCATTCGGCCGACACCGTCGCCGACACCGTATATCGCCGATCAGCCGCTGCTGCCGGAGTTGAAGTTTAGGCTCGGTGAAGAGTTGACCTATGAGGTTACCGAAGGCGGCCGAAAGGTCGGAAGTTTTCTGCTTGCGGCCCGCGAACGAAAACTCGTCGGCATTTACGATACTTTGGTTCTCGAAGCTAAGGTCACGGGTGTTGACGGGCCGAATCCGCCTTTCTCGCTCGGTGATTCAATGGTCGCGAACGTCGACCCCGCAAGCCTTGGGCCGAGTTCGCTCGCTGCAAAATTATCGCGTTCGGCCGCTGCCTACTCGCAGAACGCGACGTTTGACCAACGCACCGGTACCGTTACATTTGGGCCGAACAAGGCCGAAGGGCCGATCGGCGTTCACTGCGTCCTATCGCTGGTTTACGCGATGCGGTCATTCAATCTCGCTCCCAGCAGGGAAGCGTCGAATCCGGTCAACGATACACGCGTTGCTGTATTTTGGCGAGACAAGGTGCAGATCTTTTCGCTGCGGCCTTCAAGGCCGGAGACGATAGAGCTTGCGGGCAAAAAGGTTGAAGCACAGGCGATCACGATCGTCACGCACGACCCCGCGATCGATAAACTTGGCTTCAAGATCTGGCTCTCGACCGGCGCCGAAAGGACGCCGCTTCGGTTTGCTACGGGAGCCTTTCAGGCCGACCTTGTTTCGCAAAGGAACGTCCTGTCGCGGTAAGGGCCGGGCAAAATGCGGGCCGTCATCCGAAGGCGTGAGGTTATCTGCCAATTGACCATTCTGCAATTGAAAATCACTTTCATTTAGTGTATAGTCATCCTTGAATTTCGAGATATCTCGGGTTCCGGGAGAAAATGGCAAAGCAGACCACACTAAATTCACTTCCCATCGGTACTTCCGCTCGCGTGACTGCCGTCAATGGTGATTCGCGAATTACTCGCCGCATTCTCGAAATGGGCATAATCCCCGGCGTTTCGGTCCAGCTGATCAAGAGTGCGCCATTCAACGATCCGATCGAGGTCAGCGTTCGCGGATACAGCCTTGCGATGCGACGTAGCGAAGCGGCCGCGATCGAGGTGGCAGTCTAGGCCAGAAACACGAACCGGCGATGGCGTCCACACTTGCCCACAGCCTCACTATTGCGCTTGCCGGAAACCCGAACGCCGGTAAGACCACACTTTTTAATGCACTGACTGGCCTTCGGCAGAAGGTCGCGAACTATCCCGGTGTTACGGTCGAACGCAAGACCGGCCATTGGCAGCTGAACGGCGGCCTCGCCGATCTGATCGACCTTCCCGGCCTTTACAGTCTTGACGCGACTTCACTTGACGAGCAGATCGCAAGGAACGTGATCACGGGCGAGCAAAAGGGCGTTCGGCGGCCGGACGTCGTTATCGCCGTGGTCGATGCAACGAACCTTGAGCGAAATCTTTATCTAGTCACCCAGCTTTTTGATTACAAAGTTCCGGTCGTCGTCGCCCTTACGATGATCGACGCGTTCGAGAAGCAGGATCACGAGATCAACGTCCCGAAGCTCGCAAAGCTTCTGAAGACGCCTGTAGTGGCTATAAACGCAAAGTCCGGCCGCGGCATCAAGGAACTTGCAAAAGAAGTGCATTTGGCTGCCATGGGTGGAGCCGGTGACGCTCCGACGTTCGATGAAGCCGACGAGGCATCCGGCCCGCACGCTAAGATATTCGCCCGCTACAGCTTCATCTCAAAGGCCGTACAGGAATCGACGCGGCACAACGATACGCCAAAGCTTCGCTTGTCGCGAAAGATCGACAAGGTGCTGACCCACAAATTCTTTGGCCTGTTGATACTGGTCGCCGTACTTCTGGTCGTGTTTCAGGCGATCTTTTCGTGGGCGACGGTCCCGATGGATCTGCTTGAGCAGGGTTTCGGTTCGCTCAGCGCACTTGCGAAAGAGAATTTGCCGCCCGGCGTACTCACTGATCTGATCAGTGACGGCATTATTGCCGGTGTAGGCGGCGTTGTGGTGTTCCTGCCGCAGATCTTGCTGCTGTTCCTGTTCATTTCATTGCTCGAAGATACGGGCTATATGGCACGTGCTGCTTTCCTTATGGATAAGCTGATGAGCAATGTTGGCCTTCACGGGAAGGCGTTCTTGCCGCTCGTAAGCAGCTTTGCCTGTGCGATCCCGGGCATTATGGCGACGCGGACGATCGAGAACAGGCGGGATCGCTTCGCGACGATCATGGTCGCGCCGTTCATGTCGTGTTCGGCACGGCTTCCTGTCTATACGCTGATGATCGCGGCATTCTTTGCCGGGCAGACGATCTTCGGATTCGTCTCGGTCGCGGCCGTATTGATGCTCGCAATGTATGCGCTCGGCATACTCGTCGCTGTGATCGTGGCGTTCATCCTGAAGCGAACGGTGCTAAAGTCGCCGCCGCCGCCTTTCCTGATGGAATTGCCGGAATATCGCCTCCCGAACCTGCGTACCGTTATCCAGAATATGCTCACGCGTGCATGGCTCTTCCTAAAGCGTGCCGGCACGATCATCCTCGCGATCTCGATCCTCCTTTGGGCATTGATGTATTTTCCGCGCGATCTTTCGCCCGCTCAGCCTGCGCCAGCATCAGTTGCTCAGGCGGATGCAGTTGAAACGCCGCCGGAGGATGTCATTAAAGAGAGCGAGCAGCTCAAGCACAGCTTTGCGGGCAAGTTGGGACACACGATCGAGCCCGTGATCGCGCCGCTCGGATTCGACTGGAAGATCGGGGTTGCATTGATAGCAAGTTTTGCGGCCCGCGAAGTGCTGGTCTCGACCCTGAGCATAATCTACAATGTCGGAAAGGACGCGGACGCAGAATCGACGACGTTGGTCTCGGCGATCCGCGACGCAAAACGCGACGACGGACGCGCGGTCTGGACGCCCTTGACGGCGCTCACGCTGATGGTCTTCTTTGTTCTCGCGATGCAATGTATGTCAACGCTGGCCGTCGTCCGACGGGAGACGAACTCGTGGATATGGCCGATATTTATGTTCAGCTATATGACGGTCATCGCATACACGGCCGCTTTCCTGACCTATCAGGGCGGCCGGGCTCTCGGATTTGAGTGATGTGGCAGCTAATTGTCGTATTATTGTTACTTCTTGTCGCGGGGACCGTGCTTGTTCGCCGTGCGATCGCTCAAAAGCGTGCATTTGCCGTTAGCGACGAAGAGTGCGAAGCTGATTGCGGCTGCGGAGCAAGCAAGAGCGGACGAAGCCGTGCGAACGAAGACTGATGGCTGAGGGCAACAAATTCACTACACGCGGAGTGCGGTCGATGTTCCTGTCGACCGCGTTCTTTTTTTATTGCCAACGTTTTTGTTAAAGAGGTCAGCCATTTGCCCGCGATGGAGGCCGTCTTCTTTCGGTGTACGATCGCGTCTGCCCTATGCCTGGTCGGGCTGCACAGAGCAAAAGCGAGCGTGATCGGTTCGAATCACGTGATACTCGCGCTTCGAGGTATTTTCGGCACTGCCGCCCTTTTTAGTTTTTTTGTTACGCTGCAGAATATCCCGCTCGCGACAGCACAGACGCTGCAATATGTCTCGCCGATCTTCAGTGCCGTGCTTGCCATCTTCCTCCTCGGCGAAAAGCTCGGCCGGACGCAATGGATCTTCTACGCGATCGCCTTTGCCGGCGTTCTTTTGATCCAGCGTGTCGATCATCGCGTCGAGCCATTTTACGTGATCTTGGGGATCTTTTCGGCATTCTGTTCGGGAATGGCGTATAACCTGGTGCGTAAGATGAGCGGCCAGGAACATCGCCTGACCATCGTATTCCATTTCCAGCTTATCGGAGCGATCGCCGGCTTTGTTGCTATCCTTTTTGAATGGGTTCAGCCTACGGGTTGGGATTGGTTATGGCTTTTGGGGCTCGGCATTTTTTCGCAGCTCGGCCAGATCTATTTAACGGACGCACTCCAACGCGAGAAGGTCGCGGGCGTGGCGATCGTGATCTACTCAGGGCTTGTTTACGCGGTCGTTGTTGGCTGGACGTTCTTCGGTGAATCACAAAGTCCTTTGACGCTTGGCGGTATGCTCCTTGTGGTGGCGGGCGTTCTGGCGAGTATATTCAACAGTCGCCGACGGGAGCGACGCGTCGAGGATGTCGAGGCAACCGCGGCCTAATGGATTTATGAGAATAGCGATCCTTACTATCAGCGATACTCGCTTGCTCGAGGACGATGCGTCGGGCGAACGTCTTGCCGAGCTTGCCGCCGGCATTGCATCTAGCGTTACCCGCGATGTGGTCACAGACGACCTTGAGGCGATAGTCGAAAAGCTTCGCGAACTCTGCGACAGCGGCGAGGTTGACTGCATCCTGACGACCGGCGGGACAGGTATTGCATCGCGTGACAATACTCCCGAGGCGACCCGTGCCGTTATCGAGCGGGAATCTCCCGGAATTGCCGAGGCAATGCGTCGCGAAACTGCCGCGAAAACGCCGTTCGCGATGCTTTCTAGAGCGGTGAGCGGGATCGCCGGGCATACTCTTATCGTAAATATGCCCGGCAAGCCGAACGCTGTCGAGGAATGCTTTGAAGTGATCCGGCCCGTTCTGAAACACGCTGTCGAGCTGCTCCACGGTCGGACGGCACACTGACCTATTTCTTCAAAGAACTCGAAATGAAGGCCGATGCATCCTTGTGCAGCTTGAAGAGCGAAGGTACGTCGATATACATCATATGGCCCGATTCGTAGTACTCGAACGTGATGTTTTGCGTAGGCTCGGATCGAGATCCATCGCCGAGACCGTATATTCGGCAGCATAGAACGGCGTCGCCATATCGTAGTACGCGGCCGCGACCATGATCTTCATATACGGATTCTTCGCCATCGCAGCACGCAGGGCACTGCTCGTGTCGGCGTATCCGTTATCGCGCCCAAAGTTCCACGCCCGACGCCGCCGCCAAGGATGTAGTATTCCATATCGGACTTGAATCCGAGGTCGCGTCGAACGTAATCGTTGAACGCAGCGGTGTAAGGCGGCCTGATCGCGCTCATTGACGGGTCGCGATCCGGATTGTCGCCGGCCGCATCGCTGTCGATGCCGGTAAAGCGGCTGTCGAGTCTTCCGGTCGAGCGGCGCTGGTCGCGAAGAAGCTCTTTGTTGAATTCCCCGAGCTCTACGCGGAAGTTATTTCGAAGCACGAATTCGCGTGACAGTCCCGTGAGCAATGCGAACTTGTCTGCAAGTGCATTACGTTCGGCTGTACTCAGACGGTCGATCCGCATCAACGCAGGCATATATTCGTTCGAGGCGAAATTTCTCGCTTCTTCGGCCACGGCGGCGACCGACTTCGCCTGAAGGGCTGGCGAGAGACGTTTGTGATACCACGCGGTCGTCGCATAGCTTGGCAGTATCAGAACAAGCGGCAGGTCATTGCTGCTTGCGAAATTCAGCGTCTGAAAATTCATCACCGTCGAGACGAGAACGATGCCGTTGAGTGCAATACCGTGGTCGAAAAGCCAGTCGGACAGGCCCGAGGCCCGCGTCGTGCCGTAGCTTTCGCCGACAAGGAAGAGCGGCGACATCCAACGCTCGTTTTTGCCTAGATAAAGCCGAATGAATTCGCCGACCGACGCAATATCGCCGCGAAGTCCAAAGAACTTCTCGCCGTATTCCTGCTTGGTCGGCCTCGAATATCCCGTCCCGACCGGATCGATAAAGACGAGATCCGTATCAGCAAGCCAGGTCGCGGCATTGTCTTCCATTTCAAAAGGCGGCGGCGGATACATCCCGTCGTCTAGCATCTTCACGCGTTTGGGCCCGAGGGCTCCGAGGTGCAGCCAGACACTCGCCGAGCCCGGCCCGCCGTTGAACGAAAACATCAACGGGCGGTTCGCAGGCGGATTGTCGAGCGTGTAGGCCATATAGAATATATGAGCTTCGGTCTCTCCGGTCTGTGGGTTCTTGATCGGCATAAACCCGGTCGTGGTCGTGTACGCAAGGGTCTTGTTGCCGGCGCGCGAAGTGTGATGCGTGACAACGGGCGGCTTATCCATTTGTGGATCAAGAAGTTTCGAATCCGCTTTCTTGTCATCGGACGGCTTCGCCGAAGGCGGCTGCGCAAACGCGGTAAACGACGCAAGCAGTATTAGAGCTACGAGAAGGGAAGTTTTCATAGTTTTATTTTTTCAGGGTGCAGGTATTATACGCCAGCCTCGGAAATTCTTCGAACAGCCGCAGGGGTTCCCGCGGAAAAGATGATTCAGAAGGCGACTCCGGTGACGATTGAGCACGAGTCAATTCTCTGCGTCTCTGCGCCTTTGTGGGAGAAGCTTCGCGATCTTTGCGGATCCTTTGCGTGCTTTGCGTTTTTGGCTTGATAGATAAACGCAAAGACACAAAGTACACGCAAAGAACGCAAAGGCGAGAATGGAAAGCTCTAGTCGAATATTGCTCGAAGCAGGGGCTCTGCGCCTTTGTG
>LLEU01000013.1 GCA_001567505.1 Acidobacteria bacterium OLB17 | reverse complement strand
CCAGAACGTGCCGTCCGGCAGCCACGTGGCACGGACGCCGTTCCGGTCGATCAACGGATTTGTCTTATAGCTGAGGCGGCTTTCCGCACGGGCATAATCGGCCTCGGTCACCGTCGGTTGAGAAGGTGCCGGGGCACGGCGAGTACGCTGTGCGGCCGCCGGAATGCTCAAAAGAGCGAGCGAGAGCGAAAGTATGGCAATTTTTTTTCATCTTTGTTTTTACGAGTAGAAGCAAGAACGTCTCTCTCGAGGGTCTAAATTACGGATTTCATTCATATTAACGCAAAACGCGGAAAAAAGTTATATCGGCAGGCCAATTAGCCGAAACCAAATACTCCCAACGGCCGCGGTTACTTTCTTAATATCGCCGAATTCTTGTATCCTTATCATTTGAGAATTTTTACGAGGTTCTTATGAGCGTTGAAGTCATAATGCCCCAAATGGGCGAGTCGATCACCGAAGGTACCGTTTCCCGCTGGCTAAAAAAGGTGGGCGACAAGGTCGAGAAGGACGAGTCGATACTTGAGATCTCGACCGACAAGGTCGATGCAGAGGTCCCGAGCCCGGCAGGCGGCATTCTGCTCGCGATCAACGTCCCTGAGGGAGAGACGGTCGAGGTCGGGACGGCTCTCGCCGTTGTCGGGCAGGAAGGCGAATCAGCAGCAGCTCCCGCAAGCAGCGTGTCCGAGCCTGTTAGTGCCCCGAAAACCGCACCGGCCGTCGAGAAGGCGGTGGAGAGCGTCCCGGCGCCTTCCGAGCCGACTCCGGCGCCTGCGCCGCACTCTTCGGCAAGTGTTTCGGGCGGAGGTGCTTCGGTCGATGTGGTGATGCCGCAAATGGGCGAATCCATCACGGAAGGAACCGTTTCGAAATGGCTTAAGGCCGTCGGCGATACTGTCGAGAAGGATGAGGCGCTTCTTGAGATCTCGACCGACAAGGTCGATGCGGAAGTTCCTTCGCCGGCGGGAGGTAAAGTTCTCTCGATTAACGTCAAGGAAGGCGAAACGGTCGAGGTCGGTTCGGTGCTCGCGACCGTTGGAAGCTCCGCCGGAGCTGCCGCAAGCCAACCTGCCGCAACGGCAGAACCTGCTCCTGCGGCTCCAATTGAACCTGCGGCTCCCGTCGCTGCTTCTGCTCCTGCGGCTCCGGTCGCGGTCGCTGCAGCCGCGGCTCCGAAGGGCGGGAACGGCTCGATCGACGAGCTTCGGCGTGCGAAATCCAGCCCGCTCGTGCGAAATATCGCCAAGGAACACGGTATCGATATCACGCGCATCCCGGGCAGCGGGATCAGCGGCCGCGTCACCAAGAACGACATACTGAGCTTCATCGAGACCGGAGCGGCCCTTCATCCCGAAGATCTGCTTGTAAAGGGTGCTCCGGCATTCCCGACGCGCCAGGCCGTGCCCGCAGCGAGATCTTCGGTACCGGCGGCCGCGCCGTCATTTACGCCTTCGACGGCCCCGATCACGATGGATGACCGCGTCGAGAAGATGTCCGTTATGCGGAAGAAGATCGCCGAACATATGACGTTCTCGAAACAGACCTCGGCACACGTTACGAGCGTTTACGAGATCGATATGACGAACGTCGCCAAGTTCCGCAAGGCGAATCAGGCCGCGTTTCAGGCCAAATACGGCACGAAACTTACCTTTATGCCGTTCATCTTCGAGGCCGTTGTCGCGGCGATCCGAGAGCATCGCATCGTCAATGCCCAGGTCAATGGCGACGAGATCATCTACAAGGGCGACATAAACCTCGGGATGGCGGTCGCTTTGGATTGGGGCTTGATCGTGCCTGTAATAAAGGGTGCGGGGAGCCTGTCGCTCGCAGAATTGGCGGTTACGGCCAATGACCTTGCCGACCGCGCAAGGACGAAAAAGCTTAGCCCGGACGAGGTGCAGGGCGGAACGTTCACCATCACGAATCCGGGCGTTTTCGGCGGCCTTTTCGGGACGCCGATCATCAATCAGCCGCAAGTTGCGATACTTTGTGTCGGAACTATCGAAAAACGCACAAAAGTAATGACATCAGCCGATGGCGAAGATTTTATCGCTATACGTAATCTGGCATACTTTGCGCTCACCTATGACCATCGTATCGTAGATGGTGCCGACGCAGAGAAGTTTCTCTCCTACTTGAAGAACTATCTCGAAAATGCCGAGTTTTCGATCTAGAGACCTTGGAAAAAAAAGATTGAGTCGGCCGAAAGGGTAGTGATATATTCTGTGTTTAACGTGAGTTTTGCTCCGTTTTTCAAATATGTCCGGGCCTTTTCGAGTCAGGCTCGATCTTTTTACAACCCGGCACGCGGGATAAGTCGTCTAAGCCGACGACTCCCCACATTTGAGAATCGATAAAGGATAGTTAGATCCGGAGGAGTAATTTTGATGTTTAAGAGAATATTTGCGACAGGGCTTCTGTTGGCATTTGCGGGCGTAGGTGCTTTCGCACAGGAAGCGCAGACCCGCGAGCTTGCAAGCGGCCAAAAATACGAGATCAAGGGCGTGATCGTTCAGATGAACGATGACAACTCGTTCATCGTCCGTGACAGCGTTGGCGTGAACACCCGCGTTGTCGTTGAACCGAACACGAGCATTAAGAACAACAGTTTTTGGGGCGGCGATCGCTTTCCTGCGTCGGCCCTTGTCCGCGGCCTGAACCTGAAGGTCGAAGGCCTCGGCAATAGTTCGGGTGCCTTGTCCGCCTCGAAGATCCGCTTCGATAAGAGCAATCTTTTGACCGCACAGTCGATCGATGCACGCGTTTCACCCGCAGAGGACCGGATCACGGCGACCGAACAGAACGCCAAGCGTCTTTCGGGGCAGATCGATGAGCTTATGGCGATCTCGAATGCCGCAAAGGGCGGTGCAAAAGCTGCCCAAGAGACGGCCGATGCCGCTGTTGCGGGCGTGAACGCTACGAACAAGCGGATCACGGACCTCGACGACTACGTTGTTCAATCAACGGCAACGGTCAACTTCACGGTCAATAGCTATCGCTTGTCCGCTGAAGCCAAGGCTGCCCTTGATGAGGTCGCAAATGCGGCACGGAACCTGAAGGGCTACACGATCGAGGTTACCGGTTTTGCGTCGTCCGACGGCAGCACGGCGAAGAACAAGGTCCTCAGCCAGCGGAGAGCACAGGCTGTTATCGATTATTTGGTCGAGAACGGCAATGTTCCGCTGCGTCGCATCGGTACCTCATATGGTTTCGGCGAGCTGCAGGCGATTGCCGATAATTCAACTCGCGAAGGACGTGAGCAGAATCGACGCGTCGAGGTGAAACTCCTTGTCAGCCGCGGCATCAACACGAATGTCGAGGTGAAGACCACCGCAACCGATTCGCCGACAACTGACAACGAATAACCTTCGCTCTGAATCAAAAGCGTTGACGAGATGCCGGAGGCAGAACGCATTGCCTCCGGCCTGAAAGTCAACGCTTCTTTCTTTTTTGTCCTCTTCAGGCTGATCTACGATGAAAAAGCTCCTTGGCCGCCTTTCCTTCACAATTTCGATACTCCTGATGGCCTTTGCCGCGAGCGGTCAGGCACAAACGCCAACGCCGACGCCCGCAGCGGCCGATGACGGCGAGGTCATAAAGGTCGAGTCCCGATTGATCGTCGTGCCGGCGGCGGTGACGGATGCCGCAGGCGAGCCTGTTCTCGGCCTCAACAAGGAGAGCTTTTCGATACAGGAGGCCGGGAAACCGCAGATCATCGAGGCCGTCAGCTCGGCGGATCAGGTGCCGCTCGAGATCGCGTTGCTTTTCGACGTTTCGGCGACGACGAGCCCGATGTACAAATTCCAGCAGGAAACCGCCGCAAAATTCCTTGCGCAGGTGATGCGTCCGGAAGACAGAGCGGCGGTCTTCTCGATCGGCGATACGCCGGTCCTGATCCACGGCCGCGATACCGCGCAGGCGTCTGCCGCCGCGATCCGCTCGATCCAGCCGACAAAGCAGTACACGGCCTTCTATGACACGGTCGCCGCCGCGGTGGACTATCTTAAGAAAAATGCACCGGAGACATCACGCCGCGTGATCGTCGTCATCTCTGACGGCGAAGACACGAACAGTGAACGCATCGCAAAAGCGATCTCGGAACTCTATCGGACGATCGGGAAGAAGATCGACAAGATCGATTCAAAAACGCTCCGCAAGATGACGGCCGATTCCCGCGACAACGCCGCAAAAAAAGAACGTGCACGCGTTCTCAAGAAACTGCAGGACGCCGACACCGTTTTTTACTCGATAAATCCGGCGGGAAGCTCATACGAGCTCAACACCATCAGCATCTTCGGGCAGGAGAATATGGCAAATTTTGCCGAAGATACGGGCGGAACGGCGTTCCTGCCGAAATTCCAGCCGGTCGATACCGACAACGCGCTTGCGAATGACCTGAATATGAAGCGGAACGCGAAAGTGCTCGACCGCATCTTTACGCAGCTCACGAATGAGCTGCGTTCACAATACCTGATACAGTTCTACTCCGAAGGCGAATTCCCGCTCGGAAGCTACGTAAAACTCGCGGTAAAGCTGACGGCCCCGGCCGGCCGTACGCTGCGGGCACGGCAGGGCTATTACGTAAAATAGCGGCCTAGTTACGCTCGTTCCGCGGGGCCATCTTGCCCATCAGCGGCCTTTCAACCTTCGGGCCGATCGCTCCCATGGTCGGCGGCGGTGTGGGCTTCTGCTTTGGCCGGGGCGTGGGCGTTGGCGTACGGGACCAACTCGCCGACCGTCGCCGACGCGTCCGTCGCGTGAATAGTGAGACCGCGAACAGGCCGGCAAAGAGCGTGGCAAGCAGCGAAGCAAAAGCGGTTGCCATCCGGGCAGTGCGCCGCTTGAAAGCGGCCCATCCGACAGGGCAATCCTGCGTGATGATCGTGCCGTCCGGCCGCGAGAAATAGCGAACGCAAACGCGCCCTTCGGCGGCGGTCACAAAATTCTCAGCTTCCTCGCGGGACATCGCGGAAAGGTTGTAAACATTCAGTTTACACTCACCGCAGAATCTCTTTCGTTCGTCGCCGAACATCTCGTCCCAGTTCGCCGGGCAAGGGCTCGCAACTCGAACATTTGATAGCGGGTCATTAAATCTACTCATAAAAAAGCTCCGTCCTATTCGCAAAAAGGCACTAGCCTTATGCGTAATGAACGGAGCCTTTACAAGTTTCTTGCAGAGAAAAACTACTTGATCTCGAACTTGGCCGATATCACCATACGCACCTTCGTGGGCGCGAATCCGATAAAGATGCCCGTTTCGTCAGGAATGAACGGCAAATTATTGTTCGAGCTCAAGGAGCCGGATGCCTGGCCGGCAATGCCGACGGCCAACTTAACGCCGGTACTTATGCGTTATCGGACGACGGCGGCCGACGCCGATCGCGTTCTTCGAGACGATGATCGTCGGCGGGAGCTGTTGGCGTTTGAATTCGTTCGCGGGGTGCTCGACCTTGTTCAGTATCCAGTAAACGCGTTCGCGGTCGTGGCCCGCCGCGACGATCTCTTCCGGTGACGCTTTCTGCTCGAAATACATCTCGAGGATCGGATCCATCACGGGATAAGGCGGCAGGCTGTCCTCGTCCTTTTGGTTCGGCGCAAGCTCGGCCGAAGGCGGCTTTTCGATGATGCGGACAGGTATGACCTCGCGTCCGGCCCGATCGTTCAATTCGCGGGCGATGGCCCAGACCTCGGTCTTCAGAACGTCGCCGAGCACGGCAAGGCCGCCATTCGTGTCACCGTAAAGCGTGCAGTAGCCGACGGCGAGCTCGCTTTTGTTGCCGGTCGAGAGCAGCAGGCGGCCTTCATTGTTCGAAATGGCCATCAGGATCAGCCCGCGCAGACGCGACTGCATATTCTCGGCCGCAAGCGACGACCCGCCGCGGACCGGAGCATCGAGCTTAAGCTGCTTTGCAAGCAGGCCGAACGCCTCGGAGATCGGTTCGATGCGGCCTTCGCAGCCGAGATTTGCGATCAGCTCCTCGCTGTCCGAGATGCTCCCGGCGGACGAGTACGGCGAAGGCATCATCACGCAAAGCACGTTCTCCGGCCCGAGGGCTTCGGTAGCAAGTGCTGCGACGAGAGCCGAATCCATTCCGCCCGAAAGGCCGAGAAGCGCCTTCTTAAAGCCGTTCTTTGCGGCATAATCCCGTATTCCCAGCACCAGAGCACTATGGATCGACGAGATCTCGCCGCCCGTGATGCCGCGGGCGTCCGGCCTTCCGGCATCAAGCTCGACGGTCCCGACGAACTCTTCGAACGCAGGAGCCTGCAGGATTATGTCGCCCTCTTCGTCCGCGATGAGGCTCGCGCCGTCGAAGACGATCCCGTCGTTGCCGCCGACGAGATTCACGAAGACGATCGGGATCTTCTGCAATTTCGCACGGTGCGCCGCCATGTCGCAGCGAAGCCTGATCTTGCCCTTGTTGTACGGCGATGCGTTTATAGCAACCAGGATCTCCGCACCGAGCGAGATGACCTCATCGGTCGGGTCAACCTCGTATAAACGTTCTTTCCAGAAGGTCTTGTCGTTCCAAAAATCCTCGCAGACGACAATGCCGACCTTCCGTCCTGCGATCTCAAAAAGACGATGCGAGCCCGCGGGCGAAGGCTCGAACCAACGCGGGTCGTCAAAAACGTCGTATTCGGGGAGCAGCGATTTATCCGCGAAGCCGACGAGCTCGCCATTCGAGATGACGGCGGCGGAATTGAAAAGGCGGCGGCCGTCATCATCCGCATTCTCGCGGACGGTGCCGACGATTGCGGTAATTCCGGCCGTCGCCGGGATGATCGCCTTCAAAGGCTCGCCGGCCGCGGCAATGATGTCGCGATCCTGGAACCAATCCTGCGACGTGTATCCGTGCGTTGCGGCCTCCGGAAAAACGACGAGGTCGGAGCCGTCCGCCTTTGCTTTTTCGATGGCTTGGATGATCTTCGCAGTGTTTCCCGCAAGGTCGCCGTTCGTCGTGTTGATCTGAGCGATCGTCACCTTCATACGATGGATTATATTACAGCGAACGCGTGCGAAACATCGCCGCCGCGGTCAGGCAGGGTGTTCGTCACTGCGTTTTACCATCGTAAGGCGATTGCCGCGAGAATTGTAGGAGACCTCGTCCATAATGTTGTAAATGAAAAGGACGCCGCGGCCGCTTGTCTTGAAAAGGTTCTGAGGGTCGAGCGGGTCGGGGATCGTGTTCACGTCGAAGCCCTCGCCTTCGTCCTCGACGGTGAATTTCGCCTCCGACGGCGAGATCTCGGCGGCGATCCGCACGATCTTCTTCGCGTCAAACTTGTTGCCGTGCTTTACGGCGTTCACGAAGGCCTCGTCGAGAGCGACGAAAAGATTCGATTGCTCAGGCTTTACGACGCCGAGTTTTTCGACGCGCCGCATCAGATATTCGAGCACGATATGCATCAGCGAGATCACGCTAGGCAGCTCGAACTCAATGTGCTCGACGAGCCGCTGGACCTCAGCCTCCTTATCGACGAAACGGATCTTGTAATCGAGAACGGTCGCGACTATCTGACGAAGCTCTTCCTCAACGAACTCTTCTTGGCGAAAAAGGGCTGCGCAAAGCTTAAAGACCTTGATGCGGTCGGTGCCTTCGCGGAAGGTCGGATTCGGAAGGCAGGTCGCAATGCCGCAGTCCGGCGGTGCGGTCTCCGCATCCGCACGAACGTCAAGGTCGGAAATTACGATGTCAAAGGTCTCGAGCGGCCCGAGTTTTATTGCCTCTTCACGGCTCGCGAGGCAGCGGACATCGTGCCCGACGTGCGAAAATACCTCTCCTAAAGCACTTGCAAGGTCGTCGTGGTCGTCGATTATTAGAATTCGCCGCTGCATAAAGGCCAAGAAAGAGGCGCAATGCTCCTTACCGCGAGAGCTGAAGCAATAACGCTTTACGTCACTTCAACTGCTCTTGTTGCAGATTTTAGCGTAACCGCCTGCGGTGACAAAGTGTTTGCGGCAAGCATCACGAAACTGATCCAGATGAGATCCGCGAGCAGCAGATGCCCGATCTGCATCAGCATCGGCATATGTGTGAGCAAAGTCGCCGTCCCGAAGAAGAATTGAATGACCGCAAGCCACGATAATGCCTTTGCCCAGCGTGCAACATCCTTGTCGCCCGGCGAGTTCCGCTTCAGCCGGTCGGCCGCGAATATGAGGAACACGATCGTGCCGATCGATATCAGCGGATGGATCGGCCGAAGCAGCACCAAGATGTTCGAGTCAGACGAAAGATCCTGCTCGAGGCCGCCAAGCAAGCTGTTGCTCGGGAACAGCATATTTGCGAGTGCCGCGACCGAGCCGCTCGTCCCGACGATCAGGATCGCCGCAAGCAAAAGCCCAAGCATAAGGAGTGCCTTGCGGTCGATATTGAACGAAAGCGGGGAGCCGCCTTCGGCGCGTCTTGCCGCAAGGGCGAGAAACGCAAGGAGCACGAATGTGTTGATCAGGTGCCCAGCCATCCAGAACGGACGGGCCGCGGTCAGGGCTTCGGCCGTGTTCCCCGTTAAGACGAGGCCTGCACCGACCAATGCCTCCGTGATGACGAAGAACATACTCCCGGCGGAAAAGAGGAACGTCGAACGCCGCTGCTCCGTACGGCTTTGCCGCCATAAGAAGAACGCCCAAACGAATAGCGCCAGCACTACGACGCCGTCAATGGCGCTCATCACCCGATGCGAGAATTCAATGACCGCCTTTAGTTCGGGAGCGCTCGGCAAGACCTCGCCGTTGCACGTAAGCCAATGCTGGCCGCAGCCGTCGCCTGATTTTGAAGCGCGCAAAAAGACGCCCCACAAGATGACGAGGACGTTGTAGCCAAGCGTGAACCACGCGTAACGAACAAATGCCTTAGGAGACCGGTCCATTTCCCTAATCTAAAGTTATCACGACACCTCGCCCGAAAGGAAAGTTAGGGTAGAATCAGCATTTAGCACAAGCGATGACGGCGAAAGAGAGGATCGACATTCTGCTGACCGAACGGGGCCTTGCGGACTCCCGAACGAAGGCGCAGGCCCTTGTGATGGCGGGCGTTGTGCTCGTAAATGAACGCCGGATCGAGAAACCGTCCGAAAAGGTCGCATCAGATGCGGCCATCCGCCTTAAAGATTCCGCCGCGATGAAATACGTCGGCCGCGGCGGATTCAAGCTCGAGGCCGCTCTCGACCATTTCAACATCGAACCCGAAGGCCTGAATTGCCTTGATATCGGCTCCTCGACGGGCGGCTTTACCGACTGCCTTCTGCAGCGAGGTGCGGCGAGCGTGATCGCGGTCGATAGCGGAACGAATCAACTCGATTGGCGTATCAGAACGGACAGCCGCGTTACGGCCTTCGAGAACACGAATGCACGCGGCCTGACACTTGAGGCGATCGGCGGCCGTGCTGTCGATCTGATCGTGATGGACGTCTCGTTCATTTCCGCAAGGATGATCTTGCCGGTATTTCCGCATCTTTTGGCGGCGGAAGGGAAAGCGATCGTTCTGATAAAGCCGCAGTTCGAGGTCGGCCGCGGCGAGGTCGGCAAGGGCGGCATCGTCCGCGAGGCGGAAAAACACGAACGCGTCGTAGAAGAGGTGAATGCTTGCGCCGTGGGCCTAGGGCTGCGGACCGTAGGCGTTATCCCTTCACCGATACTTGGGGCCGAGGGCAATCGGGAGTTCCTGGCCTGTTATCAAAGCAGATAGACCGGCAGATCCTCTTCCGGCATATATTCACCTCGGCGAGTATGTTCGGGGAGCGGCTCCGCCGATGCGAAGGAAGCGGGCTGCTGCGGAAGGTCGAAGATGGCAGAGAATATGGCTTCTGACGCACGAGAAGGCATACATATGCGATAGTAGATATGTTTTCCGTCGCGGCGTGTCGTCACGACGTCATGGTCGCGAAGGAAGGCCAGATGCCGCGAGACCTTTGGCTGACTCTCACCGAGGCTGTCCGCCAAAAAGCTTACGGAACGCTCGTCGGCGGCCAGGAGGCGAAGGAGCTTTAGCCTTGTCGGGTCGGAGAGGGCAATGAACAAGGAGCAGAGTGCAAGATCGTTATCAGCGGCCATTGGCGAATGCCTCCATTTTCTCGACATATTACGTCAAACGTATATGTTATTGCAAGGAGATAGTTGATCTTTATGAAGGAAGCATCGTTTCTTACTAAAGTGGTCCACGCGGGCGTTGACCGCAGGTCGCACCACGGGGCTCTGTCCGTGCCGATCTACAACGCGTCGACCTACGCCTTTGCGAATGCGGAGGAGGCCGCTGCGATCCACAACGAGCTCGAACCCGGCTACTATTACGGCCGTATCGGGAATCCGACGACCGAGGCCCTTGAGAAGGCCTTGGCGGAACTGGAGAACGCGGAAGCCGCGGTCGCGTTCGCGTCGGGCATGGCCGCGATCTCTGCCGTCATCCTGACTACCGTCAAGACCGGAGAGAGCATTGTGGCCCCGCGTTCGGGCTACTCGACGACGCAGAATTTGCTGAAATTCCTTGCGGATGAGTTCGCTGTCGAGACGATACTTGTCGATGGCGCAGAAGCGGATGCGTATGCGTCGGCCGCGAAGGAGAACACGAAGCTGTTCTTTATCGAATCGCCCTCGAATCCGCTGCTGCAGATAACGGATCTTAGTGCGGTTGCCGAAGTCGCAAAACGCCGAGGGATCGTGACCCTTGCAGACAACACCTTTGCGACGCCGTTCAATCAGCGGCCGATCGATCTTGGCATCGACCTCGTGGTGCACAGCGGGACGAAATACCTTGGCGGCCACAGCGACCTTACTGCGGGAATTGTGGCGGGCGACGCTGACCTTGTGGAGCGCGTAAGGCAAAAAGGCGCAAAGCTCTTCGGCGGGAACATCGCCCCGGAGACCGCTTGGCTCGTGCTTCGCGGCCTGCGGACGCTGGCTCTAAGGATGGAACGCCATAATTCGAACGCATATGCGTTAGCGAATATGTTGGCGTCGGATCGGCGTGTTCGCCGGGTCTATTATCCGGGAGTTCCCATGCACGCCGGGTTCGAGGCCGCAAAGCGGCAGATGGATCCCGGTTTCGGCGGGATGGTCTCGTTCGATCTCGGAACGCAGGCAGCGGGTAGAGCCTTTGTTAATGCGTTGAAACTGTGTGCTTTAGCCACATCGTTGGGCGGTGTAGAATCCATAGTTCAACACTCGGCGTCAATGACGCATGCAACACTATCCCCTGAGGAAAGATCGGCCGCGGGGATCAGTGAAGGATTGATACGATTCTCCGTCGGGATCGAAGATGTCGAGGACATCAAGGCGGATATCCTGAACGCATTGGATGCGATAAAGTAGCAATATATAGCCTGGTCCATATATATGCGGCCGGACATATATTTAAAGAAAAAGAAGATCGGCGGCCATTTCAGATGGACCGCCGATTCTTTTTACCGGGAAAGGTCGTGTTTTGGCCTTAAGCCTCTTGAGTGTCCTCAGAGTCCCTTGACCGGCTCATTTGCGGTGCCGCCGCGACCGACGGAAGCGGAACGCCAACGCCGTCCGCGCTTACGAGCGGCGGAACTTCATCGTCGCGGCCTTCCTCTGGTTCTGCAATGATCATCTTGCCCGATTGTTTCGTAAAGATCAGGCCGTCTCGCTCGGTGTCGAAATCGACGAGCACGAGGTCGCCGGTCTCGACCTGTTCGGTCGCGACGAGGTTCGAGAGCGGATATACAAGATAGCGTTCGATCGCCCGCTTCAGGTGGCGGGCACCGTATTTAAGATCGATGCCTTCATTGAGCAAAAATTCTTTTGCCTTTTCCGAGCATTCGAAGATGAATTTCGTGCCGGCAGATTCCGTGATCCGGTCCTGGACGGCGGCAAGTTCGATATCGAGTATCTGACGAAGGTGATGCTCCTTAAGGCTGCGGAACACGACCACCTTATCGATACGGTTCATAAACTCGGGCGAGAATTTCCGCTTCGCCGCCTCGAGCGCCGTCCGGTAGATCTTCGTATCGATCTCGTTATCTTCTTTGACCTTGTCCTGTTTTGTCGGCGCAAAGCCGATCCCGCCGGAGATCATCTCGGACATCTCGCGTGCACCGAGGTTTGAGGTCATAATAACGACCGTTTTTGAGAAATCAACTCGACGATTGTCGCCAAGCGTCAGAGTTGCCTTATCGAGGATGCCGAGCAGCAGCTGCCACAGCGAATCCGACGCTTTTTCGATCTCGTCGAAAAGCACGAACGTAAGTTTGTTCTCTTCGGTGTGGGCCTTGTCGATATTCTCCTGCGTGAGCATCGGAGAAGTTTCGCGATGGCCAAGATATCCGGGAGGCGAACCGATGAGTTTGGCGATCTCGTGAGAATGCTGGAACTCGGCGCAATCGATCTTCACGACAGCGTGTGGATCGTTGAACAGGACCTCAGCTGCGGCTTCGACCACACGGGTCTTGCCCGAACCGGTCGGCCCGAGGAAAAGCATCGTACCGATCGGCCTTGACGGATTGTTCATCCCGGCAAGATAGATCTGGAAAAGGCCGCTCATACGCCGCACGGCGCGTTCCTGGCCGACGATAAGGCGTGAGAGGCGATCTTCGAAGTCCGCGGCTTTCGGACTCTTGCGATCGGGGTCAAGTAAGATGCCCTTTTCCTCCGTAGTTCGTTTTCTTGCTGCTTCCTTGTTCATTTGCTTTTGCTCCCAAGTGCCAAACGGCAATAAAGTTTCGGAGATGCTGCCAACTCCCGGAAGGGCCTTCGCTACTGAGTTCGTATGCGAGACGCTTCCGTCGTCACTAATGATGATTTCAATTTGTAATTAGTTGGCTGATCCTGCGCGCCGTGTCTATCTTGCAGGATCAAAAGAGTTCGAGGAACAAGCATGGAGACCCATTCCATTCCTAGAATTAGCATACAACCCAAAATCAGCGCAAGCATTCTGCGCGATTATTGTGGAAAAGTGGGAGATTTAATTCTTTATTGCTGCCCGCGATCTACCCGTAGTATTCACGGCCGAGATGCGTGATCATTTCTTCACCTTTTAGATGGCGCAAGGTGTTCTTTAACTTCATCAGCTGAATGAAGAGATCGTGTTCGGGGTAAAGCCCCGGCGCGGTCTGCGGAGCTTTGAAATAGAAGGAGAGCCACTCCTGAATGCCCTTCATCCCCGAGCGTTGAGCAAGATCCATAAAGAGCGCAAGGTCGAGAGCGAGCGGCGCAGCCAGGATCGAGTCACGGCAGAGGAAGTCGATCTTGATCTGCATCTTGTACCCGAGCCACCCGAAAATGTCGATATTGTCCCATCCTTCTTTGTTGTCGCCGCGCGGAGGATAGTAGTTTATACGGACCACGTGCGAGAAATCCCCGTAGAGATCGGGATAGACCTCAGTTTGCAGGATGTGTTCCAGGACGGAGAGTTTTGATTCTTCTTTTGTCTTGAAATTTTCCGGGTCATCGAGCACTTCGCCGTCGCGATTGCCGAGGATGTTGGTCGAATACCAGCCGTCGAGTCCGAGCATGCGGGCCTTCAGGCCGGGGGCGATGATCGTTTTCATCAGCGTCTGCCCGGTCTTGAAATCCTTTCCGCAGATCGGGACGCCGTTCTTCTCGGCGAGTTGGACGATCGCGGGGATATCGACGGTCAGATTCGGTGCGCCGTTTGCGAACGGCACGCCCGAACGGATCGCGGCGTAGGCGTATATCATCGAAGGAGCGATATTCGGGTCGCTGTCGTAAAGGCCTTTCTCGAAGGCCTCGACCGATCGGTGGACGTCGCTTTCCTCGATGAAGATCTCGGTCGATGCGGCCCAGACCATCACGAGCCGCGAGCAGTTCTTTTCGGCCTTGAAGCGTGCGATGTCCTCGATGAGCTGCTCGGCAAGGTCCATCTTCGACTTGCCGGTCTTGACGTTGTTCCCGTGCAGACGTTTGACCCACGTCTGTTCAAAAACAGCGGGCATCGGCGTGATCGAGGATAAAGGTTCGCTGATCTGGTCGAGGAGCGTGCGGTCGAGGACGCCGGCGTTCAGGGCGGAATCACAAGCGTTGTCGGTAAAAATATCCCACGCGCCGAAGACCGTGTCGTCGAGCGAGGCGAGCGGCACGAAATCCTTTATCAGCGGCGAATTCGCGTCCGTACGCTTGCCGAGCCGAATGGTGCCCATTTGCGTCAGGCTGCCGACCGGCTGCGAGATGCCGCGTTTTACCGCCTCGACGCCCGCGATCAATGTCGTACTGACGGCACCGAGCCCGACGAGCAAAATGCCTAGCTTTCCTTCTGCGGGAGCAATTCCCACGCCATTATCTGTCATTAAATAAGTCTCCGTGGATCAATATTCAATGATAGAACCGCCTCGCCCACATAGCAAACGACGCCGAACCGCCGTGCGCCGCCGCAGTGTCAGCAGCCCGCACGTGTCCGCAGCCCGCACGTGTCAGCAGCCCGCACGTGTCCGTAGCCCGCACGTAAGTAAGGGCCCCGCTGTGCCCTCCCTCACGGTCGGGCTGCTGACACGGTCGGGCTACTGACACGTCGTCACGGTCGGGCTGCCGATATGGTGGCTAGGAGCGACAGCGGGGCCTCCCTCACGGTCGGGCTGCTGACACGTCCTCACGGTCGGGCTGCGGATAGGGTGGCTAGGAGCGATATACGCGGTAGTCGAGTTCGGGGAAGATGGTGTCGCGGGCGGCGATCTCGTTGAAGAGTTCGTCGTCGATGGTGCCGGTCTCGAGCATTTCGGCGAGGATGTTGAAGCGTTGGATGTGCGATTCGAAGCGGCGGGTCGAATATTGCACGGTCGTGCCCTGATATATTTGAAACGCCCAGTCTGACGATTGTGCAAGCAGGAGTTCGCGTGCCATTTGGGTAAGAACGCGTTCCTGCGCCTCGGAGGCGTCGGCGCCGAAGCGATCCGCAAGGGCAGTCATCGCACGTTCGGCGTCGTGCTGATACGGGTACATCCACGAGTTGCCTTCGTTGAGCCAGACCTTGTAGTAGCCGGATTCGCCCCACGAGGACGCGATCGGTTCCTGCACCTGGATGGGCAGGCCGGAATCGAGGAAGTCGCCCGGCGTTATGCAGCGTATCTCGTCCTGGTCAAAATGCATCTTCCGGAAAAAGAAATCGAGGAACTGCGGTCCTTCGTACCACCAGTGGCCGTAGAGCTCGGCGTCGTATGGCGAGACGACGAGCGGCGGATGGCCTTCGAAGGTCTCGCGCAGCTTTTTCGCCTGCTCGATACGTTGGCCGATGAAGTGTGCGGCGTCCTCGGAAGCTCGCTGGCGCGCAAGCGACGGGATGTACGGGAGTTTGCGGTCCTGAGGCGTTCCTTTTGGCGAAATACGGTGATATTTCAGGCCCAGATGACGTCGGCCGCCATCCGAATGAAGGTGCGGCAGAAGATATTCGAGCGGCGCGTCCCAGCCGATGTCGCGGTAGAATTCGCGGTAAAGTTCGTTGCCGGGATAACCGCTCTCGGCCGACCAGACCTGCCGACTCGTATCGACATCACGCGCGAAGACCGCCACGCCGTTCGGGCAGACCACCGGAGCATGCACGCCGTATTTCGGACGCGGGCTGCCGTAAAGGATCGCGTGCGTGTCCGCGATAAAATATTCGATGCCGTGCTTTTTCAGCAGATTCTCGGCTCCGGCCTCGTAGGCGCATTCAGCGAGCCAGATCCCGCGAGGCTGCCGCCCGAAATGCTTTTGATAATTTTTGACTGCGACCTCGATCTGCGCCTCTTTGGCACGCGGCGTCGAAATGAGCGGCAGGAAGCCGTGCGTTGCGGCGCAGGTTATGATCTCGATCACGCCTTCGTCGTTCAGTTCGCGGAAGGCGTTCAAAAGGTTGCGTTTGTAACGATCGTTCCAAAGGCCGTAGGACGCTGTCAGGTTCTCGACGTACATCTCGGCAACGTCGTGGTATTCGGCGGCCTCGCTCCTGGTTCGCCCTTCTTCCTTACGGGCGAGTTCGATAAGGTTCCCGAGGTGCGCTGTATATCTCGTCTGAAGAAGTTCGTCCGCGAGCATTTCGCAGAGAGGCGGCGAGATGTTCATCGCAAGGCGCGGCCGCACGCCGCCTTCGTGAAGCGACTGAAAAATGAAGATCAGCGGTAGGTAGACCTCGGTTATCGCCTCGTAGAGCCAATCTTCCTCGAGGAATTCGGGATATTCCGGATGCCGCACGAATGGCAGGTGCGCGTGCAGAATGAGGCTGAAATATCCAAGAGGCATAGAAGCGGCCTGCTTAACGAAGTGCGAACGAGCTCACCGGATTATAACGCGGCGAATACGCCGGCAAACGCCGTGCGCGAAGACGTTTCGGGAAGTTCAGGCGACTGCCGCCGACGGAGGTGAACTCGGGTTCGTCGTCCGTCCATTCGGTCTCTTCGATCTCGAAATGCTCGGTGAGAGCTTCGCGTGCCGAACTGCGGTCGATCTTTGTCGAGCTCGCCCGCAGAAGATCGTAAAGCGCGTTCCCGATGCGGCTCTTTAGGTCCTTGACGGCGGTGCCGGACGCAAGCGAGAGCAGAGCGTAGCGGATGTCCTCGTGCGAAATGCCGTCGAACGGCCTGCTTGTATCGCCGATGAGGCGTGCGAGGGCAAGCTCGGTTCGGCCCATCGCACGAAATGTGTCGTCGCCGACCATCGCGACATCGAACGCGTCACGCTGAAAGCCCGAAACATCGAGTACCTGTGCGAATTTGTTTGCCGAGATGCGCCAATCGGCATCGCGAGCGGGCTGGAGGCTTGGGCCGCGACGCGGAGTTTCGACCTGATTCGAATAGACGACGCGAAAATACGGACGGCTTGGCGAATAGAATCCGATCTCGGCCTCGTATCTGCCGTTCGGTTCGACCTCGAACCACCAATTGCCCTCACGTTCGACGCGGTGCATCTCTTCGACGCCGCGGGAAAGATCCTTAAGTTTGACGACGAGCATATAGCTCGAAGAACCGGCGTCGCCGAACGCTTTTCGGAGCATCTGCCATGGGTCTTCGCGGAGCGACCAGTAGAAATAAAGCTTCGTCGGCGACTGCATCAAAAGTCTTGCGCGATTTTGCTTGCTGCGTTTCGGCAGTTCGACGTCCGCGAGGATATTAAAAGCACGCGAGCGTTCGACGGCAACTGGTGCAGCCGGGCCTTCGACGACCTCGGCCGTAGCGGGAAATGTTTCGATGGGAGCTTTCTTCGGTGCGGCCTTCCTTGGCTTCGCAGCCTTTTTCGGGGCCGTTTTCTTCGCCGCCGCGGCCTTCACGGCCTTCGGCCTCTCGGCCTTGGTCTTTGCGGCGACGGGCTTTACGGCCTTCGGCTCGTCAGCCAAAGTCGGCTCTTCCGGCGTCTTTGCGATCGCGCTCTTTTTTATTACTTTGATCGCCCTTTTGACGGGCTCAGCGGCGACCTCGGCGAACGCAGGTTCGGTATTTGCGGCTTTGGCGGCGGCCCTTACAGACTTTGGAGTTTTAACCGCGGCGGCCTTTTTTCGCGGAGCAGAAGCATCCACCTTTGATTCGAACGGGTCGGCAGAGGCGGTTTCGGCTGGTTTCGAGATCGTTTCTTTCGCTTTCTTCGGCATACTGGCGTCAAAAAAACAGTATGCGGTTCTTTACGCCGAGATTCAAGAAAGCTGTGTTTTATTTGGCGTGATCAATCGTCGTTCGGATCCTGGATCCGAATGTCGAATTTGCCGTATTTGAACTTAACTACGGCGCGGACGGGCGTTCGCTGCGGGTTGTCGGCGATCCAGATCGACATACTGCCTTCGCCTTCGATCAGGCGGTTGGGGCCGAAGATCTCGGGGTCGATGCGATAGCACCAGATCTTCCCGATCTTGGTCTTCTGTCGCTCGCGTTTGACGACCTTCACGGGTATCGAATAGACGAGGCCCGAATCGCTTATGGGAACGTCGAACTTATCCCCGACCTTCAGCGGCATCATACGGACGCGATATGCGGCCGAGGCGAGATCGTTCATCGGAGCCGTCAGGTCGGAGGCGATGCGTCGCGGCGGCCGCGTCGGGTTATTCGGGTCGCTCTCGATGAAGGTGACGCGTTTTTCCGCGTAGTTAAAGTCGGCGATGCTGTCGCGTATCCGTTCACGCTGGACGTCGTGCTTCTTGGTCGCGATGACGTTAAAGGTCGCGGGATCGACCGTCGTTTCGTAATCCTGGAGGAATGAGAAGCGGAAGAGGCGGGCGAGCGTGCCTTTTGAGTTCGCGGTGGACTTGATAACGAACCTATCTCCGTCGCGGTCGAATGAGAATGTAATGTCCGCGACGGCGATGCCCTGAATGATCTTGCTTACCTTGCCCTCAAAGAGAAGCTTTTCGCCGACGAAGGATTCCGCCGTCGGGAGGTTCTGCGCGACGGCAAAACCGCATACAGCGATCGTGAGAAGGGTGACGCTTGCCGCTTTCGCGAATAGTTTATTCATTAAGCAAGATGCCTTTGAGGCTGAGCTTCCTAAGATGGGTGCCATTTAGAGTATAGCCGATTCAGCACGCATTTTTGCCCCAATTTTTATTGACGCAGGAACGGGCGGCTAAGTTGCTTTCTTTCGGGCCGAAACGCGTTCAGTTACCGCGTCGAAGACCGTATCGACCGGAATATCCATACAGATCCAGTTCGAACAGGTTCGCCGATGGCAGTCTATGCGGCATTCGAGGCCGACGCGTTCGACGCAGACGTCCTCGGGCGAAAGGCTTCCGTTCCTCCACCACTCGGTCGGGCCGAAAATGCCTACGACCGGCGCTCCAGCGGCGATCGCAAGATGCGTCGGGCCGGTGTCGCCGCCAACGTAAACCTCGGCCTTTTTGGCAAGTTCGTAAAAGCCCTTGAGGCTCGGCTCGGCAAAGATAACGCGTTCCGATGCTGCGTTCCTGCGGACCTCGGACGCAAGTTCGCTCTCGTTCGGGCCGGTCACGACGATCGGAGTGAATCCCAGGTCGCGGTCGAGTCGGTCTGCGAGTTTTCCGAAATCCGAGGCCCGCCAAAGTTTTGTGGCCCAACCGCCCGCCGGATTCAGAATGGCGAAAGGCCGTCCGTTCGCTTTTTCGATCAGGGCCTCGGCCTCGAGCCGATGTTCTTCGCCGGTCGCGATAGGGAATTCTACGGGAGCGTCAGCTTGGCAGCCGACGGCAGCGGCGGCAAGGACGAGGTTCTTTCGGATGACGTGTATTTGCGGCTCGCATTTGACGGTGTCGGTGTAGAAGATCCGGCCGGCGGGCTCGCGCATCCCTTTTTTGTCGAAGCCCCAGCGTCGTTTTGCCGCAGAGACCTGTGTTGCCACGGCCGATTTGATAAGGCCCTGCAGGTCGATCGCCACGTCGTAGGTCGAACGCCGGATCAGGCGCGCCTGGCGCGACATTTCGATAAGGATGTCCTCGATCCTCTTGCCGCCCTTGAAGGAGCGAGTATCGACCTCGATCAAGTCATCGATGAGCGTATTGCCGCGAAGGATCTCAGCCGAACGCTGTTCGGCGACCCAGGAGATGCGGGAATCGGGAAGATGCCGTTTGATCGCGGCAAGCACGGGCAGGGAATGGATGATATCGCCGATCGCGCTCAAGCGGACGATGAGAATATTCACGGGTTCTATCGTAATGCGAAGATGCAGAAATTGCACCGCCGCGGGCGATCAGCTTGTGTGGTCGAGCGTGATGCGCCAGCCTTCTTTCAGTTTGCGGAAAACGAGTGTGAATTTGCCGTGCGGCTCGTCCTTTGCCCGTTTGAGATGCCAGGAACCGAGGACGATAGCGGCATCCTTTGAGAGCACGGTGATCTCAATGTCCGAGAAGGTGAGCGTTCCCATCTTCTCGCGGGTGTTATAGCCTTTTTTGTAGCGGTCGAGAGTTGCCTGCCAACCGCGTGTGACCGTGTCTCCCGAGACGAACGTGAGTTTGTCGGAGACCCAGTAGCCTTTCATATAGCCTTCGATATCGCCATTGTTCCAGGCGGCGGCCTGCTCGTCCATTACCTTGCGGATGGCGGCCTCGGTGGCGGAATTTTGGGCAAGCGAAACGCCTGCCAACAAGAGAATAAAGGCCGTTCCAAGCAGCAGGCGTTTCATATAGTTCTTCTCCGGCACGTTAAGGAGCGCTAGTCCTTCTTTGATTCGTTATAGGCTTTGTGCGCTTCGACGTTCGCCTTTTGCGCGTCGGTGAGTGCGATGCCCATTTTCTCAAGCGTCTCGGCATTCAAGGTCTTTCTCTCCTGCAGGCCGTTCGCCTTTTGATATTCGCCGAGAGCGGCACGGAACGCGTCGTTGAATTTGCCGTCGATCTCGCCCGTGTAGAGCTTTTGGCCCTGCAGGAGCTGCTGTGCGGCCTTGATCTGGTCCGAAGTCGCACGGAATGGTGCAGGACGTTTCGGGCCGTCATTTGCAGCCTTTTCACCTTTTTCGCTTTCCGGTTTCTTTGTCGGAGCTTTTCCGAGTTGACTGTCGGTAAGCGGGATATTCATTTTTTCGAGCGTCGCTCGATCAAACTTTCCATTCACCTCAAGGCCGTTGGCCTTTTGATAGCTGCGGATCGCCTCGCGCGTCTCGTCCGTGTACTTGCCGGTAGCTTCGCCGGCGAGGAGCTTTGCGTCGATGAGTGCCTGCTGGCCGCTTTTTATCTGCGTCTTTGTCGGACGAAATACATGTGTGCGGGGCTTTTGCTTCTCGGTTTTGGTCGTGGAAGCAGCCGTTGTGGAAGACGTCGTTTCCTGTGCCGAGACACCCGCGGCAAAAAGCAAGAAGACGGCGAGTAGCAAACCAATTGTTTTCATATATTTTCTCAAGTTAAGCCTTTTTTTCTGGAGTCGATCAGGTGTCGCGGCGATATGCGGTAAACTGCCCCCTTCTCGGGCGAAAAGGCCGCGTGGGACGTTCTGCCTGCATACACACAAAGCGCGATTGCGAGAAAAGTATCTATTGCGTTCGCCGATAAGTCAAGAATTCCGTGCCGAGCGCCTGGCAGCAGACGGCCATTCTCCCGAATAAACGAATTCGGCGTTCCCGGTGATGATGATCTCATCGTCGCCGACGCGCCACTCGACGTTCGTTGTTCCGCCGGGCGAATGGACCTTCACTTTCCGGTCCGTTCTTAAATGCAGGGCCGAAAGGACGGCGGCGCCGACCGAACACGTACCCGAGGCCGCGGTCTCGCCCGCACCGCGTTCCCAAATGCGGATCTCTATATTCTCGCGGTCGAAGATGCGGACGAAAACGACGTTCACGCGGCTCGGAAAACGCTCGTGATTCTCGATCTTCGGCCCGATCGACCGCCAATCGAGCTCGAAATCCGGCACGAAAATGCAGGCGACCGGATTGCCGACGTTCACGGCGGAGATCGTATAGGTTGAATCATCGACGAGGATCGGCTCGTTCACGACGGCATCAGCTTTCCTTGCCGTAATGATCGGCACGTCCTCGCTTGCGAATTTGGGCTTGCCGATCTCGGACGCGAACTCAAAATGAATGTCATTCTCATTCTTAAGAAGCCGAAACGCCTTTATGCCCGAACGCGTCCGCAGGCGGAGTTCTTCGCCGCTCCAACGTCCGCCCTTGTAGAGAAACGCGGCCGCACAGCGTGTGCCGTTGCCGGAGAAGTTCGCGACCGAGCCGTCGGGGTTAATGATCTCGCAGTCGAAGTCCGCGATGTCGCCGTCGAGCTCGGTCAAGAGAGCGACGCCGTCCGCACCGGCACCCGTGTGCCGGTGGCATATCGCCCTTACGAACTGCGACATGTCCTCGGAGACGGTCGAGCTGCGTTCGATAACGATGTAGTCGTTCCCGAAGCCGTGAAATTTTGAAAAGGGGATATTCGCCATCCTTGTTTTCCCGCTTGAAATATTAGCTAGAGTGCCCCGAAGCGGCGGCCGAGAAGGCCGAAGGTGAGGATGGGAACCCGAAGCTCGAACTTTATCATACCTTAACGGACGACGGCCGAGAGGGCCGGATCTCGCGATCCTCTCGGCCGGTGGAAAATGCTGCCGCCCGCGGACTAATCTACCCAGTCGGCAATGAAGACGTTCGTGTCGCCTTGTTTTGCCGCATTGCGGTTCGAGCCGAAGACGAGTTTCTTGCCGTCGGGCGAGAACATCGGGAAGCCGTCGAACGAGTCGTTGAAGGTGACGCGTTCGAGGCCCGTGCCGTCGATGTTGATCACGGCGAGGTCGAAGTTCCGCTTCTTCGGGTCGGTCGCGAAGTAGTTCGTGCAGAAGATGATCCGCTTGCCGTCGGGCGTAAAATACGGAGCAAAGCTTGCGACGCCGAGATTCGTGACCTGGCGCTTGTTCGTGCCGTCGGCATTCATCACCCAAACCTCGAATACCATCGGCACGATCAGATGCTCTTTCAGGTACTGTTTGTCGCGTTCGATGAGTTTCGGGTCGGTCGGATGCGAACCGCGATAGACGATCATCTTGCTGTCGGGCGAGAAGAACGCGCCGCCGTCGTAGCCCGGCTCGTGCGTTAGGCGTTTGACGTTCTTGCCGTTCGTGTCCATCGAGTAAAGCTCGAGGTCGCCGTCGCGTTCGGAAGTGAAAATGATCTTCTTGCCGTCCGGGCTGATGGTCGCCTCCGCGTCGTAACCGGGCGTGTTTGTGAGTTTCTTCAGGTTGCTCCCATCCGCATTTGCGGTGTAGATATCGTAATCCGGATAGACGGCCCAGACGTAGCCTTTCGAGAAATCAGGATTCGGCGGGCATTCTTTTGAGCCTCCGCGCGTCGATGCGTAAAGGATCTTTTTGCCGCCCTTGAAGAAATACGAACACGTCGTTCGGCCTTCGCCGTCGGACACCTGTTTTACGTTCGATCCATCGACGTTCATCGTATAGATCTGGTCGCATTTATGTTCGTCGCGTTTCGATTGAAAGATGAGACGTTTCCCATCCGATGAAAAGTAAGCTTCCGCGTTCTCGCCGCCGAAGGTGAGCTGCTTGATATTCGCAAGATGCTTCTCTCCTTCGACCTTCAGCGATTCGCCTTGTGCAAAAACCTGAACAGAAGCCGCCAAAAGGGATACAAGTGCAAGAATAAAGTACCTCATATACCTTTGAATATAGCATTCTGACCCATATTCAATGGAAACGGCACAAAGCAGTTTTACGCACTTAGGTTATTAGCAAGACAGCCGAACCGACGCCCGAAATAGGAGAAATGCTTCTTTTCGGCCCGGGCAAGCTCAGGCAGGTTTGTAGATCTCGACGCCGTCACTTATCTCGAGACCGACACGCGCTTGCCCGTGCGCGTAGTCGAGATGCGCGATCGCCTCCGAGATCGCGAGGAAACGGTGCACGTCATTATCGACAGCATCCGGGAAAAGGCCTTTTGCGAGTTCGTAGGCGGTGATGCCGCCGCTCGGGACGAGGCCGACGACGCGTCTCTGGCGTTCGTCTATCGCGCGCACATACCTATTGAAGATCTCCTCGAAATCCGAAACAGATTCGCCGTGGCCGCCGTAAGCCAGCGTCGGCGAAAGCGAACGGAGACGCGCAAGCGAGACCAGATATTCGGCGAGCGAAGGGAAACGCTTTTCGCGGTCGTGCGGGTCGGGCGCGAGCATCGGGTTCGGCGTGATCCGTTTCAGCACGCAGTCGCCGCAGATCACGGTGCGGTCGGCCGCCCGAAGGAATGAGCACGATCCGGGCGTATGTCCGGGCGTGTGCAGGACGGTGAGAGAACCGCCGTCGAACTCTAGTTCCATCTCGTCGTGGAGAGGTTTGAGGTCGCTTCTTGCGAGCGAATCCGTAAGAAGGCTGATCTCTTCATAAAGGCCGTGCATTTGGGCAAAGACAGCAGGCGGGACGCCCGAACGAAGAAGAAGTTTGCGGTGTTCTTCGCTTGCAAGCCGGCCGAACAGGTGGCCGGTCTCCCATTCGTGCACAAAGACGTCTGCGTTCGCGGCTTGGTCGCGAACCTTTTTAGCGAGGCCGCAATGATCTTCGTGCGAGTGCGTGAGTACGATGCGGCGGATGTCGCGGAACGAGAGGCCGTGCCGTCCAAGGCCTTCGGCGAGGGCTTTCTCGGCCTCGTCCGTCTTCGGGCCGACGTCGATGAGCGTTATCGGATCTTCGCGGATCAGGTAAACATTCACGTCGCCGACGTAGAACGGTGTGGGGATCGAGATCGGGATCATTCTCATAAAAACGCGCGGCCTCGGGTTCGAAATGCCGAACATATTGTACGGCGCGCGGCAGAAACTGCTAAACCCGCGATTTTGTTTTTGGCAAAATGCAGAAAACTCGGCTTTTTACTTGCTTAAATCGCTCATATGGAGTACAAATTCGGAAGTTAATCTTTTCTTTCAAAAACTGTTGTCGCATTCGGTTCCCTGCAGGGCGTTGAACACTCTGCGGAATTCACGCCTACACCGCCGTTTGAAAAGGCCGGTGTGAATCTAAAAGGCCGGCGTGAACGATGTTCCCAAAACAGGTTTGAAGCTTTACAAAATTTCTGAGGTACATAAGGAGAGACACTCAAATGACCCCAAATCCGTCCAGCATTACTAAGAAGGCGGCACGTATTATTGTCGCCGCATTCGCAGTTTGCCTGTTTGCGGCTGCCGCATTCTCGCAGACCCAATCGACCGCAGCCGACCTATCCGGAACGGTCGTCGATCCGAACGGCGCCGTGGTTGCAGGTGCTACGATAACTGCAAAACAAATTGCGACCGGCACGACCCGTACGACCGTCAGCAAATCCGACGGCACATATCAGCTCATCGGCCTGCCCGCTGGAGCCTACGAGATCTCGGCCGAGGCGGCAACCTTCAAGAAGGTCGTCATCTCGCCGGTCCGCCTGACGGTGGGCCAGAGCGCCGACCTTACCGTAAAGCTTGAGATCGGCACGCCCGATGCGGTCGTGACCGTCTCCGGCAGCGATGCCGAACTTGTCGAGACGACGAAGACGACCGTTTCGACCACGATCGAGCAGGCGCGCATCGAGAATCTCCCGATCAACGAGCGTAGTGCGACGGGATTTGCACTGACGATCTCGACCGTCGGCCGCGACAACGGCCGCCCGATCGGGCCTGCACCGACCTCCGGATTGAATATCGGCGGCCAACGCGGACGCTCGACGCTCGTGCAGGTCGATGGCGCGGACTTTACCGACAACTCGATCAACGCCGCACGCTCGACCGTTTCGATGGAAGCCGTGCAGGAATATCAGGTAACGACGAATTCGTATATGCCGGAGTTCGGACGCGCCACGGGCGGGATCGTGAACGTCGTCACCAAACGCGGCGGAAACAATTTTCACGGCAACGTGTTCGGGTTCATTCGCGACAAGAGCATACAGGCCCGCAATGCTTTCGCTCCGATCATTGACGGCGACCCGAATAAGAAGCCCGCATATACAAGGACGCAGTACGGTGGAACGTTCGGCGGCCCGATCGCCCGTGACCGCTCGTTCTTCTTCCTCTCGATCGAACGTCGAGCGCGTCACGAATCCGGATTCTTTACCGGCGACATAATCGGCGGCGCGACCCAAAGCGTAACGATCGGCGCACCGTTCCTGCCCGTTTCGCAGACGTTCAATGGTTTGACGCCCGCTCAGGCCGCCTTCATCCAATCGACCTTGATGACGAATCCATCGCAGGCGATCGCCTACGCGCACCTTGCCTCAGTAGGTTCGCAGACGGCGTTGAATGGTGGAAGCACGCTCATTAACTTCCTGCCGGGACTTGGCGTTCCGCAAGGTTCGGTCATCGGCCCGCGGTTCCTGCTTTCGGGCGTTCCCGTGCCGCTTACGCGCAACACGGCGGGACAATTCGTTGCTTTCCGTCCCCTGAGCCAACTCCAACGAGTCTTTCCGATCTCGGAAGGTTCGATCTTTACGTCGGCTCGCTTTGACCAGGTCCTCAACGACAACAACAACCTGAGCGTCCGTCTCGGTTACAATCCGGGCACGCTTACCGGTATTCAGGACGAGTCTCAGAACCAGACGATGGGGCAGAATGACTACTCGCGAACCGGAATTCAGCAGATCAAGGACTTTTCCTTCGGCGCATCGCTTACGAGCGTATGGCCGAGGAATATGCTCAACGAACTCTATGTGAATTACGGCCGCCGCGATGCAAAATTCGATTCGGCAGTGCCTAGCATCGCACACCAGATCGCCGGGACCGGTTTCGTTGGCTCGAACCCGTTCTCGCCGGTCGATCGCCGCGAGAATCGCATACAAGTTCGTGACAACATCACGTGGGCGCCCAAGGATCACACCGTAAAATTCGGCGTCGATCTCGGCACGATCTACGGCACGGCGAAATTCGAATTGAACTTTCCCGGCCTCTTCAACTTCGGTTCGCAGTCCTGCAGCACGCTTATCACGGGATGCACGGGGCCGGCCTTTACGCCGATACAGACCTACGGGCTCGGATTCCCGTCCGCGTTCCTGCAGGGCTTTGGCGACCCGAACAGCTCGCTTACGAATAAGCCGATGGCGTTCTTTGCTCAGGACACGTGGCGCATCCGCCGGAACTTGACGCTCAACTACGGCGTCCGCTACGACATCGAGTTCACAAAGGAATATGCGCCGACGCCGTTCAGGGATCCGCTCACCGGCATTTCGCTGAGTGCGGCGGATATTCAGGTCGCGCAGGATGCTCTGAACGTTACGCAGGGTTTCCCGCGTGACAACAACAACTGGGCACCTCGCTTTGGCTTTGCATGGGATGCTCGCGGGAATGGAAAGACGGTCGTCCGCGGTGCTCTCGGCCTCTTCTACGACCATCCGCTGCTTGCCGTTTCCTTTAACTCGAACATCGGCGACGGCTCGCAGCAGCAGCAGGCAACGCTCCTGCCGATCGGCGGCCCTTCGCCGACGGGTTTGTTCAATGCCTTTCAGGTGTTCCACGGCACGGTCTGCGGCGTTCAGGGTTCGAACCCTGCGATCTGCGGAGCGGCCGTAACGCCCGGCGTTGCGAGTTCGGCGCAGTATCTTTTCGGCTATCAGAGGTTCAATCCCGGAACATTCACCGGGTTCGGGCCGATCTTGCCGTTCACGCTGAATGTCGCTAAGGACTTCCAGTATCCGGAAGCCGTTCAGGGCAATCTTTCGATCGAGCAAATGATCGGCAAGAATATGAGCCTCTCGGCAAGCTACATTATGGTGAACGCCCACCATCTCGGACATCCGCAGGACGTGAACACCGTGAACACGGACAATATGCGTGAGAATTTCCGTCGGTTCGCGGTGAACAATCCTGCGTTCCCGGGCTGCACGTCGCAACGCCGAACGCTCCCGCGTGCTATCCGCGAACCTTTCGATGGCGGCGTTCTTCCCGATGCCGACGGCGAGCAACGCGCTCTTCACCGTCGTTATCCCCGGCCTGATCGCGGTCAACAATACGACGGGCGAGCGGTTCGTTAGCCCGATCGCTGCGGATTATTTCCGACGCCTCGGCCCGAACTACTTCTTTGTTGCGTCCGTCACCGGCGGGCTCGTCAACAAGGCGATCTTCGACGCACAGCTTGCAGGAACCGTCCGTGCTCCGGGCCCGATCAATCCCTACGCGGACGTGAACGCTCAGCTCTCGGACGGCAATTCCTCCTACAACGCGTTGAATATCGAGATGAAGAAACGCTTCACGAGCGGAATGCAGTTCTACGCGAGCTACACCTGGTCGCACTCGATCGACGATTCGTCCGATCTTCAGACCTTGCTGAAGCCGCAGGACAACACGAACTTCCGTGCGGAGCGTTCGGACTCGCTCTTTGACCAGCGTCATCGCTTTGTGTTCAGCGGCGTTTTTGCAACTCCGGAGAATTGGCGTTCGCAGGGCGGCTTTAAGCGGTTCCTGCATGGATTCACGTTCTCGCCGATCTTCGAGTTCTCATCGGGACGTCCGTTCAACATCATCGCTCCGGGCGATGCGAACGGCGATTTCCAGAGCACGAACGAACGCCCGACCGTACGTCCGGACGGCACTCTTTGCGCGACCGGCGTCGATGCGAACTGCCTTCAGGGCGTGTTCCCGGCGAACGGGAACCTCGGCCGTAACATGGGCATCACGCACAACTATATGTCGTTCGATGCCCGCGTGACGCGACGCATTCGGTTCAACGAACGCTTCAATATCGAGCTGATCGCCGAGGGCTTCAACCTCTTCAATCGGTTCAACGAAGCGGCGGCGAATCCGTTCTACACGGCCGTCAACGCATTCGGAAAGAAGAAGGGCGGGAAGTATTACAGCTCGGCAACGGCCGCGTACGATCCGCGACAATTCCAGTTCGGCATCAAGCTGAACTTCTAGCCTTTTTCGGGTGGCAATTCACCCGAAAAGCATTCGATGGACGGGTTCGGGAGGCGCGGCCTACCGGACCCGTTCTCTATGCACGTGTGCCATACTTGATCCCGTAGAGCAAGATGGAGCTTTCGGCGACGACCATAAAAAGCATTGCGCGTTCGATCGGCATTGACCGCTTGGGGATCGTCCGTGCTGAGCCTTTGCGGCGCGAGGAAGAGGCCTTGCGTAAATGGCTCTCGTCGGGCTTTCACGCCTCGATGGCATGGATGGAACGCGAGCCGGAAAAACGCTCGGACCCGCAGATACTCTTTCCCGGAACGCGTTCAGTTATCGTCGCCGCCCTGAATTACTACACGCCCCACGGACACAACAGCGGCCCGAACGCGGGCAAGATCTCGCGCTACGCCTGGGGCGATGATTACCACGACGTTTTTCGTGAGAAGCTGAAGCTGCTCGAGGCAAGGATGCTGGAGATCGCTCCCGAGATAAGCACGAAGATCTGCGTCGATACGACACCTTTTATGGACAAGGCGTGGGCCGTGCGTGCGGGTATCGGTTGGCTCGGAAAGAGCACGAACGTCATCACGATGGATCTCGGCTCGTGGGTATTTCTCGGTGCGATCCTAACCGATGCCGAACTCGAATACGACGACAACGTCGTTGCGGATCATTGCGGTTCCTGCACCGCGTGCATTGACGCCTGCCCGACCGGGGCGATCACCGAGCCGTATGTCGTCGATGCCGCAAAATGCATTTCGTACGCGACGATCGAGCTGCGCGACGAAGAGATGCCGGCCGCGATCGCCAAGAACCTCGAAGGCTGGATCTACGGCTGCGATATCTGCCAGGACGTCTGCCCGTGGAATCGCTTCGAGCAGCCGACCGCGGAATCGCGTTTCGAACCTCGCGGCGGCGAGACCTCGCTTTCGCTCGATGCCGTCGCGAAGATGGAGCATGAGGATTACGTCGTGCGATTTCGTCGTTCAGCGATCAAACGCGCGAAACTTGGCGGATTGAAACGTAACGCACGGGCCGTCGGTTCGTCCTTGTCGGAGGCGAAGCTCCTCCATTTGGTGAATAGTGAAGTGGACGGTCAGGCAAGCCTGACCGCACTGCGGGAAGGCAGAGCCTAAGAACTACTGCGGGAAGGCAAGAAGCGGACGGTCAGGCAAGCCTGACCGGGCACGCGGGTCAGGTTACCCGGCGAGCGGAGTTTGCGGTATCATTGAGTTGTGGCATTGCGCGACTCCTACAACCGAACGATCCGTGATCTGCGAATCTCGCTGACGGATCGCTGCAATTTTCGCTGCTTCTACTGCCTGCCGAGCGGCAAGCCGGCACTTGCCCGCAAAGACACGATCCTTTCCTTCGAAGAGATCTTTCGAATTTCGAGCATTTTCGTTTCGCTCGGCATCGAGAAGATCCGGCTGACGGGCGGCGAACCGCTCATCCGCCGCGACGTTCCGCTGCTCGTCGAAAAGCTTGCGACGCTCAAACCCCGCCTCAAGGACATCGCACTTACGACGAACGGCTACGACTTTCCGCGTTTTGCCGAGGAACTCAAACGCGCCGGCCTCGACCGTGTGACGCTAAGCCTTGACAGCCTTCAGCGGGAGCGTTTTGCGGACATAACGGGCGTCGATGCCCTGGATCGCGCTCTTGCGGCGATCGACGCGGCGAAAGAATTCGGTTTTGAACCCGTAAAGGTGAATGCCGTCATTGTCCGCGGCCGCAACGATGACGAACTCGCCGACTTTGCACGCTTTGCTCGCGAACGCGGCATTACGATGCGGTTCATTGAGTTCATGCCGCTCGATTCCGAACAGAATTGGACACGTGAGGCGATGGTCTCGGGGGCCGAGATGCGCGATCGGATAGCCGATGTCTTTCCGCTCGAGCTAAAAGAAACAAAACGCGGCGCCGGCACGTCCTGGCGTTACACGTTCGCCGACGGCGCGCCGGGCGAGATCGGCATCATCGCGCCGGTGACCGATATGTTCTGCGGGCAATGCTCGCGCGTTCGGCTGACTTCCGATGGCCAGATCCGCACATGCCTTTTCTCGGAACGCGAACACGACCTGCGTTCGCTCATACGGTCCGGCGCCGCCGAAGGTGAGATCGTCGAATTTATCGAGAGGTGTGTTTACCAGAAAGAGTTGGGCCACAAGATCAACGATCCGGACTTCGTTCAGCCGACGCGCACGATGAGCTTCATCGGCGGTTAGCTCAACTCTGTTTCCTGCCTGCCATATCGAGGCCGACCGCGATCACGAGGATCGAGCCCTTGATGATGTCCTGCATAAAATCGCGTACTCCGACAAGCGACATCCCGTTATCGAGGCTTGCCATTATCAACGCCCCGAGGCAGGCGCCGAACACCGTGCCGCGTCCGCCGACGAGCGATGCTCCGCCGATCACGCAAGCCGCGATCGCGTCGAGTTCCTTCAGCGTTCCCGCATCGGGAAGCGCGCTGCCCACGCGTGCCGTAAAGATCAGCGCCGCAACGCCGGTCAGGGCGCCGAGTACGCCGAAGACCTTGAGTACGTTCCAGCGGTTGTTGATGCCCGAAAGGCGTGCCGCGTCGGCATTGCCGCCGATCGCGTAAAGATACCGCCCGAAGACGGTCGAATTCGTGATGAACGCCCCGATGAATGCAACGCAAAGGAAGATCACGACCGGCACAGGCACGCCCTGCCACGCGTTCATTATGGCGATGAAGCCGACGATCGCCGCGGCCGGGAACGCCGCCTTCGCAAGCTCGCGGGAAAGGCCCGACGTACCTTCATCTTCGGCCATCCTCGCGCGGCGAAATGCCGCAAAGAATACGACCGCGACCGCGAGGGCCGCTACGATCCAGCCATACAACGCGGGCAGGTTGGCGTTCCCGATCCCTTTGAAGATCTCGTCCGAGACCGGGATCGTATTGCCGCCGAGCAGCCATTTTGCCGCACCGCGCCAAGCGAGCAGGCCGCCGAGCGTTACGATGAACGAAGGAATGTTCGCGTACGCGGCCAAAGCTCCCTGAAATAGGCCGATCGCCGTGCTCATCACGACCGCAGCGATGATCGCGGCCGTCATCGGATAGCCCATTTCCGTCATCACGTAGGCCGAGATCCCGCCCGCAAAACCGATGATCGAGCCGACCGAAAGATCGATCTGGCCGGAGACGATCACCATCAGCATCCCGACCGCGATGACGCCCGTTACGGCGGTCTGCGTCATCAGGTTCGAGAGGTTTCGCGGCGTAAGGAACGTGTGGCCCGGCGTGATCGCGTGGAAAAGGATCCAGATCGCCGCAAGCACGCCGATCATCGCGTATGCCCGAAGCGCCGCCCGGTTCGTAAGTATGCTTTTTGATTCGCTCATCGTCTAAAAATTCGCGTTCGGATAGTGCCCGGTTGCCGCTGCCATCACAAGTTCAGCCGTCGCTTCGGCGCGCGTGAATTCGCCCGTCTTTCTGCCTTCGTGAAGGACAACGATCCTGTCGGAAAGGCCGAGCACCTCGGGCAGTTCGCTCGAGACGAGCACGATCGCAAGGCCCGTCTCCGCGAGTTTGTTGATCTCGGCGTAGATCTCCTGCTTTGCGCCGACGTCGATGCCGCGCGTCGGTTCGTCGAGAAAAAGTACCCGCGGTTCGGTCAGGAGCCACTTGCCGAGGACGACCTTCTGTTGGTTGCCGCCCGAGAGCGTCCCGGCAACGGTCTCGACCGAAGGCGCCTTTATCCGAAGCGAGCGCATCGGCATGGAAGCCGCTCGCCTTTCGTCGCTTCTGCTCGTAAAGATGCGGCCCGAAACTCGCTTCAAGGCGGCGAGCGTCATATTGTCGAGGATCGTTTGATCGAGGATCAGGCCGTAGCGTTTGCGGTCCTCTGTGACAAAGCCGATCCCGGCACGGATCGCGTCCCGCGGATCTTTTATCGCGATCGGACGGCCGGCAAGTTCGAGCGTAACTGTGTACCTGCCTTGCCACGCGCCGAAGATCGCGGTAAGCAGTTCGCTGCGGCCGGCTCCCATAAGTCCTGCAATGCCAAGCACTTCACCCGCACGCACATCGAACGAAACGTCATCGACGATCCTCTTGTCAGGTTCATCTTCGCTGAAGACGGTGACGCTTTCCGCGCGGAGCACGACATCGCCGAGACTGTGTTTCGGTTCGGGGAAAATGTCAGTGACCTCGCGGCCGACCATTTCGGCGATAATGGCGTCCTTGTTCGTGTCTGCGGCGGCATGTGTTGCGACCGTCCGTCCGTCGCGAAGCACGGTGATGCGGTCGCTCATGCGGAAGACCTCGTCGAGCCGATGCGAGATGTAGATCATCCCGACGCCGCGGGCCTTTAGGCCATCGAGGATGTGAAAGAGCGTTTCGACCTCGGCGTCCGTGAGCGCGGCCGTCGGTTCATCGAGGACGAGTATGCGTGCGTCGCGTGAAAGGGCCTTTGCGATCTCGACGAGCTGCTGCTGCCCGATGCCGAGACTGCCGGCCTTTGCGCGCGGGTCTATCGAGAGCCCGAGGCCACGAAGCAGTTCGGCCGCCCGCCGATAGAGTTCCGTCCAGTCAATGACTCCGAAGCGCGACGGTGCACGCCCGAGAAAGATGTTCTCGCCGACGCTCAATTCCTTTACGAGCGAGAGTTCCTGAAAAATGATCGCGATGCCCGCGTTCTCAGAATCGCGTATGCCGGAGAACGAGACCTCGCGGCCTTCGATCACGATCTTTCCGGCGAATTCGCCTGCGGGATAGACGCCTGAGAGCACCTTCATCAGTGTCGATTTTCCCGCCCCATTTTCGCCGACAAGCGCGTGAAATTCACCCGCGTCGAGCGTAAACGTCACACCGTCGAGCGCACGGACGCCGGGAAAGTCCTTTTGAATGTCGTACATCTCGAGAAGAGGCATATTTTCGGTTGAACAGAGAAGCGTGAACGCTAAAAGATTATGGCATCAGCGAAATTTGTGCAAAAGGCGGCTAGGCATAAGCGCCGCTAGATGTTCTATACTCTTCACTGATATGGCTGACAACCCAACGATCGAATCCGTTCTGACAGAAGAACGCGTCTTCCCGCCGTCCAAGGACTTTGCTGAAAATGCATACGTTAAAAGCTTCGAAGAGTACGAAAGGATGTATTCGGAAGCGGCGAGCGACCTGCCGGCGTTCTGGGCAAAGCAGGCCGAGGCCCTCGATTGGTTCTCGCCGTGGGAGAGCGTTCTCGAATGGGAAAGGCCGCACGCGAAATGGTTCTCGGGCGGCAAGATAAATGCGTCCTACAACTGCCTCGACCGGCATCTCGCGACAAAGGGCGACAAGACGGCGATCATCTGGGAAGGCGAACCGGGCGAAGTGCGTCGGCTGTCCTACCGTGAGCTCCATACCGAGGTCTCGAAGTTCGCGAACGTCCTGAAAGGGCTCGGCATCAGGACCGGCGACCGCGTCGCGGTCTATATGCCGCTTGTGCCGGAACTTGCGATCGCGATACTCGCCTGCGCGCGGATCGGTGCTCCGCACACGGTGATCTTTGGCGGATTTTCGGCTGACTCGATCCGCGACCGCGTGAACGATTGTGGATGCAAGGCGGTCGTCACGGCCGACGGAGGCTATCGACGCGGGCGTGAGATCCGATTGAAGCCGATAGTTGATGAAGCGATCGCCGAGTGCCCGACGGTCGAGAGTGTTGTAACGTTCCGCCGCACGGGCACCGAGATCGAGATGAAGCAGGGCCGCGATCATTGGTGGGACGAGCTGATGAGCAAAGCAAGCGCTGACTGCCCGCCCGAGCATCTCGACGCCGAACATCCGCTCTACATCCTTTATACGTCGGGCACGACCGGTAAGCCGAAAGGCATCCTTCACACGACGGGCGGCTATCTTACGCAGGCGGCATACTCGACGAAACTCGTTTTCGACCTGAAGGACGAAGATATCTACTGGTGCACGGCCGACATCGGCTGGGTCACGGGACACTCTTACGTCGTTTACGGCCCGCTCGCAAATGCGGCGACCGTCCTTATGTATGAAGGCGCGCCTAATCATCCTGACTTTGACCGATTCTGGGACATCATCGAACGCCACAAGGTCACGATCCTATACACGGCGCCGACCGCGATCCGTTCGTTCATTCGCTGGGGCCGCGAATATCCCGACCGGCACGACCTCACTTCGCTCCGCGTCATCGGAACGGTCGGCGAACCGATCAATCCCGAAGCCTGGATGTGGTATCACCGCGTGATCGGCGGCGAAAGATGCCCGATCGTCGATACATGGTGGCAGACCGAGACGGGGACGATAATGATCTCGCCGCTTCCCGGTGCAACCCCGACGATCCCGGGTTCGGCAACGCGGCCGCTGCCGGGCATCGTCGTTGATATCGTGGCAAAGGACGGACGTAGTGCCGGAACGGACGAAGGCGGCTATCTCGTCGTAAAGGAACCGTGGCCTTCGATGCTTCGGACGCTCTGGGGCGACGATGAACGATACAAGCTGACCTACTGGTCGGAGATCGACGGCTGCTATTTTGCGGGCGACGGCGCGCGCCGCGACGGACGCGGTTATTACTGGGTGATGGGCCGGGTCGATGACGTAATAAATGTAAGCGGGCATCGGCTCGGGACGGCAGAGGTCGAATCCGCACTCGTCTCGCACGATTCCGTGGCCGAGGCCGCCGTTGTCGGGCGGCCGACGAGATCAAGGGGCAGGCGATCGCCGCATTCGTAACGCTCGAGGGCGGAAAGGAAGGTTCGGAGGAGCTGAAGGCCGAACTTCGCGAACACGTCGCAAAGGAGATCGGCGCGCTCGCAAAGCCCGATGATATTCGCTTTACGGATGCGCTTCCGAAGACGCGTTCGGGTAAAATAATGCGAAGGCTCCTGCGGGAGCTCGCAACGAGCGGCGTGGTCGCCGGCGACGTAACAACGCTGGAAGACCGCGGCGTCCTCGATAAACTTCGCGAAGAAGAGGAATAGGCGAAAAGCCTTGCGATCGATGCCCGATCCGAATCAAAAACCTGTTAGTCCGGTCGAGCTGCTTTCGGCGACCGCGAGAGAATTCTACCGACGCGGCTGGGCACGCGGCGGTTCGGGAAATTACAGCGTACTCCTGGCCCGCAAGCCGATGCGCCTTTGCATAACGGCCGCCGGAGAGGAGATCGCGTCGCTCGACGATACGAATTTCCTCGAGATCGACGATGACGCGGAAATAATCCAGGGTTTTGGCCGCCCGTCGGACGAGACGATCATTCATCTTGCGATCTATCGCCACCGCCCGCGTGCTCGCTGCATACTTTACACGCAGACGGTCCCGGGCCTCGTTCTTGCGGACCGCTCATTTGTGGACGGCGTCATCGTGCTCAAGGACTACGAGGCGTTGAAAGGGATCGAGGGGGACGCTTCCGGGGTCGAGAGGATCCCGATCGTGAAGAATTCGGCCGATCAGGTCGCGCTGTCGCACGTGATCGCGAACGTGCTTCTTGATAACCCCACGGCGAATGCGGTCCTTATCCGACGGCACGGACTTTACGTCTGGGGCGAGACGATCGAACAGGCGAGGCGGCACGCGGAGATATTCGAGTTTATGTTCGAATTGACCGAACGCTCGAAGGGGAATAAGTAAAAATGGCAGGCCTTGAAACAGCTACACTCGGCGGCGGATGCTTCTGGTGCATCGAACCCGTTTTTGATTCGCTTCGCGGCGTTCAGAGCGTAACGTCCGGTTATTCGGGCGGCAAAACGGAATCGCCGACATACCAAGAAGTTTGTACAGGCACGACCGGCCACGCCGAGGCCGTTGAGATAAAGTTCGATCCGGCAGAGATCACGTTCGCGGACATCCTTCGCGTTTTCTTTACCGTCCATGACCCGACGACATTGAACCGGCAGGGCGGCGATATCGGTACGCAGTACCGGTCTGCGATCTTCTACCACTCCGAGGAACAAAAGGCGGCCGCCGAAGCCGTCATCCGAGAGCTCGACGGAGAAGGGATCTTTCCTTCGCCGATCGTCACCGAGGTCACGCAGTTCGAGAAATTCTGGCCGGCCGAAGACTACCATCAGGAATACTTTGCAAATAACCCGAACCAGCCATACTGCGCGGCGGTCATCTCGCCGAAGATCGCAAAGTTCCGCAAGATGTACGCCGAACGCCTAAAGGCTTAAGCCTTGCAGGTTTCCAAAAAATATTCTTGACAGGGAAAACGGAAATCTACTAGCATCAATGAGTGGAGATTTCTCCACCCTCACCACTGACGAGGCTTGCCTTCAGTGGGCAAATTTAAGCCGCCAAACCAACATCTTCCTCAAAACAAAGAAATAGCGTAGGAGACGAGATCGTCTTCGAGCTAGTCGATCATCGTTTGGGATCAGATAAACTTATAAAAAAGTTCTTTCTTAGCTTTCGATCAATGCTCTTGATCTTCGCTGTTGCTGCCGCAGCCGGCACCGGCATATACCTGTCGATCCATTCCGACGCGCAGGAACGCGATCGCGACCGGACGGAGTCCGCGACGCTTTCCGGTACGATCTCGGGCCGTGTTTTTCTCGATTACAACGGCGACGCGCTTTACGAGACGACCGGCGGTACCGCCGACGCACCGACGGCGGTGGATGGTTGGCGTTGCGGCGTGACTGTCACGCTTTATGATGCGGCCGGTGTCGCGCGCGGAAGCGCGACCTCCGCGCCGATGGTACGTACAGCATCGCTTCGGCCGGAACAGGCCCTTATAGGATCGAATTCACGACCATTCCGAGCGGCTACACGCCGTCAGCACGAAGTAGAGCTTCGGGCTCGGGAAATGCTGCACTGCCAACTTCGGCATCGAACGCCGGAGCGACCGTGCAGTTCGTCCCCGACGGTGCGAACCCGAACGTGAACCTCGCGTTGGTTAAAGCAACGGATTATTGTCAGGACAACCCGGACATTGCCTCTCAGCTTTATTCCTACGGGGATACGAACTCACCAGACGCTTTGATGTCGGTCACTTATCGAGCGGGCAGCACAAGGACCGGTACGGAAAATGGCTCATTCCCGGATGCATTTACTGATTTCACAGCGCCCGGGTACTCCGGCCTCGCTGCAACGACCGAGATCGGGACCACGTTCGGCCTCGCCTATGACCGTGTGAACAAGATGATCTATGCATCCGCTTATATGAAGCGGCATTCGATGTTCGGGCCGAACGGTACGGGGGCGATCTACAAGGTCGATCCGGCAAGCAGCACGGCATCACTATACGTCGATCTGAATGCGGTCTTTGGCGCAGGAACGGCAGGAGCCAACGCGCACGACGCGAACAATTGGGATCGGGATAACAACAACACTGCCTGGGACGCCGTAGGAAAGACGGCGTTGGGTGGGATGGCGATCTCCGATGACATGGCGAACCTTTTTGTAATGAACCTGGCGAATCGACGGTTATACAAGATCCCGACGTCAGGGACGCTGGATAATACAACCATCACGAGCGTGGCGTTCCCTACGCCGAACGATGCGGATGCGTGCGGGCAGCAGAGAAACTATCGGCCGTTCGCTGTCTCGTACTATGAAGGAAAAGTTTATGTCGGAGCGGTTTGCAGCACCGGATCGGTGCGTGGGCGATGGGGTTATGTGTTTGAGGTTGACCCAACTTCGCTGACCTATACACAGAACCCGATACTCTCCTTCAGCCTTCGGTATGCCCGAGGTCTTGCAGATCCGGGTAACCCCGGCGATTGGCACAATTGGGCAACAACGTTTCAGGCTGTTAATCAAAATGGTGCCTGGACACACCCTCAGCCAATGTTCACGGATTTAGATTTTGACCGCGGCAATATGATCATTTCGATCCGCGATAGAATGGGCGACCAGACCGGATACCAGACCCTAAGCAACCCCAACAACAATGCACGGTCAAAAGGCATCACGGCCGGCGAGATCCTTCGAGCTGCGGCGATCCGACGAATGGATGGACGCTCGAGAGCAATGGCCGCTGCGGTGGTGGTGGCTCAGCTCCCCAAAATACGGACGAGGGCCCTGGCGGAGCCGAATTTTACTTTCAGGAAAATTATCACACAGATAGCGTTCCGCACGCCGAAGTCGGCCTCGGTTCGGCTGCACAAATACCTGGACACAATGAATTCATTGCCGGCATTTTTGACCCGATCTATCTAGATGGCACAAATGTCTATGACTCGCAGGGCTTCCGCTGGTTCGTAAATACCGGTGCGACGGCAGGCGAGCAGAATCGCGGCTATCAGGCAAACAGCGGCGACTTCGGTAAAGCGAACGGTATCGGTAACATTGCACCTTTATGCGACGCGGCACCGATCGAGCTTGGAAATCGCGTCTGGCGTGACACGAACGACAACGGCGTGCAGGATCCGGGCGAACCGGGCATTGCGGGCGTAACGGTGCATCTTTACGATTCGGTCGGCACGCTTGTCGGTACGGCCGTAACGGACGCGAACGGCGAATACTATTTCGTCTCAAGCACAGTTGCCGATCCGAACACGGGCGACAATATCGGGCAGGTGAACGGCGGTATCAAGTTCAACTCGAACTACTCGATCAGGCTCGATCGTGCCGCGGACTATCAAACCGGCGGCCCGTTGTTCGGCCTTCGCAAGGCGCGACTCGACGTTGCCAGCCAGCCCGGATTTGCCGATGGGTCTGATTCGGACGGCGATTATGACGCAGCGACCGGCAACTTCCTCGAGATCAACCTGACGACCGGAGCTCCGGGCGACAATGACCACAATTACGATTTCGGCTTTGTGACGGCTCCGTCCGCCGCTCCCGTGAGCGTTAGCGGACTCGTGACGACGGCCGACGGCCGCGGGATCATCAATGTTCGCGTATCGCTTACGGAAGAAAGCGGCGCGATAAGGACGGCGCTCACAGGCCCCTTTGGCTACTTCCGATTCGACGATGTCGAATCGGGCCAGGGCGTCGTGCTTGCGGTCTCGGCGAAGCGATTCACATTCGCACAGCCGAGGCGGTTCATTTCGCTCGATGACAACATCGCGGATGCCGACTGGGTCGCGAATCCGTGATCGTTCCACTTCAAACAGCTCGCACATAGTGCGTGAAAAGTAGCCTCGGGCCTCGGCTCGGGGCTATTTTGCTATTGGGTCGGTCGGCAGCATCCGCCCTTGCTGAATGAATACTCATTCAGTATAATCTCGGTTATATTCTTAACAGGCGGCTGACGAGGCCGTAACCGATCTATGCTTATTAAAAAAGGCCGCCGTACTTGGTGCGGGAACAATGGGTGCCGCGATCGCCGCGCACCTGTCGAATGCGGGTGTACCGACGCTGCTTTTGGATATCGCGCCGAGCGAACTTCTTCCGGAGGAGGAAGGCCGCGGCCTTACGCTCGAGGATCCTCGTGTTCGGAACCGCATCGTAAATTCGCTGTTTGACGCGGCAAAGAAACTCAAGCCGGCGCCGTTTATGGCGCATGCTAACACAAAGCTCATCACGCTCGGCAACTTCGCAGACGACCTTTCGAAGATCGCCGAATGCGACCTCGTCATCGAGGCCGTGGTCGAGGACCTTGAGATCAAGCACAAGCTTTTCGCCGAGGTCGAAAAGCATCGAAAGCCGACCGCCGTCATCGCCTCGAACACGAGCGGCATCCCGATCGACGCGATCGCCGAGCCGTTCTCGGATGACTTCAAAACGCATTTCCTCGGGATCCATTTCTTCAATCCGCCGCGGTATATGAAGCTTGTCGAGATCATTCCGGGCAAGCTGACGAGCGGCGAGGTCGCGTGCGGCATCGCGGGCTTTCTCGATCAACGGCTCGGAAAAGGCGTCGTGCCGGCAAAAGATAGGCCGAATTTCATCGCGAACCGCATCGGCACATTCGGAATGATGGCAACCGTCCACGAGATGCTCGCGATGGCTTTCACGCCGACCGAGGTCGATCAGATGACGGGCAAGGCGATCGGCCACGCAAAGTCCGCGACCTTCCGAACTTCGGACATCGTCGGGCTCGATGTGCTTGCGCACGTCAACAGGAACCTTTTCCCGGCGATACCCGAGGACGAAGACCGCGACGTATTCAAGCTTCCGGAAGTGATCGAGAAGATGCTCGAGGCGAAGATCCTCGGCGACAAGACCGGCGGCGGATTCTTCAAGCGGTCGAAAGACGCGGAAGGGAATCGTGCGATCCTCGAACTCGACCTCGCGACGCTCGAATACAAACCGCAGCAAAAGGCGAAATTCCCGTCGATCGAAGCCGCAAAGCAGATCGACGGCCTCGAAAAACGGATCGAGAAGCTTGTCTGGGGCGAGGATCGAGTCGGCGAATTCCTCTGGAAGACGATCTCGCGGCTTTGTCGTTACTCGGCGAACCGCATTCCGGAGATCGCGGATACGATCGTTGAGATCGACAACGCGATCAAATGGGGTTTCGGTTGGGAGATCGGCGTTTTTGAGACCTGGGACGCGATCGGCCTCGAAAGGTCGGTCGAGAGAATGCGTGCCGAAGGTGCGGCGGTCCCCGAGAACATCGAGAAGATGCTCGCTGCAGGGGCGACACGTTTCTATCAACGCACGGGCGGCGAGACCGAATTCTACGATCTTGTCGGCGGCGGATATAAGAAGGTTCCGGGCCGGCCGGGCGTGCTCATTCTGAAGGATGTAAAGGACCGCACGGGTGTTATCAAGTCGAACGCGGCCGCTTCGCTGATCGACATCGGCGACGGCGTCGTATGCCTCGAATTCCATTCGAAGATGAATTCGCTCGGCGGCGATACGATCTCGATGTTGAACTTTGCGATCGAAGAGTCCGAACGCAGCCACGCCGGCCTCGTCGTCGGCAACCAGGGCGGAAATTTCTCGGCCGGTGCGAACATTATGATGCTGCTTGTCGCCGCGCAGGAAGAGGAATGGGACGACATCGAACTGATGATCCGCGGCCTGCAAAAGGCCGTAATGCGAATGCGATGTTCGGCGGTTCCGGTCGTCACGGCGCCGTTCGGTATGACGCTTGGCGGCGGCTGCGAGATCACGCTGCATGGCAATCGAGTGCGTGCGGCCGCAGAAACATATATCGGGCTTGTTGAGGTCGGCATCGGCGTGATCCCCGGCCGGCGGCGGCACAAAGGAAATGACCCTGCGCGCAGGCGACGCGTGGGCGAGAACGCCCGACGCAGACCCGATCGCGTTCTTGAAAAAGACATTCGAGACGATCGGCACGGGCAAGGTCGCAGCCTCGGCCCAGGAAGCACGCGAACTCGGCTTTCTTACCGCGTGCGATTCGATCTCGATGAACGGCGACCGCCTCATTCAGGACGCAAAACAGGAAGTGCTGCATCTTGCTTCGAGCGGCTTCAGAGCGCCGGTCGAGCGGCAGGACGTGACGGTATTCGGCGAGTCGGCCGAGGCGGCGATGAAACTCGCGATCCATATGATGGAACGCGGCGGCTTCATATCCGAACACGACAAGGTGATCGGCGGCAAGCTTGCGCACATTCTGGCAGGCGGTTCGATCAATCACCGTGCAGAGGTAAGCGAGCAGTACCTGCTTGACCTCGAACGCGAGGCATTTCTCTCGCTTTGCGGAATGCGAAAGACACAGGAACGTATTGCCGCGATGCTGAAGACCGGCAAACCGCTTAGGAACTAGATGGAACCCAATACCGAAAAGATAAAGGCCGATCTTCGGGCGATCTCCGAAGACGCAAAAGCGGCCTTCGGCGGCCTCGATGCGAACTCGCTCAATTGGAAACCGTCGGCCGAAAGCTGGAGCGTTGCCCAGTGCCTCGATCATTTGATCTTGACAAGTACGGAGCTTGGTCCGGCGATCGACCGGAAACTAAAGGGCGAAGAGCCGACGTTCTTCGAGAAGTATTCGCCGTTCACGAGCTACTTCGGCCGATGGATAAAAAGCCGCCTCGCGCAGGACGCAAAGCGTTCGAAGGCTCCCTCAAAGTCGATCGTTCCGCCGAGCGAGGTCGGCGGCGACATTGTCGAGAGATTCTGTGCGGAGAATGAGCGGCTCATCGCGAAGATGGATGAGATCGGGAAACTTGATTGGGACAAGACCGTTCTGACGTCACCTTTCCTAAAGATCCTTACTTACGATCTCAGGGACGGGCTCGACATTCTCGTCGAACACGAAAAGCGGCATATACGCCAGGCAAAACGCGTGATGAATGCGTCCGGTTTTCCGCGACAGGCGGCCGGTTGAGATAAATATGGGTTCGGTAAAAAGATGCGATTGGGCCGCGAACGATCTGGCCGTCAAATATCACGACGAAGAATGGGGCGTGCCGCTGCACGATGACCGCAGGCTGTTCGAATTCCTGATCCTGGAAGGCGCGCAGGCCGGCTTGAGTTGGGACACCGTTCTTGCAAAACGCGAGAACTATCGACGTGCGTTTGACGGCTTCGACGCTTCGAAGATCGCTCGTTATTCGGAAGCTAAATGCGCCGAACTGCTGCTCGATCCGGGCATAATTCGCAATCGCCTTAAGATCGCCTCGGCCGTCGCGAATGCGAAAGCGTTCCTCAACGTGCAAAAGGAATTCGGAACATTCGACGCGTACGTCTGGTCGTTCGTCGATGGCGTGCCGATCGTGAACACGTGGAAGGATCGCAGACAGATCCCGGCCACGACCGCAACCTCCGACGCGATGTCGAAAGACCTGAAGAAACGCGGGTTCAATTTCGTCGGTTCGACAATAATGTACGCCTTTATGCAGGCAACGGGAATGGTCAACGACCACCTGACGACCTGTTTCAGGTATAAGGAATGTCGGGATCTGTCGCTATCTACGATAGCTCGATGAATTGGGTTGCGGTCCGTTCCCGCACCTTGCGATGCGGGCTGCTCGCGTATGCGGGCAAATCACAGGAAGATCTATGAAAGAAGCAGTAATTGTATCGGCCGTGCGGACGGCTGTGGGAAAGGCGCCGAAGGGCACGCTGCGGAACACGCGTTCGGATGAACTGGGCGCGGCCGCGATCAAGGAAGCTGTGGCGCGTGCCGGAGTTGATGTGTCGCTGATCGACGATGTGATAATGGGCTGCGCGTTCCCCGAGGCGTCGCAGGGAATGAACGTCGCTCGGACATCGGCGATACGCGCCGGGTTGCCGGTCGAAACTTCGGCGATGACGGTAAATCGATATTGCTCTTCGGGCCTGCAGACGATCGCGCTAGCTGCCGAACGCATTCGCACGGGCGGTGCCGATGCGATCGTCGCGGGCGGCCTCGAATCTATGACCGCGATCCCGATGGGCGGCAACACCTTCCGGCCGAATCCGCAGCTTGCCGAGACCTATCCGGATTACTACCTGAACATGGGCCTCACCGCCGAGAACCTTGCCCGGAAGTACAACATTACGCGCGAAGAGGCCGACGCATTTTCGCTTTCGTCGCATCAAAAAGCGGCGGCCGCGATCACCGCAGGGAACTTCAAGGACGAGATCGCGGCAGTTAAGGTTGCCGTCGATGAATTCGACGAGAAGGGCCGCGTGCGGCGGAAGGAGATCGTTTTTGACACGGACGAAGGCGTGCGTTTTGACGCGTCCGCCGAAGGCCTTGCAAAGCTGAAGCCGGCCTTTCACGCAAAAGGAACCGTGACGGCCGGCAACTCTTCGCAGATGTCGGACGGAGCCGCCGCCGCCGTCGTTATGTCCGAAGAGAAAGCGAAAGAACTTGGTATCAAGCCGCTCGCGCGTTTCGTTTCGTTCGCTACCGCAGGCTGCCTGCCGGAAGAGATGGGCATCGGGCCGGTCTATGCCATCCCGAAAGCTTTGAAACTTGCCGGCCTGACGATCGATCAGATCGACGTTATCGAGCTTAACGAGGCCTTCGCCGTGCAGTCGCTCGCCGTGATCAAAGCTCTCGAACTCGACCCCGCGAAAGTGAACGTCAACGGCGGCGCCGTCGCTCTCGGCCACCCTTTGGGATGCACGGGTGCGAAACTCACCGCGACGATCCTTCGCGAAATGGAACGCCGCAACCTTCGCTACGGCATGGTCACAATGTGCGTCGGCGGCGGCATGGGCGCCGCGGGAATATTCGAACGCATCGGCTAGAGCCCTGTAGGAGCTATCAGCATGTATCCCGCTTGTCGCGAAGCAAGCGAGGGTTACCGTCCACCAGAACATCCTGGAGGCGGCTTTGCCGCCGACATAGCCTGCGGTAGCAGGCGACAGCACGTAGCCCCACGTGGAGCGAAGCGGAGCGTGGAGAACCGTCACCAAGCCCATCCCGGAGGCGGCTTTGCCGCCGACATAGCTCCGGCAGGAGCGACAGTTCCAGCGGCTTTGCCGCTCCCGCAGTGCGGTCAGGCTTGCCTGACCGGACGCATCGACCCCACGGATTCCCGGAGCAGGCTCGGCCTGCGACAGTTCTGTCGCCCGCTGACGCGGGCTTCGACATTCTTGAGGCTCGGTCGATGGTCAGACAGGCCTAACCGCACTCCATTATTGCCGAGCCTTGACCTAGACGAAAACCCTCGGGAACTTCGCCATTGCTTTGAAACGGTTCAGAACAAGTTCCACACGTCCGACATCCGGATTCAGATGTCCTGGAATCGCCTCGAGGAATCTGCGCTCCTTAAGCCAGGCAGAGAACACGTCCGCGATGTACTTCCGAAGTTCCAGATCTGCGGATTCTACCTCATCTACCAACTCACCACGTCCGTTTATCAAGGTGACAATATCTTCGAGATCATGACTGCTAAGGAAGTCATTCTGGCCGCGACTTAGGAACGCTTCGATCTTTGCACCCAAAAAAAGAACTGGATCGATGACCTTGATGCGTGAACCCTCACTGAGTTCGTACTCACGGTAATTGGTGGGTACAAGCTCCAGCCATCGGTTCTCTAAGCCGGCGATATTTCCTTTCTGCGGCAGCATGTCGAATAGAAAGCCGTCGATCTCCCATCTGCAGATCGGTCCTTCCGAGCGAAAGAAGCCGAGCTTCTCCAACATTTTCTCCGCTTCCACGTATTCAGTATAAGTAATAGCCTCGATCAGGCCGTCAACGTCCTTTGTCGGACGAACGTCCGGAGATGCCGGATCTGTGATCAAAAGGCCAACAACGCACCCTCCGAGGAATACGAACTTATCTGAATATCTATCAAGGCGTCGAACAACTGCCTTCAGCAGCCCGATGTTGGGATCAGACAGGGGCATTGTCCAACCTCTCGACCAGAAGTTTTATGGCCAACTCCCGCTCACGTGTACTGCCGCTTCTGATCGCATCGATAAGCGCAAGTTTCTGGTACAACGACTGATCGCGGAGACAGGCAATCGGAACGGTTGGATAGAGCGGTGTGAGTGCAAATCCGCGAGAGGTTCCCTGTGGGTAGGGCCATACCGGGATATTTCCTTTGTCTTTATTCAGGACTATCAGATCGCTCAACGGTGGTGCTGCATACGATGTCGCAATACCGCGTCGCATGGTTCCAAAAACAGGTGGGAACATATACTTTATACCGTGTACCAAGAATTCTTTAGTCGCGTCGAGGATCGGACTTGCGCCGTCGTTCGGTTGAACGAGTTGAGCGCTTCTCAGACGTTTGATCCCACCGGCCACTTCGGCCGTGCTTATTTCGATCTCGCTCGCAATTACCGAATAAGTGGGCGGTTTCGAAGTTGGATACCCGCAGAGCTTTGTCAAAATAACGACATCCTGTGGTTTAAGTGAAGTTTGTCGCATTGCTTGCATTTGCGATTCGCGAATGGCGAATGCGAGTAAATCATAACATATTTAGCCTGTATTTCTCAGGATGTAAAAAAAATGACAGGTGTAGCGAGGTGGCAAAAAATCATCGCATTTGATGCTGACTAGAGGCCGGTCCACTGAAAGACAAGGACATTTCCGCCGGAAAGCCTTGACTGAATGAGCATTCATTCAGTATAATTCCTACAATTTGTCATACCTGACGGAGGCCACAAGAGAATGGAAGCGAAGACGGAAAGAGAGTACCTGAAGGGCGGTGAGTTCCTTATTGCCGAGCAGACGCCGGGCGAGGTTTTCACGCCTGAGCAATTTTCGGAAGAGCAGCGGATGATCGGCGATACGACGCGCGAGTTCGTTGATAACGAAGTGCGGCCGAGTCTTGAGGAGTTGGAGCAGCACAAATGGGAGACCGCGCGTGAGCTTTTGAAAAAGGGCGGCGAGCTCGGCGTTCTCGGTGCGACCATTCCGGAAGAGTACGGCGGGCTCGGGCTCGACCAGACCTCGGGCGCTCTGATCGCGGAGATGATGGGCCGCGGCGGCGGTTTTGGGACGACATACGGCGCGCAGACCTCGATCGGCGTGCTGCCGCTGCTCTATTTTGCATCCGAAGACCTCAAGAAGCGTTGGATCCCGAAGATCATCGCCGGCGAGGTCGTTACGGCCTATTGCCTGACCGAGAGCGGTTCGGGTTCGGACGCGCTCGGTGCCAAAACGACCGCGAAGCTCACCGAGGACGGCCAGCATTACGTCTTGAATGGCGAGAAAATGTTCATCACGAACGGCAGTTTCGCGGATGTTTACATCGTGTTTGCGAAGGTCGATGGCGAGAAGGATAAGTTCTCGGCGTTCGTGGTCGAGCGAAGCGAGCAGTGCTATCCCGGTGCGGAAGAGCACAAGATGGGCATCAAGTCGTCATCGACGACGCCGCTGATCCTAGCGGACGCGAAGATACCGGCTTCGAACCTGATCGGCAATGTCGGCGACGGTGCGAAGATCGCGTTCAACATCCTGAACGTCGGCCGTTTCAAGCTTGGTGCGTCCGTTGTCGGCGGAGCAAAACTCGCGATCCACGATGCGGTCCGATACGCGAACGAGCGTGAGCAGTTCAAGACGAAGATCTCGAGTTTCGGTGCCATTCAGCACAAACTTGCCGAGATGGCCGTCCGAACCTGGGTCGCCGAATCCATCACGTACCGAACCGTCGGCCTCATCGACGCTCTTATCGGCGACGGTGCCGACAACGAGAAAAAACTTCGTTCAATAGAGGAATACGCGGTGGAATCTTCGATCAATAAGGTCGCGTGTTCGGAAGCGCTTGACCTCGTCGTCGATGAGATGGTGCAGATCTACGGCGGCTATGGATATTCGGCGGATTATCCGGCTGAAAAAGCGTATCGCGATTCGCGCATCAACCGCATTTTCGAAGGAACGAATGAGATCAACCGTATGCTCATCCCGGGCCAGCTCGTAAAGCGTGCGATGAAGGGCCAGCTTGGGTTGCTGCCTGCGGCGATGGCCCTGCAGAAGGAAATTCTCGAGCCTCAGATGCCGCTCGAAGATGACGACGCACCGCTCGCACGCGAAGCGAGGCTTGCCGCAAATGCGAAAAAAGTTGCACTGATGGTGCTCGGCACGGCCGCTCAGAAGTATATGGGTGCGTTAAAGGACGAGCAGGAAGTTTTGCTGAGTTCGGCCGACATCATTATCGAGGCCTACCAAATGGAATCGGCAGTTCTGCGTGCAAAGAAGCTCGCTGCCAACGGCGGCCTTTCGGGAGCTCGTGCCGCTGATATTGCCGCCGTTTTTTGCAACGATGCGATACAGCGCGTCGAGATGAAGGCCCGGAACACGATCGCCGCGATCGCCGAGGGCGATGATGCACGAATTCTTCTGACGGCCCTAAAACGTTTTACGAAGAACAATTCGCCGATCAACACCATCGAGCTCGCCGACGCATCGCCAAGGTCGTGATCGACGCGAACACGTATCCGTTCTAAGTGAACCGGGCCGCAGATGCCGGACAAGAAAATGCCGCAAGCCGGAGAGTCATCCGCTTGCGGCATTTGCTCAATTCGATCCGCGGATCATTTGAGACTAGGGATCTATCTTTGATAGTACTGCGAATAGTAGCGACGCTTCTTCGGGTTGATCTTGTAGGTATAGAGTGCCGAACCGCCTGCACCCGCAGCTGCACCGATCAAGGCGCCTTTCTTGCCGCCGATCAGGCCGCCGAGAAGAGCTCCAGCGCCGGTACCGATGCCGATGTTGATCAGATTGCGATGACGGCGATAGAAGCTGGGTTTTTTGTACGTGTAGGACGTGGTGCGGCGCGGTGTGTAGCGGCGTGTCTGTGCTGATGCCGTTCCAGCGAGCATCGGAACGGAGATCGCCATCATTGCCATCATTACGAACGTCGAGATATATTTTTTCATTGCTTTGTCTCCCTAAGTGTTTTCTTGAGCGAAGCCGGGGCGACCTCATCCCTTTCGCTGTGGTAGATGGCAAGCCCCGTGCCACTCGTTGTAAGTTGTTGGAACGAAAGCGTTAATGCTGCGGCTCGCGGTTTGGGTCGTTGTCGGAATAGACGATATCGTCACCAACGGACGACCGAAATCGTATGCGGCGGCCGGTCCTCGGGCAGGTCGAAAGGCGAACGCGATTTTGCTAAAGTAGCTTCCAAAAGCGATGCCTTATAAAGTCGAAAAATGGAACCGCCCTTATCCTCCGAATTCCGCGCGCTGTCGTCTCGAACTCGAAGCGGAAGGCTACACCGTTCATCATTGGTCTGACCGGCCGGAGATCGTCTATGGCCTGCACAAGCATCTCGACGAGCAGTGTCATTGGATCATCTCCGGCTCGCTTGAGATCACGGTCAAAGGCGGCGGAACGTTCTGCCTTGAAGCGGGCGATCGCGATCGTATGCCTGCGGAAACCTATCATTCGGCGCGTGTGATCGGCGACGAACCGGTCGTGTACCTCGTCGGTTCGAAACCACATTCGGGTGACGTGGAGGCGGCGAAGGTGAATGACTTCGATATGCTGGTAGCGTTCGCCGAAATGATGGCTGCCGAGGCTGAGCCGGAGGCCGAGGACACCGGATCAGAGGACGCCGAAGCTGAACCTTAGACCGAGCGCGCCTCGCCTGTTATAGTATCTTTTAGGAGAACCGCGGCCCTTCGTTCACGACCTCGGGACGAGCCGGAACTCTCGCCGAACCGATGCTGAAGAACGACATTCCCGAACTCTGCCTCTATTTTGATCTCGAATGGGTGCCGGACGCGGCCGGTGCACGCCGTCTATACGGCCTTCCGCCTGAGACGACCGAGCTCGAAGCGATGCAGGCCCTTTGGGAACATTCGCCGCAGTACGATGCGGAAACGAATCCGCGGCCGTTCCTGAAATATATGTTCTCGCGCGTCGTTGCGATCTCGTATCTTGCGCGGCGCATCGTCTATCGGGACGAAGGCCGCACGGTCGAATTCCGCCTTGGCTCTTTTCCGGAATTGCCGGTCGAAGGCCGCGACGTTTCCGAGGCCGAGATCATCGAGCGTTTTCTTGACAGCGTCGGCCGCCGCCGGCCGCAGCTTGTCGGCTATAACTCTGTCGATTCCGATCTTCAGGTGCTGATACAGCGCGGAATGATAAACGAGATCTCGGCTCCCGGTTTCAGCAAACGCCCGGAAAAACCGTGGGACGGCGACGACTATTTCGACGGCCGAAACAGCGAAGGCCACCTCGACATCCTAAAACGATTTTCTTTCGACCGCTCGATGCAGCCGAAACTCGATGAGCTTGCAAAATTCTGCGGATTTCCGGGGAAGATCGATATGCACGGCGATCAGGTGACCGACCTTTGGCTTGCGGGCGATCTGAGGTCGATCATCGAATACAATCAGACGGACGTTCTCAATACGTATCTCGTCTGGATGCGGCTTGCCTATTTTTCCGGCAAGCTCGCGAGCGAAGAATATTTTGAGGAGCTCGAAGGTTTCCGCAGTTTCCTCGAAGCCGAGATCGAGAAGCCCGAGAAAGCATTCCTTCAAAAATTCCTGGATAAGTGGCCCGCCTGATGATCGAATTCCAACGGATCTACAACGAGAATTGTGTCAAGACGCTGTCGCGCATCGACGACGAGTCGATCGATATGACGATCGCAAGCCCGCCGTATGACGATCTTCGCGATTACAACGGTTATCATTTTCCGGTCGAAGAGATCGCATCGAACCTGTTCGCTAAGACAAAGCAGGGCGGCGTTGTGATCTGGGTCGTCGGCGACCGAACGGTTAACGGCGATGAGACGCTTTCGAGTTTCAAGCACGCGTTCGCTTTTAAGGATGCGGGATTTCGCGTTCACGACACGATGATCTACGCGAAGAATAATCCGATCCCGAGCGATTGCGGCAAGCGTTATCGGCAGGCCTTCGAATATATGTTCTGCTTCTCGAAGGAGACGCCGAAGACTTTCAACCCGATCACGCTCCCGATCCGGCAGGAAAAGGCGTTCAGGTCATTCCGCATTACGAAGGTCGGGCGGAACGACCTCGCCCACGACCACGTCGCTCCGAAGGAGCGTAAACTGAACAACATTTTCTACTATAACGTCGGCACGTCGAGTTCCAAGGATAAGGTCGCGTTCGAGCATCCGGCGATCTTTCCCGAGAAACTCGTCGAGGACCAGATCCTGACGTGGACGAACGAGGGCGACGTCGTTTACGACTGCTTTATGGGCAGCGGAACGACGGCAAAGGTCGCCGAGCTGCTCGGCCGTCGATGGTTCGGCTCCGAGATCTCATCCGAATACGTCGAGATCGCATCGAGGCGTCTTGCGTCGTACGTCACGAAGAAAAGTTCGACGCGTGCGGCAACTAAACGCAAGGTCGCAGCGTCTTAAGGGCAATATTGTGAAGATCCCCAAAGCCTTGGAGGCGCGATGTCTAGAATCCTTCTGATCCTTCTGTTCGTTCTCGCCGGTGCTTTTGCGGCCGGCGCGCAGCCGCGTCCGATCGTGACCGGACCCAAGAACGTCACGCCTGCGCCCGAGAGTTTTGCAGCTCGGTACGAAGGCGGAATGTTCGGCTACTCAGAAAAATTCGACGGCACGCTTGCCTTTGACGACACGAACGAAAGGCTTACGTTCAAGACCGAGAAGGGCGAGGCGTTCTCGATCCCGTACGAATCGCTGATCGTTGTATATCCGCAGTCCCAGTCGGTCAGTACGACGGCGGGCTCGGTCATCAGTGCGATACCCGTGCCGGGTGCGGGACTCGCGGGTTTCATACGCGAGAAACGGCGATACCTGATCTTGCAGATAGACGATCCGGATGCGAACGTGCGCGCTGCCGTCAATTTCAAGCTCGCGTCGAAGGAGCTGCTTGATTCGGTCGTTGCGGCCCTCGGAGCAAAGGCAAAACTTACGCAGCGTGGCGATGCGTATTTCCGGCCGAGGCCGAAACAGCAGAAAGGATCTGTCCCTAATTGATGTCGCCGAATCGATGCTGAAGTATCGCGGTGAGCGCGATCGAGGCCGTCTCGGCCCGCATTATTCTGCCGCCGAAGGTGACGATCTCGAACGCGGCCTCGCGTGCGGCCGCAAGTTCGCTGTCGTCCCAGCCGCCTTTCGGGCCGATGACGAACGCGAGGTCCTCGGGCGGGCTTGCGAGCGAAAGGCCGCCGCCGTCACGCTCCGAAAAGAAGATCCGGCACACGCCTTTCTCCGCAAATTCTCTTAATACATCCTTCACGTTACGCGGTTCCGCGATCTGCATCAGCCGCGCACGTCCGCACTGCTTGGCGGCATCGAGCGCGATGCGGCGCAGGCGTTGGAGTCGCCGCTCGATGTCCTTCAGCTTGATCTCACAGCGGACGGACGTAAGCGGTATGAAGTTAACGACGCCCAACTCGACGGCCTTCTGCACGACGAGGTCGTATTTGTCGCCCGGAATGACGACCGAGGCCTGCGTGATCGCAAGGTTCGATTCCGGCGCCGAAGGCGCGACCTCCGTGACGTCCGCGATCTCACCCGAGGTTTTGGTAAGCTTTGCGAGCGTGCCTGAGAATTCACGGCCTTCGCCGTCAAATACGTTGACGGCGTCGCCGACCTTTAGGCGAAGAACGTCTCGCGCATGATGCGCTTCTTCGGCGCTCAAGATCGCGGCCCGTGCGGCCTCATCTATCGAATCTGAAAAGAAACGGCGAACGGTCATACTTCTATTGAACCAAATTTCTCCTTGAAATCGGCGGAATTTTGCCGCAGGTCGGCCCACGCGAAAAAGATCTCGGGCGTTCGGAGCCAATGTGAGAGCCACTCATCGATCTCTGAGGCAAAGAGCTTTGTCCGCTCGTCGGCCCGCGAATTCAAAGCCCGTTCCTGCATCTCGCGGCGCAGTTCGATGACCGTCTGCTTTAGTTCGTTCAGCGATGCCTTGTCGTTCTCGGCAACCAGCTTTTTCCGCAGGTTGTCGAGCCGTTCGATCGACCGCATCGCGGCCGAGGCCGAAGTAAAGTCGCAGGCATTGCGAAGCGCGACATCGAACGCCGTCTCGCCGGCACGGTCGAGATAGAGTTCCATTATCTCGGGATATCGAAGGTGAGCGCCTTCATCCGCGAGGCGTCGGGCGAGCACCATCGGCGGATCGACGGCATTCGGACCGAACACGCCTTCGACCGCGGCCTCGATCGCTTCAAGCTCGGCACGGCCGACGCTTTCGCAATCGAGTTTTTCCCAAACCTCGATGATGAGGTCGTCTTTCGTTCGGGAAGTCCACATTGCCTTTATTTGCGCGTAAACAACGCCGTCGATGAATGATCTTTCGGGTCGCCGACGATCGCAACGCGGCCGCCGACCTCGCGAACGATCTCACGTTCGGGGACGGTGTCTTCGGCGTAGTCGGTGCCTTTGGCGTGGATGTCCGGGCGAATGGCGCGTATCAATTCGGTGACGGTCGGTTCGTAGAAGATCGTCACAAGATCGACGCTGCGTAGCGCCGCGATCACCTCCGCGCGTTCCGTTTCATTTACCGCGGGCCGCCCTTCGCCTTTGAGCCGCCGGGCCTGTTCATCGGAATTCACGCCGACAACGAGGCAGTCGCCGAGCTCTTTTGCGGCCGTAAGATACCGAATGTGCCCGACGTGCAGAAGGTCGAAGCAGCCGTTCGCGAGCACTATCCGCTCGCCGGAATTTCGGCGTCGTTCGATCTCGGCACGGAGGTCTTCGCGATCAAGGACAGGAGCGTTCTGGATGGACATCTCTCTTAGACGGGCACGGCTCGGCGACGTCCGCGGCGAGCGACGCGGCAAGTTCATTTGCGGTAACGACCGCCGTCCCGCGTTTCATTACTACGAGGCCGCCGGCGTGGTTCGCAAGACGTGCGGCGTCGGCCTCATCAAGGCCGCAGGCGAGCCCGAGCGAATACGCGGCCGTTACGGTATCGCCGGCGCCGGTAACATCGACCGCATCGAGCGAGCCGACCGCCGGAATATCGACCGCAGGGCGGCCCGGGCGGATCATCAGCATCCCGTGATTGCCGCGAGTGACGAGCAGGGAACGGAATTCGAGGCGTCGGCACAAACTCTCAAGCTGTTCGATCGACTCGCCGTCCTCGACGAGCTGATCGACCTCGTCCTGATTCGGCGTTGCCGATGTCGCGCCGGTAAATTCTGCGAGTCGAAACCGCGAATCGACCACGAGCGGTATCCCGCGTGACGCGGCGGCGAGCTTGACGGCCTCGAAAATTTCGGGCGTTGCCGTCCCGTAGTTGTAGTCCGAAATGACGACGGCATCGGCAGCTTCGCACGCGGCCTTCGCATTCGCGATAAGGCGATCGGTGAACGGGGCGTCGAGTGCCTTCTGCGGTTCGTAATCGATCCTGATGACCTGTTGGTGGACGGCGTGTTGATGGCCTGCGAGAACACGGACCTTTGTCGGCGTATTCCAACCGGGAACACGTTCGATCAGGCCGGTCCCGACATTTGCATTCTTGAGCGCCTTTGCGAGAGCTTCGCCGTTGGCATCATCGCCGACAATGCCGACCGCAAGGACGTTCGCACCGAGTGCGGCGATGTTGGCTGCGGTATTCGCGGCGGCTCCGGGAAGAGTTTCGGTGGCGTTGTGTCGAAGTATGAAAACGGGAGCTTCGCGTGAGACCCTCGCGATCGACCCGGAAAGGTATTGATCGGCCACAAGGTCGCCGATCACCGCGATCTTCTTGGCGGCAAAGCCCTTTAGTAGATTTTCGCTCGATCCGGTCACTGCAGTGCTGCCTCGGCCGCTAAGATTATTGCAAATACCTCAGGAAATGAAAAAGCGGCCGACGGATGAGATTCGCCGACCGCTTGATCCAAAATTAGAACGCCGATCAATGGGTGTCGTAGCTCGCCGCCGGAAAGTCGTTCGAGATGCCCCAGATGCGTGTGAACAGCGAGAGGCCGCTGCCGCTCTGGAGAGCGAAGAACTGTCCGTTCGAATCACGCCAAACGCCGACATCGGTCTTGCCGTCGCCGTCATAATCGCCCTGGGCGATGAGGTCGGTGCCGGTGATGCCGAATTGATACGCGAGCAAATTACCGTCCGTGCTCTTCTGGATGTACCAGGTGAGCGGGTCGGTCGGCGTTGAGCCTTCGCGGACCACGGCGAAATCCGTCTTGCCGTCGCCGTCATAATCGCCGGGAACGACGAGGTCGTTCGAGAGGCCAAAGAAGTTGACCAGAAGGCCGCCGTCGCCGGACTTGATGACGTAATACGTCGATTGCGAACTCGGTGTTGCTCCGGGACGCTGAACTGCGAGGTCGAATTTGCCGTCACCGTCATAATCGCCGGGTGCGACATAATCGGTCGAAAGGCCGAACTGAACGGCACTAAAGCCGCCGTCCGTGCTCCTTAGGACGTACCAGACCATCGCGCCGTTCGAGCGGCGAACTATGGCAAGATCGGCCTTGTTGTCGCCGTCGTAGTCGCGGGCAACGGGTTCGTCGCCCGAGATGCCGAACTGTGCCGCAAAGAACGTGCTGTCGCTGCTGTTATAGCGATACCAAACGCCGGTCGTGTCGCGCCATACGGAAATGTCGGCCTTGCCGTCGCCGTCAAAGTCGCCGGGCACGATAAAATCCTCATTCGCGAGGCCGAACGTCTGATACGTCTCGCCGCCGCCCGATTTGCTGATATACCAGGTGTTATTGGAAGGCCTTACGACGGTAAGATCGACCTTGCCGTCGCCGTCAAAATCGAGTGCTTTCCGGAGCGAGGCCTGCGAAAAGGCCGCTGCCGACAGCATCAAGGCCATACCCGTTATCACCGCACTTTTGCGGGCAAATGAGAAGAATTTTGTCATTTTATTCAATCCTTATTGACAGTCTGTGGCGAATTCGAGGCCAAGGTAAGACGCACAAATTCCAGGAACTTTAAATATACTATTTTCCCCAACCCTTTTTCAAGACAAATTGCCCCGTATTTCCGGGCCTCGGCGAATGGGCGAACGCCTTTATTTATATACGCTTCCGGTTGTTTTGATGTATGCCGCACGACAAAAGTTTGAATTTCGTCGAAGAAAATTTTGCGATCCCTAGTTCCGCCTCTGGACGATCGTCAGCGTTTGGTCCCCGAACGATATCGTTCCCGTCCGCGAGATCGTCGGATTTACCGGCACGCGGATCGTAAAAGTGCCGTTCCCGCTCGCAAGGTCGGCCCCAAGGACCTTGATCCAGCGTGCATTCGGTTTCGCGACATAATCGCAATTCTGCGGCGCCGTTACCGTGATCGTGAATACGCCGCCTTTTGTCGGCACGCGGAAGGGCGAGGCGACGGACGGCGTGAACGTGCAGACGGTCGGGTTCTGAAGCGCGTGAAAGACGTTCAGGCGGCCGCTTGTCTTTACGTATGTCGCCCACGCAGGCAGCACGTCAACCGTGTTCAGCAGCGTTGCCTTCAGCGACGCGGCCGAGAGCTCCGGACGGTATGCCGCAAGCAGTGCGACGGCGCCCGTAACATGCGGCGTTGCCATCGAGGTCCCGCTCATCGTCGCTGTCGCCGTATCCGACGAGCTGTATGTGCTCAGGATGCCCGAACCCGGCGCCGCAAGGTCGATGCTCGTCGTGCCCCAGTTCGAGAATCCGGACTTCGAATCGCTCGAGGTCGATGACGCGACACCGATGATGCTCGGGCTCGTATATCGCACGGGATAGCCCGGACTCGGGTTCCCGCCCGCAGGAAAAGAATCGACATTCTGGCCGTCGTTCCCGGCCGCAAAAACGTTCACGATACCGGCCTCGCCCATTGCGTCGATGCCGTCCTTGGTCGCCTGATCGTAGCCGCAGGCCTCGCCGCAGTCGCCGTATGAATTATTGGTCGCGCGTATGTTCACGCCGCGAAGTTTCATCATACGGATGTACGCGTAGGCGTTAACGAGCATTGCCGAGGTGGAATCCGTCCCGTCCGGGCTGTAGATCTTGATCGGCATTATTTTCACCGACCAATTCACGCCCGTGACATTCAGAAGGTTGTTGCCGACAGCGCCGATCGTGCCGCCCGTGTGCGTGCCGTGGCCGCCCGCATCGTCAAACGGGTTCGAGTCGTTATAAAAGAAATCCCAACCGTAAACGTCGTCGATAAAGCCGTTGCCGTCGTCATCGACGCCGTTGGCGGCGATCTCGCCGGGATTTACCCACGCATTCGCAGCAAGGTCCTGATGCGTGTACCTAAGGCCCGTGTCGATATCCGCGACGACGACGCTCGAACTTCCCGTCGAAAGGTCCCATGCCGCGGGAGCCGAGATCTTGCCCAGGCCGTACATCCCGTTCGCGGTGAACTGCGGATCGTTCGGCGTGGCAAGCAGGTGGTAATAATAATTCGGCTGCACGGCCTCGACGCCCGCGAGGCGTGGGAATTCGGCGATCGCCTGCTCGACGGACTGGCCGGGGCGAAGCCGGACGCGTTCCCAGCGAACATCGCCGAGCGTTTCAAGCTTTTCGACGCCCGCGGCGCGATTTGCGGCACGAGCCGATGCGGAATCGGCACCGTCGCTGAATTTTATGAGCACTTCGTTCTCGACCCAACGCCGCGAAGTTTGGGCGTTCACCGTCACACAGCACAAACCGGCAGCCGCGGCCAATGCGGCGGCAAGGATCTTTCGTCGAATGTTCATAGTCGATTCGCGGCCGCCCGCTCTCTGAGAACGCCGTTCGGCCGATGAGGCCCGCCGTTTCGATCTCAGATCAAGTTTCGGCCGAGGAAGGAATGGGGCGGCTAGAGGGATTCGAACCCTCGACATCCTGAACCACAATCAGGCGCTCTAACCACTGAACTATAGCCGCCATACCGCTTTTCCGGCCAAACTATGCCGCAAAAAGCCAATATCTCGATCTCGCGCCCCCGGCAGGACTCGAACCTGCGGCCCACAGCTTAGAAGGCTGTTGCTCTATCCGGCTGAGCTACGGGAGCATAAAAAGAGCAATCTTGAATCTTACAGCCACTCGCCCCGAAGGTCAACTCGAATTCTAGCCCTCCACTCGCGCCCGCGAACTTCCGCTAAAGCTGGGCTATAATTGCGACGACACGCAGTCGTTGGCCCGATAGCAGGCGTTCTATGTCCGACGAGTTTATATTTGGTGAATTCCGTCTTGATGCGGGAGAAGAATGCCTTTACAAGGCCGGCGAGGAGGTTAGCCTCAGTCGCCGGACGGTTCAGGTGCTGCACCTTTTGGTGAAGAATTCCGGCAAGATCGTCACCAAGCAGGAATTCTTTGATTCGATCTGGGCGGACAGCTTCGTCGAGGAAGGCAATCTTCCCGTCGCGATCGCCGCGCTCCGCAAGGCTCTCGGTGATGACCCCAAACAGCCGAGATTCATCGTCAACCTTCCCCGCAGAGGCTATCGATTCATCGCCGATGTGCGAAGGATCGAGGCGAACGGCAGCGGCGTTCATTCGGCGAAGGCTGGAGAAGGCTTCGACGAGGCTGCTCTCGGGCATTCTCCAACAGTCGAACCGAACGCCTTGGGCGAAACAAACCCGCCGCCGCAGAAGCGTTTTGCGTTACGGCATAAGGTCGCGATCGCGGCAGCCTCGGTCTTGCTGGTGTTCGCGGCAACGGGGATCGGATATCAGAACTTTGCCTCACGCGGCCACAAGGACCTCTCCATCCCGGACGATCTCGCTGCCGGACTCAGCGAAAAGGATCGCGCTTATATCGTCGCCCACGGCACGCGCGACCGCGAGGCCTATCTGCACTATCTGAAGGGCAGATACTATTGGGAACGCCGCAAAGAGAGTATCGGCGACAGCTATTACGACAAGGCCGTCGATGAATACAAGCAGGCGATCGATCTTGATCCGACCTTTGCCTTGCCATACGCCGCCATTGCCGACGCCCTCTCGCAGATGAGCGCCAAGAGTAGATACATTCTGCCGAATGATGAACGGTATCGCGTCATTACGGCCTATTTGCGCAAAGCGATCGAGATCGACCCGACGCTGAGCGAAGCCCACGCCTCGCTCGGTATGAACGAACTCTTCCTTGCACCGAAACCGCAATGGACGATCGCCGGCCAGGAATATCGGAAGGCCGTAGAACTCGACCCCGCGAACGCACAGGCGCGACACTGGCTTGCGGAATATCTCGCGATCACGGGCAAATTCGACCAGAGCCTCGCCGAATACGAAAAGGCGATCGAGCTCGATCCGCTGTCGATGGCGGCCCGCGGCGACAAATGCTACGCACTGATGTTTGCTCGCCGGAATGACGATGCCATTCGCTGCATTAACGAGGTCCTCCGCCTCGACCCGAACTTCGAGCGAACGTATTGGTACGCGTTCGTGATCCACCTTTCGGCAGACAAGCCGCAGGAGGCGTTGGCGGTCTGGCCGCGTGCCGACACCGACGGGATCCCCAAAGATCTCAAGCCGAAATTGCTTGCGGCACTGAACTCCGGCGGGAAGGAAGGCTTCTGGAGAACTTTCTACGACCTCTGCAAAGACTTGGGCGGGCCGGGAGCTCCGATGGCACTTGCCAGGCTCGGCGAAAGGGACGCCGCATTCGCAGCCATCGAAAAGTGGATAGCGGCCGAAGGCGGCTCAGCGTTGCGTATCTTCAGGTCTGGCCTCTTTTTGGTACTGCCTCTAGGTCGCCGGGCGATGGTGCGAGTTGGTTGTGTTTGTCGAGCCTCCTGTCAGGACTTTTTGCCGGGGATGCTGGTTTCTGCCATCTTTGCTTTCCTTTCGAGATCCGAGTTCAACAACGTTCTGCATCCATTGTAAGCAAAATCTTTGCGGGGCAAAAATGCGAACGGCCGCCCTTG
>LLEU01000012.1 GCA_001567505.1 Acidobacteria bacterium OLB17 | reverse complement strand
CTGTCCGGGAGCGGCCGGTTTTGCACCGGGAGCACCGGGCTTGGCGCCGGGTTTAGCGTTCAGGTCGGTCGGTGCGGCGTAGTATGCCGACAAGAGGAACTGAGCGTGGAGGGTCTTATTCGCGGTCTGTTTATCAAGCTGGCTAAGCTTGAAATCCGTGATCGAAACGATACGCGGGAGTTTTGCCATCTGCTCGAAGAAATTCTTCAGGTTGGCAAAGTTGCTGTCCACCTCGACCTCGACCGGCTTGGCCATGATGTCGTCCTGCTGCGTGTCGTCCCGGGGCGAGAACCGCATGACCGTGAGCTTGCTGGAGTTGGCCGTATCCTGAAGGCCCTGGAGAACGTTCGTGATCTCACGCTGTTCCGGCAGAAGGACCTTTAGTTCATCGTACTCAGCGGTCTTTGTCGCAAATAGTGCGCGGAACTCGTTGATGTGCGATGTCGCAAGGCGGGCGTTCTCATTCTGCTGCTGAAGCTGTGCGACCTCGTCCGAGATCTTGGCCGTCTCGGCCCTTGTCTCGCTTGTAAAGAAGTACCACACACCTGCCCAAAGAAGAGCACCGAGACACAGCATCAAGCAAAGCTGCAGTGGCCATTTAAGGTTTTTGAATTTATCTAACATGGTGTTTTACCTACTCTCTTTCCTTGGATCTAGTTCTTTGCGACCTGCGTCGGGGCTGCAGGGGCCTGCGGCTGAGCCGAAGCTGTCGTTACTCCGTTCGCGTTAGCACCGGCGGCCTTCGACGGCGTGTATGCGCACTTGATCGTAAAATTGACGATCGAGACCTTGTTGGCGTCGGGTGACGAATTCTCTTTCATCACGACGTTCTGGTTGACGACATCGGTCCTGGCGGTCTCGATCGTAAGATTCGAGAACAGGCCATTCGAGAATTCGAGGCTGCGGCCGAACTGTGTGACCTGCTGCTCGTCAGGCGAATTGCCCTTGAAGACCATTTGGTCGCCGGTCTGTTCGACGCTTTCCAGATATATGCCGGGGACCATCGCTGCACGCTCGGTGACCGCCGCAAGAACGGCACTCGGCCCGGCCTGGTTTGCACGGAGCGTCTTGATCGCCTCGATCCTGGCGTCGATGTTCTGGATCTTCTGCTCGAGCTCTTTCTGCTCGTTGACGACCGCCTGGAGTTCGGCGGCAACACGCTTCTGCTCCTCGCGATCGGCCTCAGCCTTGGTCTTGGCCATGCTGCTGCTGATGACGTCCCATCCGATGACGGCCGCGGTCAGAAGCAAGGTTGCAAGGAACATCACCATCAGGCGTGACGAGGGACTTGCGATCTGGCGATCGACCGAGGCTACAGCCCCGCCCTGTCGTTCTGTTACCGAGTTTAGAAGGTTGATTCTTAGCATTTTAGTTCACTCCCCTCATCGCCAAACCGACGGCAACTGCCATCTCGGGGACGATCTCTTTGATATAGTCGGGGTCGAATTTGTTGGAGTCGATGTAGATCTTGCGGAAAGGATTCAGCACCTCGACCGGGAGTTCGAGACGCTGCGAGAGATCCTGTGCAAGGCCGGCAAGCTTGGAACCGCCGCCCGAGATCAAGATCTTCTGAACCTGCGTCTCGTTATCGTCGGTCGTCGCACGATAGAAGTCGAACGTCTTCTGGATCTCCATCGCGACTACTTCGGTCACGTTGTTCATCAGCGGCTCGATCGATTTTTCTTCGACGTCCGGAACCGCATTGGCGACACCGCGCTTCACCGCTTCCGCCTGCTGGAAGTTAAGGCCGAGGCTTCGCTGGAGCACGTCGGTGAACTGGCTGCCGCCGACCGTAATATCTCTTGAGAAAAGCGAGCGAGTGCCCTTGACGATATTAACGTTCATCGTCGAGGCACCGATATTGAGAAGCGTCACAACGTCGGATTCTGCGGGGTCGTAGTTCGCTTCGTAGCAGTTCTGGAGAGCAAAGGTATCGACATCGATGACCACCGGCTGCTTGCCTGCGAGCTGAATGGCCTGCTTGATGTTGTCGATACGTTCACGCTTGCATGCGGCGATCAATACATTCGTCGAGTCAGCGCTCTCGCCCGTGACCTGATAGTCGAGGCTTACGTCGGCTAGATCGTACGGAATATGCTCTTCGGCATGCCAATCGATCGATTCTTCGAGCTCTTCGGCCGACATTGCAGGCAGGACGATGTTCTTTATGATCACCGAATGGCCGCTTACGCCGGTCACTACCTGGCTCGCCTCGATCTGATGATTATTGCAGACATTCTGAATAACGTCCGAGACGGTATTCAACTCCATTATCTGGCCGTCAATGATCGTATCGCTCGGAAGATTCTCAAATCCGAGGCTTACGAGGTTCAGGCTGTTAGGCTTGCCGTCAAGCTCAACCATCTTGACCGAGCTCGATCCGATGTCGAGGCCGGCAACCCTTTTTTTCTTACCGAACAGCATTATTTTCTAGCTCCTTTTCTGCTATCAAGCTTTTTTTCGATGGGATCCTGTTTGAAAGTTTTGCGAGGCACGTAGGCCTTATTTGGAAGATCGCTGGTCACCTGTCAACTCTTTTCTCAAGAGCACCTTGCTCGTTCCGTGAAGGCTCGAGGTCCTTAAAAGCAGCTTCTACTGCTTCGATCTACCGCAAGGCCTTAACACCATGTTTGCAAGTAATAGAACAACAAATCAGGAAACTTGTCGCATCTGGTGGCGAAGGATCTGAACGCAGAGAGCGTCCGACAAGATTGAATTTACACTCTCAAAACACATCTGTCAACATTTTTTTACAATGTTGAACGCTAATCGACCTGATTTCGGTCAAAATGACGTCAGTTTTGAACTTCGTGCGTTTACAATGGTTAGTTAAGCCGGTCAGGGTGCTCGTCCGTTCTGCTGAACGATCGTGAAGGCTCCCGGCCTTGCAAATTCTATTCTATGAAACATTGTGCGGTGATCCTTGCTCTTGCGGTTTGCGCGGCCCCGACGTTTGGAAAGAATGTTTTCTTCCGCCTGAACCAGGCCGGCTACCTGCCAAATGATCGGAAGATCGTCCTGGTAATTTCCGACACAGCCCTTTCCGGAGGATTTTCAGTAACACGAATAGCGAACGAGAAACCGATCTTTAGCGGCATCCTGCGGCCCGATGGATCTAAGAATTGGGGAAGCCCACAGCCCTTTACATACGAGCTGGACCTTAGCGCGATCGCGAAACCGGGAAGATATCAGATCACCTTGTCGGAGTCCGGGCAGACGGCCGAGGTAAGCATCGGCCTATATCCGGCCTTTCAGGAAGACTTGCTCGCTTTTATGCGGCAGCAGCGGTGCGGTTACAATCCGTTTCTCGACGCTGTTTGTCACTTGAAGGATGGCCGTTCGTTCTACGGCCCGATGCCGGATGAAAGTTTTATCGACGTTACTGGCGGATGGCACGATGCGGGCGACCAACTCAAATATTTGATCACCGCAAGTGAAGCGACGGCAAGGATGATGCTTGCTTATGAGCTCGAAAAACATAAGTTTGCGGACGAAGCTGATGCCCTTGGCCGAGAGGGACGGCCGAACGGCATTCCCGATATCCTGGACGAGGCGAAATGGGGGCTCGACTGGATACACAAACTCCACCCCGCCCCGGACCAACTGGTGCATCAGGTGGCCGATGACCGAGACCATCGCGGATTCAAACTGCCCGCGGACGACAATGCTGATTACGGCTGGGGCACGAACAGCTATCGTCCTGCATATTTTGCGAACGGCAGGCCGCAGGGCCTGAGCGAATTCAAGAGCAAAGCCACCGGCGTCGCAAATATCGCAGGCCGATCGGCGGCCGCCATGGCGATGGCATCACGGATCTGGCGGCTCAATCTGAAAGACCCGCTTTTTGCGGCAAAATGTCTGAAGGCCGCAGTCGAGCTGTACGAGATGGGCAAGCGCCAGGAAGGCTTTCAACAAGGCAATTCCTTCGGAGCTCCGTACCGCTATAACGAAGATACATGGGCCGACGATATGGAATATGCCGCTGCCGAGCTCTACAAGGCGACGAAGAAGCAGGCATACCTTACCGACGCGATCCGATACGCAAAAATTGCAGGCTCGGACTCATGGATGGAATTCGAGGATTCGTCAATGGGTGAATTGATGGGCCGACATTACGAGAAGTATCCCTTTACGAATGTCGGCCATTTCGCCCTCTATCCCTTTGTGGACACAAAAACGAAAGCTGTGCTCGCGGGATTTTACCGAAAAGGGATCGAGCGGATAGTGGACCGCGGGAAAACGAATTCATATGGCGTCGGGGTGCCGTTCCTTTGGTGCTCGAACAATCTTGTCGTGGCATTCATTACGCAGGTTTATCTTTACGAGAAGATGACAGGCGACAAGCGCTTCCACGATTCATTGATCGCCCACAGAGATTGGCTTCTAGGCCAGAATCCCTGGGGAACATCGATGTTTACCGGCATACCGGCGGGCGGCGAAGTTCCCGAGGATGTGCATCTCCCGACCGTTCAAATACTGAAGAAGCAGGTGCGAGGCGGACTAGTTGATGGGCCGATCGACGCGGCGACATATAAGGGCCTGATCGGCCTGACGCTGACAGAGTCGGATGAATTTGCGGAGTATCAGCCGCTAGATCTCTTGTATCACGACGATGTCGGTGATTACTCAACCAACGAACCGACAATGGACGGAACCGCCGACGCCATCCTTGTAATGGCAATGTTCAGCTCGAACGCGCCGCGACCCACCTTGCAGAGGTCCCCAAGGAACGTCGTTGTTACAAAACCCGATCCGCGTTTCACCTACGTTGAAGGCGGGATAACTCGCGGCGACAAAAACACAAAGCAAATTGCACTCGTCTTCACCGGTGACGAATTTGCGGAAGGCGGAACCGCGATCGCGGACGCTCTGAAGAAGCAAAACATCAAAGCCTCTTTCTTTTTCACGGGCCGCTTCTACCGGACGCGTGCAAACCGCCGGATCATCGAACGGCTTATAAAGGACGGGCATTATCTTGGCCCGCACTCGAATGAACATCTGCTCTACGCCGATTGGACCGACCGCAGCAGAACGCTGGTCACACGCGGGCAATTCGAACGCGACCTGAACGATAATTTCGCCGCAATGCGTCCGTTCGGCATCGACCGCAAGGCGGTTCCCTACGTCCTGCCGCCTTACGAATGGTATAACCGTGAGATCAGCGATTGGACCGCCGCGATGGGGCATCAGGTCGTAAACTTTACGCCGGGCACACGCTCGAATGCCGACTATACGACCGATGACGAAAAGAACTACATTTCAAGCGACACTATATTCGATTCGATAAAGGCGTACGAAGCAATGGACACGAGCGGCCTGAACGGTTTCATATTGCTTACACACATCGGGGCCGGGCCAAAGCGGACGGATAAATTCTTCGACCGCATAGATTCCCTGATAGGCTGGCTGAAAGAAAGAAGATACGCGCCAGTCAGAATAGACGAACTTTTAGCAAGATGAGCGAAGCAGCCCTATGGCTTCTTGATCCTTTTTCTGATCGCCTTGGTTGGTCCGAGAATGATACTAGGAATCTTCGGTTCGGCGGGAATATCTTACGATCTAGTTCGCTCACGCCATGTCATTGGATTCGTGCCGTCTTCGCGGCGTTCCATTGTGATGGCTCCGGGTGATGATTAGCTATGACTTTGGGGCCGGGCCTTTTTCAACGTGCAGTGTCCGTCTCAGGAGACTTCGATGGTGACGGTAAGGTTGATGTGGCCGTTTATCGCCCTTATGGCCAAGGCAGTAGCTGGTACATCCGGCAAAGTTCAACCGGCTCGATGCTTGCATTTTCATTTGGGCAATGGGATGACAAACCCGTATCGGGTGACTTTGACGGTGACGGAAAAACAGACGCAGCAGTTTTCCGGGCATCGAACGGAACATGGCATTGGCTGCGAAGCTCAGATGCCGTTTACAGTACAGCCCAATTCGGACTGAGCGGGGACGAGCCTGTAAGCGGCGATTACGACTGGGATCAAAAAACTGACTTAGCTGTGTTTCGACCGAGCACTGGAGAATGGCATCTGCTGCGCTCGACCGAAGGCTATTTAGGCATTCAGTTCGGAACGAACGGAGATGTTCCGGTACAGGGAGATTATGACGAAGACGGCCGAACAGATGTCGCAGTCTGGACTCCTTCAACAGGTCGCTGGCATATTTTAAGAAGCAGCGACTCGGCGCAGATGGAAGAATACTGGGGCGGCAGTAGTTCCGGCGATATTCCCGTGCCGTCGGCTTTTAATCGGTGAGAATTGCTCTTTGAAAGGAGAAACGAACGAAATGAAAAGAAGTATTCGGAATCCCTGGCTAGTGGTCGTCGCGATCTTAGGTGCAACTATGTTGGCATATCCCTTCCTCCCAAGTGAGGCTCAGAAGGTGTCGCAGTCTGTTGAAAAACCTACTCCGACAACAATGGCGAATTCGACACCATCTCCGACTCCGAAACCTGAAACGCTTATCCAGGAGCTTCGGAAGAACCCGATTGCAAGTGATTTCTACGACAGCATATCGGCAGAAGAGAAAGATATGGTTCTTATCAAAGCCGTATGCTTCAGTAACTCCGCGCGACTGCTCTTTACAAATGAAAACGCTGAGATAAGAGTCAATATTTATTTGGCTGAATCATTGGAACGGGCGAAAGGTGTTTTCGACATAAAGATAGCTATGGGGGTTCTCATTCCCTGCAAGGGCAACGAGTGTGCTGATCAGGGGCAAAAGGGTTATTCTGGAACCAATGCCTTAAAACCTTATCAATACGTAGGTTTTCAAAGCTTAACGTTTAGAAAGGGCCTTTATATTGTCTCGATCTATTGCGAGTCCGAAGATACTGCAAAACGATTGGCAGGCTATGCGATCGATGCGCTTGCAAAAAACGGATCGCAAAACCTATTCTCAAACTAAGCCGATCCATCATTCGCGCTTCGGTCTCAGGAGGCGGCAGCCTCTACGATGTTCTAGTTCCGACGGCCTATGATCGAAGGGGCCTGTTCGTTTAGAGAGGGAGAGGAAATGCAAAGATGTCTTCGCAAGCCGTTGTTTATGGTCGTTGCGATCTTAGGGGTAGGTATCTTAGCGTATCCCTTCCTAGCAAGTGAGGCTCAGAAGCGGCAATCGCAACTCCAGGTACCAACCACGACGCCGGAGCAGGAATATGCCTTGCAAATTGTGAAACAGAACGCTGTAGCAAGTAAGTTCTACGATTTGCTTCAAGGCGAGGAACAAGGTTGGACTTTGGTCAATGCTAACCGAGGTTTGACGGAAGGCAAGGGCAATCAATGGATCAATCAAACCTTCTCCAGTACCTTCCTAGGATTCAAGAGTCAGGATAAGGTCGCAAACGTTTACATAGATGATTTTTTGTCTCCTGAGGCAGCTAGGTCGGCATTCCATCGACCTCTTTCTCAAGCAATGATAGTTTCCTGTAAAGGGGACGAGTGCGGCGACGAGGGCCAGAAAATCTATGGCACTGGCCTTGGCGGGCGACGGTTTAGTTTCTTGAGGTTTAGACAAGGTCATATTTTCGTTACGGTTTACCGGACCTCCGAAGATGACGCCAAGTTCTTCGCTCGTCTCGCGATCGACGCGATCGATGCGGTTTCGAAAAAGTAAAATTGCAAAAAAACGGATCGCAAACCCCATCTCCAAACTAAGCCGATCCACCATTCGTGCTAAACCGCAATGACCCGCAACTCGGGCAACTCTTTCACCTAATGATGATCTCGTCCACGAAGATGTATGCGTCGTAGCCTGCTCCCGGATGCCAGGCCGGGATCTTGCCGAGGTTCTTTGCGTGGATCCGGACGTAGCGGGCGGTGACGGGCGTGATCTTTGCGATGTAATCGCGTTTTACGGGCGTCATATCGGTTACGGGAATGTCGGTCTTGATGTCGGCGACGTTTCGAAAATTAATGCCGTCCTCCGAAACCTCGATATCGATCTCGCTCGGCATCCATATCCAGGAACGCGCGACCTGAAGAAAACCGCCGCCGACCGCGCTGATCCTTGTCGGCTTCTTTAGGTCAACGATCGCCAAAAGATCCTGCCCCTGATAGCCCTGCCATTCGCCGGAAGCGAAATTCACCGAGCCGCGAATGCCGTCGATCAGTCCGTCATCGCCGCCGCCCGTGTATTGCGAGCTGTATTTTGACGCGATCCGGACCGACCAGTCGCTCGGCCGCTTCGTCAGCACCGATTCGGCCGAAAGGCTTGCCGTATCGTTCGCATCGATCGCGATCGCTCTGACGGTTGTCGTCCTGTCGATCGAGAACGGCCCGGAATAGAGTTTCGAATCTTTTGTCGGGACGGTGCCGTCGGTCGTGAAGTAGATCTTTTCGCCCGGCGCCAACGTCGAGATCGTGACCGTCGCGCTCTCTGCAAAACTTCGCTCACCGTTGATGACCGGAACGGGGACGCTCCGCACTCTAATGGACGAAACGGGGAACTCGTTGAACGCCGTCGCGACAGGTTCGTTGATCATAGAGAACTCGAGCACAGCGCCTTCTTGGATATCCTTGTGCGTGATGAACGCTTTTCTGTGCGGCGCGCCGTCGAGCTTTGCGTTGAGGACGTACTTGTTCGTCGGCGAGACATTCTTAGCTCGGATCGTGAAAGTCTTGCCGTTCTCAAGGTGATATTTCACCTCGGGGAAGAGCGGCGTCCCGATCGCGTAAACGGGCGATCCCGGCGTGACGGGGTAAAAGCCGCTCGCGCTCAAGATGTACCACGCCGACATCTGCCCGCAATCCTCATTCCCGATGAGGCCGTCGGGCGTCGGCTTGTAGAATTCATCGAGGATCTGCCGCACGTACTTCTGCGTCTTCCAGGGCTCGCCCGCGTAGTCGTAGAGATACGCAATGTGGTGCGAAGGTTCGTTACCGTGGGCGTACTGCCCGATGAGGCCGGTGATGTCCGGCTGTTCGCGGCCGGTGAGTTTGTCGCTCGTGGTGAATAGTTCGTCGAGCTTTGCGGCGAACTTCTGACGGCCGCCCATCAATTCCATCAGCCGCGAAACGTCCTGTGGAACGAAGAACGTGTAAACCCACGCGTTGCCTTCCGTGTAGCTGAAGGTCACCTCGTTCGGCGCGAACGGCGAATAGAATCCGCCATTCTTCCTCGGCCGCATAAATCCAGTTGCGGGGTCAAACAGATCCTCGAAATAACGCGCGCGACGGTTGTATGACTCTAGATCCGTCTCTTTTCCCCAAAGGTATTTTTCGTCCCAACTTGTACTAAAACTTCCCAGGCGTTTCATCTCTGTTCGATGTCTTTCCAAGAGAAACTTTGCCATCTGAGCGATGCACCAATCGTCGTAAGCGTATTCGAGCGTTTTCGAGACGGATTCGTTCTCGTCCTCCATCGAGATGTAGCCACGTCGCCGATAAGCCGCAAGCCCGAAATGATCGAGCTCCGCCGAGTGTTTCGCCGCGTCGTACGCTTTTTCGTAATCGAAGCCTTTGATGCCCTTCGCCATCGCGTCGGCGATCACAGAAACTGCGTGGTAGCCGATCATCGTATCGGTCTCTTCGCCCCAGAGTTCCCAAACCGGCAGCCGCCCGCCTTGCTCATATTGGCGGATGAATGTGTTTATGAAATCCACCGTCCGCTTTTCGTCAATGATCGTGTAAAGCGGATGCGCCCCGCGGAACGTATCCCAAAGCGAAAAGACCGTGTATTGTTCGGACGGAGCGCGGACACTCTTGTCCGCATCGCCGTTTCCTCCGGCGAGATCCCTATTTCGGCGCTCAGTGCCCGACGAAGCGTCGGGCATGCGGACAGGAGTGTCCGCGCTTCGTAGTTGATGAACTTTCCCGTCCAGGCCGCGATAGCGGCCGTCAACGTCGTTGAAGATGCTCGGGTGGATCATCGTGTGGTAGAGCGCCGAGTAGAACGTCGTCATTTGCTCGGGCGTTCCGCCGGAGACCTCGATCTTCGAAAGCTCTTTGTTCCACGCGGCCTTTGCATCAGCCCGCACCTTGTCAAAATCCCAACCCGGCAGCTCGGCCTCGAGATTCTTGCGGGCACCTTCGATCGAGACGTAGGATATCGCGACCTTGACAAGGATCTCTGCGTCGTCCGCGCGAGGAAAGCTCAGAGCACCTCCGGTGAAGAGAAGGTCGTCTTGAGGTCTGGGGCTGATCTTTTTGTTCTTTGGAAGTACGGCTGAGGTGGAAACGAGCATGAAGGGCTTCGAAAATTCTGCAACGAAATACACCGTCTGATCCTTAGCCCAGGATGACGACCGCCTCGAACCGACGACTGTGTTGCTTCCGACGGTACGAAATTCTGACCCCAGGAGCTTATCGCGCCAGTCTAAGTCGATAACTACGTTTCGCGAACCTGACATCGGGAATGTGTAGCGGTGCATCCCAACGCGCATTGTCGCCGTCAATTCCACAAAAACACCGTCGTCCAGGCGCACCGAATAATAGCCTGGTTCAGCGCGTTCGTCCGCGTGCTTGAACTTTGAAAACTCACGAGCCTCTCCTGCAAACGGGCGCAACAAAATATCGCAGCCGTCGGGGATGCCGGTGCCGGAAAGGTGCGTCATTGAGAAGCCGTAGATGGTGTCGTCGGAGTAGTGATAGCCGCTTGAGCCGTCCCAGTTGTCGATGCGTGTATCGGGCGAGAGCTGTACCATCCCGAACGGCATCACGGCTCCGGAAAAGGTATGTCCGTGGCCGCCGGTTCCGACGAAAGGATTCACCCAGCGAGTGTAGTCGCGCGTCTGTGCAGCGAGGCTGATCGTGAGCGTCAGGGTGAAAAGGACTGCTAGGAGTTTTGGCCTCATTTTATTTCCATTTGATCGCCTTGAAGGCGATCTGTTTGTAATCGTCGCGTTCGTAAAGTACGCCGATAGTTTTGCGGCCGAGCACGGCGATGTCCGAATAGGCGGTGACATCGCGGCCGTTGGCGTCGTCGGTTCTCTCGACCGTAAAGCTCTTCTTCCAAGTGCGGCCGTCATCAAGGCTGATGCGAAGCGTAAGGTTATTGCGCGATCGCTGGTCGGCGTTGTTCACGAATGCTATTGTCTTTCCGCGTATCGTCAAAAGGCTGCCTTGACACACCGGATCGGGAAGAGCTGTGTCAAAACCAACGTTTCCCCAGGTTTCGCCGCCGTCACCACTCAAGGCCGTGATCCGAAACTTTTGATCGCCCTTTTGGTTGCGGGCGTTGAACAAAACATCGCCGTTCGAGAGTTCGGCGGCGGTCGCCTCGTTGCTGCCAGCAAGGCCGATGTCGGCGGCAATGTGGAAAGTCTTTCCGTGGTCATCGGAATAAAAACCGGCGGCCATATAGTCGGAGAAGTCCCGCTGCGGTCCGCCCTTTGAATAGTTTATGGGAACGAAGATGCGTCCGCGGTGGCGGCCTCGCGTGAGTTGGATCGCATGGCCGGGCGTGTTGGCGAAGGCACGCCACCCGGCGCGCTTCACCTGCGAGGTGATGTTGACGGCATCGGACCAGGTTCGCCCTTCGTCCGTCGAGGTCTTGTACCACACTTCGCGTTTGCCTTTGCCCTGTCGGACCTCCCGTTCATTCCGGTCGCCGGTATTGTAAAAGAGAAAGATGCGGCCGTTCGGAAATCGCGGGTCGAGTTCATCGACGACCGGTGCCGAATTGCTAGCCTGAAGTTCGCCGTTCTCGGCAACTACGGCTTGCGCCGACCACGTTCTGCCGTTGTCCGGGCTGATTTTGAGGACGATGTCGTTATCGCCGAAATCTGCGGCGCTATTTTTGCGAGCTTCGGCAAAGGCGAGGAGTTTTCCTGACTTGAGACGGATAATTGCGGGAATTCGGTAGTTCGCGGCACCGTCGCGTCCGCTCTCATAGACGATCGACTCCTGGGCGGCGACAGCCGCAGAGAAGGCAACACAGAGCAGTATGAAGAGAAGTGCTCGTGTCATAGGTCTTTCGTTCCAACCGCCCGGACAAGTTTAGTTGCCGTAAAGGATCTCGGGGCTTGCGCTGATCCTGCGATCACCTTTGTGTTCGAGATCAAGCACGACGATCGAATTGCTTCCCTTCTTTAGCCATCCGGCCGGAAGATAAAGCGACTGCTGCGGCCCGATGCGCCAGAACCTTCCGAGGTGGTGGCCGTTCACCCAAACGTGCCCTTTGCCCCAATTTCGCATATCGAGGAACGTATCGCCGACCTCCTTTAGGAAGAACGAGCCGCGAAAGAACACCGCAGTTGACGCATCATTCTTCGAGAACCTCAACCTCGAAAGGTTGTCGAACGGAAGCGAGACGATCTCCCAATCCTTTACGTCCGAGCCGTTGAGCAGCACCTTCTCGGTGATGCCTTTGCGGTCGAACGGGAACGCGTTCCCATAGTTTAGGCGGCCCATATTCTCGACGAGAACCTCAAGAACATCGCCCTTTTTTGCGGCGATGCGGAAGGTTTGCTCGCCGAGCCCGCGATCGAGTTTTCCAACGAGCTTGTGGTTCAAAAAGATGTGCGAATAGTCGTGCTGTTCTTTGAACTCAAGCGTTCCGTTCGCATCTGCCGCAAAGCGATGCCGATACAGCACGAAGCCGTAGTTCTGCCCAAGATCCTCCATCGGCATAACGTTCTCAGCACGGCGCGACGTTCCGAGCATTCTTACAGCGTCGAACAAACCGGCCGAGGAGTTCAGGCGAAATGCCGGGATACTAATGAATTTCGTCTCGTCGCGCACATCCGGGAATCGCTCATTCGGAAAATGTTTCTTGATGACGTCGCGCAACGCACGATATTTTGCGGTCGTCCTCCCGGCCGCATCGAGGACGCCATCGTAATCGTAGTCGGAGGTATCAGGCTGATACGGCACCGTAGAGGAATAGTTCGCACCGGCCATATAACCGAAAGACCATCCGCCGTGGAACATATATAGATTGAAGGAGATGCCTTCACCGAGCATGTGATCGATCGCTTTTGCGACCGGCTCGATATCGACCGTGTGATGTTTCTCGCCCCAATGATCGAACCAGCCTGTATAGTATTCGCCGACCATTCTAGGAATGCCCGGCCGAAACTTTTCCAGCGTCGCGAATTGCGCGTCGGGCGGCTGCGTCCATCCGAAGTTGATGACCGGCAGCACGTCCGGCAGCGTCCCGCCGTTCAGCATCGCATCGCTTGGACCGTCCGAGGTAAAGAACGGCACCGTAAAGCCCGCGTCAACAAGGCTCTTTTTGACGGCGTTCATATATTCTTTGTCGCTGCCGAATGAGCCATATTCATTCTCGACCTGCGCCATTATGATATTGCCGCCGTTCTGTATCTCAAGCGGTACAAGGCGTCGGCCGACCTCCTTCATATACAGATCGGAAGCTGCGAGAAATCGCGGATCCTTCGTTCGGATCTTGATATCTTTTGTTCGTAAGAGCCAGGCAGGAATGCCGCCGAAGTCCCACTCGGTGCAGACATACGGGCCGGGGCGAATGATCAAAAAAAGGCCTTCTTCCTGAGCGATCTTCGCAAATCGGACGATGTCCAGGTTTCCTGAAAAGTCGAATTTTCCGGGCTGCGGCTCGTGTAGATTCCAGAAGATGTAGGTCGTGATCGTGTTAAGGCCCATCGCTTTCGCCTTTCTGAAGCGATCGCGCCAATGTTCGGGCGGAACTCGCGGATAGTGCATTTCGCCCGAGCGGATAATGAACGGTTTTCCGTCGAGCATAAAATGCTCGCCCTCGATCGAGAACGTATGTTTCTGCGAGAACGCGAACGTACTGCAAAGGAGCACGAACGAAAGAACGAAAAGCTGTCTCATAACATATTCTCACGTTTTTTCTGCCAGCCGCCGCGGGTGAAATCGGGGATCTTCACCGGCATCGAACCGCGAGCGACCGAAAGAGCACTGAGCGGGAACGGTGCCGAGATCGCCGCCCCGTCGTAAACATCCATATCGTACGGCAGTCCTTCGCGAAAGCACTGAACGAGCCGCCACGCCATTATGAAATCCATGCCGCCGTGGCCGTGGCCGCTTGCTTTCGCCCCGAGTTCTTTCCAGAGGCGATGGGTGTATTTTTCCTTGTACTTATCGATCGACGTGAAACGATGGCCGCCTTCCTGGCCGTCAACGAAGATGCGCGGCGGATAGTCGCGAAAGACGCCTTTTGTGCCCTGGATGAGGTTGATGCGGTCGTACGGATGCGGCGTTACAACGTCGTGCTGCACCTTGATCGAAAGGCCCTTTGCGGTCTTTATCATCGTCGTGTTCATATCACCGCAGACGTATTTCTCGCGCCATTTCGGACTGCCCTTCGGAACGGTCTTTTCACGATAAACATCAAGCGAACGCGAAGGCGACGACATCGACACAAGATAATCGAAGCGATCGCCGCGGTTGATGTTCATATAATTTGCCACGGGCCCGAGGCCGTGCGTCGGATAGAGATTGCCGTTCAAGCGCGTGTGCCAAGCGCGGCGCCAAAGGCCTTCGCTGTCGTTCTCGTTCATTATCTCGCGAAGGTCGTGGATGTACGCGCCCTCGCCGTGCGTGATCTCGCCGAAGAGCCCGTCGCGCACCATATTGAGCACCATCGTCTCGTTGAAGTCGTAATTGCAGTTCTCCATCATTATGCAGTGCTTACGAGTTCGCTCCGAGGTATCGACAAGAGCCCAAAGGTCCTTCATCGTCGTCGCCATCGGGACCTCGACGCCGACGTGCTTCCCGTTGTTCATAGCGGCGAGGGCGACGCGAGCGTGCCACTCCCAAGGTGTCGGCGTAAACACAAAATCTATGTCGTCACGCTGGCATAACTTCTCGAATGCGTAATCGCCGTCCGTGTACATCGCGGGCGACGGCCGGCCGGCCTTCTCGATCATCACCTTGCCCTTTTCGGCATTTGTCTTGACGTTGTCGCAAAGAGCGACGATATCGAGATTCTCGATGCCTAGAAAATCGTTTATCATCGAGAGCCCGCGTCGGCCGACGCCTACTACACCGAGACGCACGCGGTCGCGTCGCTCGAACGGCACGTCGATCATCGACTTCGCAGGTGCCGCGTGCACGGTCTCGCTTCCGATCACCGTCGCGGCTATCGTTGCCGCAACGCCCGACCTCAAAAGGTCTCGTCTGGAAATATCGCTCATAGTTTCACCCCCAATATTTAATGAACAAACTCGCCGCCGTAAGCTCGGCCAAGGCCCTGGCCCTTGAAGCCCCAAAGCACACGAAAGGTCGAGTCGCCGCCGCGATGGTTATATCGAATGGACATCTTATGGTAACCGGCCTTTAAGGGTACGATCGCGGAGCGAAGCTTGCGGTCCTTTGTTCCCGCATCGTCGATGATCCGTTCGCCGTCGAGCAGGATCGTGACGTCCCAGGTCGCGTCCGCCTGGATCTCATAGATGCCGTCCTTTGGAGCCCGCATCCAGCCATCGAACGTCACGCCGAATGGCTGCTTCAGGTCGTGTGTCTTTCCGAATTGCTCGAGCAGGATCGACTTGGTCTCGCCTTTTTCTGCATCGCTGCCCGGCACGACGAACTCGTACGTGACGCCGGGACGCGTTTGTCCGGGTTCGACCGCAGCCAAAGGCTCCCGGTTCAGATAGGTTGCCGTATAGATCGAGCTTTTCCTGCCGGATGCCGTCACGACGATCGTTTTTACAGTTCTTGCTTCGCCTTTTGGAACCTCGAACGTAACGGGCTGCGTGTAGAGAGTTGATGAAACATCGGGCGTCGAGCCGTCCAGCGTGTAATAGATCTTGTAGCTTGGAACGAGCGGTTTGATATCAAGAACGGCCTTGCCGTCCGAACCGACGATCGAATTCCGTAAGCCATCGGGTTCGGGAATGCGGTAGTTGATATGATCGGCGTCGAGACGTTCGAGTGCCGCGGCGAGACGCTGCCTGAAATCCGAGTAGTTCTTCTCACTTGGCTGCGTCCAGAGCACTTCGCTCAGCGCAAGCATCCGCGGGAACGCCATATACTCGACGTTCTCCGGCTTTTTCAAATACTCGGCCCAAATATTCGCCTGTCCGCCGAGAATGTATTTGACCTCGTCCGCCTTTAGTTCTTTCGGAACAGGATCCCAGCCGTAGACCTTTTCGAGCGGAATGTAGCTGCCGATGTTGAGCGGTTCGTATGCGGGGTCGCCCTGGCCGTAATCGAAATAGACGTAAGTATTCGGCGTCATTATAACGTCGTGGTGAGCGTTCGCGGCCTCGATGCCGCCTTTTTCTCCTCGCCAGCTCATGATCGTCGCGTTCGGAGCAACGCCGCCCTCGAGTATCTCGTCCCAACCAATGATCTTCTTTCCCTTCGAGTTAATGAACTTTTCGATACGGCGAATGAAGTAACTTTGAACCTCGTGTTCGTCCTTGAGGCCTTCCCGCTTCATCAGGTCCTGCACGAAAGGCGATTCCTTCCAATGATCCTTCAGGACCTCATCGCCGCCGATATGAATGTAAGGCGAGTCGGGAAAGAGCTTGATCGTTTCCGCAAGAACGTCCTCAAGAAATCTGAACGTCGTATCAGTCGGGCAGAAGACTTCCTTAAAGATGCCCCAAGTCGTCTGAACTTTATATTTGAAATCAGCCTTGCAGCCCAATTCCGGATAGGCCGCAAGAGCAGCAGATGCGTGGCCCGGAAGCTCGATCTCCGGGATAACGGTGATGCGGCGAGATTTTGCATATGCGACGACATCGCGGATCTGTTCCTGCGTGTAGAATCCTTCGACCGGGATGCCGTCGCCGATGTAAGGCGAAAAGTTTCGTGCGACCATTGTCTCGGGCCGCTTTGAACCGATCTCGGTCAGCTTCGGGTATTTTTTGATCTCGATGCGCCAGCCCTGATCGTCCGTCAGATGCCAGTGGAACGTATTGAACTTGTACTGCGACATCAGATCGATGTACTTCTTTACGAACTCCACCGGGAAGAAGTGACGGCTTACGTCCAGATGCATACCGCGGTAGTGGAAACGCGGCTTATCTTCGATGGCGACTGCCGGAATGACGACCTCGCCTTTGTTCGCCCCCGGACGCATCAACTGCAAAAGCGACTGCAGGCCGTAGAACGCACCCGCATCGTCGCCCGCGATCTCAACACGATCCCGATCGACGGACAGTTTATATTGTTCGCTTCCGGGTGACCCTTCAGAGCGTATGAAGATCCCGTTCTCGGCCTTACGAACGACATCCAACTGGAAACCCCAGCGATCCTGCAAAAGCCGATTCAGTTGTGCGGCAAGCGACCGTGCGTTGCGATCCGCAACGATCTTGGTGCTCTTAGTTATTATGAATTCGCCACTCCCCGGCGTTTCCTTAACCGGTTCGGGAATGATCTGAGCAGACGCGCAAACCGCAGCAAGACAAAAAACGACAGCAAGGAGCAGAGTTCTCATAATTTGCACCATCGTTCCGGAATAAGTGAAAGTAAGAAGTGAAAAGCACTTTCTCACTTACCACCTATCACTTATTTCGAAAATATATTTTTAATGCCCGTCATTATAGCAAATCCAGAAAGTTCGTAAGGTCGTTGGGAAGCGGCTGCGTAAAACTGAGCTTTTCGCCGGTGTGCGGATGCGTGAATTCGAGCTTTTCGGCGTGGAGGAAGACGCGGCCGAGGTTTTGGATCGATCTGCGGAGGGCGGCCGTGTTGTCGCGGCCTTCGTTGTAGGTCGGGTCGCCGACGAGCGGATGGTTGATCGAGGCGAGGTGGACACGTATCTGATGGGTGCGGCCGGTCTTGATCTCGACATCGAGCAGCGTGAATTTCTCAAAGCGTTTTAGCACCTTCCAGAGCGTGAGCGACTGGCGCCCGTTCGCGGCGACGGTCATCTTTGTGCGGTGCCAGCGGTCGCGGGCTATCGGCCGGTCGATCACGCCAACGTTCTCACGGGGACTGCCGTGGACAAGCGCGATATATGTTTTCTTCACGGTGCGTTCGCGAAAGGCGGCAGAAAGCTTTTCTTGAGTTCCGATATCTTTTGCGACAACGATCAGGCCGGAAGTGTCTTTGTCGAGGCGATGGACGATGCGACGCGGTTCTCCTGCAGGGGCCGGACAGCCACTCCGTCCGCCAAAGCGGCGTCCACCCCTTCTTCGTAAGGAGGGGAGTTGTGGGTGCCGAAGCGGAATGCGATCGCGTTCGCCAGCGTGCCGCCGGAAACACCGGCTCCCGGGTGGACGACCATGCCGGCGGGTTTGTTGATGACGGCGAGAAATTCGTCCTCGAAGACAACATCGAGCGGTATATCCTCGGGTTCGAATCGCGCCGCAGGTTCTTCGGAGAGGTCAAGATCGATCTCGTCGCCTTCGCGGAGTTTGTATGAGGGTTTTGCTTCTTTTTCGTTGACAAGGACGTCGCCGGCCTCGATCAGCCGCTGCAGGCGGGAGCGCGACCAACCTTCGATCCGTTCGGCGAGGAACGCATCAAGGCGGGAGCCGGCGTCGGAGGCCTGCACGGTCAATTTTGACTGTTCTGCACCGTTATCCGTCATTCAGCTTTTTAGTCGAGCGCGGTGATCAATCCGCAAGGGACGCTCGGGCGGCCGAGCGAAGGCGCCAGATCATAAAGACGATCGATGCTGCCGCCACGAGGAGGCTTACGAGCTGCGAGGTCGATAGGCCGGTAAGTGTCGTCAGGCCGAACAGGTCGCCTCGCGGATCGTCGCGAATGAACTCGATCAAGAAACGAAAGATCGAATAGATGATGCCGTAGGCAATGAGCACTTGGCCGTCGAACTTCTTCCGTTTGTGCAGCCAAAAGAGAAATGCGAAGACCGCGAACATCGAGAAAGATTCGATCAATTGCGTCGGGTAAAGAAAAAGGTCGGTGTGCCCCGGCCCGTAGATCGGGACGCCGGTGTACTCGTGGCCGAGTTCGGTAAAGTGAACGCCGAGGAATGAGTCCGTCGGTTTTCCCCAGCAGCAGCCGGCGGCAAAACAGCCTTGCCGTCCGAAGGCCTGGCCGAGAGCGACGGCCGGTGCAAAAGCGTCGGTCACCTTCCAGAACGGCAGCTTGTAGTAGAGCATTAGGCCCACGACGGTAAGGAAGCCGCCGATCAGCCCGCCGTAGAACACTCCGCCGGAACGCAGGAAATCGAGCGTGAAGATCTGCACACTCGGTTCGACCAGGATCATCAGCACCTTCGAGCCTACGAGCCCTCCGACGAGCGTCCAAAGGCCGAGATCGTATATGCGGTCTTTCGAGATGCCGTCGCGGGCGGCAAGCCGTGACGCTGAAAAAAGGGCGAGCAGCATCCCGACGGTAAGCCAAATGCCGTAGGTAGTGATCGGGAAGTTGCCAATGTGAAAAAGTTCGGGGTACATCTCTGAACGCGTCCTTGCCGCGAAGGCTATCGGTCAACGACGCCTTTGGTTTCTAGTATCACTACAAAAGGCGGCAGCGACAACACGAAAGGCTATCAGCCGGGTAGCTCTTCTTTCTGCGCTTTGACGGGCACGTCGCTTTTCCTCTTCGTGAACACCATATCCAGCATCAGAAGAATGGCTCCTATGACGATCGCCATATCGGCGACATTGAACGTCGGGTAATGCCAACTGCCGAACTGAACGTCGATGAAATCGATCACAAAGCCGAGCCGCAGGCGGTCGGTTACGTTCCCGACGATGCCCGCAAGGAGGAGTGCAAGAGCGCCGAGGATGCGGTCATCGGTTCGAGGCGTCCGCCAAAAGAAGTAGAGAACAAGGACGGCCGCGACCATCGCAACAAGCGACAACCCCCAACGTCCGGTGCTGCCGTGATCGTCAAGCATCGAGAATGCAACGCCCGTGTTCTGCGTATAGGCAAAATTCAGGAAGCCGGAGATCACCGACCGATCTCCGTTGAAGCGAAGGTTCCGAGCGGCCCATGCCTTCGTCGTCTGATCGATCATAAAGACGCCGCCAGTGACGCCGAGATACGCGATCTTCCAGATGATGCCTCGAGCGGTCATTGTTTCTTTTTCCATTCGGCGAAATAGGATTTATTGACGATCTTCCATTCGCCGTCGATCTTCAAGAGGGTCATATAGTCGGTCCATTTGACCGTAGGGTAATCAAGCACGATCTTAGCGATCGCGGCATTGCCGGTGATGTCGATAGAGACGATCTTTCGGCCTGCTTTTCTAAGTGCTTCATCGGCTGCGGGCTTTCCGGTAAAGGCCCGAGTGATGAACGCGTCAAAGTCCTCGACCGTGTACTTTCCGTCCTTTATCGAGATCAGCTTGCCTTCCTTATAGAAAGCCTTTCTTGCGTACGCCGGATCGCCCGTTGCGTGTGCCTTTAGGTAGTTCTCAAGCGGGATGCGGACGGCTTCCTCTTCCGATTGCTGGGCGGCCGCTGTCACCGCAAAGAGTGCGAAAATAAAGAGAAGAAGTGATTTTTTCATAGCTATACCGACGGAAAGATCCAAAAAGTCAGTTTTCGGGGCTTACTCAACATACGGAAATATCGCTTTCGGCGCCCGATATTTTTGCGGCCACGGGAGATAGCAAACGTCCGTGCAGCCGATGGCGTAGGCCGTGACCTTCCATCTTCCGCCGGACTTCTTCAAAAGTGCGAAATAGTTGTTGTCGAACGCCCCGGCCTCCATCGCCTCGGCATACTGCGTCCCGCTGAAATCGGGCGAGCCGCCGTCTGGCCCTTGCAAACTGCCGCTGACGAAGGCCCACGCGCCCGATACATTGAACGTGTCGGCGACGAAAACGATCTTCTGCTTAAGCTCGCGTTCGACGGGGACGCGGAGCGTATCGAGGATCGCTTTGCGTTCGGGAGTGCCCTTTTCGGGTGTGTAGATAGACTGCGCCGCGGCCGAGCCGGCAAATATCATCAATAAAGCAAAAACAGCAAGTTTCATCGTGTTTCTCCTTCCTATGCAGATGCTCCGAGCGACGGCACGATCTCGTCAAGCGCTTCGGCACAACGTTCGCACACCGTCGGGTAGTTCTCGAACTCGCCTACGCGGGTCGAATAGTTCCAACATCGTTCGCATTTTACACCGTCGGCCCGCTCGATCTTGACGGCGAGGCCTTCGCTCTCGTGAACCTCGACCTGCGAGACGATAAAGACGTACCGAAGGTCGTTGTAGTGGCCGAGCAGGAAACGGGCCGTGTCCTTGTCCACGCTGAGCACGGCCTTTGCCTCAAGCGACGATCCGATCTGTTTCGCGATGCGGGCGGCCTCGAGTGCCTTTAATACCTCGTCGCGTATCGCGAAGATGCGTTCCCAGGTTTCGGAAAGGCCGTTGTCGGCACTCTCGCCGACGGCCGGGAACTCTGCAAGATGAACGGATGCGAGGCTGCGGGCCGGCAGATTCTCCCAAGCTTCATCGGCCGTAAAGGTCGCAAGCGGAGCGAGGAGGCGGATGAGCGAATCGGCGATCTTGTAAAGGGCCGTTTGGGCCGAACGCCTTTCCATCGATCGCGGGGCAAGGATATAGAGCCGGTCTTTGACGATGTCGAAGTACCGCGCCGAGAGCGTCACCGTGCAGAACTGGTAAAGGCTGTTGTAGGCAAGCTGAAAATCGAAAGTTTGATAGCCTTCGATCGTCTTTTGCGTCACGCGGTCAAGCTCGGAAAGCGCCCAGCGGTCGAGCTCGAGCATTTCGGACGCATCGACCCAATCGGCCGCAGGGTCAAAGCCCGCAAGATTGCTCAACGCATAGCGGAGCGTGTTCCGCATCTTGCGGTACGCATCGACGATCCGCGAAAGGATCTCGTCCGAGCAGCGGACATCCTCGGTGTAATCGACGGCCGCAGCCCAGAGCCTTAGAACATCTGCACCCGAGCGGTCGATGATCTCCTGCGGCGCTGTTACATTGCCGAGCGATTTTGACTGCTTCCGTCCCTCGCCATCGACGACCCAGCCGTGCGTTACGATCTGCTTGTAGGGCGCCTGGCCGTGCGCCGCGATGCCGCAGCTCAGGGACGAATTGAACCAGCCGCGATATTGATCCCCGCCTTCGAGATAGACGTCCGCCGGGAATGAAAGCTCATCGCGTGTTTCGAGCACCGCAATGCAGCTCGACCCCGAATCGAACCACACGTCAAGGATGTCGGTCTCCTTACGGAACGAGTCGCCGTTCCCGCACTTCGGGCACTTGAAGCCTTCAGGCAGGAGATCGACGGCTTCCCTTGCGTACCAGGCATCGCTCGTCTCCTTTGCAAAGATGTCGGCGACGTGATCGACGATATCTTTCTGCGCGATCGCTTCGTCGCAGCTGCCGCAGTAAAAGACCGGGATCGGCACGCCCCAAGACCTTTGCCTTGAGACACACCAATCCGGGCGGCCTTTGAACATATTCGTCATCCGGCCTTCGCCCCAGGCGGGATGCCATTTTACATTAGCGATCTCGGCAAAAGCGCTGTCGCGAAGGGTTTTGCCATCGTTCGTCGCGGCCTCATCCATGGCGATGAACCACTGCGGCGTTGCACGGAAGATCACCGCGTTCTTACATCGCCAGCAGTGCGGATATCGGTGCTGATAGCTCTCTGAATGAAGCAATGCACCCGACTCACGCAGGAATTCAACGATCTTCGGGTTTGCGTCGGTGACGGTCATCCCGCCAAAGAATTCCACGTCGCTCGTCAGCTTTCCGGCGGCATCGACGGGAGCGTAGATCTCCAGTCCGTATTCCTTTGCGATGTGAAAGTCATCGCCGCCGTGCCCGGGTGCAGTGTGGACGCAGCCGGTGCCGGAAGGCCCGCTCTTGCTGTTCTCGAACCGAACATCGAGCTCGACCTCGGCGTCTGCTTCGCCAAGCGTCACGTGCTCGCCGTTCATAATGAGCGACGGGCGATCGATCCAAGCGTGGCGTGCTTCCATACGGTCGAGATTCTTGCCTTTGAACCGCGCAAGCTCGGTGAATTCGCCAAGTTCGCACGTTTCCGCAAAGCCTTTCGCAAGCTCGGACGCAACGATATAGACCTCAGATGTCTCGCCGCGCTTGACCTCGATCGCCGAATATTCAAAGTCCGGATGGACGGTGATGCCCATATTCGCGGGCAGCGTCCATGGCGTCGTCGTCCAGATAACGACGAAGACATCCTTGCCGCCGAGTGCCGCGTCGATCTCCGCCGGATCGGTCATCAAAGGGAATTTCACATAGACCGATGGCGAAGTATGCTCGCGATATTCCACCTCGGCCTCTGCAAGCGCCGTCTGGTCGTGAATGCACCAATAAACGGGACGCAGGCCTTTGTTGACCCATCCGCGTTCGAGGAACTTACCGAAAAGGCGTGCTGTTTCCGACTCGTATTCCGGCGACATCGTAAGATACGGATCCTGCCATTCGCCAAGCACGCCAAGACGTTGGAAATCGCGTGTTTGATTGTTCATCGCCGTCGAAGCGTGCTCGCGGCAGATGCGCCGAAAGGCTGCGACGGGAAGGTCGTTCTTATTCTTTCCCTTTGCGGCAAGCTTCTTCTCGACAAGCGTCTCGATCGGCAGCCCGTGACAGTCGTAACCCGGAATGTACGGCGCGTCAAAGCCCATCATCGAGCGCGAGCGAACGACGATGTCCTTCAGGATCTTGTTGAGCGCCGTGCCGATGTGAATATCTGCGTTCGCGTACGGCGGGCCGTCGTGAAGGATGAACTTTTCGCGGCCTTTTCGGGCCTCCAGGATCTGCTTGTAGAGGCCGGCCTCTTGCCATTTCTTCAGCCTTGCAGGTTCCATTTGGCCGAGATTCGCCTTCTGAGAGAAGGCCGTTTTCGGAAGGTTGACAGTTTTCTTTAGATCTAATTCCACGGACATAAAAGGGAAATTCTAACATTTGCCGGGGCAAAAATCCCTCAGAAATACCGTGAACGGCCGATATCTGCGTGCGAATTTAGGATGCGGCACCCTGCACGGTCGCCTTTCTTTCGAGCTTGCCCCAGCCGACGACCACGCCCTTGACCGCCATATAGACCGACTTGACCATCACCCAGTACATAACCTGCCGGTAGCAAAAACGTTGGATCGCGAGCCACCAAAGCAGCTTCTTTTGCTCCTTCTTTTCCATTAGGAACGCCGCGAGAGCGCCGAGCCAGTCAACGGCCAGGAAAAGTGCGTAGTAGAAAAGGATGTTGTTCAGGTTAGATGAGCTGTGCGCGTATTCCTGTTGATGCTCGAAGTGGTTCATCAAGGCAGAGATAAGCGACCAGACGAACATCAGGTCCATTAGCGGTGAGATGAGCGGGAAAAGGATCTGGAAGATCCAGACATTCGGCATCGCGATGAACCCGAGCGTTCCGTACCTCGGGTTAAAGAGTGCGTTCTTGTGCTTCCACATACATTGAAGCGTCCCGTAGGACCAGCGGAAACGCTGTTTTGCGAGTTCGCGGAGCGTTGCGGGAGCTTCCGTGTAGGCGATGGCGTTCTCTTCGTACCCTATGCGGCAGCCGAGCTTACGGACCTGTATCGTTAGGTCCTGATCTTCGGCGAGTGTGTCCGACGAGAAGCCGCCGGCTTCCTCGAGGGCCGTTCGCCTCCACGCACCGACCGAGCCGGGCACGACCGTGATGCAGTTCAGCGAAGCAAAAGCACGCCGGTCAAAGTTCTGCGAGGTGACGTATTCAAGGGCCTGCCACTTTGTGACAAGGTTCAGGCGATTGCCGACCTTGGCGTTACCGGCGACGGCTCCGAGTTTCTCGTCGGCGAAGCGATGGGCGAGTTCGGCGACCGTAGTTGGCGTAAAGAGCGTGTCGGCATCGAGAGCGATTATGATCTCGCCCTTTGCCTGCCGCCAGCCATGATCGAGCGCCGAAGCCTTTCCGCCGTTCTCCTTTGTCAGAACGCGAAGGCGAGGTTCGTTCGGGAAAGCCTCGGAAACTACCTTGAACGTGTCATCGGTCGAGCCGTCATCGACGACGATGATCTCGTATACGGAGTATCGGGAGGAAAGCAGGCTTTCGACCGTCTGACAAACGACCTTCTCCTCGTTGTATGCAGGAACGATTATGGATACGAAACGCTCGTAGTCAGCGCCGAAATGGCCGTGCTCACGACGGCGTGAACGCAGGAATTGAGCAAAGGCAAGGAGGCCGATAAAGATCATTCTCCCGATGCCGAGAATGATGCCGATCAGGAATATCCATTTCATCAGCCAAGCCGAAACCGCGATCGAATAAAAGACATACGAATCGGCCTTTGCATAAACCGATTGATCTTGCTGTATCGGCGGCATTACCTGATCCTGCGAAAGGCCTGCGAGGTCGGCAACGGTTGTGAACTGATAGCCTTTTGCGCGTAGGCCTTCGATGATCGCGGGTAGTGCTGCGACGGTCGCCGAACGGTCGCCGCCTGCGTCGTGGAGCAGCACGATCGAGCCGCGCTCTTCCGGTGTTTTGATCGCTGCGGCGGCAATGACCTGGTTCGTTATCTCTTCGGCGGTGTGCGGCGTACCGTCGTCATTGACGAGTTTCCAATCGTCCGGATCTAAATGAAGGCCGACGGAGATGTAGCCTAGGTCCTGCGCACGGGCGGTCGGTTCCATCTCGTCCGGAGTGCGCGGTTCGGCATCGCCAAAATACGGCGCGCGGAAGAGCCTCGTCGATCGGCCCGTCAGCGACTCGATGAGCCGCTGCGTCGTGTTCAGTTCGAGCAGTGCGATGCGGTTCGGCACCTCTGCGAGGTTTGCGTGCGTAAAAGAGTGATTTCCGATCTCGTGTCCATCGGCAACGATCCGCTTGACCAACTCCGGATTCTCTTCGCCGTTCTCACCGACGATAAAGAAGGTCGCCTTTACGCCTTCGCGTTTCAGGATGTCTAGGATCTGCGGCGTCCAAACAGGATCAGGGCCGTCGTCGAAGGTCAGTGCGATCTGTCCGGGCCTGTCTCCGGTACGGCGGATGACGTAGGAACTCGGGATCTGCTTGTATGTCTCGGACGCAATGAGGCCGTCGGCGGGATCGACCCTCAGATCACGGGCGCCGTCCTGCGGTTCGGACACGACCTGAAGGATCTCGCCTGTTCCCTCGAACGTCACGTCGTAACCGTATTTGATCGCGTCAAGGCTCGACGGAGACGTCGTCTCGGCCTTTGCGCCGAAAACCTTCCACAACGACGGATCTTCGCTGCCGAGGCGCCAAAGCGCAAGGCCGGCGACATTGTACGGCTCCGCGATCTTGATCTCGTTATAAGCGGTTACGGCATCAAGGAACCAGACGCTGTGAAAAAACGCCGTCATCCTCGGTATAGGTGAAATACGGCGTTCTGGATTCCGGATCGAATTTGATCTCCGTTGGGCTATCGCGAGAATCCTTTGCCGCGAGCAGCGATTCCTGAACCGAGGTGGTTTCGGCCTCCGTGCCCTTTGCACCCCAGTTGTAGCCGTAATTTCCAAAGCAGACGATCGTTCGCTCCGGCGGGAGTTCTGCCATCCTGCGTTTCAGGCCGTCCGCGAACCACGTTTGGCCGGCGACCGGGCCCGGCTCGCCCGTTGACCAATGCTGGTCGTATGCCATCAGCATCACGTAGTCGGTCACGGCCGCATACGACCTGTAATTCCAAGCGGGATCGTCGAACGGAACTGCCTGCGCGAGCGTCAGATGTTTTGGCTGGAAAGCTGTATGCAGCTCGCTGACGAACAAGAACAGCGCGGGCTGAAGGTCGGCGGGCACCTCTTCGATATCGACGGTAATGCCGCCGAAGTGGAAGCGGTCGATCACGGCAAGGAGCGACGCGATGAGCTTTTGCCGAGAACTCTCCCTCGCGATCGTCGTTCGGAGCAGGTCGGCGTTCCACTTCTCGTTCTTGTAGTTCTGCAAAAGCGGCAGCACGGGCATCTCCGGCTTTTCGTTGTGTATCAGCTCGAGCGCCTTATCATCGACATCGAGAGCGAGCGGATCACCATCGCTGCCCGAAAGGCGGATCCATTCAGGAACTACCCAATCGAGCGAATCGATGTTCTGCTTTAGCGAAGCAAAGCTCGAATCATCCCAATTCACATAAAAACCGACCGAGATGGGCTTGCCCGGCGTTGACGGGCCTGCGATCGCTGAGGGCCGGGCCGCGCGCAGCATCTCACGCATGGCGGCCTTTTCCTTTCGCCGCTCTATCCGGTCCTTTTTTGCCTGCCGCACCTTTTCCGCTTCGCGGCGAAGCACAGGGTCGCGCGGTGCGGCGGGTTTATCAGGTATTGAAAGTGCTGTGTCTTGTCGTTCGGGAAGGACGCTTATCGGCTTTATGCGGACCTGCGGGAGGAAAGGATTCACGAGGACGCTCACGACAAAGAACGCGAACAGGATCGTGGTGGCGATCGCAAGCGGTATCCCAATGACACCGAACACCTTTCGGCGGCGGCCCTTCTCGTCGAAAAAGACCGAAGGGCGATCGGAGGATGGTTCGGTTGAACTCATATTCTTGCGGCGGCTGCCAATGCGGCAGCGTTATGCCGCGGCCGGCCGAGATCGGGGTGGCTCCGCTCCTGCTAATTTCCACACAAACGCCTTGATGCCGTTCCGGTCTTCCGCATTGTCGAGCAAAAGTTGCGGCATTATTCTTCTTCGAGCGTGCAAAGGAGCGGGAATTCGCGGGCGCGTGCGAGGTTCGTCGCCTTGTCGGCCTTCATGGTCGCGATGTCGTAAGGATAGATGCCCGCAATGCCAACGCCTTCGTTATGGACCTTCAGCATTATCGCGACGGCCTCGGCCTCCGACCGCGCAAAGACGTGGGAGAGGACAAAAACAACGAAATCCATCGTTGTGAAATCGTCGTTATGAAGAAGAACCTTGTAGAGCTTTGGCTTTTCGAGCTTCGAGATGGTCTCGGATAGAACGCCGGCCTCATCGGCTCTGTCGGGAAACTCAGGCATAGATTGGATTTAATCACAAAAGTCGCATTCGGCGCCAAGAATTCGCGTCCGGAACGTCCCGTTCCGGGCATGAGGCTCGCAAGGTCAAGAAATAAGTGGACGACGCTTACGATTTTCTGTTAAATTGCAGGTGCGCTGTTGTTTACTAAGTATTCAGTTCTATTTCCGACGGGCTAATGGCCCGGCTCCGATCCGTTGTGTCCGGCAAAGGTCCGACAATGAAGAAAACGAAGCCCGGAATGGGCGCAACACCCGAATTGACGGCCGTTGACCTTTCGGACGAACTCATCGGCCGGAAGGGTGCGCCCGCGGCCGGACGCAAGGTCATTGACGGCCTTTTCGCCGCGGTCGGGAAACATCTCAGGGACGGGCGTTCCTCCGAAGCCGAGGCTCTCCTTCGGCAGACGATCCCGGCTTACCGCTTCACTCCGGATATCTATGCGAACCTGCTCCGACTGCTCGCCTTCACGCTGGAGACCGTTGGCCGCTACAAAGAATCTCTTGAGGTCGTACGGCCCTACGACGATCCGCAGAATCTTGAGCCGCTCTCGAGCGAAACGCAGGTTCGCGTCATCACGCAGCTTGCGATCTCGTTCAGTAATCGCGGCGAGTACCCGAAGGCGATCACGCTGCTCCGCGAAGTCCTTGAACAGGCAAAGGAGGGCGCCCACAACCATCTTTTCGGCACGATCGATATCGCGCTCGCACGCGTCTATCGAAAGCTGAACGAATTTCCCATCAGCCGCGATTTTGCAGAGAAGGCGCTCGATCAATTCCGTTCGACCGGCAACTGGCTCGGAATGGCCGAGGCCTATCGCGAGATCGCGAATATACACAATCAGGAAGGCAACAGCGAAAAGGCGATCGAGAATTTCCAGCTCGGCATAAAGATCATCGGTTCGAATTCGGTTCCCTTTATGCTCGGCAAACTCTACACGGATATGTCGGGCGCCTACTGGTTCTTACGCAAACCGAATGACGGCATCGAGTGTCTCGAGAGATCGATCGAGTTTTTCGATCAGACCGAGCATGCCCTGAATATGCTGATCGCATATAACAATCTCGGCATCAATCTGACGCTGCTCGGACAGTGGACAAGGGCGGAGGAGATGATCCGAAAGGCGCTCGAGCTCGGACTGCGTGAGAATTATGTTCACGTTGCGGGCATCTATGATTCGCTTGCGGAGCTGTACATTCTGCGGGGCGATATAGACGAGGCCGAGAGCCTGCTTGAAAAGGCCGTCGAGCTTGCGGATAAGAGGAATAATCGCTGGTACAAACTTCAGGCAATGCGGAATATCGCGCGTTGCCATTTGCTGAAAGGCAACATTCAGGCGGCAATAAAGGCCGCGGATGAAACGATCGACCAGGCGCACGAGGTCGGCGACAAACATTACGCGAATATGGCCGGGCTTGTGCTTGCCGAAGGCCTGATGCTTGAGGGCGATACGGAAGAAAGCGAGAATGCCCTTCGCGAGATCGAGGCGAACGAACCTCGCTCGGATTATTTCGTTCTCGGCAACATTCAGCGGATCCGCGGGTTCCTGGCACTTGCAAATAACGAGCGTGAACTTGCAGTTCACCATTTCAGCCGCGCACTGACGACGTTCGAAGCAGGTTTTGATCCTTACCATCAGGCAAGAATGCACACGCTCCTTGCCGAGCATCTTGGCAGCGATAATTTCGTACGGGCAAGGCGGCATCTCGCCGCTGCCGCGAGATATACAAGCGGCTCGGCCTTGAGGAAAAAGTGCAAAGCGTTCAGGAGGCGAGCCGACGTCTCGAAGCGGAATCAAGGGCGCTTCCCGCCCGGCCCGGACGCGAGCGGCGTAAGAACGCTGTCATTTCGCAGCTCTTGACGGTTCGCCTTGCCGAAGCGACCGCATCAAGGGAGCTATTGTTTCGCGAGCTCGTTGCCGTGCTCCAGCAGGAGAGCAACGCCGAGCGGATCGTGATCGCGGAGTACAATGATTCAAAGACGCTCGTTCCTTTCATCACGCACGGCTATTCGAACAAAGAAAGCTTTGACTTGATCGCAAAACTCGATGGCGCTGTCCGCCGCGATGAACTTAAGGCATTCGCGAAGGCAAAGGATGCAGCGGTGTTTGAGCTTCGTCCAACGGCCGGGCGGCCGGCGTTCCTTTTAATAAGCCCGGAAGACGGTGCGTCATTGGCCGACGGTTCTTCACTCAAGCCGCTGATCAGCGTTACCGAACTTGGCATCGATGTCGTCGCGCTCCGTGAGCGGGACAGCGCAAAGCCGCAGGACCTTCCGACGGGCGTTCAGACATCGAACGATCTGATGCCGGGATTCATTCATTCTTCGCCGGGAATGACCGCGCTTGTCGAAGAGATCTATCGGATCCGAAATTCGGACGTTACGGTGCTCGTTACGGGAGAATCAGGCACGGGAAAGGAGCTCGTTTCAAAAGCGATCCACGCGATCTCCAACCGTAAGGATCAGGTGTTCGTCCCGTTCAACTGCACTGCGTTTCCGAAGGATCTTGCCGAGGGAATGCTTTTCGGATACAAGAAAGGGGCTTTCACGGGAGCGATGAACGATTCGCCGGGCGTCATCAGGTCGGCGGATCGCGGGACACTTTTCCTGGACGAGGTCGGCGACCTGCCGTTGGACGTTCAGCCGAAACTTCTCCGATTCCTTCAGGAGGGAGAAGTTCAGCCGCTCGGTGAGAAACGGCCGATAAAGGTCGATGTACGCATCATCGCGGCAACGAATATGGCTCTCGAGGAAAAGGTCGCTGCGGGCACGTTTCGCGAGGACCTCTTCTTCCGATTGAACGTGATCCGTCTGCGCGTCCCGCCGCTTCGTGACCGGCGGGCCGAGATCCCGTCGATCGTTAATTATCACGTCGCCAAATTCTCGGAGCGTTTCAAAAAGACCGGGATCAGCTTTACGCCGCAGGCGATCGATATGCTGATGGCATCGGATTGGGAAGGCAACGTTCGCGAGCTTACCAATGAGATCCAGCGGATCGTCGCCCGAGCAGAATCGAACGACATCATAACGCCCGAGCACCTTTCGCCCGACCTGAAGCGTTCGGCCCAACCGCTCATACCATTCGGAGGCAAGGCTCAGGGAGCGCGTCCGATCGCGTCTTACAATGCACCGATCACGCCGTTCGCGAATCTTGGGCCCGGAACAACGCTCGAATCTGCCGTCTCAGAACTCGAAATGTCATTGATCCGCGATTCCCTTTCGCGGAATAACTGGAACATCTCGCGCGTTGCGGCCGAACTTGGCCTTACGCGACGCGGCCTTTATCTGAAGCTCGCAAGGTACGGCATCGAGAGAACCGCGTAAATTTTCGGCTACACGGCCATCGCCTGCGTGCGAAGTGACGTCACGATCTCACGCGTCCGTGCGATGACGGTATCGATCTCTGCCTCGGTCGTTTGCCGCCCGAGTGAGAACCTTATCGAACCCATCGCGTACGAGAACGGGACCTGCATCGCTTCGAGCACGGAGCTTGCGGCGTGGCTTCTCGTGTGGCAAGCCGAGCCCGTCGAAACGCAGATGCCGGCTTCGTCGAGGCGATGCATTATCATCTCTCCGTTCGTATCCTCGAATGAGATATTCGACGTGTTCGGTAGCCGCTTTCCGGCGGCCGTCGTGCCGTTCACGCGCGTCGCGGGAAGCTCCAAAAGGGCGGCCTCGAGTCTATCGCGAAGGGCCGCCATTTCGTCCCCATCCCCGAGTCCGCGTGCGACATTCGCGGCAACGCCGATCCCGACGATCTGATGTGTCGCGGGAGTTCCGGCGCGTCTTCCCATCTCTTGCCCGCCGCCGATCATCGCGGGCGGGAGCTTCACGCCGTCGCGGATAAAGAGAGCGCCGACGCCTTCGGGCCGTAGAATTTATGGGCCGAGATTGACAAAAGGTCGATCGCCGAGTCTTTCAAGGTGAACGGGATCTTTCCGATGCCGTTGACGGCATCCACGTGAAAAACGGCATCGCTATTTTCTTTTACGATGCGGGCAGCCTCTCTTACGGGGAAGACGACGCCTGTCTCGTTGTTGGCAAGCATTATCGAGACCAGGGCCGTGTCGGCCGAAATGGACTTTCGAAGATCGTCGAGGTCGAGTTCGCCGCCTGCGTCAACCGCGATGCGGGAGACCCGCACCTTACCGCCGTCCTCGAGTTGTGAGCACAGCTTCCCAACGTTCGCGTGCTCGACGGGCGTCGTGACGATATGCCGTTTTTCGCCCGAGTTCGCAAGTGTGCCGAGGATCGACCAGTTATTACCTTCCGTTCCGCCGGACGTAAAAACGATCTCACCTGGCGAATTGGCCCCGAGAAAGGCCGCGACCGACTCACGTGCATCTTCTATCGCACTCGCCGCTCTTTGTCCCGCCGAATGAGCTGACGTCGAATTGCCGAAATCTTCGCTCAGAAATGGCAGCATTGCCGCCAAAACTTCCGCGTCAACGGGCGTCGTTGCGTTATAATCGAGGTATATCATAATAATATGCAGGCACGAGGTGGGGAGAACTGTACCCCAATTTATCACTCGGCCTTGCAGGTTACAATCGTCAACAGCCTTGAACGCAATACTTACCATAACTGAACCGAATGGCCGTGTTTTCGAGTACGGCATTGTACCCGGCCGCCAATTTACGATAGGCCGAGCAAAAGAGAACGATATTGTCCTGAACGACCGTCGTGTGTCGAGGCGGCACGCTTATATTGATTCCTCGACGGGCTATCGCCTGGTCGACGGATATTTCGAAGAAGGACGCCTAGTACGCAGTGTCAACCACGTATTTGTGAACGGCGCCGCGAGCGTCGAGGCCCAGCTTGCCGACGGCGATGAAATAACCATCGGCGAATCAAAGCTGCGTTTTCGGTTCGTGGGCCTCGAACGCAAGCCCGATCCCGTGCCCGAACCTGTTCCTTATCCGAGTGCGGTCCCTCAGCCCGCCATACATTTTGCTGCCCAACCGGCGACCGCATTTCGAACTGACGAGACACAGGCCGCATCGGCGCCCGTCGGCATCCGCTATGACGACGCGCCGCTCGGCCACACGATGATGGAGATCTCGGCACGCGAGATCATCGGACGGCAATCACACCTTTCCGTCGAGACGACGCCCGCGACCGCCGAGGAGATCAAGGCACTCCGCCGAAAGGCCCGAAACCTTGAACTCTTATACGAAATGAGCAAAACACTCGGCCGCGTTTTCGACCTCGAAGCAATATTTGATAAGGCGACCGAGCTCATCTTCCGCGGAACGCCCGCGGACCGCGTCGTCGCCCTGCTCGCGGATGAAACGCCGGACGGCAAGATCCTCGAATACAGCCTTGTGCAGGTTGGTGCAAAGGTGCGGGATATGTCCGTCGCCCAGTCAAGCGAGAAGCTTACCGTGAGCCGGACGATCACGAATAAAGTGATGTCGGAGAAGGTCGCCATTCTCTCGCAGGACGCACGCACGGATGAGATGTTTCGCGGTGCCGAATCGATCGTTGCGCAGGGCGTGCGTTCCACGATCTGTGCTCCGCTCATCACGGAATCCAACGTTCACGGCGTTCTCTACGCTGACCGACTCGACCCGTTCGCCGCCTTTTCGCCGGATCATCTCGAATTGATCAGCGCCGTCGCCGCGCAGACGGCCGTTACGGTCGAGACCGTCAAATCCCACAAACGCCTCGCCCGCGAAGAGGTCGCGCGTGCGAATTACGGACGCTTTATGCCGGAGTACGTTGTCCGGCAGCTCTTGAACGATCCGCAAAGCTTCAGGCTTGGCGGCGTGAATCAGTTGGTCACCGTCCTCTTTGCGGATATTCGCGGATTTACCGCCCTTTCCGAACGCGAAAAACCCGAGCGGATCGTGAACCTTTTGAACCGATACTTTTCCGCGATGTCGGAAGTGATCTTTGCCCACGGCGGAACGCTCGATAAATATATCGGCGACGGCCTGATGGCCTTGTTCGGTGCGCCGACGGCGACGCCGGTCGATGCCGTCAATGCCGTAAAGGCCGCCGTTGCGATGCAAAAGCGGACGATCCTTCTGAATTCCGAAACTCAGGCCGAAGGGTTTCCGCCGATCTCGATCGGCATCGGCCTGCACACCGGCGAGGCGACGGTCGGCTACATCGGCTCGGACAAACGAAGCGAATACACGGCGATCGGCGATACGGTAAACCTTGCGGCACGCCTTGAATCGAACTCGACGGGCGGCCAGATCCTGCTAAGCCACGCATCGGCCGCCGCGGCCGGCGGCGTATTTCCCGTTATCCAGAGAGAACCACTGATCGTAAAGAATCGGGTCCAACCCGTTGAATTATTTGAACTAAAGTGGAGTTAAATTTTTCTGTTCCTTCGCGGTGAAAGATATTATAATCAACCTTACAAGTTCAAAATCCACACAAAGCTTGGCAGTACCTTTATGCTTTCGTCACTAAAAAAGCTCGTAACCGATTCTATGGCGGTCGATCTCGGGACCGCGTCCACGGTAATAGCCGTAAAAGGCCGCGGTATCGTCGTCGATGAACCGTCGCTTGTTGCCATAAACGAAAGGACCGAGGAGATCGTCGCATTCGGACAGGAAGCCGCCGATATGAGCGGCCGCGAAGGACGCGATATCACGGTTCTCGCACCACTTACGGGCGGCGTCGTGGGCGATTTCGAACGGACGAAAAAGATGCTTGCCCATTTCGTCAAAAAAGCGAAAACAGGCGGATCGAACATCTCGATCTCCGCGATAATGAGCATGGTCTCGGACGTTACGCAGGTCGAGCAGCGGGCGCTGTTCAACGCGGCGGAAGATGCGGGGATCGGCAAGGTCTTTATGGTCGAGGAAGGCCTCGCGGCCGCGTTCGGCGCCGGTGTGCTGCCAAGCGACAAGCGGGCCTCGGCGATCGTCGATTTTGGTGCGGGCACAACGACGATCGCAGTCGTCGCGAAAGGCTCAGTCGTTCATTCGAGCTCGGAAAGATTCGGAAGCAACGCCATCAACGAAGGCATCGCCGTGCATTTGAGACGCCATCGCGGCCTGCAGGTCGGCGTCGAGACCATCGAAACCCTTAAGGCCTCGTTCGTCTCGACCTTTCTTCCCGACGATATAAGCAAAACGACCGAGGTTCGCGGGCGCAATGTAGAGACCGGCAGTCCGGCCGCCGTTGAGGTGACGACGGGCGAACTTTATCCCGTCGTCGAAGGGATCGTTCGCCGCGCAGCCCAACTCGTCAAGGATACGCTTACGGAACTTCGCCCCGAGGTAGCCGCCGACATCTACGACCGCGGCGTGATCCTTACAGGCGGCGGCGCCTTGCTCGATGGGATCGAACCTTATATGCGAGGCTACATAAACCTTGCCGTGACCGTCGCCGACGATCCGCGGCACGCCGTCGCGAACGGCCTCGTGAAAATGTTCGATGACGAAAAACTCCTCGAACGCGCCTCACGAAACGAACTCAATATGCTCCAGAACGCCGAGATCCCGTTCGAGGTCTGAGACCAACGGGCGGGATGAAATGGGAGGAATCGGCCACCATGATGAAGGCTCTGATGGCTAATGCGCGGAGGTGTTTGTATCGGCCAGGATATGGCCGTGACTTACTTTTTTATTATGGATACGATCGAACAGATAGCGGTCTTCGTTGATATAGAGAACTTAATCGGATTTTGTGATGAACTCAACTTACCCATAGAACTTACCGATGTAATAGAAAAACTGAAGGAGGAAGGGCGGATTGTGGTACGCCGCTCGTTTGGTGATATTCCTCACGCAATCAGAGGCATTACGAAATCCCACAACTCAGATTACGTGGGAGAGCGGGCCGCGTCTAGCGCCGAGATAAGTGTAAGACGAATGCTTCGCGACAACCTATTCCTTCATGAAGACATTCCGTACAAGAATAAGTACAAGAACTCCGCGGATATGCGCTTGGCGGTTGAGGTTCTCTATACTGCGTTCACGCTGCCAAATATCTCAAAGTTTGCTATCGTCTCCGGCGACAGCGATTATGTACCATTGTTCCTTAAGCTTAAGGAACAGAATAAGACAGTAATTGGCATAACCGGTAGCAACCGCGGAACCGCAGAAATGTATAGACGGGCCTGTGACAGTCTTTTCTACTTCACAGATATTTCGCAGGCCGCGATGGCACCGTTGGACGATGATGGCGTATCTCCGAAATTAGGCATCGAAGGTGCCGAGCCCCTTCGCGATACTAACGAGGATCATCCAACCGCCGAACAGCAAACCCTCCGCGACGAGTATGCAGGTCTTCTTGTCCGCGTCATTCAAAGTAACAATCAGAGTGGCAAGGCAACGCCCTTGCAGGGTCAACTGCAGTTACAGATGCGTCAGCTTCAAGCAGATTTCAACCTTGAGCGGGCGGGCTTTGCATCATTCGTGGATCTGGTCGCGTACGCCGATAAGGAAAACCTTGTGAAGGTGTCGGGTGAAGGTGCTGATGTCCATCTCGTATTGTCAAATCGATCAATAGCCGATGAGCAGGAACAGGCGATCTCGACCGCCCAGTATCGTATGTATCTGCAAGAGCATCTTAAATGTCAACTTCCAACCTTTGAGTTTCGTCAGCAGATATGCGAGCAGGCGTGGAACCAGATCAAGTTTTCTGATGAAGATGGCGGAATCTTATTGAGCGACCTATCTCGAGATGTGGCGGATGAGCTCGCGTCGAATAAGGGGATCAACATACCTCAGGCTTCGGTATTCAAATATCTGTACTCGCTGTACCTTGCCAGGTGTTTCTCGTATGAAGAGACCGACCGTCAATTTAACCCTAAAATCGTAGGCTTTCGAGCTCAGAAGGAAGAATGGGATGAGCATTTCGTTGGCTTACAACTTAGATCATTGGCTAGGGATGCCGGATTTGAGATGTATCCGCAAAAACTCAGTCGTCTTTTCTATGAATCAGATGAACGTTCTATGCACATAAAACGGCTATTGGACTTACTTACGATCAAATACGAAAGAGCCTAAAACGAAATGTGCGCGGGGCCACCTTCACGACGCAATGAAGTCTAAACATTTTCGATGAGTCATATGGAAGCGGTCAGTATACATCCCCAGTCATTCGTACGATGTTGGTGGTGCCGGAGGTCGGACTCGAACCGACATGAAGTTGCCCTCGCCAGATTTTGAGTGGGTGTGCGTCGTTTAAGTCGCCACCTTTATCAAGGAACAAGCCAGTTCTTACCTACCTAGTTAGCTATCCATTTTCAAATCAGTGTGTCCGTTGAAAGTGTCCACACACGGTAACGGTAACGCTGTTAACGGATGATAGCAAATGAAACCACGTAAAGGATATGTCTATGAAGAAAAAGCGGGTCGTTGGTATGCACGGTTCACTTATACCGACAACGGCGGGAAACGTCACAACGTCAAGCGTCGGGTTCAGAGCAAGTCACACGGCAACGAAGTATTGAAGCAGCTTATTCGTGAGTTTGATAAGGGCGGTGGTGAACAGATTGAAGCAAGCCGCATTGACTTTAATCACCTGTGTGATTTTTACGAGAAGCATTACTTAATGGATGCCAAGTATGTCAATAACCGTAAGGTTGCGGGTCTGCGTTCTGCATCGGGTGTTCGAGGCTATGTTAAAGTCTTCAGGGAACACTTTGGACGGCAAAAATTAAAAGACGTTACCTATGAGCATCTTCGGACATTTCGGAATGAAAGGCTTTGCAGTTCTACGCACCAAAGCAAGCAACGGAGCCTATCAACGGTCAACCGTGAACTTGCCTATCTTCGTCGCTTGTTCAACATTGCCGAACGCAACGGTTGGGTCGGAAAGAATCCGTTCAAGAAAGGCGATGCCTTGATACATTCCAGCGATGAGGTAAAGCGTGAACGCATTCTAACGCCCTCCGAGGAACTAAATCTACTTAGCCATTGCACAGGTCGCCGAACGCATTTAAGGCCGCTTATAATCGCCGCAATCGACACGGGATGCCGACAGGGTGAGCTATTCAAGCTCCAGTGGCGGGATATCGAGTTTGCAACCGGAGTTATTACAATCCGTGCCTTCAATACCAAGACAATGCGTGAACGGTCTGTGTCAGTAACGAACCGCCTAAGAACGGAACTGGAAGAGCTTGTAAAACGCGACACGTCACCGAAGGATTTGGTTTTCGGAATCAAAACAGATGTGCGTGGTGCGTTTCGGCGATTGTGCAGGGAAGCGGGTTTGGCCGGCTTAAGGTTTCATGATTTGCGGCACACACACGCGACACGTTTGGACGAGCTAGGGTTCAGCCTTGCAAAGATTGGCGGTCAATTGGGGCATACAGTCCTTCAGACGACCCTTCGATATGTGAATCGTGATATGGCTGCTGTGCAACAAGTTGGGATTGAACTGGACAAGTTCAATGTGAGAATCTAGAGGCACGTGGTAACACTGGCATCGCAAGTAAGGGAGTGCCAGACGTTAGCACGTTTCCGGAGTTGAATGGAAGGAGGAGCGGAAACCATGAATGCAGAAGAATCAAGGCAACTCCGTAAATATGACAAGATTGACATGACTGTGACGGGCGGCTCCGGGCGAGTATATCGGGGGGCATTGTTGCCACGGATGACGAAAAGTTGACCATTCGCTGGGATGACGGAGAGATGGGCCACATTGAACATGTCCACGCCGATTACCTGCGGAATCCCAACCCGGCAAAGACGGGAAAGAAAAGGGATGAAGGTGAGAAGGGATTTCTTCGTCTACCGCCATCACCCGTGTAACCTGTAGTGTTAACTTACAACGCGATGCATAACCGCGTTACCGCTATTACCGGTACGAGTAACTTCTACAGCAGATGCATATTTGAGCGCACATGTTCCACGGTTGCCAGCACCTTGGCAACACAAGAGCTTACGTTTTCTGTAATCTCTCGGCCCCAAAACCGTAGAACAATCCAGCCCTCGCCGCTGAGCTCCAGATTCACTATTCGGTCTCGCTCAATATTTTTTTCAATCTTCTGATGCCAGAACGCTATGTTCCTTTTATGGTCATGCTTTCGCGTGTCCCAGTCCTTGCCATGCCAGAATTCGCTATCAGCGAAAATTGCAATCTTGTATTTGGAAAGAGTGAAGTCCGGTCTACCGAAAACTCGTCCGTCGTTCTTGCGATATCGGAGACCGGCCCCCCATAGGGCCTTACCGAGAAGACGTTCAATCTGTGAGCCCGAGCTCTTTACCGCCTGCATGTTCTTGTTCTTCTGAGCGTTCATCAGACCAGCCTTCGGGACACGACCAAGCGCGAAATTGGCTCTTTATTCTTTATAAGGTATAATGTGCGCCGCCCGATTTCGAGCCTATGGACTGGAATTCTCTCACCCAAGACATCGTTGGCGCGTATCCATTTTTGGCTTCCGCCAAATTTGGCCTTGTCGACAAAGGTCAACACTATTCGATGCCCCCCTTGCTCATTATGGGGGCTTACGCGGCTGTGACCGCTATGAATGCGGATACCGGTACTCGCTCCGCTCTAATCTTTCCACATTCGACGTCAATTGCTTGCCAAATAGCCGCTTCGGCTGCGTTGGGTAGTATAGCCAAGCAGTTCCGAGCTGGATTGCCAGCCCTGCCGGAGCTGCATCCGGGTGATAAGGTGCTCCTGGACGGCGTCGACTACATCTATTTGAGGAATGAGGTTATCAATGGAACTGAATTCATGGTCTTCAATTATCAAGGTGGGATACAGAAGGTACCAGCATCGCAACGATTGCGTGTTCAACATAGCATTTCGCAGAGACAGCTTACTAAGCGTGATAGGTATCCGATTGCGAGCGTCATCGACCCGATTCTTTCAACTACTCTATGTGGAAACACGTCTTTGTTTCGGACAGCGGTCATCTTAGTGACTCACATAAACCAAACCCGAGAGCGAGTCGCCGACCTGAGTCTTTCGCCCGACAACAATTTGACCTCAAAGCTTTCCTCCGCCTTTGGCTGGGGAAGTCTCTCAGATGAGGGCGAAGTACGACTTTGGGGAAGCGCTGGTCGACGGGAGGAGCCGGTGGTTTTGGTGTCATCGAATTTTGCTGACGTCTGTGAGTATGTCGACGTAAACCCTGGCAAGGTCGATTTGGTTATTGTTGACGGAACACGGTCTTTGAATGACTTGTCGTCGTTCGAATCTCTTCTTGAGAGGCAAATTCCCTTTCTGTTTGTCCTTTCTGGAAAAGACCAAGAGTCTATCCCTTTTTTAAGGAAAAGAGATTTTGGTTTTTGGGCATGGAATGCCAACGACTTATCCACCCTCCAGCGAATTCGCAAGAAGACGAAAAAAGTCCTTTCTTCGACGTTGAGAGGAAACTGAACTCGTTTGCTGAGTTTGCGGTCGACATCGTCGAGTGCTCCAATCCCGCATTCGACAGCGTTTTTTCATCGCTAAAGAAAGTACGTGAACGCTTGAGCGACGACGACTTCTATGCATCCGATGTTTTTGGAAAGATATACGGAATCTTTCTCCGTGCCTCCCGAATTGTTACGTCGACGGAAACGGTAATGACGATACTGGCCGAACTTATTGCGTCAGTCAACAATGATTTAAGTACTTTTGAGAACTTCATTGAGGCCGATTTGCGTGTCTTGCTTCATGAGGCAATTGACACGTTGGAATTGGGCATTGCAAATTTGTCAGCTGACGCGTCAAAGCCAGCGCGGATGTATAAGGAAATTCAGACGTTGAAATGTGCTGGCAACAAAAGTATCTGTGTTGTGCTTAACAAGTCGGACTTCGAGATGGAGCGGGATACCATTGCCCAAAAATTTCCGAGAAGCTCCGTCGTTTTCGAAAAAAGTAGCACATTCAAAGGAAGCGATGAGTATGACTGCGTCCTGCTGTGTGGCTATTTAAGGGGGAACCAAATGCTGCGTGTCTTCGACAAGTCGCTTGGTTCACGCGTTGTTGTGCTCAATTACACACACGAAAAGGAATGGACGAGTTCGACAAAGAGGAAGTTCTTCGGTTCCTTCGACAGTGAAGATTTTCGAAATCCTTCGGTTTTCGGGAAGCGACAATCGGCGGTCGCGAGCGATGGTCGTTCTGCCGAAGAGAGCCCCCAACAAAACGCACTCGAAGATTTTGAAATAAGACTTCATGAACTTAAGAGGCTGAGGATTCTCAGGGGCCTGGACGACGAAGCCTCTGCAAACAAGGTCAACGCACGCTGTGTGATGTTTAATCAAGGTGGTTACGCATTTCTCACTGAGCGGCACTCAGTTCCAGTCATCAATGAACTCATGTCGGCGGGAGCGAAGGCTGACAAACTTCCACAACGGAAAATTAAGGATATCTCCATCGGTGATTTCCTCTTGTTCCGTGAAAGTTCGTCGCGGAATATTATCCGAGAACTGGCTGACTTGGGGCTCGAACGGAGTGGAAATGCGCAGCTGAGAGAAATTGCTACACGATGGCGCTCCGCTCTTACGACAGTGTTTGAAAAGAACGGGAGGTCGCTTTCGAGAGTCAAGGCCGTTTTGAGTGGATTTGGATGTGACCGCAATGAGCTCACTATTAAAAACTGGTTGCAGGATGATAATCAGATTGCTCCAGGGGACGACACTGACATACTCGCGATTGCGGAGGCCGCTGGAGACGATGAACTGATGGAAACCTGTGAAACTGTCGTACAAGCCGTCAGCCAAGTTAGAGGGGCTCACATACAGGCCTCAAAACAGGTGGCCCGGCTACTCGATAAACGGATAAAGGGTGATTTGCAGGACTTGTCTGAAACGGACGGTGTTATTAAGGTCACGGGGCTTGGGAATGTCTTCATCGTTTGTGTAGAAAGCATCGACAGTGCGGTGTCGCAAGTTGCAGGACACAAGGTTAATCGACTCCTGCGAGAGAGGTAATCAATGGCACGCATGATTCCCCCCTATGTCTCTTCGGACATCAGGAGTCGGGCAGAACGAAAAGTATTTGATTTCTTTAAGCATGACCCGCACGCTGCGGAGTATGTTGTCCTTCACTCCCTTGGACTCTCACGACATATCAAGCGCCAGTTTGGTGAGATTGACTTTGTCGTGTTGGCTCCCGGTCATGGTGTTTTCTGTTTGGAGGTGAAAGGCGGACGGGTTCAACGTGAGGACGGCGTCTGGACATTCACCAACCGACACGGAGAGAAGAGTAGTAAGGCGGTTAGTCCTTTTTCGCAGGCAAGAGAGGGGATGTTTAGTCTTCTAGAGGCTGTTCGAGCGCGTCTTGGTTCCCAAAACCGTTTATATAATCTCGTCTATCGCTATGGTGTGATGTTTCCCGATATTGAGTTCACGGCGAGTGACCCAGAGTTCGAACGTTGGGAAGTATATGACTTAAGAGACCGGAAGCGGCCAATTTCGGAATATATTCTACGGCTCTCCCGCGGAGCGCATCGTCAAGTTTCTACAACCCAATGGTATAATGCGACTGAAAGCAGACCCACTGAAAAGGACGTTACTGACCTTGTCTGTTTACTTCGCGGAAACTTCGAAATCATTCCGCCGCCGTCGGTCGAACTTCAGGATGCCGAGCAAGAGCTGTTGTCACTAACCGAAGAACAATATGAGCGGTTAGATTCCTTGGAGCAAAACGCCCGTTGTCTTTTTGAGGGCGGTGCGGGCACGGGCAAGACGATGATTGCACTAGAGTTCGCCCGGAGAATGGCTGCGGATGGAAAGAGGGTGGGCATTTTTTGCTTTAACAAGTTGTTAGGTAAACAAATCAGAGCTGCGTTGGCTGATTCCGTTGGTTTTGCTGGTAATCTGCATCAGTTCATCCGGGATGCCGTCGTGTCATCGGCATGGAATGAGGAGTTCGCGAGTTGCCAAGCTGGAGTCTCAAATGAAGTTCTTTACGACGAACTATTTCCCTGTTATGGTTCGATGGCCGTGCGAGATAATCCGGACTTCCAACCCTTCGATACTTTGATAATCGATGAGGCTCAGGACTTGATTACGGCAGATAATCTAGACTTCTTTGACGAAATACTGCGGGGCGGATTAAACGGCGGGCAATGGGCGATGTTTGCAGACTTCAATCGTCAGGCCATTTACTCTTCTGGTTCAAAAGACGAAATGCTGGACGAACTCTCTCGGAGGTCTCCACATTTCACCCTGTGCAAGTTAACCCGCAATTGTCGAAATACTCGTAATATCGGTGAAGAGACATCTGTTCTATCGGGCTTTGAGAAACCGCCTTTCCACCTGACCACAATGGACGGTCTACCAGTTGACTATCAATTCTACTCCGACGCTGAAGACCAAGCTCGGCGGCTGAACAACTTGCTCACTCGGTTAGTCGGGGACGGCATTTCGCTGCAAAACATCACCATATTATCGTGCAAGGCGGCCGAGAAAGGGTGCCTGGTTCGATTGAATGAAACGACGAACCTAGAGATTGAAGCGGTGTCAGACTCATTCTTCACTCGTCCGCCAAAAGACGTTTTAACATTTGCCACAATCCACTCGTTTAAGGGACTTGAAAATTCGATTATCATCTTGACAGACTTTGACGACCTTTCCGGCGAATCGGCCCGTTCGCTCCTATACGTAGGCATGTCACGGGCGAGACAACGCCTTTATATGGTTATTCCTGAGATGTTGCGGGAACAATACCAATCGCTGGTTAGCACAAGGCTTAGCACCAGCCGGTCATAACAAAATATTTATCCGTTCGTGATGAGAGACCAAATAATTGACTTCCTTAGCAAAGAACTGGTTGGGCCCGACCCTATTCCGCCCTTGGTGCAGGCGAACGGGGAAGAGATTTTAGAGAATGATTCGCCTACCGTCCGCTATGGTGTAGGCGTGTTGTTCCCGCGTCAGACACCAAACAAAGAATCTGAGCGTGAGGATTCTGATGAAGCACCGGACGACTCCCAAGTCGAAGACAGTATTGATACGACCGCCCTACCTGAACCTCAAAAGACAGCCTGTGGCCACGTTGACTTCTCAATCGACGATACAACTGAGGAAGCGATAGGCCTAGCTAACGCTTTTAAGCCTTCGGCCATGGGTGTCAGCTTTTTGGCAGAGATTTCAACCAATGCCCTCGTGGTCGACGTAGAAGCTGGAAAGTACAGAACGGAAAGTAGCATAGAGGACGGGCGAGAAAAACGCCGCTTTCTCCGTAGCGCGATTTCCGGCCGCCGGAACATAGAAGCCGAAGAGCTCAGGGGCGTAGGTGCCAGAACATTGCGTTATCCGGTGTCGACCGAATCTGGCGAAGAGACTGGGCTTGAACTGTTCATTCTGAGTCGACCGGAGCGTGTTGTCGGAGAGGCCGAGTGGCGCCTAATTACGATATCCCTAATCAACAAGCATTCGACGCAAAGTGAGAGATTCGTCACCGAAAAGTGCTTCTTCCAATCCGGTTTTAGGGTTACGAGTCCAGACGACGAGCGATGCTTCATCGAATACCCAGAAAAGCGGGGAGAGAGCTTAGACGATGAGGAGCTTGCACTTAGGCTCTTATATCGGGAAAAAAAGACCTTCGCGGTAGGACACGGTTGTGCAGCGGAATGGACGGAATCCGGTGAGCGCGCTACTGAGATATCGACCGCAGTCTTACCGACATACGACGTAAAACCTATCGTTCCAAATATCCTACCCGACTTGTCATTGTCGATGCTTGCTCTGAGCGATGTGGCACACGATTCCAAGCAGTTAGAGATACTGAACAGGCTATGTGAGAAGTATTCAGCATGGATTGATGAACAGGAACGTGAGGCTCTTGAGCTTGCTGAGCCGTTACAAGGTGCCGCGAAGATGCACTTGGAAACTTGTCGCCAGTGCCTTGCCCGAATGACCAAAGGCGTGAACGTTTTGGCGACAAACGATTCCGCCATGCTCGCGTTCCGATTGATGAATCGGGCCATGCTCTCTCAGCAGCTCCACTTCGCCCTTCCCCTGCGCGAGTGGGTAAAGAATAATGGAACGAGCGCATCGCTACCTCCGGTAGCATTTCCGGACATTCTCAATCCGGATGAGAGGAAGGGCAAGTGGTATCCGTTTCAGTTAGGTTTCATCCTTATGAACATAGCGGGCCTTGCTGACGCCGGGGATGAGGATAGGAACATCGCGGATTTAATCTGGTTCCCCACGGGCGGCGGAAAAACGGAAGCTTACTTGGGCTTAACCGCTTTAACTATCTTTTTGCGTAGATTGAGGAACCGTGATGACGCTGGAGTGGTCGTATTGATGCGGTATACGCTTCGCCTTCTTACCGCGCAACAATTTCAACGTGCCGCGTCGCTGATATGTGCTTGTGAAAAAATCCGAAATGAGAATGCAGACAGGTTAGGTGAAGAGCGCATATCTATCGGCCTCTGGGTTGGTGGCGAGCTTACGCCCAATAGTCGTTCCGATGCCGTTTCATCGCTCAACAAACTCATTAAGGGCGAAGAGAAAAATAATCCCTTTGTTTTATTGCGATGTCCGTGGTGCTCCGCCCAAATGGGCCCTACGCGCGATGCCGGAGTCAAAGGCTATCTGAACTACGGCACGCCCTCTTCGGTTCATCTTGTGTGTCCAGACACGGCTTGCGACTTCAGCGCCCGGTCGTTCCCGCTACCTCTATACGTCATCGATGAAGACATTTACGAAAAGACACCGTCGCTGGTTATCGGCACAGTCGACAAGTTCGCGATGATTGTCTGGAAGCCCGAAACTAAAAATCTCTTCGGGAAGGGCGGCACCCACCACTCGCCACCCGAACTGATTGTTCAAGATGAGCTTCACCTAATCTCCGGGCCCTTAGGTTCAATGGTTGGTCTGTTCGAAACCGTCATTGAGGAATTCTGCGTCCAGCGGGTGGGTGGGATGACGTATCCTGCGAAGATAGTTGCATCGACTGCAACCATTCGGCGGGCTGTCGACCAAGTAACCTCATTATTCAATCGTCCGGTCTTTCAGTTCCCGCCTCAAGCCTTGAAGGCCGGAGAATCGTTCTTCGCGACGGAAGACCTTAATGTCAGTGGTCGGACGTATGTTGGGGTTCATGCGTCTGCTCTTTCGTCGCATGTTACAACACAGGTTCGAGTTTTTTCCGCGCTATTGCAGGCGGCACTCGTTGCTAACGTTGACGAAGAGGTTCTGCGCGACCCATATTACACCCTACTGTGCTATTTCAACAATTTGAGAGAACTTGGGCACGCCGCAACACTTATTCATGCGGATATTCCTGAGTACATGAAGACGACCGTCTGGAATAAGAAGCAGATAGCAAGGGAAAGCAGGCGCTATATAAACAAATATCTGGAGCTAACAAGTCGTATCGACAGCGCGGAGATAACAGAGGCGTTGCAGTCCTTGGAGAGGAAATTCGGTACGGGTGAAAACGTGTATCCCGTCGATATCTGTCTTGCCACAAATATGATTTCGGTAGGCGTAGACGTGCCAAGACTTGGCCTGATGTGCGTCATCGGACAACCGAAGACGACTTCGGAATACATTCAAGCAACCAGTCGCGTCGGACGTGACCCACGGGCTCCCGGATTAGTCGTGACGATTTATAACACAGGAAAGCCGCGCGACCGGTCGCATTACGAGCACTTTAGCACTTATCACGGGACGCTCTATAAACAAGTAGAGCCGACAAGTGTTACACCGTGGGCTATACCGGTTCGCAAACGTGCCCTGCATGCGATTCTCGTGGCGATGATAAGGATTCTGGGAACTCAGCAGAACAGTGAAACACCCAACCCGTTCCCTGCGGAAGAGTTAATAGATAAAGCTCTTGATACCGTGCGCAGTCGGGTAAGCGATATAGACCCAGATGAAATCGATGAGGTGCTAACAGAAGCCCGTGCGTTCTTTGATGACTGGTCGAGAATTATGCCGTCTAAGTACGGGGGCTTCGGCAGTCCCGATGCCTCTGCTCCGCTCATGTATCCGGCTGGCTCCTTCCCTTTGCCAGAATGGGGAGGCCGCGCAATCGCTACACCGAGTTCGATGCGTTCGGTTGACCGTACTTGTCAAGCGACAACTCTTAAAAACTACCCGGAACCGCAATGCTTGGACGACGCGAGCGTAACGACTATCACCTAATGAGTTATCTAAACAAGCCAATTAGACAGTCACAGCTGGTTTCACCTTGGGGCGTTGGAGCTATGATTGACTTCCCCCAAGGGGAGTCCCTTATCGTCTGCGGTCTGGATGCATGGGTCTATCCGTCATCGGATGTCCAGCGGGCCGAGTTTGTCATTACCGAGCTAGGTTACAACGGCGCCTTGGGGTTTCAGAATTCCGATTGCCACCGGATTTCCGTGAAGCAAAACCTGGCGTTGTCAATCCAAAGTTCACCATCCCAACACTTCGCTTTCCTGAGTGGCACTTCTGCCAACGGTGCGGCAGCATGGAGAAACTTTCGCTCTACGGTTCGCAACAGAGGTGTTCTGGAAGGGACTTTGAGAAAGGTACCTCCTGCAGCTCAGTGGCTCAGACTAAGCGGAGATTCCTTGTTCCACTTAGGTTCGTTGCCGCTTGCGAAAAAGGGCATATAAGAGATTTTCCTTGGCTGGAATGGGTGCACGGCGATTCTCCCTTCACGGACGAATGTAAGCTCCGATTCGGGACCGGAAGCAGTGCCAGTCTGGCCGGGTTATTCATTGAGTGCAGCTGCAAAAAGCGGCGAAGTATGGCTGGCTCATTTGCGAATGGGTCTTTAGGTCGAGCGGGAATTGTTTGTGGAGGACAGCGGCCTTGGCTAGGCAATGTTAAACACGACTCGACCCAATGCGGCATTGAATTGTCGGTTTTGCAGAAGGGTGGTTCCAACGTCTTCTTTCCAATAATTGTCAGTTCCATCTATCTCCCGCTTTGGGCTGAGGATGCATCCAAGGACGTCATCAATGTTCTAGAGGATGGGCGATTGTGGGCCAAAATCAAAAGCGCGACCGTCGACGGCGAACTGGACGAATATCGTTGCCGGATAATGGCGGAAGATAGAGATTTAGACCCCGCGCAATTTGTCGACTTCGCCCGACGAAAACTACAGGGTGAAAACCTGCTGGCCGAGCACGATTCAACAAGTGAGGAAGAGTTTCGCCAGGACGAATTCTCCGCGTTGCTCGAAGGACGAGGCAATACCGAATCCGCGCTTTCAACGCGCATCATGAGGGCCGAGGACTATCAGTCTCCGGTGCGGGAATATATCTCAAACATCACACTGGCCGACCAATTGCGCGAAACCAGGGCATTCGTTGGTTTTTCGCGAGTAAAACCTGAGGACAACCCAAATCAAAAGGAAAAGATAAACCTATTAAAACTGGACTCGGAAATTGACTGGCTCCCAGCTGTAACTGTTAGTGGAGAGGGGATTTTTTTCACGCTTGATGACGACAAAGTGGCGGCGTGGGAGAGAGATGAAGGCGTTATCGAGCGTACGAGCAAGCTGTCACGGAATTATCATAGCGCGGCCCTGTCCCGCGGTACCGATATTCAAGCGAATATCCCGCCCAAGTTCGTCCTGTTGCACACGCTGGCGCATCTCTTGATTAATCAATTCAGTTTTGACTGTGGCTACGGAAGTTCCAGTCTTCGTGAGCGACTGTATTGCAACATCGAGAAACCCGGGTTTCCGATGACCGGCGTTCTGATATATACCGCGTCAGGGGACTCCGAAGGCACTATGGGAGGCCTTGTTCGCCAAGGTCTACGGGGTAACTTCGAGAACGTGATTATTAGAGCCCTCAAGAATGCGCTTTGGTGTTCGTCAGACCCTGTTTGTTTGGAAAGTACGGGTCAAGGGCCCGGTTCTTGTAATTTTGCTGCTTGCCATGGTTGTGCGTTGCTTCCTGAGACAGCCTGTGAAAAGGGCAACAAACTTCTTGACCGTGTTTTAGTCGTCGGCACGCCGGAAAGGCCAGGCTTGGGATTTTTCTCAGCGTATTTGCAGGCCTATGGTTGATTGAATTACCGATTGATTTGAGCGCCAGATAAATAATTGGTTAGATATCTCTTAAGATAAACATGATTAGAGCGATTGATTTTTTCTGCGGTGGGGGCGGAATGACATATGGCCTGCGTAAAGCAGGTATCAAAGTTCTGGCTGGTATCGACTTGGATGGCCGCTGTAGAGAAACGTACGAATTTAATAACAAGCCGGCAAAATTCATCCATGAGGATATAACAAAGCTCGCCGTCGAGAAGTTGGAAACCGGGTACAAAACCACGGATGGAACCAGAATTCAGATTAGACGGAATGATGACGAGTTACTATTCGTTGGTTGCAGCCCGTGTCAATACTGGAGCATCATGCGTACGGACAAAACGCGCTCCAAAGACTCCAAGACTCTACTCGGCGACTTCCGAAAATTCGTTGACTACTTTAAGCCTGGGCATGTAGTAATCGAGAACGTACCGGGAATAGTCGGAAACAAAGAAAGTCCACTAACCGATTTCATCACGTTCTTGGCTGACAATGGCTATTCGTCTGTACACAAAACAATCAGAGCCGACGAGTACGGAGTTCCCCAGACCCGACGACGATTTGTGCTGATAGCGTCCCGTGTCAACGTTGTTAGCTTCCCAGAAGCTGTAGCTGATTCAGAGCTTACTGTGCAGAACTTTATCGGCGACACAAAGCGATTCCCGAAGATAAAGGCCGGAACCCGCGACGAAACCGATTTCTGTCACACTGCTTCTGGTCTAAGTGAGACGAATCTCAAGCGGCTAGCGGTCACGGAACACGATGGCGGAACACGGAAAGGTTGGGAAGATACTGACTTGCAACTGGCAGTCTACAAACGTCACCAGGGCAATGAGAAGTTTGGTTTCCAGGACATTTACGGCAGAATGTTTTGGAATAAGCCCGCGCCTACTATAACAACCCGTTTCTACAGTCTGTCGAACGGCCGGTTTGGGCATCCAGAGCAAGACCGCGCTATATCCCTTCGCGAAGGAGCGACATTGCAAACCTTCCCGCTCGACTACGTTTTTAAGGCGCAAAGTATCTCGGACATCTCCCGCATTATCGGAAATGCCGTCCCGCCGGAGCTGGCCCGGAGAATTGGAGTCGCATTGCTGACTGGTTCCTGCAGTGAATCCTAATATTAGTAGCCCCCCCTTTTTATTTGCCGGAAAATTTTGTGTCGGCCCAAAGTTACACCAAGAGCCGTTGCGGGATGGGGGGTTAATTTGTAATTTCTGGAAAACCGACTTGCCTAATACGAAGTTATATAAATCTATATAAGGGCGGGTTCTAAAATGGCAGGCTTTCATCGTCCCACATTTGTTCGTAGGTAAGACCGTTAACGGTGGTAACACCAGTAACGCCGTTACCAGCGTTACCAGCGTTACCAGCATTACCGAACAAATCACCTTCGAGATAGTTACCAGCTTCGTCACAGATAACTTGTCCGTCCTGTTTCATATCCCAAAGGTTCTTGCCAACGGTGGAAGATGCCTTGCCAAGAGCCTCAGCGATTTCCTTTCGTGATGCCTTGCCGCCATTGTTGCGAATGACATCGATAATTGCCCGCCGCTCGACGCTCATCTTGAACTCCGCAGCCTCACCGACACATTTCCACTGGAGCGTTTCCTTGTCCCACTCCAGAGCCAGCGACGACTCTTCAAAGTCACGGCCAAATGACAACAACTCAGCACTCGATTGCAGACGCATTCGTTTAAGGACGCACACACCATCGGCGGCTCCAGAGAGTCCGGTCGAACCTGATACCAAGTCCACGGGGTCTTCACTATCTTGCTTTCGCGTATGGTGCACAACGACGATTGCAACGCCATATTGTTTTGCCAAGTCAGCGAGCGGTGCGATAGCGTCATAGTCATCGTTGTAGATGCGTCCGGGTCGCTCTGGTGGACGAACTCGTTTGAGAGTATCGACAACGACAAGACGGGCTTCGGGATGGTCTTTCAACCACCCCTCAATGTCGTCAAGACCGCCGTCGTCAATACGTCGCCATTCCGTCGCTACATCCAAACCCGCTGGAACCGTGCCGCCATTTAGAACGCCGTTAAGACGGTGCTGTAAACGCCGCGCACCATCTTCTAGGGCAAGCAAAAGGACATCGCCCCTATCAACGGGAATCGTGCCTAGTGCCTTGCCGCCTGACGCCACGGCTACAGCGATACCGATGGTCAACCACGACTTACCTAGCTTTGGTTTACCGACCAGCACCGTCACGCCTTCGGGTAGCAAACCGTCAACCGCATACTTAGGCTTCGGAAAGACTTTGGTAAGAAGTTCCTTTGCACTTATGATGCTCGGTCTATTACCAACGGGTTTATCAACAACGAGTGCTGCATCACCGGGATCCGTCGTAACGGCCAACGTCGCTTTGAACTCTTCAACGGTCAGCTCACTAACATTCTTCATCGTTGACCTCCCGCTCGTTGAAGAGCACATCGTCCAACCCTTTGCCGTCGCTGAGATTCCATTTCAAGATGTGTGTCTCGATGACCGGAGCCAAATTAAAGACGAGTTTGCAAAGACCGTCCTGCACGTGCGGGTTGTTAACAAAGTCTGCGTCGAATGCAACCAATGCCAACTCAATCTCTGGAAAAATACGCTTGAGGTCAACGGCAAATGTTTCCTTGAAGTTGTGAACGCCGGGAATGCCGATGCAAGGCAAGTCGTGAAACTCTGTGATTCGGTCTGCCTTAAGAATGCCTTCGGTCACTATCACTTGACGCACCGTCTTAATCCTATGCGACTGCGAAAAATGAATCGGTGTGCCCGACGAAGCTCCGCCTTCATACGTGTCTGCCGGAGTCGAAACCCAATAGTATTTCGGGACAGCATTACCATTCCGACGAACCATCAAACCTGCAATCTGACCACGTGAGTTAAGGCACGGAATAAGAAAGCCGTACTGCGGAAACCGGAAACGCCAAGCACGCGTCTTAGGGTCTATGTAGCAACCAGCAACACCTCGCAACGTGTCACCAAACTTATCGGCTAACTGCTTGCTAACGGCTTCACGGTCTCGGACTTTCGGAGTCGAAGCATAAAGGTTAGCGACGATTGCCGGATCACTGAATCCTCGTTCCGTTAACAAATGGTCGCCGTGATCTGCGTCCAATGTAAGGCACTCTGTTAAGAGGTAACGATAGACTTCATCCTTTGTGTCGGCACTCGCCGTGACAGTCGCCGGAGCGGAACGCTTGACGACCGTAGCCTGCGGAACATAGCTGGGATTCGCCGTTAGAACGTGAACGTATGCTTGTTCGCTATCTGCTTAACACTGCCAGCCGCTACCCGCATACAATACGCGAGCACGCCGTCACCAGAGCGGGTGCACCAGCTTGCCTTACCACAAACGGCACACGGGCTGTTCTGTTTTACTCGGACGAATCCCGATTCATTCTTCGGGTATTGCTTAGTTTGCGGTATCTGAAAAGTTCCACGCCGTGCCATTACTCATCACCTCCTTGACGACAACGACGCACAAACTCATAAAGGTTCTGTGGTAAATAAAAGACACGACCACCGACACGGTAGAACTGAATTTCACCAGCGTATCGGATTCGCTGTAATGTTTCCTGTGATATTTTAAGAAGCTTTGCGGCTTCACTTTCTGATATGAATGGGACGGGTTCGTCACCATCGAAGCGGATTTCAAAATCCATATTATCTCCTCGACGTGTAGAACCGTTTAAGTTGTGCTTTGACGAAAACTCTGGGAAAACCCTTGACTAAATAGCTGCCTTGAGAGAAGATATTAGTGGTGCTTCGGCACTGCGAAACGGACGGTTCTACCGTCTGTATTTTGTTCAAAAATTAAAGCTGGAACGTCCACTGTCGCTAAACTTTCGGATGTTCCGGCTTTTCGCTTATTAGGCTAAACTCTGCAATCGCCGTTGATTTATCAGCTTTCATCAAGTCTGGTTAAAGTCTAACAAATCCTTTCATAAAAAGCAAGCGTAAAGTGAAGTAAATAAAGGAGTTATCTTGACAACGCAGGATTTCGATGCTATGCTGTCATTGTTTCGGAAGTGTCCCAGTTGAGAACACTTCCCCGTTGACAAGGTGGGCGTAAAAACAAAGGGCGAACACATTGAGTGTGTCCGCCAAAGTGTCCACAGTCTGTTGTCGGTTAGCTAACGGGAAAAGTAGCTAATGGCTAAGTCCTTGATAATCAAGCAATAAAATGGTGCCGGAGGTCGGACTCGAACCGACATGAAGTTGCCCTCGCCAGATTTTGAGTCTGGTGCGTATACCAATTTCGCCACTCCGGCATTGAAGTGCGTTGCTCTTGCGGTAAGAGCCGTTTCGCGGTCGGCGGCAGAAAGAAAAATGCCGGGCGGCAATCCCCTTTTTCGGCCAACGGCGAACTCTTATAAAAGCACGAAAGGGCATCGATTTACAAGGGAAGCGGAGAAGTTGCGTGCCCGCGCGACTTTGCGGGTTTGTCGGGTATTTCGCGCGCTGCTGAGGTCAGTTCGCAAGGCCTCGCGTTCAAGGACGGGCTAATCCAACTCCAAGCTTTTCAGCCAGGCTTCTTTTGCTTCGACACAAGCCGGGCAGACCACTTGGGTTACTTCCTCCGGTTGGTCAAAAGAAACAAGGCATCCGCCGAAGGTTTCGGTCTCGGCATGCGGAAAATCCATTATTCTGTCACCGGGATCCGGCGGCCGGGCCGAAAGCCATAAATGATCGGGAAGGTCCGGCTTTCCAGTTTTGTGCCATGGACCTCGCAGCATTTTTCGTCCATAGTTCGCTATTCTAGGCCGCTGAAGAGCGGTTGTTCAAGGTCCCTGGTGCCCGCTTTCTCGTCTTCAGCACGCTTGGCGAAGGTCACTTCGTTCGGCAGCGGCTTCATCATTTCGTTGAGCGTATCTAACGGCGTGTCCGGGTCGAGCCAGCTTTCGTGATCCTCGGGACGTATAACGACGGCCTGTCGTTCTTTCGTGTTGTGTATCTCGCGGAAGATATCGTTCGGTGTTGTCGTCAGGATCGCCGTGCAGCGTCTTAATTCGCCCTTGATCTCGCAATCGCGGGCGATACCGGCAAGGGCGAATATTTGCGTGTCGAATGAGATCTCGTAGCGAACCTTTGTGCGGTCAGGCTGAAGCTGCCATTCGTAGATCGCGGTTGCCGGGATCAGGACGCGATCGTCCCGAAAGGCATCGCGAAACATCTTCACCCTTGCGACCGTCTCGCTGCGGGCGTTTATCGCATTCGTGAGTTTTCCGTCGAAGGTCGTGTCGCGGATCGTCCACCAAACGTCCTCCGGAACGTGGTATTTGTTGATCGCCAGGATCGGTTCGCCCGGAAAGACCTCGCGGTCGAACTTGTATCCGTGCTCGTCGAAATACTCGAGGCCATCGACAAGTTCGAAGTGCCGAATGATGTCGGCACTCAGAGCTTTCAACAAATAGCGTCCGCACATAGGTTCGACCGTCAGTTCCCTTCGTTGACCCGCAGGACGGCAAGGAAAGCTTCCTGTGGGATCTCCACGCGGCCGACCTTCTTCATACGCTTCTTGCCCTCTTTTTGCTTTTCGAGCAGCTTCCGCTTTCGCGAGATATCGCCGCCGTAGCATTTCGCGATCACGTTCTTACCCATCGCCTTTACGGTCTCGCGTGCGATGACCTTATTCCCGATGGCGGCCTGGATCGCGACCTCGAACATTTGCCGCGGGATCAATTCCTTCATCTTCGCGGTGAGAAGGCGGCCCTTTGCGGCGGCGGTGTCGTTGTGGAGGATCAGCGAAAGGGCGTCCACAGGTTCGCCGGAGACCAGGATATCGAGCTTTACGAGCTTGCTCTGAGCGTACCCAGAAAGATGATAATCGAGCGATGCGTAACCCCGCGAAACGCTCTTCAGCCGGTCGTAAAAATCCAGCACGATCTCATTCAGCGGCAGTTCATAGACGAGCATCACGCGGTCTGTCGTGACGTACTCGAAGCGCTTCTGGATGCCGCGTTTCTCATCAAGCAGCGGCAGAATGCCGCCAAGGAACGAGTCGTTCGTCAGGATCGTTGCCTCGATCACGGGTTCTTCGATCTTTGTGATGCGGCCGGGGTCGGGCATCTGCGAAGGAGAATCGATCTCGTGCATAACGCCGTCGGTAGTCGTAACGCGATAACGTACGCCCGGCGCAGTCGTGATCAGGTCGAGGTTGAACTCGCGTTCAAGCCGCTCCTGCACGATCTCCATATGCAGAAGCCCGAGAAATCCACATCGAAAACCGAAGCCGAGCGCGCTCGAGCTTTCCGGTTCAAAGAAAAATGAAGCGTCGTTGAGGCGAAGCTTTTCCATAGCATCACGCAAGTCTTCGTACTGCGCGGAATCTGTCGGATAAAGCCCGGCAAAGACCATCGGCTTGACTTCCTGAAAGCCGGGAAAAGGTTCCTCTGTCGGTTTTGCGGCATCCGTGATCGTGTCGCCGATCTGGACGTCCGCAACGGTCTTGATCGACGCCGTTAGAAAGCCCACCTCGCCCGGCCCGAGCTCGTCGATCGGCGTTGGCCGTGGGCGGTTAACCCCAATTGTTTCAACGAGATACTCACGGCCGGTGTTGAAGAATCGGATCTTCGAACCCTTTCGTATAGTCCCGTCGATGATGCGAAAAAGCACGATCACGCCGCGGTATGAGTCGTACCAACTGTCGAATATGAGTGCCTTTAGCGGAGCGTTGGCGTCGCCCTTCGGCGGCGGAATGTCGCGAACGATCTCTTCGAGAATGTCGCCCACGCCCACACCCGTTTTCGCCGAAGCAAGCACCGTGTGCGAGGTATCGAGACCTATGATCGTCTCGATCTGCTCTTTTATCCGATCGGGTTCGGCCGAAGGCAGGTCGATCTTGTTGAGGACCGGCACGAGTTCGAGGTCGTTCTCGATCGCAAGATAGGTGTTCGCAAGCGTCTGTGCCTCGACGCCCTGCGAGGCATCGACGACAAGAAGAGCGCCTTCGCACGCCGAGAGCGAGCGCGAGACCTCGTATGTAAAATCGACGTGTCCGGGCGTGTCGATCAGGTTCAGGACATAGTCCTTGCCGTCCTTTGCCTTGTAGTCGAGGCGAACGGCGTGGGCCTTGATGGTGATGCCGCGTTCGCGTTCGAGGTCCATATCATCGAGCAGCTGGTCCTCCATCTCGCGCTCGGCAACGGCGCCGGTCAACTGCAGGATGCGGTCTGCAAGGGTAGATTTCCCATGGTCGATATGGGCGATGATAGAAAAATTACGAATACGCGAAAGATCCATTTAACAGCACGCGGACAAACGAGCATTGTAGCAAATCGGCCCGGAAAAACCCGTCCGGAATGCAGGCCGACGGGCCGCGAAAAATTAAATTGCCCTCAAAGTTTTGTTTTTGTTATAGTTATGGACAAAGACACTTTAAGAGCGGTTTCGGCCCTTTGGGGCCTGAGAACAAAGGAGAAACGATGAGACGAGAATACGAACGCGAAGGTACGAGTGCCTCGACAAAGTTGACGTATCTGCTGGTTGGCGGCGGCATCGGAGCGATCCTTGCCCTGCTTTTTGCCCCGAAATCCGGCGAAGAACTTCGCGGAGACATTGCCGATGCTACCCGCAAGGGCATCGAGAAGGGCAAAGAGGCGGCAACGCAGCTCCAGGCAAAAGCGGGCGAATACTACGACGCGGCCTCGGAAAAGGCCGGCGACCTGTATCACTCGGCGCAGGAAAAGGCGAGTGAACTTGGCGACAAGGCCAGGGCCGCGGCTGCCCGGACAACAAATCCATTTACCGCCGCTATCGAGGCGGGAAAGGACGCGTACACGGCGGAAAAACGCCGCGGTGAGGCGAACGCGATCACCGAGGGCCGTGCGAGCTATCCGGTCGAAAAGAAGGACGATAAGTAACAATGAATGCGTCTGAACCGCAATTTTGGATGATGGTGGCCTCCATCGTCATCGCCGTCTGCTTTGTCGTAATGGCAGTCGCCCTTGTCCGGATCGCAACGATAGTGCGCAAGGTCGTCGGCACGGTGCGGCGCGTCGAAGAAAGGGTCGAGCCTTTGATCACAAAGGTCGATGCGATCGGCGCGCAGGGCAAAGAGATCTCGGTACATTTCAACGATATTTCGGCCAATCTTTCGGTCGCAACGCGACATCTAGCCGAATCGACGGAGCTCATCAAGGAAGAGGTCGCCGAGCTCAAGGCCCTTGTCAGCGATACGGCGATCACGGCAAAAGACAAGGTTGCCCTCGTCAGCCGGACGATCGACGATACGCAGATCAAGGTGATGGATACGACCGAATTCGTTCAGGAGAAGATCGTCGTTCCCGCACGTGAGATAGCGGCGATAATGGCCGGCGTCCGAAAGGGCCTGGAAGTGCTTTTTGCACCGGCCCCGAAACAGATCGACCGAGTTTATGTCGAGGACGAGATGTTCATCGGCTAGGTTCGGGGAACGGTTTGGTTCAAGAAAGGCCGCCAAACACAGTGTTTGACGGCCTTTTTCCTTTCCTTCTTATTTATGGCGGAGAGACAGGATTCGAACCTGTGGTACCCTTTTGGAGTACAACGATTTAGCAAACCGCCGCTTTCAGCCACTCAGCCACGTCTCCTAGATGAGTGTTAAAGACAGTATCCAATTCTAGCGTCGGGGCAAACTTTGTCAAGGTTGACGGCATCAAATGCCAATTGAGAAGCCATCTTGGCAGCTTGACAGGCTTTTGACGAGCGAACACAATACGTGAATTAGTGGGAAGTTTTGTCTTCTATGATAAATCTTCGACAGTCCATCAGATTCGCCCTCCCATTGCTGGCCTTCATCGGCACTTTTGCGACGGCCGGTCTTGCCGCGCCCAAGAACCTCGATCTTGCCGATCGCGATCAAGCCGATCTGAACGGAATGGCGAATTTTGCCACGATCCGCGGCGTCGTCAAGGATGAGTTCGGAAGCCCGATCGCAGATGCGACGGTCGCGATCTTCAAGCTTGGGACCAATAAGCTCTTAAAACAGGTCGATACGGCCGCTAACGGCACGTACGCATTAAAGCTTTGGCCGGGCACCTACACGATCCTGGCGGTCGCCGAAGGGTTCAACCCGACGACGATCGACAGCGTAAAGGTTGGTTCATCCACCGAGATCAACTACGCATTCAAACTTGTAAAATCGGGAGCGGGAAACACGCTTCCCGAAAAACGCGCCGATCGGAACAGTTCGAAATGGCGAATCCGCGCAGCGACGCTCGGCCGTTCGATCTATCAGAATCAGGACGGCGAGGCGCCTGTCGAGGAACAGGTAGAACCGGCCGATGCCGCGGCCGATGAGCCGAGACGGGCCGCACGCCCGACCGGCGTGGTCGAGACATATTTCGCTTCGGATAAACGCGGTGCGTATTCGGGAGTGAATTTTGCGACGCTCCTTCCGGTAAATTCTCGTACGGATCTCGTTGTAGCGGGACAATACTCACCAGGTTCGAGGACGGCAGAACGGATAGAGTCGATCCTGCGTTTCAAGGCCAACGAGCGACACCAATTCTCGATAATAGGCTCGGCGGCAAAGCTTGGCCGCGTTCGTCGCAACGGCCGCGATCAGGCTCTTGGCCAATTTTCGCTTGCAGGCTTTGACGAATGGAAGATCCGTGACGGCTTTATTCTCGTACTTGGCCTCGATTACTCGAAATTCGCAGGTGCAGGCAGCGATTCTTCTCTGATGCCGCGCGTCGGCGTTCAATTCGACGTCGATCCGAAGACGCGTTTCCGGGCGGGATTTACCTCCTCGACCGACGAGCGTTCATGGGCGAACGTCGCGAACTTTGAAGGCTTCGACCTGCCGTTCGCCGAGCCGGTTTCGGTAGAAGATATCGTCGTGGAGAATAATTCGCCGCGAATGAATCGTTCCGCGAGGCTCGAGTTCGGGGTTGAGCGAGTTCTCGATAACAGATCGAGCGTTGAGGCGACCGTCTTTGGCGACACGTCGTTCTCTCGCGGCGTCGGGCTCGCAAGATTGCCCTTCACGTCGCTCGATGACGGCGACTTTGACAGTTTTGTCTCGAATCAAAGAGGCCGTGCCGCTGGCGTCAGGGTCGTTTATTCGAGGCGGCTCTCTTCAATGCTGAGAGCCTCGACCGGGTATTCGTTCGGCACGGGCCAACGCCTTTCGCCGGCCGCGATCACGGATCCGTCCAAGGTGTTCACGAACGGGCTTTTCCAGACGCTTTTTGCCGAGGTGACGGCCGACCTTAACGGCGGTACGCAGGTTCGCGCTATCTATCGTCTTTCGCCGGATGCGACGATCTTTGCGATCGACCCGTTCAAGGGAAGGCTCGCGATCTACGATCCGGGGCTGAGCGTGCTTGTCACGCAGGCCCTGCCGCGATTCGGGCTGCCTCTTCATGCAAAAGCCATCATTGACGCCCGCAACCTCTTTGACGCTCAGACCTCGCTTGCGACCGGCGAAGGCCGGCTCGTCCTTGACGGGCAAGGCCGTCTTATCCGCGGCGGCATTATGGTGCGGTTTTAGAGCGAAGGGCCGTTCAAAAGAATTTCGAAAACTTGGGTTTTGGGCAGTAGGCGGAAAGGGCGAAGAGGCTTGATCCTCGTCCAAAATATTGGATTTTTGCCCATTTTCTTAGATTTTTGATCACCGAAGCCTCACAAGACGGTATGTGCCGCCGCAGGAAGTGCGATATTGCAAGCCTTCCGCGCAGGCGATGCTTTTTGCCGTCTTCGGAACGCATTTTGCGTTTGAAAAACCTTTGGTGAGGTGTATCGACCGCCAATGAAAGGCAAGCTTTTGACCAGTTGGAGCTTAATGTGGCTCGTCGCCGCGGTCTTGCTTGCTTCGGGAACGGCCCTGAACTTCTCACAACGTGCCTTTCACAAACTCCCGCCGACCGACGGCGTCCAATGGGTACATCGAAGCGATGGTATCTACGCCGAGAAGGTCTATCCGAATCTCGCCGGTGCAAGAGCGGGCATCGCTCCCGGCGACAAACTCGTCGGCGTGAGCCTGAACGGCGGTGACGCTCTCGAAGAGATAACTTCGCTTGGCGATATACAGATCTATCTCGACGCGGCAGGCGTTGACGGAAATCTCACTTATCTCTACCAACGTCCGAGCTACACCTTCGCCGACAACTACTACTACGCAGACCTGAGCCATATCGACAGCGTCCCGCGTTGGACGCCCTCGGTGATCTTTTTGTCCATCGTCGGGCTGATCTGGCTTGCGGTCGGCGGATTCGTGCTTTTCAAGCAGGGTAGTTCGTCGCCGTTCGTGCTTCATTTTGCTTGGATATGTCTTGCGGCGTTCACGTTCCACACTTACCGTGCGGTCGGTTCCGGGCAGGATCTCGATCTTGCGGTCGCAATGATAGACAGCATCGCGTTCGCATTTTTTGCTCCGCTTTTCCTGCATTTCTGCACGCGGTATCCGGTGCGGGTACGCCTTCTGGACGAAAATCGATGGCCGACCTATTTGATCTACTTGCCGGCGACACTTCTATCGTTGGCGATCGTGATCTTTTCGGTCATTCCGGCGCTCGCTCCGAGTTCGTCCTTTGCAGCGTTCACGGTAAGGCTCGATGATTCGATCGGGCTGTACGCGCAGTTCGGCAACCTGCTTCTTTACCACTTCATTGCGGGCATTTCCGCCGGAGCTCTGTTCCTGATCTGGAGATTCTTCAAGAATCATCAGACGATCGTCCGTCAAAGGCTTAAGTGGGCGATCTGGGGCACGATCGCAGCGGTCACTCCGATCTTGCTGATCGAGGTCGCGGTCCGATTCGGTATGTCGATCGGCCCGGACGACATTTCCGCAAGTGCCGTCAGGACGCTGCCGCTGGCGTTGATCCCATTGAGTTTTGGACATTCGGTCGTTCGCTATCGCTTGATGGACGTCGATGTCGTGGTCAGGCGAGCTCTTGTTTATGCCCTTACGACGCTTGCGATCGCAATGATGATCGGCGCGGTCGCCCTTGGCCTCGTGTTCCTCGCGGTCGGCGAAAATCTTTCCACGACCGAGATCACGCTGCGAGCCGTGATCGCGGTGGTCGCAATGGCCGCGATCGTCCTGCTGAGCGAACCGCTGAAGAAATTCCTGCAGGAGCGGGCCGACCGATTCTTCTACGGCGAGCGCTACGATATGCGGCAGGGCCTTGTCGATTTTGGTAAGACGATCTCGACGACGACGAGCCTCGATCCGCTATTGAATTCGCTCGTCGAACGACTAAAGCAGGTGCTGAACGTCGAAAAGGTCGCGATCTTCCTCGAAGACGCTACCGCCGAATCGCATTACCGCGTTGCTCGTGCATCAGGGCTGAGCGCCAAGTACAAGATACCGGCCGACTTCCGAACGATGATCCGTCAGCGTGCCGCCGGCCGCGGTATCGTTCGTGTGGACGAGATCGAGTCGCCGGAATCCGACAACGGCGTGCTTGCTCAGGTAGAAGGCGTTCGCAAAGAGCTGCACTATTTCGTTCCGTGCGTCGCACGCGGAAAGATGGTCTCCGTGATCGGACTGGGCCGGGCGAATGACGGTTCGCTGCTATCGAGCGAAGACCTCGAGATATTGAAAACCGTTTCCGGCTATGTTGCCGTTGCGGTCGAGAACAGCCGCCTTTATGAGGAACAGCAGCGTCATACGGAAGAGCTTGCGATCCTTAAGGAATTCAACGAATCGATCGTCGAATCGGTGAACGTCGGCCTGCTTGCTGTCGATGAGGAAGGCCGCATAATTCGCTGCAATTCACCATTCGAGGCGATGATGGGCCTTGACCGCGATGCAGTTGTCGGGAACACCGTCGATCAGGTGTTCGACGAGAGCTTTGCCCGCAATCTCGACAGCATACTCGGCAAAACACGCTGGCACTTGACCGAGGTGCGGAATGCATACAAGATGCACGCGTTCGATGCCGCCGGCCGTTCGCTGCTCCTGAACGTCGCGGTCGCTCCGCTGCGTTCGGTCTCGAATCAGCAGACAGGTGCGATCCTCGTGCTTGAGAATGTTACGAGCCGCGTAAAGCTCGAAGAGACGCTTCAGCAAAGCGAGAAGCTCTCGAGCATCGGCCTCTTGGCGGCCGGCGTTGCTCACGAGGTCAATACGCCGCTTACGGGCGTTTCCAGCTATACGCAGATGCTGCTGGGGATGATCCCGGACACTGACCCCAAACACGCCTTGCTCGAAAAGATGCAGCGGCAGACGGAACGAGCTTCGAACATCGTCGGCAACCTGCTGAATTTCTCGCGTACCGGGAATTCGTCCGATTTCGCCGACCTCGACCTTAACAAGCTTCTGAACGATACGCTTCAGCTTCTTGAACCGCAGCTGCGGAAATCGAATGTCTCGATCGTGAAAGAGTACGCCGAACCGCTCTCACCGGTCCATGCCAACAGCGGCAAACTCCAGCAGGTATTTACGAACCTGATCCTGAACGCACGAGATGCGATGCAGACCGGCGGGACGATAAAACTGAGGACGTCCGAGCAGGGCGACGATCAGGTCGTCGTCGAGGTCACCGATACGGGCGAAGGCATACCGGCCGAGAATCTCACGAAGATCTTTGACCCCTTCTTTACGACAAAGGGCGTTGGCAACGGGACGGGCCTCGGCCTGGCCGTTACCTACGGCATCGTGCAGGAGCACAGTGGTTCGATCGAGGCATTCAGCGAGAATGGCGATGGCACGACCTTCCGCATCATCCTGCCCGCGGCCCATGCGATCCGCCGCCGTGCGGTCAGCTAGCGAGCACGTCGTCAGCCCTTCGCACAAGGTAGTAGATCGCCGTAAAGAAGGCGACGAGCATTATCGCCGACGCCGTCCAGAAAGTCCTCTCGATCGTTAGATCATCGACCTCACCAACCGCATTATTGAGTAAGAAGCCGGCCGCGACCGGTGCGATCGCCCTTGCAAGGCTCGCACCCGACTGCATAATGCCGAGCGCTTTGCCTTGTTCGTGTTCGGGAGCGTTCTTGGAAGCAAGGCTCGTGAGTGCGGGCGACGCGATCGAGTTCCCGATCGAAAAGAACGTGATGCCGATGAGCAGTGCCGCCAGCGCCCGATGCCGGGCCGACAAAAGGGACGGCGAACAGGCTGAGCGTCAAGAGGACCGTGCCGGCGATAGTAAGGTTCGGTTCGCCGAACTGCTTGGACAATCGAGCGAACACTCCGCCTTGCAGCCCGACGGCGAGAGCTCCGATGAACAAGAAGAGCCAGCCGTTCGCATGCGCGTCGTAACCGAATCGCTCCTCGGTGTAGAGCACAAAGGCGGTCGTCATCACCGTAAAGCCTACCGTAATAAGGAAATAGATGATCGTGATGCCGCGAAAACTCACATCCTTCAGCGACTGGAAGATCACGGCGAACCGATTGAGCTCGCGTGGCTGGCTTCGAGCCTTTGCGAGGTCGAGCGATTCGGGCAGGAAAAAGTAAACTGCCAGGCATTTACCAAAGCCATACCTGCGGCAAAGAGGAACGGCACGTGCGGCCCGAATGTGGAAAGGATCCCGCCGAGTGCGGGCCCGAGTACGAATCCGATACCGAACGCGGCACCGATCAGGCCCATTCCGCGTGCGCGATTCTCCCGTGAAGTGACATCGGCGATATAGGCCTGTGCGGTCGAGATGTTGCCGCCGGTGATGCCGTCGAGGATGCGGCCGGCATAGACCATCCAAAGCGTGGTCGCAAGGCCGACGGTCACGAATCCGACCGCTGTGCCGAGTAGGCTCACGAACAAGATCAGCCTTCTGCCGTATCGATCTGAAACGGCCCCAAAGATGGGGGCGAAAAAGAACTGCATTATCGAATACGAAGCGACTATCATCCCATAGTCGAAAGGCGTCCCGTTAAAAAGCTCGCTATCGACATAGTACGGCAGGACGGGGATCACGATCCCGAATCCGATAAGATCGACAACGACCGTCAGGAAAATGATCAGGATGGGTTTTGTGAGGAATTTGTCGGATCCGCCGGCGTCCTTTTGCGTCCGTGTGTCTTGTGTCATCAGAGAGCTTCTCGCCCCGGAGATCCGCAAAACCTTGTGCAGGCAAGCTGACCATTCGAGGCCGTTTATTGTAAACTACACAAATTACATTAGCACCCTAGAACGATCTTCGAAGAATCATGGCGCAAAAAATCAAACAACTTAGTCTCGCAATGATCGTCCTCTTAATGGCGATCCTTTTTATGCAGCAAGATACAAAAGCACAGAAGAAGCAAAAGAAGGGAAAAGCGAAGCCGGAAGCGACCGCTCTCGCCGCTGCTCCGCCCGAGATCGCCTTCACCGTCGGAATGCCGCAGCCCTGGACGCATATGCTCGAGGTCTCGGTAAACGTCAAGTGGGACCAGATGCCTGACGCACTCGACCTGAAGATGCCGGTCTGGACGCCGGGAAGCTATCTCATTCGCGAGTACGCAAGACACGTTCAGGATTTTGAGGCCAAAAATAGTGCGGGCGGCGTTCTTCCGTGGCAGAAGACCTCGAAGAACACCTGGACGATAAAGACCGTCGGCGCCAAGGAGATCAAGGCGAGCTATCGCGTTTATGCGAACGAGCTCACGGTTCGAACCAACGAGGTGAACAGTGAGCACGCCTTCTGGAACAATGCTGCGACGCTTATGTTCGTTAAAGGCCAGCTCTCCGTGCCCTCAACTATCACGGTCAAGCCTTACGGTGATTGGAAGGTCGCAACGGGCCTTCCGCAGGCCGCTGGCTCCGCCAATACGTTCAAAGCTGAGAATTTCGATGTTCTGTTCGATTCGCCCTTCGAGGTAAGCAACTTCACGGAGTTCAACTTTACGGTACAAGGCAAGCCGCATAGGCTCGTCTTCAGTGGCGAAGGGAATTACGACGGCCCGGCGATCGCGGCCGATGTCACGAAGATCGTTGAGGAAGCGTATAAGATATTCGGCGAGCTGCCGTATGAGAATTACACCTTCATCGTGAACCTTCGCGGCGGCGGCGGCCTTGAACATCTGAATTCGACCGCCTTGCAGTTCTACCGCTGGGGCTTCAAGCCGCAGGCGCGGCTTACGGGCTTCCTCGGCCTCGTCGCTCACGAATATTTTCACGCCTTTAACGTAAAGCGTATTCGCCCGGATGCACTCGGGCCTTTCGATTACGAGAATGAGAATTACACGCGGCTGCTTTGGGTCGCCGAAGGCGGAACGGAATATTATTCCGCAGTTCTTTTGCTTCGTGCGGGCTTGATCTCTCCGCAGGAGTACATTGCCGGGAAGGCGGATGCGATCCGCAGGCTGGAGGCATTGCCGGGCCGACTCGAACAGAGCCTTGAGGATTCAAGCTTTGACGCGTGGATCAAATACTACCGCCAGGACGAGAACTCGATGAACAGCCAGATCTCGTATTACGACAAAGGCGAGCTCGTCAATATGCTGATCGACCTAAAGATCCGTGAGGCGAGCAAAGGGGCGAAGTCGCTTGATGACGTGATGCGTGCCCTCTACAACGATTTCTACAAGCAGGGCAAGAATTACACGCCCGCGGATTATCAACGCCTTGCGGAGGCCGCGGCCGGAGTCTCGCTCGACGATCTTTTCTCGAAATATGTCCGAGGGACGACTGAGATCGACTGGAACTCGTTCCTGAACGGTATCGGGCTCGAGTTGCTGACGAGCGGCGGCGGCAAGCCGTATCTCGGAGCTCAGTTAACCGAGGCGAACGGCGTACTGACCGTCCGAGCGATCCCCGCAGGTTCGCCGGCGTATGAACAGGGCCTGAATACCGGCGATCAGATCGTCGCGGTCGATGGCTATCGCGCTTCCAACTCGTTCCTTTCGACCTGGACGGCGAACAAGAAGGTCGGCGATAAGATCAAACTGACGATCTTCCGCTTCGATAAACTCAGGGATATTGAGATCACGCTCGGTGCGGATCCGCAAAAGATGTACAGCATTTCGGAGGTTCCGACGCCGACCGCTGAGCAGCGAATGCTCTACAAGCAATACGTGAATGCCGACCTTTAACCCCTTGCGAGCAGGATCGCGGCGGCTCGCGATCCTTTGTGCTCTTTTACTGCTTTCGGCCGGTTGCAGCGCGCCTGCGGCAAAGGACGGCCCGACGGCTTCGCCGATCGCGGACCTTCCTGCCGTGCGCCTGAACTATCGTTACGAGGCCGATGTTCCGGCACCGCAGCTTCCGGCCGTGTCTGCCGAAGAAAGGAATGCGGCCGTGCAGGCCGATTTCGAGCAGAATCGGCCGCAGGAATACCTCGATCGAACCATCACGTCGCCCGACAAGAAGTACGTACTTGCGGTCTATCGCGCCGCGGCCGACCGCACCGCCGAATACCGTCTTGATGCGTACACACCGGACGGCAAGCTCTTGCGAAAGATCACTTCGGAATCGATGGCGGTGCATTTTCCGGACGCGATAAGCTGGGCGCCGAACTCGTCAAAGGCGGCATTTGTCGCGATGACGCGCGCAGCGGCGCCGACCCCATCGCCTTCGCCCGGAGTGTCTCCGAATACGACAACGCCGCACGCCGAACCGTCACCGACTACGTCAACGGAAACTCCCGCCGAAGCTGCGCCGACACCGGAAGCGCAACCTGCCGTGGGAACGACGCCAGAAGCCCCGAAAGGCATACTTACGTTCGGGACCGAGCAGATCTATACTTGCGAAGCGGATGGCACGGGCGTGAAACCGATAACGCAGACCGAAGGCTGATCTATTTTTACTACGACTGGTCGCCCGACAGCTCGATGGTCGCGGCCCTCGCCGTAACGTCGCGTGAATGGGAATATTTTGACGGGCTTGCGGCGATGAAAGGCGAGACGTGGACGCCCGTCGGCCGCCTGCGGGTGGTCGAAACGAATGGCCGCGAACGCCGGCTTGATGACAACCTTACGGCAGTGCGGCCGGTTTTCTCGCCCGATTCGACAAAGGTCGTCACGGCATTCGATACGCAGGTCCGCATTTACGACGCCGTTGGCACGACGCCGACACAGGCAGCGATCCCGCTGCGGAATCAGCTTCTGCTGTCGTCGCAGGCTTTCGATCGCGAGCAGCAGTTGAAGCTTCAGGGCCAGGACACGAATTCAAATGCGAACGCGAACGCGGCGCCGACGCCCGACCTTGCGACGACCACGCTGCCGGACCCGAAGACGCTCGTTTCGTTCAACCCGATCGTGCAGGTAGAGTGGCCTCAGCCGGAGCTCATTTACCTGCGAACGGCCTTTGAGAAGCGAATGCAGAATGCTGCCGACAGCGTGACGAGCTTTTCGCGGTGGCACAGACTCGTGCTTTCGGGACAGCCGTCGGCCGCAGTTCAGAAATAGTTATGGAATACAATTCGTTAGGCGATATCTACGCGGCCGCCGATTCCATCCGCGAGAAGACGAGGGAATTCGCGGATTCCATATCGGCAGAAGAATCTGCCGTGCTTGCGGCGGGCGAGACCTGGACGCTCCGTGCCGTTTTCGAGCATGTATCGCTTGTCGATGACCAGATCTTGTGGGTCGTAAATAAACTTGTCTCGCGGGCAGAACGAGCTTCGTCGGGAGGAATTGAACGGCCGCCGCTAGCGATAACGGGCACGTTCGCCGAAACGCTGAATGAGTTCGCCTCTGCAAAACTCACAGCACCGGAACGGGTGCAGCCGACAGGCGATATCCCGATCCCGGACAGCATTCTGCGGCTTGACGATGCGCTCAACGGCTTTGCAGGCCTTCGCGAACGCCTCGAAGCGGCCGATCTTCTGGGCCACAAGATCCCGCATCCGTACCTTGGCGAGCTTACGGCACCCGAATGGATGGTTCTCAGGAACGGCCACGAAGTACGGCACGTTTCGCAGGCCAAGGCGATCCTCGAAAAGATCAGGCAAAAATAAAAGGGCCGGCAGGTAGGAGGGTAACCTGCCGGCTTAAGTGGTTCGGGCGATACTTATCAAGAGCTAACCAAACTGTTGACACTCCCGAAACCACTTAGTTTGATGTTGCGGGAATCCCGCACGTTTGACGAAAAGTAATCGCCCCGCCCTCAGAAAAACCCGTCCTATCGAACTCGAATTTATCCTGAGCATTTGATAACTTATTCTGCTGATACGTATAAGGATCCCTTAGAGTTTGCCGAATGGATAAATTTTTGATTCACGGTGGTATTCCGCTCCGTGGAAAGATCGAGATCAGCGGAGCGAAGAACTCCGCCCTCCCGTGTTTGGCGGCCGCCTTGCTGACTGCCGAGACCGTAACGCTCCACAATGTTCCCTACGTTAAAGACCTGATAACACAGCGTCGCCTGCTCGAAGACCTTGGGGCAACCGTCCTTACGCCGGAACTGCGTACGCACAAGGTCAACGCCGCGGGCGTAGATGTTTTCGAGGCACCGTACGAGCTCGTAAAGACGATGCGAGCGAGCGTCCTTGCTCTCGGGCCGCTGCTTGCGCGATTCGGAAAAGCGAAGGTGAGTTTGCCGGGCGGCTGCGCGATCGGCACGCGGCCGATCGACCTGCATCTGAAGGCGTTCGAGAAGCTCGGAGCCCACGTCTCGCTCGAGTCGGGAGACGTTGTCGCATCGGCGCCGCAGGGCCGCCTAAAAGGTGCGACGATCGAGTTCGAGAAGGTGACCGTCACGGGTACCGAGAACGTGATGATGGCGGCTTCGCTTGCCGAAGGCCGCACGGTCATCAAGAACGCCGCCCGCGAACCGGAGATCGACGACCTTGCAGACCTGCTGAACAAGATGGGAGCCCGCATCCGCGGTGCCGGGACAAGCGAACTTGAGATCGACGGCGTCGAAGCTCTGGGCGGTGCGGAACATACGATCATTCCCGACCGTATCGAAGCCGGCACGTTCATCGTCGCAGCGGCGATAACGAACGGCGAGCTCGAGATACGCGGCTGCCGTCCGGAACATCTTACGGCCGTTATCGAGAAACTTCGCGAGGCGGGTGTCGAGATCGACGAACTCAACCCGACGACCTTGCACGTAAGGCGTTCGGGAACCGGCCTGCATGCGGTCAACGTTACGACCGAGCCGCATCCGAAGTTTCCGACCGATATGCAGGCTCAGGTGATGGCCCTGATGACCCAGGCGACGGGCGAATCCGAGATCGTCGAGACGATCTTCGAGAATCGCTTTATGCATGCCTCGGAGCTTATCCGAATGGGCGCGGACATTTCCATTTCAGGCCACACGGCGACCGTAAGCGGACCGACAAAGCTAATGGGAGCAAAGATCCTTGCCTCGGACCTGCGTGCGAGTGCGTCGCTCGTGCTTGCGGCCCTTTGCGCCGAGGGCGAAACGCTGATCGACCGCGTTTATCACATTGATCGCGGATATGAGACGATCGTAAGGAAATTAAGTTCGCTTGGTGCTGATATTAAGCGGATAACGGGTTCTTCGACGGCCGAAGAAGCCGGAGCGTGAGGCCGGCAAATTCTCGGGCGGCAGAATTACCCGCTCCGTGCATCTAACGAGGAGCTTTTTAGGATGGATTGTTTGTTTTGCAAGATCATCGCCGGTGAGATCCCGGCCGAGCGGCTTTATGAGGACGAGGATTGCGTGATAATCCGCGATATCGAGCCGCAGGCGCCGACGCACGTCCTTGTTTTGCCGCGCAAGCACATCGATTCGCTCGATAAGGCCGCACCTGCCGACGACCGCCTGCTTGGTAAGCTGCTGCTCGCGGCAGCAGACCTTGCTCGCCGCGAAGGATCGGCCGATGCGGGTTATCGCGTGGTCGTGAACACGAATGCGGACGGCGGCCAGACGGTCTTTCATCTGCATGTACATCTGCTTTCGGGGAGGCCCTTCATTTTTCCTCCCGGCTAGGTTATGAGAAGAGCCTTTTTGTTACTTTCCATTTTTGTCATCAGTCTCGCTCTTGTAAGCTGCGGCGGGAACTCGGCCGTGAACGGGAACGGTGCTAATGCCAATGGCGTCCAACTGCGTTCGTTTGCTGATATCACCGATCCGGCCGCGGCGCTTGCCGAGGGCAACAAACTCCTCGATGAGAACGATACGGAGAACGCGATCGAGGCATACAAACGCGCCGTCGAGCTCGACCCCGATCTTGGCGAAGCATATTTCAAGATGGGCGTTGCGTATTCCCTTTTAGAGGCCGAGGCAAAACACAGCGGAACGAGCGAGCGTCTTCCGGGCGACCCGATCCCCAAGGAAGAAGCAAAGGAGAAGGCGAATTCCGTAAAGATGTTCGAGAAGGCGGTCGAGGCCTTGAAAAAGAAGGTTGCCGCTTCGCCGGAAGACGCAGCTTCCTTTTACACCTTGGGGCGTGCGTACAACAAACTGAACAAGGACAAGGAGTCCGAAGACGCGCTGGAAAAGGCCGTTAAGCTGAATCCGGATGACAGCGATTACCAGACGGAACTCGGTGCGATCCGGATCAAGCTCGCGAAGTATCACGAGGCGATCTCGGCCCTTAAGAAGGCGGTCGAACTCGATGCGGATAACGTCGAAGCAGCGGAACTGCTTGAGGATGCCCAGGCCGGTGCAAAGCGTGTCGATTACGTCTCAAAGCCCGACAATACGAAGTCGAACTCGAACGCGAATGCTAACGCGAATGTCGAGAATGCGAATTCTGCGACGCCCGCGAACTCGAAAACGACTCCGTCCAACACAAAACCGGCAGGCCCCGGCGATCGGCCTCGCGTCGTCAAAGACGACAAAACTCCTGCGTCGAAACGGCACGAATGAGCCAATATTGCACAGTGCGGGCCGCAGAGCGTGTGTCAACTTGACATTTTTCTTTGCGGCGCCAAACTAGGCTTGGGGCCGCAGGCATTTCGCAAAGAAGACCCGCGTACGGTTCCGCAGAAATGGCCGAAGGATCCCAAACACAATCGCTCAGCAGCGAACGCCGCAGCAAGATGCTCGGCGCCCGCGACGGCATCATCGAACGGCTCGCCGACGACCTCCCGACAAAGATCGACCTTGAGCGTTTCCTGAGCGTCGTTGTCTCCGAGATCGGCCGAATGACCGATGCCGACCGCTGCGACCTGATCCAACTAAACAGCGACAAACAGCTTACGATCAGCCACGAATGGCGACGCGATGAGACGGTTCCGAGGAGTGCCGGCCTGACGCTTCCGATCGATGCCGCAAAGCTTGCCGAACGGATCGATATCCGCAAGCCGATCCGCATCAACGACACCTCAAAGACAAAAGAGGTCGGCATCAAGATGCTTGCGGCGGCCTTGAATACGCGCTCGCTCCTGATCATCCCCGTCATTCGCGGCGATGAGGTCCTCGGGCTTCTCGGGCTGCACGATACGAGGAATCCGCGTGTCTGGCTCGATGACGAGGTCGAACTGATCGAATCGATCGCACGGCAGCTTGCGATCGGCTATCAGTACACGAGCCTATATTCTGCGCAGGAAAAGGAAGCGCACCGGACGACCGCCCTTCTTGAGATCGCAAACACGCTCAATCGACATTCGGATTTCAAGGAGGTGGCCGCGGACGTTCTCGAACGCGCGATCGGCCTTGTAGGTGCGGATTACGGAGCGTTGGGCGTGCTCGATGCGTCCGAGACGCGCATCTCGCTCGCATCGTTCAAATCGGCGCAGGGCATCAAGCTCGGAAAGGTGCTGAAGATGATCGAGCAGCACGATAAATCGTTAAGCGTCGAGAGCTTTAAGGCGATCGGTGAGATTATACGCGATGGAAAGACCGTAAAGCTCGTCGATTCGCAGATGCCGCTTGCGATCCGCCTGTTCTTCAACAAACAACTCCACGGCAAGGCCGCGCTTGTCACGCCGGTTCGCGTCGGCGGGCGCGTGTTCGGACTTTTGGGTTTCGTTTGGAGCGCAGGAAGTGCGTTCGCGGCGCACGACATCGCGCTCATTGAGGGCATTGCCGACCAGATCGGCACAGCACTCGAGCGCGACCAACTCTCGGCCGAAGTGCTTCGCTTAAAGAGCGAGCTTCATCAAAAACACGGTGAGATCATCGGCCAGGCACCGGGAATTCGCCGTGCGATCGAACTTGCACTCAACGTGGCCGATGCTTCGACGACCGTACTTATCAGCGGTGAGAGTGGGACCGGCAAGGAACTGATCGCGAACCTTATCCACTACAGCTCCGGCCGCGATGACAAACCGTTCGTAAAGATAAACTGCGGCGCTATTCCCGAAACGCTGCTCGAAAGCGAGCTTTTCGGGCACGAGAAAGGAGCGTTCACCGACGCACGGACGCAGCGGATCGGGCGTTTTGAAGAGGCTGACGGCGGCACGCTTTTCCTCGATGAGGTCGGCGAAATGTCGCTGCAGGCGCAGGTGCGGCTTCTGCGTGTGCTCCAGGACGGCGAATTCACGCGGCTTGGCGGGCGACGGACCGTAAAGACGGATGTCCGCGTGATCGCTGCAACGAATGTCGATCTTGAGCAAGCGGTTGCGTCCGGCGCATTCCGACGCGATCTTTTCTTTCGGCTGTCGGTCTTCCCCGTCGTGCTGCCGGCGCTTCGCGAACGCCGCGAGGACATTCCGCTGCTCGTCACGCATTTCCTCGAAACCTACAAGAAAAAGAGCGGCCGCTACATTTCGGGAATATCGAGAGCGGCGCTTGCCGCGATCGCCGAGTACGACTGGCCGGGGAATATTCGCGAACTCGAGAATGCGATCGAACGGGCTGTGATCATCGCTTCGGGACGCAGGATCGAGGCAGAGGACCTGCCGGAATCGATCGGCGCGGCGGGCGGCGAACGTGCGAGCGGCAAGTCGGACGGTTCCCGCATTTCATTCATCCTTCCCGCAACGCTCCCGGACGTTGAACGCGAACTGATCGAAGCGACGCTTGACCTTACCGCAGGAGACAAGTCCGCGGCCGCGCGTCTGCTCGGCATCGGCCGCAAGACGCTCTATCGGCGGCTCGAAGAGTACGAGGAAGAGATCGCATCCTAAATGAGCGTTGTCATCGGAACCGCGGGCCACATCGACCACGGAAAAACAACACTTGTAAAGGCTCTGACGGGCGTTGATACCGATCGCCTTCCGGACGAGAAGCGGCGCGGGATCACGATCGATATCGGGTTTGCCGAGTTGCGTTCTGCGAACGGGAACATCTCGTTCATCGACGTTCCCGGCCACGAACGCTTTGTGCGGAATATGCTCGCGGGTGCGTCCGGGATCGACGTCGTTATGCTGGTCGTGGCGGCGGACGACGGCGTGATGCCGCAGACGCGGGAGCATTTTGAGATCTGCCGTCTGCTCGGCGTCGAGGAAGGCGTGATCGCGATCACGAAAGCGTCGCTTGTCGAAAGCGAGATGATCGATCTCGTACGTGCGGACATTGCGGAGCTTGTCGCCGGGGCGTTCCTCGAGAATGCATGGGTCTTCGTCACCGACGCGCAGGAAGCTCGCGGCATCGATGCCTTGCGAGGCCACCTGCTGACATTCACACGCGACCGAACGACGCGTGCCCGCAAGAGCTTTCGGCTGCCGATCGATCGAGTGTTCAGTCGGAAAGGATTCGGTACGATCGTCACGGGAACCGTTGCGGCCGGCAGCATCGCCGAGGGCAGCGAGGCCGAGATCTATCCGCTCGGCGTGACGGCTCGCGTGCGAGGCCTGCAGAATCACGATCGCGATATCGATACTGCTTCTGCCGGAATGCGTGTTGCGATGAATCTTGCGGGCGTCGAGCGGCACGAGTTGGCGCGTGGGCTCGTTGTGGGCGAAGCGGGAGCATTCCGTCCTTCGAACGTCTTTGATGCCGAGGTGGAAGTTTGCCGAGGTGCAAAGCCGTTGGCAGATCGGCAGCGAGTACGCGTTCACGTCGGCACCAAAGAATTGATGGCGCGCGTCTCGCTCTTTGACGCGACGAAGGAGATCGCACCGGGCGAAAAGGGCCTTGCAAGACTCAGGCTCGAGGGCCGGACGCTTCTTGTCGCGGGCGAACATTTCATCATTCGTTCGTATTCGCCGGTCGATACGATCGCGGGCGGCATCATCCTCGACCCGCACGCCGGAACGCGTGGTTCAAAACGAGCGGCCGGTTTCCTGAGTGAGGTTCGCGACGCGCTCGGCGATATGCCGAAGCTTCTTCTGACGCTGATCGCTTCGGCCGATCGCCGCGGCGTCTCGCCGGAAGATCTTGCGGCCTTCTCGGGCGACAGGCGTGCGGATATCACGGCGGCTCTCGACAAACTTGTCGGCACGGGCGAGATCGTAAAGTGCGGAAGCCTTTTCGCAAGCGGCTCAGCAGTAAAGCAGATCGAGGCGAACATTCTTGAACAGCTAAAGAAAGATCACGCTGCCGAACCGCTTGCCCGCGGCTTCCGTCCGGACGATCTGCGGAGAAAGGTGTCCCTCGGCGCTTTTGCGGACGTTTTTCGCGAGTGTGTGTCGCGGCTTACGGAGAAAGGCTCGATCTCGGCCGATGGCGAACTCATCCGCCTTGCGACTGAAGGCGTTTCGATGTCGGATGCCGAGAGGCGTTTCAGCGCGGCATTCCTGAAAACGCTGGAGGACGCAGGCCTTGAGGTGCCAAGGCAGGCCGAGCTTGCCGCCGAGCTTGCATCCCGCGAAAAGATCTCGCGGCAGTCGGGCGATAAACTCGTCCGGCTGCTTGTCTCGGATGGAAAGATCGCGAAGGTCTCGGACGAATTCTATTTCTCGCGTGCGGCGCTAGACCGGCTTGTCGAACAGGTTCGCTCAATGGGAACTCGCGAGATAGATGTGCCAAAATTCAAGGATATCGCGGGCGTTTCGCGAAAATATGCGATCCCGCTGCTCGAGTATTTCGATCGTGAGAAGGTGACGGCCCGCAGGAAAGACGGCAGCCGCGTGCTGATCTGACGCCCGCGGAAAAGGCGGCTTGCTCTATGCAAAAATTCCTTACAGCCGAATGGCGAGATCTCGTGATGGCGAACTACGAGGCCGATCCGGCCGTACTCGCTCCGCTGGTTCCGGCGGGCTGCGAGCTCGATCTTTTCGACGGAAAATGTTTCGTGAGCCTCGTCGGTTTTATGTTCCTGAACACCCGCGTGCTCGGCGTCGCCGTCCCGTTTCACGGAAATTTCGAGGAAGTGAATCTTCGATTCTATGTTCGCCGAGAATGTTCGGACGAAGTTCGCCGCGGCGTTGTTTTTGTCAAAGAGATCGTACCGCGTTCGGCGATCGCCCTCGTCGCAAGGACGCTGTACGGCGAGCCGTATGAGGCGTGGCGTATGGGCCATCTTCGCAGCGAGCGTCTTGTCGGGTATTCTTGGTCGAAAGGCGAATGCAGCAATTCGCTGACGGTCGAGATCGCCGAAGATCTTGGAGTTCCGGCGGAAGGTTCACACGGTGAATTCATCATCGAGCACTATTGGGGCTACACTCGCCGCGGCGAACGCCGGACGGACGAATACAAGGTCGAGCACCCGAAATGGGAGCTTTTTGCTGCGACGAATGAGACGATAAACGTTGATTTCGCAGCGACATACGGCAAGCGATTCGCGTTTTTGAACGAGATGAGGCCGCACTCTGTCCTGCTTGCAAAAGGCTCGGAGATCGCGGTCTTCAAGGGGCAGAAGTTGAACTTATGATCATCGGCATCGTTGCGGTCGCAAGGAACGGAGCCATCGGCAGGGACAATCGCCTGCCGTGGCATTACAGCGCCGACCTGAAATTCTTCAAGCGGACGACGGCCGGAAATGCGGTCGTGATGGGCGCACGCACTTGGGAATCGATCGGCAGGCCGCTCCCCGACAGGCTGAATCTGGTACTAAGCCGCCGTGGTGACGTCGAACTTCCTGCCGGCGTTCGGCTGCTGCGAAGTCGGGAAGAGGTCGTCGAATTTGCGGCGGCTTTTGACGGCGATGTTTTTGTGATCGGCGGTGCGGGCGTGTTTTCGAGCGTGAAGGATGTGATCGAACGATGGATCGTCTCGCACATTCCGGAGATCGTCGAAGATGGGGACGCATTTCTACCCGAAGGCCTTTTTGACGGATTCGACGTAAGGGATGAATTCGACCTTGGCGAAGGCGTCACGGTCCGCGTGCTCGACAGGCAAAAGCCGGGCGAATAGTCCTAAAACTGTGGTATAAAGGCTGTAAAGGGAGATCGAACGTTATGATGGGCGGACGCAGTTGGGACGATTGGATCGCGGAATATTCGAAGGCGCATCAGCATCCGATCAATCGCCTGACGCACAGTTTCGGCATACCGATGATCGCGGTCGCGATCATTTTGCTGCCCGTCGGTTTCTTCGTCGGCCGCGTATGGCTCGTGGCGGCGATCCTCTTTGTCCTCGGCTGGATCCTGCAGTTCGTCGGGCACTATTTCGAGGGCAAGCCGCCCGAATTCCTTCGCGATTATCGTTTCCTATTCGTCGGTCTCCGCTGGTGGCTCAAAAAAAACGTTCGGTTGACGCATCCCAAGTTTTGCGAACAGACAAAAAACCCTGCATTTTAGCTGTCGATAACGGCTCATCGAGCGTGCGTGCCGCTCTCTTTGACGATATGGGAGAGCTCGTTCCCGATTCGCTCGTAAAGGCCGAAAGGTCATTCCGAACGGACGCGGACGGGGCATTTACGCTCGATGCGGACGAGGCCGTCGAACAGGCCCGGATAGTGATCGACCGCGTTCTCGAAGGCCGCGACGAAAATGTGCGGTTTGTGTCATTTTGTGCGTTTTGGCACAGTTTGTGCGGTTTGGACTCGAACGGCCGGGCCGTCTCAGAGATACTTGGTTGGGCAGACACACGAGCCCGCCGGTATTCTGCGATGCTGAAAGAGAATTTTGACGAGAACGCGATACATGCCCGAACGGGCGCGCATTTTCACTCGAGCTTTTGGCCTGCAAAGCTGCTTTGGCTGAGGCACGAGCGGCCGCGGGACTTCGAGCGTGCGGCAGCGTGGCATTCGTTCGCGGACGTCTGCCAACAGCGGCTCTTCGGCGACGCACGGACAGGCATTTCGATGGCATCGGCGACGGGGCTTTTCGATCAAAGAGAGTGCCGGTGGGACGGCGAACTGCTGAGGTTCATTGGCGTCGGCGAAGGCCAACTGCCGACGGTGCTCGGTGCGGACGCGGCCGTCCGGCCGGACGAGGCCGCACGAAAAACGCTGGCCGCAGCTTGCCGATGCGAGATCCTTCCCGCGATCGGCGACGGCGCGGCGGAGAATGTCGGTTCCGGCAGCCTTAGGCTTGGCGAAGCGACGCTGACGATCGGGACCTCGGCGGCGGTGCGTATGGCGTACGAAGGCGATCCGCCGGCTTCGATCCCTCGCGGACTGTGGTCGTATCGTATTGATGATAAACGGGTTATTGTCGGCGGTGCGTTGTCGGACGGCGGGAATCTGATCGAGCTTATTCGCGCGAGATTCAATGTTCGCGGCGATATTTCGGAAGAGCTGCGAGCCCGCGCGTTCGACCCGAAGATCCGAGTTGAACCGTTCTTTTTCGGCGAAAGAAGCACAGGTTATCGCGAAGATGCGAAAGGCAGTATCGAAGGAGTTTCCGAGCATCATGACGGCGTTGACGTTATCCTTGCGGCGATGTATGCCGTTGCCGAACGCCTCGCGGATATAGTCGAGAGGCTCGAGCGGGTTGCTCCGATCCGCCGCATTACGGCCTCGGGCGGGGCACTCCGCGAATTTCCTCGCTGGCGTTCGGTCATCGAGGAGAAACTCGGCCGCACGCTCGAAACTTCCGACGCCGCGGAAGCTGCTCTAAAGGGTGCCGCTTTGCTTGCACTCGAAAGACTTGGCACAATAAAACTTTAGTTCTTTATTTCGGCACGGCGTCTGCCGCTTTTCGCGGACAGACAAAGACGGCTCTTGATACGCATATCGAAAATGGCTACAACAACCCAAAACGATCTCGACCAGCTCTGCATTAACACGATCCGCACGCTTTCGCTCGATGCGATACAGAAAGCGAATTCCGGGCATCCGGGCCTTCCGCTGGGCATGGCGCCGTCTGCTTACGTCATTTGGACGAAGTTCCTGCGGCATGACCCGAAAGCTCCGAAGTGGTTCGGACGCGACCGCTTTGTGCTTTCCGCCGGGCACGGCTCGATGCTCCTTTACAGCCTGCTTTATCTTACGGGTTACGACCTTTCGCTTGACGATATCAAGGCCTTTCGCCAGCTTCATTCCAAAACGCCGGGCCACCCGGAAAGTAATCTGACGGCGGGTGTCGAGGTGACGACCGGCCCGCTCGGCCAGGGATTTGCGAACGGCGTCGGTATGGGGATCGCGGCGAAGCACCTTGCGGCGAGATTCAACAAACGCGGGTTCCCGGTCGTTGACAGCACGATCTACTGCATCTGCTCGGACGGCGACCTGATGGAAGGCGTAAGTTACGAGGCCGCGTCGCTTGCCGGCCACCTTCAGCTCTCGAACCTCGTTTATCTTTACGACGACAACCAAGTGACCATCGACGGTTCGACCGACCTTGCCTTTACCGAAGACCGTACGAAGCGTTTCGAGGCGCTCGGCTGGCACGTTGACGAGGTCAAGGACGGCAACGACGTCAAGGAGATCGAGGCCGCGATCAAACGCGTTCAGAAGGTAAAGGACAAGCCGAAGCTCATCCGCGTTCATTCGATCATCGGCTACGGAATGCCGAGTGCCGGCACGAATAAGGCACATTCGGACGCGCCGGGCGAAGCGGCGGTTCGAGAGACGAAACGCAATCTGGGCTGGCCCGAGAACCGGAAATTCTATGTCCCGAAAGAGGCGCTTGCCCATTTCCGAAAAGCCGTTAAGGATGGTGCGGCCCGCCAAAAAGAATGGAACAAGCTTGTCGCTCGTTACGAGAAAGAGTACAAGGACGCAGGCCGTGAATTCCGCGAAGCGCGAAGCGGCATCCTCCCCGAAGGTTGGGAGAAAGCCCTGCCGTCGTTCGATAACGTCGAATCAAAAGCGACGCGCGCATACTCGGGCGAGGTAATAAACGCGCTCGCGGACAAGATCCCGACGATGCTCGGCGGTTCCGGCGACCTTACGCCGTCGAACAACACGTACATCAAGTCGAGCGCGAACTTCGAGCCGGGCCGTTTCGGAAACCGCAACATTCATTACGGCATACGCGAACACGGAATGGGCGCCGTGATGAACGGTGCGGCATATTTTGGCGGGACGATCCCGTTCGGCGGCACGTTCCTGACGTTCTCGGATTATATGCGGCCCGCGATCCGGCTTGCGGCCCTTGCGGATATACACACGATCTTCGTCTTTACGCACGACTCGATCGGGCTCGGCGAAGACGGCCCGACGCATCAGTCGGTAGAGCACCTTGCGGCCCTCCGTGCGATACCGAATCTTGCGTTGATACGGCCGGCGGACGCGCACGAGGTTCGCGAGGCGTGGCGTGCCGCGTTGAAACGCACCGAAGGGCCGACCGCCTTTGCTCTTTCACGGCAGAAGGTCGCCGTGATCGACCGCAAAGCGAACGCCGATGCCCGCGGGCTTCACAAAGGCGGCTACATACTCGCCGAAGCAAGCTCGAAGACCGGGAAGGCCGCCGCACCGAAACTGATCCTCATCGCGACGGGCAGCGAGGTCGGCCTCGCTATGGAAGCCCGCGAACGCCTTCAGGCCGACGGCGTCCCGACACGGGTCGTATCTATGCCGTGCTTCGAATTCTTTGACGCGCAGCCCGCAGCTTACCGCGAGAGCGTCCTGCCGAAAAAGGTCGCGGCCCGCCTCTCGATCGAGGCCGGCGTTTCGCTCGGATGGGCGAAATATGTCGGCGATAAGGGAGCTTCGCTCGCCGTTGACCGATTCGGCGAATCCGCCCCCGGCGACGAGGCCTTCCGCGATTACGGATTCACCGTCGAAAATGCCGTAAAACTCGCAAAAGCGTTGCTGTAGTCCAAGCTCACGCTCGCTTCTAGAAAGCGCCGGATCCGTCACGCACGTTTTTGGTAATGGTCCGGCGGAATATCCAAAAATGCGGCGGGCTGTTATATCATTTTATTGATGAGTTCTTACGAGACGTTGAACGAGACGCAGCAGTTCGCCTGCCGCGTTATCGCAGACCACGCTAGGGCGACGGCCTTTGCGATCGCCGATGGCATTTTGCCGGGGAATGAAGGCCGAAACTACGTGCTGCGCAAGATAATGCGCCGCGCGATCTACCACGGCCGCGAGCATCTCGGCCTTGACGGCCTTTTCTTCTACAAGGTATGCGATCAGGTCGTTGAGAAGATGCACTCGGCCTTCCCGGAACTTGAAACCCAGCGGGATTTCATCGCCAAGATGGTCAAGCTCGAGGAAGAGCGTTTCGGCACGACGATGGTCGTCGGGCTAGGGAAACTCGGCGAACTCGGTATCTCCGCCTCGACGCCCAAGGACGACGCGCTTTTCGCCTCGCTCGGCAAACTTTACGATACGTTCGGGACCCCGCGTGACCTGATCCGCGTGTATCTCGAAGGCGTCGGCCTTCTGTTCGAGGAAGACGATTTCAATGAGCGTTTCGATGCTGCTCTCGCCGAGCTTCAGAAAAGTTCGGCGATCGGCAAGACGACGCGAAAGAGCGAGGTCTCGCCCGTTTACGCGGAGATCTTGGAGAAGGCCGGAAAGAGCGTTTTTCACGGCTACGAAACGACCGAGATCGAAAAAGCGAAGGTAATCGCGATCTTCTCGGGCGAAAAGCAGCTTGATTCGATAAAGGCCGGCGAACAGGCGAGCGTCGTGCTCGACAACACGCCGTTCTATGCCGAAAGCGGTGGGCAGGTCGGCGATACGGGCGTTCTCATTGGCAAGGACACGCGGCTTGCGGTACACGATACGTTCTCACCGGTCTCCGGATTGATAATTCACAAGGTGACGGCCGAGAAGGGCGAGTTGAAGGCCGGCGACACCGTCTCCGCGATCGTCGATGTCGAGAAACGCGATGCCACGCGCCGAAATCATACCGCCACGCACCTCGTCCACGCGGCGTTGAAAGAGGTGTTGGGCTCGCACGTAAAGCAGGCAGGTTCGGTCGTTGCGCCGAATTATCTGCGTTTCGATTTTGCGCACTACCAGCCGATGACGGCCGGCGAGATCGCCGAGGTCGAGGACCTTGTGAATCGCTATATCCTTAAGAATGAACAGGTTACGACCGATCTGATGGCGATCGAGGATGCGATGCGGTCGGGCGCGGTGGCGATGTTCGGCGAGAAGTACGGCTCGGAGGTCCGCGTGCTGACGGTCGGGGGCGGCGAGTTCTCGAGAGAGCTTTGCGGCGGAACGCACGTCCGAGCGACCGGCGACATCGGTTCATTCAAGATCACGTCGGACGAGGCGATCGCTTCGGGCGTCCGTCGTATTCGGGCGATCACGGGGTTTGACGCTTTCGAGCGTTTCCGCGAGGACGAACGCCTTATCGAGCAAGTCTTGGCGCCCTGAAGACGCAGCGTGACAACCTGCCGAACGCGATCGAGCGTATGCACGAAGAACTGAAGCGTTCGCGTCGCGAGATCGAAGAGCTGAAACTAAAGATCGCGACCGGCGGCGGTTCCGAGGGCGAAGGCGATGATGTTCGCGAGATCAACGGCGTAAAAGTGATCGGCAAGGCCGTTGACGGGCTCGATGCGAACGGTACGCGTCAGCTTTCCGATACGCTGCTTGCGCGCCTAAAGAGCGGCGTCGTCATCCTCGGCCGAAAGGGCGACGGCAAAGCCGGCCTCATCGTGCGTGTCTCGGACGACCTTACGGCGAAGGTCCGGGCCGGCGATGTAATAAAGGAGATCGCGCCTGTGGTCGGCGGCCGCGGAGGCGGAAAGGCCGATATGGCCGAAGGCGGCGGCACCGAAACCCGAGAAAGCTCGATGCCGCGATCGATGCCGCATTCAACTATATTGAAACTGCGTTGAAGGACAAATAGACGGCGTCGCCGCACGCGTTCTCACGCAGAGGCTGTGCAGTGGATAGCGTCGTCGTAGAATTCCTCTTCGGCAGGCGAGAGATCTTTCTCTTTTGACGTTATAAGCACGACGGATGCAACGACCACGAACGCTCCGACGAGCATAAGCGGCGTAAGCGTCTCACCCGCGATGACCCATCCGAGCAGGACGGCGATCATCGGGTTTACGTACGCGTAGGTTGCGACCAGTTCCGGTTTTGCGTTCTTCAGCAGCCAGCTGTACGCCGTGTAGCCGATGATCGCTCCGAAAACGATCAGGTAAAGGAGGCCGTAGATCGAGGCCGAGCTTACCGCCGAAGGATCGAAGGCCGCAGCCTCTCCTCGCAGTACACCGACCACACCGAGGGCCGTGCCGCCGGCAAGCATCTGCATTGCGGCGGTCTGGATAGCCGACCTTGGCGCCGGAGCCTTCAACCCGTAGAGCGACCCGACGGCCCAGGAAAGGGTCGCGAGCAAGAGCAGGATCATTGCCCAGCCTTGCTCGACGACGCTTTCGCCAGAGGCGGCGTGGAAATTTCCGCTGATCAGCAGGACGACGCCAACAAAACCAACGGCAAGGCCGACCGACATCTTGAAACTTGGGCGGCCGTTCTTGAGCCAAAGCCAGCTAAGGATCACGATCCAGAAAGGTTCGGACGCGACCAGAAGGGCGGCGACGCTCGATGAAACATACTTTTCGGCAAGCACGACGCCGCCGTTGCCGCCAAGGAGCAGCAGCGTTCCGACGATGATGCTCGTCTTCCATTGACGTGCGGACGGACGGCTGTAATCAGCGGTTCGGAGGGCGATCGCGTAGAGCACGCCGCCCGAAATGATGAATCGAGTGCTCGCCATCAAGAGCGGAGGAAGCGTTTCGATCGCATAGCGGATCGCAAGATAAGTAGAGCCCCAAAGAATGTAAACGGCCGCGAAGGCCAAAATCAAAAGAGCCGAGTTGCGGCTCATTCCTTTGAATCTTTTTGTCATCGTTTCCCTCCTCGAACCCTCAGCGGCGAGGATCCTCTCATTTCTTCTTTCCCGGCTTCGTCTTCTTGTCCTTTGCCGCTTGTTCTCCGATCGGCAGCTGTGTCGTTTCCTTGAATGTTTTGAGCACGACCGTTGTTCTTGTTCCCGTGACGGCGGCGATCGGCTTGATCTTTTCGCGGAGCAGGCGGCCGAGGTGTTCGGCGTCCTTTACGCGAACCTTTAGGAGATAAGAATCTTCGCCCGCGACGTCGTGAACTTCGAGCACTTCCGGGATCGCGACAAGGTGCGGTTCCTCACCGCAGCCGCTCGTCCGGACGGCGACAAAGGCCGTCAGGCTGTAATCGAACATCCGCGGATCGATGTCCATGTGATAGCCGCGGATAACGCCCTTTTCCTCGAGCTTTCTCACTCTTTCGAGCACGGCCGACGGGGCAAGGCCCACAGAACGCGCGATCTCGGCGTTCGATGTGCGGGCGTCCTTCTGAAGAATCGTCAGGATCTTGCTGTCAATGGCATCAATCATTCGGTAGTCAACCACATATAGAGAATAAACAACTCTCAATAGGGCTGTCAAGCATTATTTTCGTCGTTCCCGGGCCGCTTCTGCCGAACTTTCTTGCTTTTGCTCCAGCGGGACGCTTATCATCAAGGACAATGGCCGAAAGCGTACAACGAGAGACAGCGAAGGCGACGGAGTTCGAGCTGTTCGATCCGGCAACGGGCGAAAGACTCGGGAGCGTCCCTGTCCTCGACAAGCGACAGGTCGAAGAAGCGGTCGCCGCCGCACGGGCAGCTTTCGCGGCCTGGGAGCGAACGTCGTTCGCCGAGAGGCGTAAGGCCATACTCCGAGCGTGCGAGGTCGTAACGGCCGAGATGGACACGATCGCACGCCTGATCTCCGCCGAGACGGGAAAGCCCGTCGGCGAGGCGATCTCGATGGAGATCGCACCGGTGCTCGACCTGATGCAATTCTTCGCAAAGCGGACGGCGAAGATCCTCAAGCCGCGGCGCATCTCGATCGGGCTTTACGGACTGCTCGGCCGCCGGTCGAAGATCGTCCATAAACCGTGGGGCGTTGTTGCGATCATACCGGCGTGGAATTATCCTTTCTCGATCCCGCTTGGCGAGGCTGCAATGGCTTTGATGGCGGGCAACACGGTCGTCATAAAACCTGCCGAGGCGACCTCGCTCACGGGCCTCCTGATCGGCGACATCTTTCAAAAAGCAGGCGTCCCAAAGGACGTTGTAACGATCGTTACCGGTGCGGGCGAGACGGGAGCCGCGCTTGTTGCCGCACGTCCGGACAAGGTGATGTTCACGGGTTCGGTCGCAACGGGAAAGAAGATCGCGGCCGAAGCGGCGAAGGAATTGACGTCCACCGTACTTGAACTCGGCGGCAAAGACCCGATGATCGTTTTCGCCGACGCCAACCTGAAGATCGCCGCGAAGGCCGCCGTCTGGGGTGCGTTCTGCAACGCGGGACAGTCGTGTTCTTCGGTCGAACGGCTGTACGTTGAGCGCTCGGCCGCGGACGAGCTAACGCGTCTGATCGTCGAAGAAACTAAGGCCTTGAAGCAGGGTGTCGGCACGGACGAGGACGTGTCCGTTGGATCGATGTCTTCTGAGCGGCAGCTTCGCGTCGTCGAAGATCACGTAGAGGATTTTCGCCGCGAGGGAGCAACCATCGTGACTGGCGGACGTCGCCGCGAAGGCACGCTCTTCTACGAACCGACGGTCATAACGAACACCACGAACCGTATGCGCGGGATGCGGGAAGAGACCTTCGGGCCGACGCTGCCGATCGCGATATTCGACACCGAACGGGAGGCGGCCGAGCTTGCCAACGACAGCGAATTCGGCCTAACGGCGAGCGTTTGGAGCGGCGACAGGGCGAGGGCACGACGTGTTGCCGAGCAGATCCACGCCGGAACGGTGACGATCAACGAAGTACTCTATACTCACGGGATCGGGCAAACGCCTTGGGGCGGTTTCAAGAATTCGGGCCGAGGGCGAACGCACGGCGCCGCAGGACTTTTCGAGCTCGTCCAGGCACAGCACATTCACGAGAATCTTCTCGCCGTTCTGCCCGATGCCTGGTGGATGCCGTATTCACCGAACGCCGTCAAGACATTCCGCGCGTTTGCGACGAAGTTCGCGACCGGCTCGATCTTAAAGACGGCGTCAATGGTGCCGCAGCTGCTGCGGCGCATCATGGAGCTTCGGAGAAAGTAGGTTCTTCAGGCTTCTTCGGCCTGTGCGTTGAGCGGTTCAACGGCGACTTCGGGCCGGTAGGTCTTGAGCCAGAGGATGTGGATCGTGACGCCGATCGCGACGGCCAAGAGGATCAGCGTAACCCAGAACTTTCCACCGACGAACCAAATGCTAATACTGATCGACGCCCAAAGCGTTAAGAGCGTCGTGCATTTCTGGCGGACGGTGATGCCCTGGCCGGACTTGTATGTCGTGATGTATTTGCCGAGCCACCGGTTCGTGAGCAGCCAGGTGTGAAATCGGTCCGAGCTCTTTGAGTAGCAATAGGCCGCAAGCAGGAGAAAGACCGTCGTCGGCATCAAAGGCAGGAACATTCCCAACACGCCGAGCCCTACGCAGACCGTGCCAAGAAAAATCAGAAGTGCCTTTCGAACGTCCATCTTTTGGTGCTCAATCCTATATTCTACGGGCGCAGGCCGTGTTCTGTCCAATTTTGCTTAGATCATAAACTCGGCGATCACGGGCGCGTGATCCGAAGGGTGTTCCCAGCCGCGAGGTTCGCGGTCGATCCAGCAATCGGTGCACAATTCTGCGAGCGGAGCGGACGCCCAAATGTGATCGAGCCGCAGGCCGCGATTCTTCGGAAAGGACGATTCGCGGAACGTGTCCCACCAGGTATATTCGCCGGGCTGATCGTTGACCTGTCGAAAGATGTCCACAAATCCCCAGCGTTTCAAGTGCTGAAAAACATCACGCTCCTCGCGTGTAAAGTGCATACGCGTTGCCCAATAACGCACGTTCCAGAGATCCATTTCGTGCGGCGTGATGTTCGTGTCGCCGCAGAGAAGTACAAGGTCGTTCGGGTCGTGAAGCTCGTCAAAGTACTTGCGAAGCCGAGCTACCCAGTCGAGTTTGAACTTGAATTTGTCACTGCCGATCTTCGTGCCGTGCGGGAAGTACGCGCAGACGATCGCAACGCCGTTCGCGCGTGCTTCGATCAGGCGCGTCGGGGCTTCGGGAGTGTCTCCTACAAATCCCTTGCGTACATCGAGCAGCGGGATCTTCGAGAGGATGGCGACGCCGTTGTAGGACTTTTCGCCGTGAAATTCTGCGTATTCGTAACCGGCGGCCCGCAGCTTCGCAACGGGAAACTTCGCGTCAACGGTTTTCGTTTCCTGGAGGCAGAGAATGTCCGGACGCACGGCAAGCGACCACCTTATGACGTGGTCGAGGCGGGAGTTTATTCCGTTTATGTTCCAGGTCGCGACCTTCAATTGAACTCCGCGATGACGGGAGCGTGGTCGCTTGGCTTTTCAAGCTTTCGCGTTGAACGGTCGATCGTGCAGGAGACAGCGCGCGAGGTGAGCTTTTCGGACGTCCAGATATGATCGATGCGAAGGCCGTGGCCGCGTTGGAATGCACCGGCACGATAATCCCACCAGGAGAATTCGCGAACTTCGCCGTTCAATTCGCGGAAAAGATCGCGAAAGCCCCATTGCCCGACGAACGCTATAGCGGCGCGTTCAGGTTTTGAAAAGTGAAGTTTTCCTTCCCAGCCTGCGGGATCCCAAATGTCGATCGGCTCGGGAGCTACGTTAAAGTCGCCGCAAAAAAGTACGTCATCCGCCGGCGAACAGGTCGCGTCAAAATACCGCCGCAGACGCAGGAGCCAGTCGAGCTTGAACGCGAATTTGTCCGAGCCGAGTTCCGTGCCGTTCGGTATGTAAGTATTGACGATGCGGATGCCGTTGACGGTCGCGGCGATAAGGCGTTTCGGAGCGTCGGCCGTGTCATCGGGGAAGTTCAGCTGCACATCCTCGATCGCAGATCGCGAAAGGATAGCGACGCCGTTGTACGATTTCTCTCCGGTGAAGGCCGCCCCGTAGCCGGCCGCCTTGAGTTCGAGTACGGGGAAATTATCATCGACCGCCTTCGTTTCCTGAAGGCAGAGGACGTCCGGCCGTGCTGCCTCAAGCCAAGCGAGAAGCTGCGGCATTCGGACGTTTATCGAGTTTACGTTCCAGGTCGCGATCTTCATCAATTCACCCGGCGATACTAACTCTTCTTCTCGGTGAGGTCGATCATCCGCCGCAGAGCGACGTTCGCAAAATGCTTGGTCTCCGGTTCGACGACGATCTCATTGACGACATTGCCGGCGGCAAGATTCTCCATTGCCCACGCGAGATTTTGCGGGGCGATACGGAACATCGTCGCGCACATACAAAGGTCGGGTGCGAGCAGGCGAATATGCTTGTCCGGGAACCGTTTTTCGAGGCGATTGACGAGGTTCACTTCCGTACCGATCGCCCAGGCTGAACCCGCGGGCGATTCTTCGACGGTCTTGATGATGAAGCTCGTCGAGCCGTCGAGATCGCTCTTTGCGACGACCTCACGCGGACATTCCGGATGAACGAGCACCTTCATTCCCGGATGTTCCTCGCGGATCTTATCGACCTGCCAATCCTTAAATCGCCCGTGTACGGAGCAATGGCCTCGCCAAACGATGAGTTTTGCGTCGCGGAGCGCTTCGGGCGTGTTCCCGCCAAGCTCCTTGTGCGGGTCCCAAAGCACGATCTTCTCGAGCGGAATGCCGAATTTTGCACCCGTGTTACGTCCGAGGTGCTGGTCGGGGAAGAAGAACATCTTGTCGAAATTCTTCAGGTAGATGTCAAAAAGCGGGATCGCGTTCGACGAGGTACAGACGACGCCTTCGTTCCGGCCGCAGAATGCCTTGATCGCCGCGCTCGAATTCATATACGTGATCGGGGCGACCTTTTGTTCGAGAACGCCGATCTCTCCGAGCTGTTCCCAGGCGTCCTCGACCTGGTCGATCGATGCCATATCAGCCATCGAACATCCGGCTCCCATATCGGGCAGGATCACACGCTGCGTCTCGCGGCCGAGAATGTCGGCCGATTCCGCCATAAAATGCACGCCGCAAAAAACGATGAATTCGGCCTCGGCCTTTGAGGCCATCACCGAGAGCTGATACGAATCTCCGGTGAGATCCGCGTGTGCGACTACATCGTCGCGTTGGTAATGATGGCCGAGGATCACGACCCGTGGGCCGAGTTCGCGGCGGGCGGCCTCGATGCGTTCGGAGAGTTCCGTCTCCGACATTGCAAGGTAATTATCGAGTGGGATGACTTGTTCGAGAACGGCCGACATTGCAATTTTCTCCTTCCAGCTCGGATGCAAAAATACTCACCGAGCTAAACAAAAATCATTGCGCTTTGATGCAAATTAGGCAAGCTGACGCTATCCCGCACTTATCCCTTATTTTGTATTCGTCCTACTTGTTTCGAAATAAGTAATAAGTGGTTAGGGAGAAGGGCTTAGATCACGCCGAGCATTTTTTCGACAAGAAGGATTAGAGCATAACAACCGGTCGCGATGACGCCGGCCGCGGGGATCGTCAAGACCCACGCCCAGACGATGCGGCTTGCTGCATCCCATTTGACGGCAGAAAAGCGTTTTGCCGAACCGACGCGACGATCGAGCCTGTGATCGTATGGGTGGTCGAGACCGGAATGCCGAACGCGGTAGCGCCAAAGAGCGTGAGCGAACCGGCGGTTTCGGCACAGAAACCCTGGACGGGCTGGAGCTTTACGATCTTCGAGCCCATTGTTTTTACGATGCGCCAGCCGCCTGAGAGTGTTCCAAGTGCGATGGCTCCGCATGCCGCGACCTCGACCCAAACAGGGATCTCGGGCAAGCGATTGTCCGGCGTCATCGTGAGATAGCCGCCGGCGACAAGACAGATCGTTATGATTCCCATCGTTTTTTGGGCATCGTTGCCGCCGTGTCCGAGCGAATAGGATGCAGCAGAAAAGAGCTGGCCCCAGCGGAATACGTGATCGACGCGGCGGACCGAGACCTTTCTAAAAACCCAATAGACGATCACCATCAGCACAAAGCCCAACGCCATTCCGATGAGCGGCGAAAGGATGATGAAGGACAACGTCTTGATCCAGCCCTCGGCTTTCAAGATGCCGAGGACCCCGGCGGTGCCGAAGTGCCAAATATAGGACGAGACCGCCGATCCGGCGTATGCGCCGACGAGCGCGTGCGAGCTTGAGGTCGGCAGGCCAAAATACCACGTGATCAGATTCCAAACGATGGCACCGAGTACGCCGCCCAGGAGGACATAAAGCTGATCCTGCGGCGGTATCTTCGAAATGTCGATCATGTCGCCGCCGATCGTTTTCGCAACGGCCGTCCCGAAAACAAAAACAGCGATGAAGTTAAAGAATGCGGCCCAGACAACGGCAAGTCCCGGCGAAAGCACACGCGTTGCGACAACCGTTGCGATCGAGTTCGCGGCATCGTGAAAGCCGTTCGTATAGTCGAAGATGAGAGCGACTATGATGATAAAGATCACCAGCCTGCGGTTACGGTTTGTGGGTCCATATTTTGCCTTTTTTTGTCGATGTCCTAGGCGTGTTTCAAGACGATGCTCTCGATGATGTTGCCGACGGCCTCACATTTGTCCGTGGCATTTTCGAGGATCTCGTAAACCTCTTTCCATTTGATCACGTCGATCGGGTCCTTCGCGTTCGCGAACAACTCGCCCATCGCACGGTAGTAAACCTCGTCGGCGTCGTTCTCAAGGCGTTGGATCTCGAGCAGATACTTCTCGAGTCCTTTTGATTTTTTGAGGTGGTCGGCGGCCGAATGAATGGAATCTGTGAGCTTGTCGATGATGTGTGCGAGCGATACGGCGTGTTTGTTCGTTTCGCGAATGTTATACATCACGATCGCCCTTGCCCCCGCGTCAATATAATCGCAGACGTCATCGAGCCCGACGGCGAGCGTATAGATATCCTCGCGGTCAAAGGGTGTGATAAAGGAAGTGTTCAGCTTTGTTGTGACGTTGTGTGTAAGTTCGTCGCACTCGTGCTCGATGCTCTTGATCTTTTTCGAGAGCGAATCGTATTCCTTCGGGTCGCCCTCGAGCATCTCGACGAGGATCGCAGACGCCTCTCGAAGCTTGGCGCTGATATTCTTGAATAGTGCAAAATATTCGGTTTCTTTTGGCAGCAGGCTAAATCCCATTTCGTTAGGTTCTCCAGTTATCTCGTTAAGCCGGTTGGCTGTGTTTGATGAATACTGCTTCGGTCAGATAGACGTTGAGTTCGCAAATGTCCTTTACGTAATCGCCGATCCGCTCAAGATGTTTTGCGACGAAGAGCAGTCGTGCGGCGCCGCCCGATGAGGCCGGTTTTGCGGCCATGCGGGCAAGGAGTTGGTCGAAAACGCGAGCATACCGACTGTCGAGCTCAAGGTCGCGTGCGATTATTCGCCGCGATGCGTCGGCATTCTCGGACGTAAATGCGTCGAGTGCCTCGCGGAGCATTCCGGATGCGATCCCGGCCATTTGTGAAAAATCAAAATAATTGTCGATCTCGGGTTCGTTGTTGAGTGCGATCGCGGCATCGGCGATGCTTGCGGCGTGGTCGGCGATGCGTTCAAGGATCGGCGTGATCTTTGCGACCGAGACGACAAGGCGAAGGTCGTGCGGCGCGAGTTCTTGTTTTGCGAGGATCTCGATGCTCAGTTGGTCGATCTCGAGTTCCATCTGGTCGATCAAGCGATCGGCATCGCAAACGCTCTTTGCGAGTTCGCTATCTCGCGATGTAAGTGAACGAATAGCACGACTTACAGCCTCCTCGGTCTTGCCGCCGAGCAAGAGGACGCGATCGCGCAATGCGTCGATCTCGGCTGAAGCTGTCGGATGCATGGTCATAAGTTCGGGCCGCTTGCCCGGGCGAACGCCTCACGTTATGCAAGGCAGAATACAGAACCTCTCTTGCAAGTTCTGGTAAAATTATACGTCGTCAAATTTTGAAGGGGCGGTATTGCGGCATGCCGCGTAACATTTCTGTAACACGCCGTTCGGGACGCGTTCTCGGCGGCACAAACGTTTTTTAGAGAAAACCCGAACGGCCCTTCCGCTCATCGCACCGCGGGAGAACCGAACACGAAAGAACATTATGAAACTTACGATCAAGAAACATTTAGCGGCGTATATTGCGATCTTTGCGATCGCGGCGGCACCTTTTACGGCGTTCGCACAGACGAGGGTCGAGCGGCCGAAGAACAAATATAAAGTTTCCGACGATGTAAAGCTCGGTAATGACAACGCCCGAAAGGTCGAGCAGCAATTCCCGATCCTGAACGATCGGCAGGCGACACGTTATGTGTCGCAGGTCGGCGAACGTCTCGTCGCAGCGATACCGCCGCAGTTTCGCGAGCCGGCATTCGACTATCGTTTCGAGATCGTCAATGCAAGCGACATTAACGCTTTTGCTCTCCCGGGCGGCCCGATGTTCGTTAATCGCGGGATGATCGAAGCCGCAAAGAACGAGGGCGAAATGGCCGGCGTTATGGCGCACGAGATCTCGCACGTTGCGCTTCGTCACGCGACCGCTCAGGCAACAAAGCAAGGAAGCATCGGCAATCAGCTCGGCGTTATCGGCTTGATCCTCGGCGGTGCGATACTCGGGGGCCAGGCCGGTGCACAACTGGGCGCTCTCGGCGCGACGGCCTGGATGACGAAATACAGCCGCGACTACGAGACGCAGGCCGATACCCTGGGAGCACAGATCATGGCCGCCGCGGGTTACGATCCGCGAGACCTTGCGCATATGTTCCAAACGATACAGGCGCAGAGCAGAGGCGGCGCTCCCGAGTGGTTGAGCAGCCATCCCGATCCTGGCAATCGCTACGAGAAGATAATGCGCGAGGCCGAGATGCTGAATGTGAACCCGCGTCCTTCAAATGACCGCGAGTTCCGACGCATTCAGGAAAGGCTCCGCGCTTTGCCGCCGGCACGAACTATGGCCGAGATCGAGAAGGGCATCAAGAACGGAGAACAGGCCGGTGCGAATCCGACGGCCAACGGCGTCTATACGGAACGCGTAGCGAGGCCTTCGCGCGCGACTAAGCTCTACCGCGGCGTTGTCGAAGTACGTGTGCCTTCGAACTGGAAGGCGTTCGAGAGCGGCGACACCGTGCAGTTCGCTCCGGAAGGCGCTTATGGACGCAACGGCATCACGCGCGGCGCGATGATCGGAATGATGCGCGGCAGCGGCAATCTTTCGAGCGATGCGCAGGCCTATATCAACCAGATCCTTGACAGCAATGACTACCTGCGGCAGCGTGGGCGTTTCTCGGAAGCGTACCTCGGCGACTTTCGCGGGTATGTGACGACGCTTTCGGGCCGGTCGCCGATAACGGGAATGACCGAGTCGGTCACGATCTATATGGCGTATGACGATAGCCGTAATTTCGTTTATTTGGCCGCGGTCGCTCCGTCAAGCGAAGCGTCGTGGTATCGAACGGCGTTCGACCGGATGCTTACGAGCTTCAGGATGAGGTAGCGGCCGTCTGCGGCCTTTGTGTTGAAACGGAAGGGAATTTTAACGCAAAGGCCGCAAAGAAGACGCAAAGGCCGCGAAGGATGCTTAAGCGGCCCTGACGTTTCCGGGTGACGTACAATGCGGGCGCGTTCTGTGCGAAAAAAAACGTTTACAACGCCGTATCATTATGTTAGCGTTCGGTTAAAGGCAAAGAAGCGTTCAAGGATATGCGTATTCAGGAGATGCGTTCCGGCCTCGTTCACTTTCCGAAGCGAGCGGACGAGATCGACATCGACGAAATTTTTAGCAGAGTTATGGCCGAACCGGGACAAACTGAGCTCGCGGCTCTCTCGGATCTTGAAGAACCTCGGTGGTCGGTCGTCTCATTCTCCGGGCTCGAGGCCGGCGGCCTTACCTATAAACAGGCCGCCGCGCTGATCGAAGAGCTAGAAAAACACTCGGTCTCCGGCCTTTGCATCGTCACGGACGAAGCCGCACGTCGCAAGCAGCCTTAGAGCTCAAGCACGACCTTTCCAAAACTTTTATTCGAAGCAAGATAGGCGTAGGCAGCTTTCGCGTCGTCCAGCTTGAAGGCGCGGTCGATGTGCGGCCTTGCGTCGCCGGAATCGATTAGCGGAAGGACCTCGCGAATGAAGTTTTCGGTCGCGGCGGCCTTTTCTTCCGGCGAACGTGCCCGCAGGAATGTTCCGCGGATCGAAGCGCGTTTTCTAAGCACAGCCGCAAGATCGATCTCCGACCTTGTGCCGCCTGTAAGCCCGACCACGCTTATTCGCCCCTTTTGCCCGAGCGATGCGAGATTCTCCGCAAGATACGACGCGCCGACAAGATCGAGTATCACGTCGACGCCGCGGCCTGCGGTCATTTCAAGAACGGCTTCGGCGAATTTTCCATCGCCGGTGACGATGCCGTGCTCGAGGCCGAGATCTTTCAGACGTTCGATCTTGTCAGCGGTCCGCGATGTTCCAATGACGTTCGCACCCGCAGCTGCGGCAAGATCGAGTGCGGCGAGCCCGACGCCCGATGCCGCCGCGTGGATAAGCAGCGTTTCGCCCGGCCTCAAACTCGTTCTGCGTGAAGACGGCGTCGTGTGCGGTGATGTAAACCTCGGGGATCCCGCCGGCTTCGGTGTAGGAAAGTTCGTCCGGGATATTTGCAAGAAGCGACGTGTGAACCGCGAGAAGCTCGGCCTGTGCATGGCCGGCCGTGATGCCAAAAACGCGGTCGCCGATCGAGAAGCCGCTTGCGCCTTCTCCAAGTTCGACGATCTCGCCCGCAAATTCGAGTCCGGGCAAATTCGGCGAGTAGCCTTCGGGCGGCGGATAACGTCCGGCGGCCTGAAGAAGGTCTGCACGGTTCACGCCCGCGGCACGGACGCGTATCAGAGCCTCGCCGATGCCAGGCCGCGGTTCCTCGACCTCGGCGATGCTGACATCGTCCAGGCCGCTGAAATCATTGATCCGAACGGCCTTCATTTCGACGGTGTGATGCTGTTGGCCTTGAGCGAATTGCCCGTTGCCCGTTCGAGATCGACGATCGCTTTGTTGAGGTCGGTCCGGGCCTTTAATTCGGCGCTTTTGGCCGCCGTCAGAGCGGTCTGGCGTTCGAGCACGCGATAGATGTCCGACTGTCCTTCGTCGAGCTTTCGCTGTTCGGAAGCGTACTGCTTCTCCGAATTCTCGCGGGCGATCGCGGCAGCACGAAGTCGAGCTTCGCCGCTCTTTACCGCCTGCAAAGCATTTCGCACCTCGACCTGAATACCTTGTTCGAGCTGCTCACGCTGCGTTGCGAGCCTTTCGGCATCGACCTTCGCTTTGCCGAGCAGTGCGCCGTCGGTCTTGTCGCCGAAGATCGGGATGCTGAAGCTGAGCCCGACGCGATACGTCGGATAGCGATTCGTGAAGATCCCGCGGAAAGGGCTGCCGGTCAGAAGGGCGAGATTCGCCTGCTGCTGTGCGCAGGCCGGGCTGTTCGGATCGACATTGCAGGCCGTCGGGAAGGACGTGTTGAAGTTCGGATTCTGGCTGCCGCCGACGCCGGATGTGCCGTAGTTCGCGAAAAGGTCGATCTGCGGCTTTTTAAGCTCGCGGTAATATCGCTGGTCGATCTTGTTGATGGCAAGCTGAGCGTCGTTGACGGCGAGTTCAGGCCGATTCTTCAACGCGGCGTCGATCGCTTCCGTGACTGATGCGTCGGGCACGGCCTTCTCGACGGATTCGATCGGCAGTATCGCTTCGCCCCAAAGCTTGTCGGTGCGGCTTGGAGCGATCAGATTCTTGAGGAAATTCTCGGACACATTTACGGCGTTCAATGCGTCGTAAACCGCCTGTTCGAAATTCGCGACCTGCGTTTCCGCCGCGACGATGTCGATCGGTGCAAGCTGGCCTTCATTGACGAGGCGTTTGTTGTGTTCGAGCTGTTCCTTTGCGATTCGAACGCCGTCCCGCTGGACCTGCAGATTCCGGAGAGCGAAGATCAGGTCCCAATATGCCTTCTCGACGCTCGTCACGGTGTCGATCGTACGGCTCAGGAACTGCGTATCGGTGAGCTCGACGTTCCGTTTTGCGATCTCGATGCCGCGACGCTGTGCATCGAAGCGCAGGCCGCGGCTGAGCGGCTGCGTTACGCTGAAATTCAGGCTTGAAAGATACTGAGGGCTCAGGATGCTGATCGGGTTGTCGGTCGTCACGCGCGAGTTGTTGAACGTGCCGGAAAGTACCGTCCCGAATTTTGGGATGAACCCCGTCAGCCCGGCATTTGCGACAACCGTGCCCTGCGTCGTCTTTGGATTATTGCTGAAGATGCTAACGTTCGGGGCCGTCGCTCGTTCGTAGTAAGTTTGGCCTGCGAACTTCGGCTCGTAAACGCCGCGTGCTGCTTTCAGGTCGAACTCCGCCATCGAGGACGTCTTGCGTGCGACCTCTATATCCTTGTTGTTCTCAAGGGCCATCCGCAGAGCTTCCGCCAACGTGAGTGGACGCTCCTTCGTTACATCAACGCCGACACGGCCGAGATCGGGCAAGGCCATATCGCGGCTCTTGTAGTTCGGCTCGATATCGGGGACACCTTTAAGATCGTCAGGAAGGACAACACCGGGAGCGTTCGGCGTAGGCGTCGGCGACGGGGTTTGGCCAAAGGCCGCAGCCCCGCAGGCCGACAGAATAAAAAATAAGATTAAAAGCCGCCTCATAAAAAATTTGTGATCGATATCGCCGTTCACGTCTAGCATTGGAACTTATCGAATGAGCGAGCTCGTCGCGGATGAGAATCTGCGTTTTGCCCCTCCAAAAAGCCGGGACGCAAAGCGGTTGATCCGGCTGAATATCCTGAACTCGGAAATATCGTCAAATATCGAATAAAAGACCGGTACGGCCAGCAGCGTGAGCAGCAGGCAGAGCGACTGTCCACCGACAACGAGAACGCCGATCGAGCGGTTCGTTCCCGCACCCGGGCCGGAACTGATAACGAGCGGGAGCATACCCGCGACGAGCGCGATCGTCGTCATCAGGATCGGACGAAGGCGGTCGCGGTTCGCCTGTATGATCGCGTCGTAACGCGACATTCCCTGCGAACGCAAGTGGTTCGTATGGTCGATCTGCAGAATGGCGTTCTTCTTTACGACGCCGAAAAGCAGCAGCAGCCCGAGGCCCGAAAAGATGTTCACCGTTTGTCCGGCGATCAGCAGGCTGAAGATGCCGAACGGGATCGAAAGCGGCAGCGTCAGAAGGATCGTGACCGGGTGAATGAACGATTCGAACTGTGCCGCGAGCACGATGTACATAAAGATGAACGAAAGCGCGAACGCGAGAATGAAATAGAACCCCGCTTTGCCCATTTCCTTCGACTGCCCGACGTAGCCGGTTCTATAGCCGCTCGGAAGATCGAGCTTCTTTACAAAATCGTCAATGGCCGCGGTGATGCTCGCTGCCGACCCACCGGGACGCGTGTTCGCAAGGATCGTGACCTGCCGTTGGCGGTTCGTTCGGTCGATCGAGCTCGGGCCCGTGCCGGGAACGAGTTTTACGACGCGGTCGAGCGTGACGAGGCCGATCTTCGACGACGGGACCACCACGCGTTTCAGGCCTTCGGTGCTTGTTCGGAAAGGATTTATCGCCCGGACGCGAACCTCATATTGATCGGTGCCTTCGTTGAAGGTCGTGGCTTCCTGGCCGGCGATCAGTGTGTTCAAAGCCTGCGAGATATCTCCGACACGAACGCCGAGTTCGGCCGCGACATCGCGATCGACCTCTAGCTGCACTTCCGGTTTGCCCGAGATGAGCGTCGAGTCGATATCGACGGCATCGGGGATCGTCTTCATCTTTTCGATGATCTTCGCGGAGTATTCCTCGAGCTTCTTCATATCGGGGCCCGCGATCAGGAACTGCACGTTAGCGTTGCGGAAACCGCCGCCCGAGAACGCCTGTACCTGCTGGACGCCGAAGCGGAGATCGGGCGAGAAATTCTTCGTTATCAGGTCGCGGGTGTCCGCCATCAGCTCTTCCTGCGACTTTGCGCGGTCGGCGATGTCGGTAAGCTTGACGTAGATCGTACCGGCGTTGACGACCTGCGCCTGGCCGCCGCCTACGGTCGAAAGCGTGTCGGTGACGCCCGGCATCTTTCGTATCTCGGCCGCGATCCGTTCGAATTCAAGGGCAGAGGCCGAAAGGCTTGTGCCTTCGGGAACGCGGAGCGTCACCTCGAACTGCGACTGGTCGTCAACGGGAAGAAAGTTCTTGCCAACGAACATAAAGAGCGGAATGATGCTCAAAAATACAAGCAGAACGAGCCCGATGATCACCCAGCGATGAGCCATCGAGAACCGCAGCATCGCCGCGTAAACACGATCGACGTGGCGGAACCACGTGATGTGTTTCGAGTCGTGGGATTCCGGCGTTTCGATCATTCCGTCGCCCCTCAGTTCTTCGGTGATCTTCTCGCCGTCTTCCTTCTTTCGTTTGATGAGGCGGGCCGCGAGCATCGGCGTGAGCGTGAACGAAACTAACAGGCTGACCGCGACCGCGAACGACGCCGTCAAGCCGAACGACGACATAAATTTGCCGACGATGCCCTGCATAAACCCGATCGGCACGAAAACGGCCATCAGCGAAAGCGATGTCGCAAGCACGGCAAGGCCGATCTCACGCGTACCTTCGATCGCCGCCTGGAACGGGTTCATTCCTTTTTCATCTACGAAGCGATAGATGTTCTCGAGCACGACGATCGCGTCGTCGATCACGATGCCGACCATCAGAGTGAGTGAAAGCATCGTGATGACGTTGAGCGTGTAGCCCATTGCGTACATCAGCGCGAAAGTCGAGATGATCGACGTCGGGATCGCAAGGCCCGCAATGAACGTCGAACGGAAGCTCCAAAGGAACAGAAAGACCACGATCGCCGCAAGAAGCGAACCGACGATCAAGTGCTCCTCGATCGAGTGAAGCGAGCTTTCGATAAAGACCGAGTTGTCGCCGATGATGCGAACTGTGTAGTCCTTCGGCAGCGTCGGAATGATCTCGGCGAGCTTTTCTTTTACGCCTTCTGCCGTCGCGACCGTGTTCTGGCCCGATTGCTTTGCGACGATCAGCGTAACCGCAGGTTGGCCGTTCAGGCGAGCTTCGCTGCGAAGTTCCTCGGCGCCGTCCTCAACGTAACCAAGGTCCCTGATCTTTACGGGATAACCGCTGCGTGTTGCGACAACTACGTTCTCGAACTGGTCGGGCTTCTGGATCTTCCCGATCGTACGGACACTCGTTTCCTTCTGGCCCTCGTCGAGGCGGCCTGAAGGAAATTCCATGTTCTGGATCTTCAGCCCGGCAGAGACCTCGGCAGGCGTTACGCCGTAGGAGCGCATCTTGTCCGGATCGACCCATACGTTGATCTGCCGTTCCTGGCCGCCGATCATCGAGATCTGCCCGACGCCGCTGACGGATTCCATCGGCTCCTTGATCTGATTCTTCGCAACTTCGGTCACCTCGCGGAGGGACTTCGGTGCGGAGACGGTTATGCGCAGCACCGGAGCCGCGTCGGTGTCGAGTTTCTGGACGGTCGGCTGTTCGGCGGTGTCCGGCAGGTTTGGGATAACGGTCTGTACGCGATTCTCGACCTCCTGCGCGGCGATGTTGACGTCCTTTTCGAGAACGAACTGGACAAAGACCTGCGAGATGCCTTCTATCGAGGTCGAACGCAGCTCGTCGATGCCGCTGATCGTATTGACGGATTCCTCGATCTTATCTGTGATCTCTGTCTCGATCTCCTGCGGCGATGCGCCAGGATTTACGACGGTGACCGTGATGGTCGGGAAGTCGATCTTCGGAAAAAGATCTACGCCCAAACTTAGGAACGAGAAGGCGCCGACGACCACGAGCGACATTATCAGCATCGTCGCAAAGACCGGCCGTTTAACACATATTTCAGCTAACCACTGCATAACAAGTCAGTCCAAAAAAAGCCCAAAAAATCAGCGTGCCCTTGGCGGGACACAGCAAAGACCACACACTCCCGACTATTGATTCACACGGACGCCGTCGTAAAGGGCCGTCAGGTTGCTGGTCGCGATCACGGCATTTTCAACGATGCCGTTCTTGACCTGGATCATATCGTTCTCGAGAAGGCCGAGCTGGACGATCGCTTCGCGGGCGACGCCGTCCTGGACGACGAACACGCGGTTGATATCGCCGTCCGCCCGGACGGCGGCGACCGGTATCATCACTGCATTCTCAGGCTGCGGCCTTGTTATGCGAACGGTGGCAAATTGGCCGGGTTTTAGAAGGCCTTCCGGATTTGGTACGTCGGCCTCGACCATTAGTGTTCGAGCGGTCGCGTTCAGGTTCGGCGAAATACGGACGACCGTCCCGGCAAAATTGCGGTCAGGATACGCGCTCGTCTGAAGCGAGATCGACTGTCCGGCCTTTACGACGTCGATCGACTGCTCGGGTACCTCGATCTTCATACGCAGCGTCGAGGTGCGCATAATGGTCGCGATCTTCGGGTTTGGCACGCTCGGGCTTACGTATTCGCCGGGGTCTGCAGTGCGCTCGGAGACAAAGCCGCTGATCGGTGCAAGGATCGCCGTGTCATTTACGGCCTTTCGAGCCTGATCGACCTGAGCTTCGGCGGACGCAACTGCAGCTCGTGCCGCGGCTTCCTGCGCAGAAGCGGACGAGATCGCCTTTTCGGCGACCTGTGCATTCGCACGGGCATCGGCCAACTGGCCTGCAAGCGAATCACGCGTAGCGCGCCGCTGATCGAGGATCGAGCGTGAGATATCCCCCGTCCTGAAAAGGTTCTCGGCCCGCGTGAGTTCTTTTTCCGCAAGCAGAAGATTCGCCTTCAGGCTGCGGACCTGCGGGAACTCTTCTACCGAAAAATGCGAGCCCACAGGCACGCCGAGCTTTGCCTGCGCCTGCCTAACGGCGGCGGCCGCGGAATCTACGGCCTTTCGGGCCTGTTCTGCACCGGCCTGTGCCTGTTCGAGGCGGAGCCGTGCGTCACGGGGATCGAGCCGGACGAGCACGCTACCCTTTGCGACGTACGACCCGACATCGAAATTCACTTCGATGACCTTGCCTGCGATCGTCGGAGCAACATCGGTCGATTCGTCGCTTGCAAGGCTGCCTGTAGCCTCGAAATACGAAGGGATCTGGCGGACGACGGCCTGTGCTGTCGAAACTTCGATCGGTTGAACCTGCGCCGTATTCGCGTTGGAATTCGACGCCGAGCGTCCGCAGCCCGCCGCAAACAACATCGCCGATACAACTCCGCACAGTAAGAATGCAGGCACAAAACGCCTAGTTGTCAGATACATTGGAAATAATTTTTTAAGCCCGTTCGGCCTCTAACCCTTTAAGCAAAATGTCGGCAAAACCCTTTGCCGCCTCGTCATTTGAGATCTTGAGCAGAAAACTGCTCTTGTCCCACAAGATATTGTTCAGCGAGTGGCGCAAAAGCATGCCGAGGAACGCCCGCACGGCCAAGTTCGGCTTAACTTTCTTAAAAGCCCCATCCTTCTGCCGCGTTTTAATGTACCCGCCGATGAACTCATAAACCCGGCCCACAAACTCGTGAAAGAAACGCTCCGCAAGGTCGTGCTCTTCTAGGGCCGAATAGAGCAAAAGCCGCATAAAAGGAACGTTCGCCTGCTGCTTTTCGAGGATCGTGAAACCGATCCGCGTAAAGACCGCCATATCGTCCTTTGCCGCTATCGCTGTCGCAAGCTGCTCGTCGTTGTCCCACGCAAATTTCGTGGCGTTCTCGCTGCAGCCTTTTGTTTCAATGATCGCCTGATACAAGGCGTCCTTATTTTCAAAATGCCGGAAAAGCATCGCCTCGGACACGCCCGAGGCCTTTGCAATTTCCTTCGTCGTTGCGCCCTTGAATCCGTGTTGGGAAAAGAGCTCCACCGCCGCCTGGAGGATCACCAGCCGGCGCTCATCGCCTGACATACGGCCGCTTGGGTCACAATTAAAGAACGTCTCTATCAAACTCACCTCGCATAAGTAAGTGCTTACTTACCAAACAAGTTTGCATTTTAGAGGTTATGTTGTCAACCTTGGAGAAGCCGGCCTGAGGACGCTCTTTTGGGAACAAACTTTCCCGAAGATTCGTTACAACCATTTACAGGCCGTTTGGAATCTGATGCCCGACGGCTTAGAGAAGGTCATACGACCGCCGGGACGTATCAGTTCGATCTTTTTGGGGAGGAATTTTTGCGATGTCGGAATTTGAGAATGAGGTCAAGAAAGCGGAAAAGGAACTTGAACAGAGCCTTATGCCGCTCGATCCCGGAGAGCAATTCACGGAGCATCAGAGCGATGAGTTCTTAGGAGAAATTAAGATGCAGGCACAGGAATACGGCAAAAAGGTTCAGGACGCGGCGGGGCGAGCTTACGATTATGCGAAAGAGAATTTCGGGCAGGTAGGCGACAAATTCAAAGAGTTGTCGTCAAAGGATCCGAAGGAATTGATCGAGGACGCTAAAGAATTCGCACGGCAGAAGCCGGGCCAAACGATCCTGATCTCGGCCGCGATCGGCGTTGTGCTCGGATTGCTGCTTCGCAGCGGCCGCAGATAAGGCCATTTTCAAAATTGTTTTGTCTCCGCTTCGGGCGGTTCCGCTAAGGCGTGCGGGCCGCCCATTTTATGTTATTTAGCGGCCGGTACGTGTTGAACGGCTCTTTGAGACAGGTTTTGCAGGCGTTTTTAGGAACCAATAGAGAGCAAGGCTGCCGGAGGCCGCGACCGCAACTATCACTAGGACAACAACAAGGCGAACCGCAACTCTTGCGGAGCGTTTGAGCAGGCGAAAGACGACGTAAGCGCAGACGCATAGCACGGCGAAACTGCCAGCAGCGGCGATCGCGCCGGCAAATTCTGAGACGAAAGCTGAAATGACCGGGTTCATTCGCCTTTCTTTTCGAGCGCCGCCTCGATCTGTGCAAGGTCTTCGGAAGAAAGGCTTTCGGGGTCGGCCGGCACGGCATACTCGCCGTCAGCCCATGCACCGAGATCGAGCAGTTTGCATCGCTCCGAACAGAAGGGCCGAAACTCGTTTCCCGCAAATTGTGTCTCTTTCCCGCACTTCGGGCATTTGATCTTCCGCATAACGGTATGTCCAAGGACAGATTCTAGCATCTAAGGATGCGAACATTCGATGCGCGAAAAACGTATTCGAGACGGGGAGAATTGTGGTAAAACTAGCTTTATGAGTGAAGGAAAGGACATCTTTGAACGCTGGCAGAAAAAGGCTGCAGAAACCCTCGATGAGATCGACGGGAAGCTCGGTATCAAGGAAAAGCTCGAGAGCGGTGCGAAAGTCGTTGTTGACACCGCACAAAAGAGCGCTGCCGCCGTTAAGACTCAGGCCGAAAGGTCGGAGATCGGACGAAAGGCCGTAAAGGCGGTCGAAGATGTGGCTGCGACCGCGGGCGATGCCGCAAAAACCGCCTGGTCGGTTAGCGAACCGCTTCGCGACGCCGCGGTCGAAGTCGGGACAAAGGCGGGTGAAACAGTTGCTGATATCGCAGGAAAGGCAACGGACACGTTGGGCGAAACGGCATCCTCCCTAGGCACAAACGCAAAACGTGTGACGAAGGTCGTCGGGTTCGGAGCCTCGCTTACTTCGACGATGAATACACTCGTCGGGGCGTTGAAGAACGCCGCCGCGTCCGCAAAAGAAGATCCTGCGAAGGCGGCCGTTGCAGGCGCTTCGATGATGGTCGGTGCGGGTTTGGGCATCATTTTTACGGGCATCAATTCGCATTGGCTTCTGAATTCAGCGATCCCGGTATGGTCGGTCAAAAAACTTGCAGACAGCTTTGACGGCTATCTAAAACGCCGCGAAGCGTTGATCGAGAAAGGCCGCTTGAACGACGCAGAACGCGAACGCATCGAGTTCGAACGCGACATCGCAAAACGAGTCGGAGCCCCGATGCTCGGAGCATTCGCATTCGCTTCCGGAGCCGTGATGATGACGAAGGTGCTGAATCCGACCGAGGTTACGGGCTTTCCGATCGGGACGATCCTTGGCGGCGATCCGATGCTCGAAGGCGTCTGGTTCTTCGCCAACGGCGTCGTCTGTTTTAAGACGAGCTACGATTTCTTTATGATCGCGCTCGAAGGGAATGACGATGCCGAACGCGTCGTAAATGAGATCAAAGGTCTATTGCCGAACGTTTCGGCCTAAAGTCCGCGTATTCAGATCAGCTTTACGGGGAACGGCAGGAACGTAAGGATGAAGATGATGAGCGTGAGGACGGCGACCGCCTTTCGCTTTGTGTCGAGCGGCGTTTGATCGAACGGCCGCGGATGTCCGACCCGCAGCATAACTCCCAAAATTATCGCTATCAGAAAGCCGCTCGGGCTGCTGAAGAAGTACGCGCCGAGCACGGAAAGGATGGCCATCGCTGCGAACGCGATCCTTCCCGTCCAGAAATGCACACGCTCGCCGAGAGCGGCATAGACCGCGTGTCCGCCGTCGAGCTGGCCCGACGGGATCAGGTTGATCGCGGTCACTAGAGCGCCCACCCAAGCGGCGTAATAGAACGCGTTCCCGACACCGAATGCGAGGTTTTTCCCGAATGCGGCACCGATCGCCTGCATCAATATCGGATCGCCGAAGACGAGCTGGCCGCTTGTCGGCACGCTCGCGGGGCTGACCATCTCCATTTGAGCGATGCCGACCACGGCGATCGGGAGCATCGCGATGAATCCGGCGATAGGCCCTGCAACGCCGATATCAAAGACCGCCCTTCTTGAAGGCATTGGCGACTTGATCCGGATGAACGCGCCGAATGTCCCCGCCGGGCCGATCATCGGCGGCGTCGGGATAAAGAACGGCAGCGTGGAATCGACCTTGTAGATGCGGCAGGCGACGTAATGGCCCATTTCGTGCGAAACGAGGATGAACAGGAGCGAGAGCGAAAATTCGAGGCCGTAGGTGAGTACGTACGAGTTCGTGAACAAAAGCTCGACGGCGTGGCCGATGACCGCGATGTATCTCTCCGGCAGGCTCAGCAGGAATGCGATGACCTCATCCGTGGTCTGCGGGTCGCTTCCAACGACAAAATCATTGACCGGGCCGAAAGGATAGAGAGTTCCTGCGACCGTCGCCGTGCAGAACGTGACAAAAAGCAGCAGGATGTGGCGTGCCCAAACGAGCGCCGACGGGCGTGCGAGCTCCGCGCCGTAAAAGAATTCGTAATTTACTTGATCGGCTTCCTGCAATTTCCCTCTTTATCGGCAGAAACGAAAAGAACCGAAATCTCCGCGGTATTACTTGGGTTTGCTGCGCGGAAGCTTGCGGTCCTCTTAAAAGCGAACTTATCTGTATTCTACACTTAGACGGATCTTGCGGAAAGCTCCTTGCCGGGCTTGAAGCGAATGGTCTTCCCGGCAGGAATGGGCACCTCAGTACCTGTTCGCGGATTGCGGCCGACGCCGCGTTTGCGTGCCTTTACAACGAAGACGCCAAAACCGCGGAGCTCGATCCTCTTTCCCTTCGCGAGCGCATCCTTCATTGCGTCAAAAAGTGAGTCAACGACCTGCTCGGCTTTCTGTTTTGGCACTCCCGTCCTGTCGGCAACGAGGTTGACGATGTCCAATTTGATCATTTTTCCTCCAAGTAAAGTGGAAACGAAGGAGATTCAAGGCGAAACGGTAATGCCCAGAAAGAATATCGGAAAAATGGTGCATCTGTCAAGCTTTTCCTTTCGCTAACTTATGCAAGCAATAGCTTTGCGGGAGCACGAAGCAGGCCGTTGCTGCAATTGCGTTGAGAAAAGTTTCGCTTCTCCCTTATTTAGTTTTCCGGCGTAAGGCTCTATTATCTCGTTATGCGTTGGAAAGACTTAAGAGGCAGTTCGAATATTGAGGATAGGCGCGGCATCTCGGGCCGAGGGATCGCGCTCGGCGGCGGCGGGCTTGGTGTGATCGTGATCGCCCTCGCAGTTCTGCTCTGCGGCGGCGACC
>LLEU01000011.1 GCA_001567505.1 Acidobacteria bacterium OLB17 | reverse complement strand
CACGCCCAGCCCGCTCCGTCCGGCCGCGACCGACCGCCGCCGTCCGAACCCACACGCGAGGACAGGCGTTCAACGGACTTTTCACGCGATTTCGTTACCGCGAGAGCAGAAGATCGCGATAGGTTCCTCGAAGTCCCCGATCTCTCCGCTTCGGAATCTTCAGGCGGGCGGCGTACATTGATCGCCGCTTTCGGAGCACTGATCCTTGGTGCGGCCATCGGTGCGGGCGTCTATCATTTTGCATTCGCACCGCAGCCTCCCGAAACGCCGCCGATCGCCGATCTGACCGAAATGCGGTCGGCCAATATCGCTTTTACGGCGTTTGAGGAAAATCGACGAAATGTCGATAAGGATCCGGCCCTTTACGTTCAACGGCAGCCGCCGCCGCAGGACGCCGCCGACCGCTACCTGCTTGGCCGCGCGTATCTGCTGTTGGGTGATTATCCCAAGGCGAAAGCTTTGTTCGAAGAAGCGAGGAAGTCGCTCGAAGATGGCGATCCTTCAAACCTTGAAGTGATGCGCGACGACATTATTATCGCAGAAGCTGTTTTGGCTGACGCGGACGCGACCGCAGCTTTTAAGCGCGAGATCGAGGCTGCTCGAGCAAAGACATCCGCCGAACCGGCCAACGCACCGCGCTAAGCCATTCGCTGTCGGACGGCTTCGTAAAGTATGATCCCGCCCGAGACCGCGAGGTTTAGGCTTTCAACTCCCGCCTTCATCGGTATCTGAACCCTTGAATCGCAAGCTGCAGCTATCTTCGCGGGCAGTCCGTTCGCCTCTGAACCAAGTACGACCGCCATTGCCGCTCGGAAGTTAAGATCGTAGAGCGACGTCCCTTCGCCAGCGGCCGCGGCCGCTGTGCCGACATCATTCGTTGCCGCAATCGTCGCGAACTCTTCGAATGCGACGCCGGTCGCAATGGCTACACGGAACGCAGCTCCCATCGAAGCACGCAACACTTTCGGAGCGAACGGCCACGTCGAATTCGGCGATAGGATCACGCCCGAAGCCCCGGCGGCTTCCGCAGTTCTCAGCAATGCGCCAAGATTCGTCGGATCGTTGACCTCAAAGCAATAAAGCAGCAAGAGTGGGCCGGCAAGTCGGAAAATATACTCGCAAGGCCTCTCGCCCGGGGCCTCGCTAATTAGAACAACGCCCTGCGGATTCATCGTGTCCGCGAGCGAGCGGAACACCGGTTCCGAGCAAATATTGACGGCGACGCCTTCCGCCGAAACCTTCTTCTGGAAGGCGACGCCTTCATCGGCCGAGATGAATTGCTCCGAGACAAAGCATTCTCGCAGCAAAAGACCCGAACGCAGTGCCTCATTGGCAAGACGCAAACCCTCAATGAAGACCAGGGACCGATCACGGCCGTCGCGAACACGCCTCGCGGCCTTTACCCGCGCATTGTCTTTGCTTGTAATCACACCGTTCTGGCTCATTTCCATATTAGTTTCTATCAGGTTTGAATTGAACCGTAAAATCGCTAAACTTATCGCTATGCAGCCGGAGACCGGTCATAAGTCAAGACTTCAACTATTAAACGAACGCTCCGCCCTTGCAGAAGAGGGCGGCGGCCTCGAACGCCTTGAAAAGCAACGTGCCGCCGGCAAAATGACAGCCCGCGAGAGGATCGAATTTTTCCTCGACGAGGTACATTCGAGGAATTCGATAAGTTCGTCGTACATCGCTCGGCCGACTTTGGCCTCGACAAGCAAAAGTTCCTTGGCGACGGTGTTGTAACGGGCCACGGGCTCGTCGATGGCCGCGAGGTCTTCGTTTTTGCACAGGATTTTACTGTATTCGGCGGTTCGCTTTCCGAGACTCACGCTCAAAAGATCTGCAAGGTTATGGACCTCGCAATGAAGGTCGGGGCTCCTGTGATCGGCCTCAACGATTCGGGCGGAGCTCGAATTCAGGAAGGTGTCGTAAGCCTTGGCGGCTATGCCGATATCTTCCTCCGCAACACTCTTGCGAGCGGCGTCGTGCCGCAGATAAGCTGCATCCTTGGCCCTTGTGCCGGCGGCGCCGTATATTCGCCGGCTATCACCGACTTCAACGTGATGGTCAAGGACACGTCCTATATGTTCATCACTGGGCCGGACGTCATCAAGACCGTGACCCACGAGGACGTAACAAAGGACGAACTTGGCGGCGCAATGACCCACAATACTAAGTCCGGCGTTGCACATTTTGCGGCGGATTCGGACGAGCATGCTCTGCGTTTGACGCGTGAATTGCTGTCATTCCTTCCGTCGAACAACCTGGACGATCCGCCGATCTGGCCAACAAATGACCCAAAAGATCGCGTCGATGAATCACTGAATTCCATCGTCCCGGAATCGGCGAACCAGCCGTACGATATCCGTGAGATCGTCAACAGCGTCGTAGATGACAACTATTTCTTCGAGGTGCAGGAGCATTTTGCACAGAACATCGTTATCGGATTCGCGCGTCTTGGCGGCAGGCCCGTGGGCATCGTTGCGAACCAGCCGGCATTCCTCGCCGGCGTTCTGGATATTGATGCGTCGGTGAAGGCGGCACGATTCGTGCGGTTTTGTGACTGTTTTAATATTCCCTTGATCACGTTCGAGGACGTTCCCGGGTTCTTGCCGGGTGTGAATCAGGAGCATTTCGGGATCATCCGGCACGGTGCAAAGCTGCTTTTCGCATTCGCGGAGGCGACCGTTCCGAAGATCACCGTCATTACGCGAAAGGCTTACGGCGGTGCGTATTGCGTGATGGCCTCCAAGCACATTCGAACGGACGTAAATTTCGCATATCCAACGGCCGAGATCGCGGTAATGGGAGCGGAAGGCGCCGTCGGAGTTCTCTTCAAGCGTGACATTGCCGAGCACGATGATGCGTACCGCAAGGCGAAAGTTACGGAGTTCGAAGAGAAGTTCGCCAATCCGTATGTGGCGGCCGAACGCGGATTCATCGACGAGATCATCGAGCCAAGACACACGCGTCCAAAGCTCATCAGGGCACTAGAGCTACTTGCAAATAAGCGTGAGTCGAATCCGCCGAAAAAGCACGGAAATATTCCATTGTAGCCCTCGCCTTTTGAGCCGTATATTCATATAGTTACGCCATTATTTCAAGAAGTCACTTTAACCATTTGCAAGATCCATTTCAATGCATCTGACCAGGCCCACCGCCGCGATCATCGACCTTGACGCACTCTCTTTTAACCTTCGTTCGGCGAGAGATTTTCTAGGAACCGGCACCGAGATCATGGCCGTCGTTAAGGCAAATGCGTATGGACACGGCGCCGTCGAATGTTCGCGAAGGCTTAAGGCCGAGGGCGTGGAACGTCTTGCGGTTGCCATCGTCGAAGAGGCCGCAGAGCTTCGAGATGCAGGTGTCGCGGGCGACATTCTGATCCTTGGCGGCATTTGGCCCGAACAGGCGGAGCTGACCCTGAAATACGGCCTTACGCCCGCGATCTTTCGGCTAGAGTCTGCAGAGGCACTTAATTCCCTCTCTATCGGACGAGAAACCAGGACCAAGATCCATATAAAGATCGACACGGGGATGGGCCGCGTTGGAGTGCCGTTGGCAGATGCGGCCGAGTTCGCTCGCGCTATCGCACGACTTGAGAACTTAGAGGTCGAGGGCCTGATGACGCATTTCTCGTCGGCGGACGATCTTGGGCAGAGCGACTTTACGAATTTCCAGATGGATCGCTTCGGAAGCGTTGTAGAGACCTTCGCTAATGAAGGTATTCGCCCTCCGATCTTGGATCTCGCGAATTCCCCTGCGTCGGTCGCGTTTCCCCGCTCCCGCTCGGGCCTTGTTCGCCTCGGCGGAATACTCTACGGCCTCGGAGGTGATGTTCTGCCGGACGTTCCACAACCCGCGCTTATGCCCGTAATGTCTGTCACCTCTGAGGTCGGTTTTGTTAAGAAGGTCGCGGCGGGCGACTCACTGGGTTACGGACGGACGTTCACTGCCGAGCGGGACTCGATCATCGCGACCGTACCGGTTGGTTACGCGGATGGATACCCTCGGATGCTCTCGAACAAAGGCACGATGATCGTCGCGGGACAGGTCGCTCCGGTCGTGGGCCGTGTTTCTATGGACTGGACGATCTTGGACGTAACGAACATCCCGAACGTCGAGGTCGGGACGAAGGTCACAGTTATCGGCGCAGACGGCGAAGATCGGATCCTGGCAGAAGATCTTGCCGCGGCCTGCGACACGATCTCGTACGAGATAACGTGCGGGTTTAGTGCACGCGTGCCGCGACTTTTCAAGTCATCATAGGGTCACGCCGTTCCTCAATTCCCTTTCCACCGCGAACCTTCTACAATTAACACTTTGCAGGTAATAAACAAGATGTCATTGATGTTAGCTGAGATCGCCGAGCAGCCCGCGGCTCTCGCAGCGACCCTTAAGGAAGAAGAAGCAAAATATTCGGCGTTGGGCAGGTCCTTGGCCGAAAGGGATATCGACTTTATCGTGCTTGTCGCTCGCGGGAGTTCTGATAACGCAGCACTCTTTGGGCGGTATTTACTTGAAGTGAAGACCGGCATACCGGTCTCGCTTGCGGCACCATCCGTTTACACGCTCTATAACGCAAAGCTCGACCTAAGTCGCAGCTTGGTTGTCGGCGTTTCACAATCGGGCGAAGGTGCGGACATCAATCTTGTCCTCGAATCAGCAAAAGCCGCCGGTGCTCTCACATTGGCGATCACGAATGAGGCTGAGTCCTCAATGGCAAAGCTTGCGGACGAGACCTTGCTTATCCACGCCGGGCGGGAGCGATCTGTTGCGGCAACGAAGACGTATTCCGGGCAGATGCTGCATTTCTATCTTTTGGCACGAGCTCTCGGCGGCGGCGATCCCGGAATAGCTTCGATCCCGGAACTTGTTGCGACCGCACTCGAGGCCACTAGCGAGATCCGTGAGCTCGTAGAACGTTATGTTTTTATGGAGAACTGCGTTGTCGTCGGCCGCGGTGTGAACTACGGGAACTCATACGAACTCGCGCTAAAGCTGATGGAGACCTGCTATGTCGTCGCAGAAAGATTCTCGACCGCGGACTTCTTTCATGGCCCGCTCGCAGTCGTCGAAAGGCGCTTTCCCGTCATAATGTTCGCTCCCGCAGGCGTCACAAAGCCGAGCAGCTTGGAGCTTCTTGCCAAACTCAAAGACCTTCACGCCGACTGCCTATCGATCACTAACGATCCGGATGTCGCCGCTGCGTCGCCTCGGTCAGTGCAGCTGCGAAACGATATTGACGAATTCTTGACGCCGATACCCTTTATTGTGCCAGCCCAGCTTTTTGCTGCGTATCTTTCAGCGGCAAAAGGCCTCGACCCTGATGCTCCGAGGTCCCTTTCAAAGGTCACGATAACTGTCTAGTTAGAGGGAAACTCGGCGAGACCTCAGCCTTCAGAGGCGGCATTTAGGAGTGCTTCGCGCATCGCTCCGGCGGTCCGCCAACGGAGTTCGACCTGTTTCGCAAGTGCGGTCTCGATGACAGCTGCCACCTTTCGCGGTACTCCCTGGACACGCTGTTCGATCGGAATGATAGGCTTGTCGAAGATCGCCTTGACCGTGGCCGAGATGCCTTCCTTCGGCCCGATGTCGAGCGGATGCCTCGATGTAAGAAGGCTGTATGCGGTCATTCCAACCGAATAGATATCCGATGGCGGGCGAACCTCTTTGAAATCCCGAACCTGCTCGGGCGGCATATATGCGATCGTACCCGCGACATCGCCAACCATCGTAACGCCGCTCATACCGGTCTGCATATAGCTCTTGGAGAGGCCGAAATCAGTAAGCTTTGAAACGCTGTTCGGATAGCTCCCCGAAACGAGAATGTTCTGCTCTTTTATATCGCGGTGAACAAAGCCGAGCGAGTGGGCGTAATCAAGCGCAGAGAGCGTCTGCTCGATTATCTGAACGACCTCGCGCCAATCAAGTTTGCCGTTACGTTGCTTCGCGAGTTTTGCGGCATCCATTCCCGATACGAACTCGGTCACCAAATAAACGACGTTATTGTGAGTTCCGTGCTCTACGTATTCGACGATGTGCGGGTGCTTGAGCGATGATGCGACCTCGATCTCGCGGGTGAACCGCTTCAATGATTGATCGCTTACGGCAACTTCGGGCAGGAGCGTCTTGATAGCGACCGCACGGCCATCGCGTTCGGCTCGTGCAAGCATAACGCTGCCCATTCCGCCTTGGCCGATCACGCGGATCATCTGATACCCCGGGATCGGCTGCGGGTTCGCCCTCAGCTTTTCGCGACAGGTATCGCACACATACGTCATCTCTGACGCAGGGTCATTTGCTGCAACGTTCGCGGGAATATTGCAGTTAAGACACGTAACGGTAACAAACGAAGGGGCGGTCTGCCCTGACGTGTGAAGATTTCCGCTTGGTGTGACGGCCGGCGCATCTGCTGACACAACGACCTCAAGAACCGTTTCGCCGCCTTGAATACGATCACCGCTTTTAAGATATGCGGTCTCAACTCGAAGGCCGTTCACGAATGTGCCGTTCGTGGAGCCAAGGTCTCGAATGAAGGCCTGCGGAGGCGCGATCTCAAGGATGCAGTGATGACGGGAAAAGAATCGGTCCCTCGGCAAACAGAAATGGGCATCCTCACCTCTTCCGATCAAGAAAGTATCGTGCTGATCGAATGAAAAGCTGCGCCCGAGTTGAGGGCCGGCGACGACATTTAGGCTTACACGCATTCAGGTACCAAGGCAAACTCGTAAACCTTGATTTTAAGCCCTAACCGCATCAATTTCCAAGCCCGCCGAAGAAGAGTGCGGCTCCGTAGAGAATAATGAAAACAAGATAAAGCGCTAGGAACACACCGCCCGTTATCATACCGGCGATCGCCATCCCTTTGCCGCCATACGATTGCGGATCCTTTTTCGCCTGCGAAAAACCTATCCATCCGGTGATCAAAGCGGCGGGGCCAAGCAGGAGCCCCAGGGAACAGCACCAACCGATCGTCACGCTCCCTATCCCGAGGCACATCGAGACGACCGGCAAAGTTTGGTTAGGTGATGGGGCATACATCGGCTGCTGCCACATCTGCGGAGCCTGATACTGAACCGGAGGAGCGCTCCAGTTCGTCGGATTGGTCGTTCGAGCGTCACTCATCATGACGGTCGGCGGAGAATCATCAAAAGGCCTCTGAACACCGTCATCCAACAGCAGTTCGCCGTCATCGAGACAGAAGTTCAGAGGTTCCGTGTAGGTCTTGCCGCACTTCGGACAACGCTTCATTTAATCCGTCCTTATTTCAAAGTCCTTGAACGCAACCGGGATCGCGTCCCCGGCATAGATCCCGACGACACCGCCGGGATAGCCGAATTCATTCTTGATCGAATCGACGAGTTGGCCGTTAATGTAGAGATCGATCTTGCCGGTGTCCGGATGGTCGCGCATCTCCAACGTATTGGCAGCACTGCCCGAATTTATCGCGGTATTCTTCGTCCACTTGACCACATCCTTCTCATCTCCCGGAACGTGGTGAGCGACGCGATAACGCTGTTTCACGGAATCGATCAAGAATGCGTAGTCCTGCTGCAGAGGCTTGTCGGGATCGCTGTGGAAGATCAATCCATATCCAATTCGGGCCGACTTCGAGTCAACATTTCGAACCGTGATCGCAACGTCGGCATTCGTTGATTTAAGATCTTCAGCACCGGTGATCACGTAATACGAATTGGCCCCGATCGATGAAACGATCAGCTCACCGCCTTCATACTTCGTCGTACCGTAAACCGAAAGAGGCCTGACCCACAGCGAAAGATCCAAGTTCTCTACGTTCTTGCGGCCCGACGGTGATGTTGTTGTGGTCGTCGTAGTCGATTTTCTCGGCGTCGGCGTAGTGCTTGTCGGATAACTGTTTGCGTTCGCAAGTTCCTTTTGCTGCTCCTGATACCCAAGGTAGAAGAGTCCGCCGATGCCGGCACCGCATCCGAGAACAATAACGCCAAGTATCAACAAAACCCAGATCCACGCTTTCGAAGATTTCTTAGGCGGCTGCATCGAGTACGGCTGCTGCGCTTGCTGCCAACCGCCCTGCGGCGAATCGGCCTGCTGAAATTGCTGCGGTGGCTGCTGCTGCGTGACGGGCGCATTTATCGCCACGGTCGGCGGTGGCGCGGCGCTAGCCATCTGCTGGAGAACGGTGCCATCCTCGAGGCAAAAGTTCAGGTTGTCGTCAGAGTATGTTTTTTGACACTTTGGGCAGATCTTCATTTTCGTCAAGGCCTCGGTCGTGAATTGGGTGAACTTCTAAAAAACTAGAACATTATACCCATAGGCGGGCAAAAGTGCGACTTGTTCAAGGCATTTAGCTCAACGTGAGGCCACAGCGCCCGCAAAATCGAATGTGCGCGGGAAAGACGCTTCCACATCGACGGCAAAGGCGTTCGGCCTGCGGGGGCTGAGAACTGTTCGGCATCGTCGCAAACCCGACCATCTGCGAACCTGCGGCGTCGCCACGATGTCCGCACTTGCCGCAGAAGCGCGAATCGACCGGCCTAGGCGCTCGACATCGTGGGCAGGGATGCATACCGGGACTCTCGGCAGGCACGATCAAAGTGAATGATGAACCGCCGCACCGGCCGCAGAATCGCACGCCTTCTGCGTATCGGGCCCCGCATGCCGTGCATCCGACGATGCCGGGCAAAAGGCTCGACTGAGGCGATCCGCCTGTACTCGACCCTTGCGAAGGAGACGGCTGACTTCCCTCGCCGGAGAAATGGCGAAGCTGTGCTTGAATGACCTGCTCGCTCGCCCCTTCGCGAATTTCGATGACGCGTTCGTCGTCCTTTTCACCCGCTTTTGAGACCCGCAAAATGTGGCGTCCCGGCGGAATGTCCGTTAGTACCACGCGTCCCGAACTTCCGACGCTTGCCCTTCGTTCATCATCGACATAGACCTCGGCATTCACGGGCCCAAGAATTATCAGCTTTGGGCCGCCTCGCTGGTTCTCGCGAACATCCGACGCAGCATGCTCCAGAGCGTCTATCCACTCCGATACCGACGAAGGACGATCCTCGGCTTTCGTCTTTAGCGAGCGCATTATGACCCGCTCGACGTCGCTCGGAACGTCCGTCCGCAAGGTAGACAGTGCGGGCGGCTCGTGCATGATCTTCTGCATCACGAGCTGCATCATCTCGCCCGTGAAGGGCGTCTTGCCGCCGAGCATCAGATACGCGATCGTCCCGAGTGCGTAAAGGTCAGCACGTTTATCGACCCCGACCTCCGGCTGCATTTGCTCTGGCGACATAAACTCGGGCGTCCCGATAATGCCGCGTGACGACGGTGTCGCATTCGATGCGGCATCCGTGAACGTCGCGCTCATTATCTTCGCAAGACCGAAGTCGCCGACCTTAACGAAGCCGTCGCCCGCCCGTCCGGTCTGCATTATGAAGATATTCGCGGGCTTGAGGTCCCGATGGAGAATGCCGAGCGAATGTGCCGCCTCGACGCCGTCAGATATCTGCCTCAGCAGGCTCACCGCCCGCTTGATCGGCAAAGTTCCTTCGCGGCGAAGCAGTTTGTGGAGCGTTTCACCTTCAACGTACTCCATCACGAGATAGAAGACGCCGTCATCCGTCTCGCCGAAGTCGGTCACGCTAACTGTATTCGGATGCTGGATCGATGCGGCCGCCTGAGCTTCGCGATTGAATCGGGCGATGGCTTCGCCCTCCGGCATATCTTCGCTGTTGAGTACATCCTGTCGAACCGTTTTGACGGCGACACGGCGAGCTTCGAATTTTGTATCGTTCGCAAGATATACCTGCCCCATTGCCCCCCGGCCAAGGCGGCTCTTCAGAAGGTAGCGGCCTGCGAGCAGCGGAGTTCCGGGAAGCGTCTGCCGCAATGCAGACTCATCTACCGGGCAGGCAGGAACCTCGTCCGGATAGCAAACCTCGCATTTTGGGCATTCTCGCATAACCTAAATTATCTTGCAGCTTTTTCGCGTGATTCTCAAAATGGTAGGACGGCTTTACAAGCTTCATTTGCGGATTTTGCCTGTCAAGATCCATTTGCTATAATCCGTTTTTGCTTTTTTGGGTCGATAGCTCAGTTGGTAGAGCAGCGGACTCTTAATCCGCGGGTCACAGGTTCGAGCCCTGTTCGGCCTACCACTCCAAAAAGGAAATGAGGCTGTTCGGAATTTCATCCGGACAGCTTCATTTCTTTTTCTCATGGCGTTGAAATTTGACCTAAAAATGCTACACCTGATCGCGAAGCCGAAGTACCTCATCGCGAAGCAGCGGATTCTGCTGGAAGCTTGCCGTCTCACCCTTTGCACGTGTTGCGCGCTGGATGTGCCAATAGCTCAGCCCAAGCTTACCGACCGCCCGGAGGTATCGAGCACGAGCACCGAACTTCCCTTCGAACAGGCCGCTGACAACCCAACCGAAACCTCGAAACGCCGACGTCGCCTTTGCCTCTAGTTCCGGCGAGATCAGGCCGCGTGCGACGTCGATCGCGAGCATTTCCTTAAGTATCTTGCCCTGCCGCCGCATAATGTAAAGCGAAAAGCCGACAAAGATCAGGAAGAATGGGATCTCGCCGATCACGTATCCGAGTAGGAAGCCTTCCGTTCCGCCGAGCACAGCCATGCCGTTCCAGATCGCGTGCAGGAGAACTGCCCCGAAGTATCCGACGACCGGCATCAGGATCCGTACTGCCTTGTTATGCGATTCGCGGGCGATACCGCAGCCGATACCCGTCATCGACGTGAAGGTCGCGTGAGCGAACGGCGACATTATCCCGCGGAGCACGAAGAGCAGCATAAGGCCGCCGAATCCGCCGCCGAGCAGGCCGCGTCCGTAATACAGGACGTTCTCGACGGTGGCAAATCCGAGCGCGATCACGCTTGCGAAGACGATGCCGTCGAGAATGTCGTCAAAGTATTTGCGAAAGAAGATCAGGATGATCAGAAGGCCAATGCCCTTCGAACCTTCCTCAAAGATCGGCGCGGACATCACAGCGCCGGCCGCCTGCCCAACGTCCGGCGAGATCGCCATACCGACGGCAATGCCGAAGAGCGTGTTGACAACGAACGAAATTATGACCGCCACCAACGCTCCCCACGCAAACGCGAGGGCAAGAAGCCAGACCGGTTCGGGATCGTATCGGTCAAGCCAGAGCACCGGCATCAAGTAGATCATCGCAGGGACGAACGCAACAATCGTCGCGATCACCGCGGCGATCGGCCCGATGCTAAAGAACATTATCGCCGCCACGATAAGCGAGAGGAAGACGAGCACAAAGAGCGTGACGCCGATGCCGATGTACTTCTTCGTCGAATCCGGTTCGGTTTTGACGACCGCCGCAGAATTCAGCCCGAAATTACCGAGCGACGACTGTATGCTCTGCGAGCCCGCGACCTTCTTATTAAACTCCTCTACCTGAAGATCACGGAACTCATCCCGCGGGATCGTAGGTACAGAATCGCCGGCCATCGAGACGAAAGCCGTGATACCGTTTCGCCCAAATTGGATCTTGTCGCCGTTAGCAAGACGCGTCGGCGACGTGATCCGAGCATCGTTGACGAAGGTGCCGTTCGTGCTTTGGTTGTCGGTGATGTAGAAGCCGTCGAACTTGCTCTCGATGAAAGCATGCTGCTTTGATGCGACTGTCTCGACCAGCGGGTTGAATCTGATACTGCATGAATCGGCTCGCCCGACCGAGAGAAATCCATTCTCCAGCTCAAACGCCTGGCCCGCGAGCGAACCGTCATTGATCGTGATCCTAAGCTTCATATTGCTGATCGTCAGTTCCCCCGATACGGTGGTATTACTCCGGCCAGACTGCCTCGGCAACTCACGCGGATCCCGGCTGCGATCGATCCTCCGGTGTTAAAAATGGCTAAATTCTAGCACACAATAGAAAAGGAACAAGCCTCTAAAAACGTAGATGGCTTGCTCCTCATCTTCCCGGAAAATCGGTTGACGTAAAGCTTTAAGTACCTGTGTGAGCCGCTTCGCGCATTATCAGGTCAAATGTACCCGGATCGACCTTTCGAAATCGCCTGTTGCGGTTGAGCGAAACGGCGATCGAGATGGTCGGATTGTTCCCCTTGAACTTCATTCCGCCCGAGATCAGGAGATTGTAAAGCTCGTTGACGTGAAGCGGCCGACCGGCCTCACGGAGCAGAAGAGTGCAGGCCTGGGTGATCGTCCGGTCCGAGAATCGGTTCGTCAGCGGCTCGATATTCGGCGAGATCGACGGAACACTGCGGTGATGGCTAAGATACGAGACCGTCGATGAACGCGCTGTGCGGCCGACGTCGCTGCGGAGAACGTCAGGGTTTTGCGATGAGACCGACCCGTTCTCATCCGAGATCTGGATCGTTCGGCCAAGCAGTCTTCCGCGCGAGCCACTCCGCATCGTTACGAGTAGGCTGTCGATCGCCTGTTCGGTCTGAGCTGCGCTGTTCTCTAAAGCAGTTATTTCTTGCCTAAGCACTTCAACTTCGCCTTCTGCCTCGCGCAGGCGCACCATAAGGCGGTTCTGAGCGTTGCGGGTTTGACGCAAACTTTGTTCAAGTGTTGCTATAAGATTTTCGTCTAACATATTGGGAATGCACAGTTTGTCGGCTTGCTAGAAACTACTTTAAGTCGTTCTCTTGTTATTTAGCTGCGACGTTGTATGACAAATTGCGGAATCTCTTCCAATGCTTGACGATACAAGGTTTTGCTTAAAACATCAAGCACTTTTTTTGCAGATTCAGAATGTGCATAAGCACGTTCCCTAATGCTGTCAACGATCCCGTGCTGATATAGGCGGTCGATGATCATCGCTCTTGAGAAATCATCGTAGGCACCGGTGAGCATCATTTTCTCGAACTCCGGGCGAAGTTCAGGGTCGAATTCGAGGAGTTTTATTAGCGGAAGCGTCAATTTGCCCTCGAGCAGATCGACGCCCGCGGCCTTCCCAAGGCTTTCGTCATCCGCGGTCAGATCGAGCAGGTCGTCGGCAAGTTGGAAGGCAATGCCGAGATCGAGGCCGTAGGACCTCATCGCAGCAACGACCGCGTCATCACTTCCGGCGAGCATGGCACCGATCTCGCAGCAGGCTGAGAAAAGGTAGGCCGTTTTTCGCTTTAGGATATCGAAATACTCGGCCTCAGAGATATCTAAACGCCCTATCATCGTCATTTGGATCAGTTCGCCCTCGGTCATCTTTCGCGTGAGCCGGGTCAGGACGTCGAGGATCTCGAGTTTTCGCTCCGCAAGCGAGGTCTCGAACGCTGACATATACAGCCAGTCGCCCATAAGGACTGACGTCTGGTTGCCGAATCTCGCATTGATGCTCGGGCGTCCGCGGCGAGTGTCCGCATTGTCAATGATGTCGTCGTGGACAAGCGTCGCCGTGTGGAGCATCTCCATCACGGTCGCAAGCCTAATAACACTTTCCGCATCACCGGAGCCGCCGCAGGCGTAGTTCGTTAGGATCAGCAACGCCGGACGCACGCGTTTGCCGCCGGAGGCCCGCAGGTATTCGCTCAGGAATTCGATCACGCGGATATTCGACCGCGCTTGCGACTCGAACTCAGTCTCGACGAGTTTCAACTCGTCGCTTACAAGGTCAAAGATCTTGCGGACCGAGTTCTTCGAGATGACTTCCCTTTCGGCGTATGCGAACTTCTGCATCTTAGCGGTAATTATCGAAATTCATATCGATGCCGAAATCCTTGGCTTTAAGCCGTGCGATCACGTCCTGAAGCGTGTCGCGATCCTTGCCGGAGACACGAACTGTATCGCCCTGGATCGAGGCCTGTACCTTGAGTTTAGAGTCTTTTATGAACTTCACGATCTCTTTCGCCTTATCGCCGGGAATGCCCGACTGGATCTTGACGAGCTGCCGAACGGTGCCGCCGGCGGCCGGTTCGATCTTCTGATAATCGAGCGCCTTGAGCGAAACGCCCCGCTTAACGAGCTTTCCCTGAAGGATATCGTTCATATTGCGGAGTTTTGTCTCGTCTTCGGCCGTCAAGACAAGATCCTTGTCCTGAAGTTCGGCGGCCGCCTTGCTTCCTTTGAAGTCGAAACGCTGCGAGACCTCTTTCGCGGTCTGATTCAGAGCATTATTGACCTCTGCATAATCGGTTTTTGAGACGATATCGAATGAGTTTTCCTTTGCCATATCAATAATTTAACCACAGTTGAAAGCGGATGGGAATCAGCGCGGTTCCCCGAGATCTGCTAGGAGAGAATTGTGATACTGTGCCCATACTTTCGGAAGGTTTCGTCCCGCTTGTCCCACGAGACGCGTGGGAGAAATATAGCCCAAGTTCAGTCGATCGCGGACGCTTCGATGCCGAACAAGCGGCAAAAGTTTGCGGTCGTGTGGCGAGCGATCGCATCCGTTGATACGCCGTAGAACTCCGCAAGGAACTGCGCGGTATGCAGAAGGAACGCGGGCTCGTTCCGTTTACCGCGAAGCGGCACGGGCGTCAGGTACGGGCAATCCGTCTCGATCAGAAGGCGTTCGAGCGGCACCGCTCGGGCGGCCTCCCGAAGATCGTCGGCTTTCTTGAACGTCACGTTACCCGCGAACGAGATAAAGAACCCAATGGCCAGAAGCTCCTTTGCCATTTCGGCCGTGCCGCCGAAACAGTGCATCACGCCCGGAATATCATCTTGCGAGCTGTCCGAATATTCCTCCCGCAAGATCGCGACCGTCTCGTCATTCGCCGAGCGGCTGTGCACAATGATCGGCAGGCCGAGTCCCTTTGCAACACGGATCTGCCGACGAAATACGTCTTGCTGGACATCCCTCGGGCTGTGATCGTAGTGAAAGTCGAGCCCGATCTCGCCCCAGCCGACAACCTTCTGGCGGCTTGCAAGCTCGATCAAATGACTTTCCGCCTCGTCGTCGTAGAGCTTCGCATCGTGTGGATGGACGCCGACCGCCGCAAATACGTTCTCATACCGATCTGCTGTCGCGACAGCCTTCGCGACCTCACCTGCGTGCGGATCGCCCGTCCCGACGCACAACATCGCCGCTACGCCGGCCTCACGAGCTCGCTCGACAACATCGTCACGATCAACATCGAACTGCTCCCCGTCAATATGGCAATGAGAATCGACCAAATGCATCCCTGCTATTCTGCCATAGCCCAGCGAAACCTTGCACGACACCGGCTTCGCTCTTCATAGGGTCTTGGGCTTTTGAATTGTCACTAGCGCTAGGGGGCAGTAGGAAAAAAATGATCCTCGGCTTTAGCCGAATGAACTGTCGGCGGCAAGCCGCCTCCGGTTCTTTTTGGGGATAGCGTTCCCCACGTTCTGCTTCGCTCCACGTGGGGCTGCGTATTGACGCTCCTGCCGAAGCTGGATTCGGCCGATCCGAACACATTTTCGGTCCAAGCGTTTCTCGCCGAACTTGCAAACAACGTCAGGCCGGCATTCGCACGAATTACTTCAGCCTAGCTCCGATCTCGACGTCTTCGAGAAAGGCGGCGAGGGCGGGCGATGGGCCGGTGTTGTCCTCGAGAGAGGCTGCGCAGATCATTCCCTGCGATTCGAGGCCGCGCATCTTGCGAGGTTTGAGGTTTGCTACTACGACGACCTTTCGGCCAATAAGCTTTTCGGGCTCGTAATATTCCGCAAGGCCCGCGAGGATCTGCCGCGGTGCTTCCTCGCCTAGATCGACCTCAAAACGCAAGAGTTTGTCGGCCTTCGGAATGCGTTCGGCGACCTTTATTTCACCAACGCGCAGATCGACCTTCAGGAAATCGTCGATGGTAATAAATGCGTCTTCTGCACTCTCGGCGGGAGTTTCCGCCGCCGCAGTCTCTTGCTCAGGTGCGGCAGTGGCAGTCTCGGGCATCTCTTTCTGTTCGTTTATCTCATTCATAACTTTAACTTTATCAATACGCGGAAAAACCGGTTCGCCCTCGGCGATCGCAGTTCCAGGATTCAGTCCGCCCCACTGGAGCGCCGAAGGATCGACCTTCTCGATCGCTCCCAGAAGGCCGAGCCTTTCGGCGATCGCCGCCGCAGAGTTCGGAATACTTGGATACAACATTACGCACAGCCAGCGCAGCGTTTCGGCGGCACGATAAAGGACGTCGTTCAGTTCGCTCTCGCAAGCGGCGTCTTTTGCAAGCACCCAAGGTTTTGCGTCCGAGATCATCTTGTCCGCAGCCGAGATGATCGACCACGCCGCTTCGATAGCCTGACTCAATTCGAGGTCGTCGAAGTGCCGGACGAAATCGCCTTGAGCGGCCAGCACGGCGGAAGCGTATCCATCCGCGTCCGTAGTTGAGTGCGCAGGGATTTTCCCGTCGCGATACTTCGCGATCATCGACAGCGTACGGCTTGCGAGGTTGCCAAGGCCGCTCGCGAGGTCGGCGTTCGCACGGTCGATCAGATTCTCATACCCGAATTTCCCGTCCTGTCCGAAGACCATATCGCGAAGCACGAAATACCTGACCGAATCGACTTGGAAATGTTTAAGTAACACATCAACTTCGATCGTGTTACCTATTGTCTTTCCCATCTTTCGGCCATTTGCATCAAGCCACATCCCATGTGCAAAAACTGTGGACGGCAGCTTCAGTCCGGCCGCGTGCAGGAATGAGAACCAATACACCGTGTGGAACCGCAGGATGTCCTTGCCAACAAGATGCGTGACGTCCTGCCAATATTTTTCGAAGACCTCGGTGTCATCGCTGCCGTATCCGAGGGCCGTGATATAGTTCGAGAGAGCGTCGAGCCAGACGTACATAACGTGGCCGTCGTCGCCCGGCACGGGAATTCCCCACGAAACGGACGAACGCTGACGACTGATCGAAAGATCCTGAAGGCCGCCGTGAAGGAACGAGAGCACTTCATTGCGGCGCGCTTCCGGGCGAACGCGTTGCGGTTCCGATGCGAGCAGCTCGATGAGAAATTCCTGATAGTCCGAAAGCCGGAAAAAGTAGCTCTCTTCGGAAACCTTATCGAGCGGCCGTTCGTGGATCGGGCAGTGCGGCTCGTCCGAACCCTCGGGGATAACGTATTGCTCTTCGGTCTTGAATTCTGCACACGGCGCGCAGAACCAGCCTTCATAGAAGCCTTTGTAGATCGTAGAATTCCCTTTCGGCGTCTTATTCTTCGCGATATCGAGCCAAAATTGCTGTGCGCCGGCGTAATGGAACGGTTCCGTGGTACGCATAAAGATGTCGTAGCCGCCGTGTGCTCTGTCTAGGCCGAAGGCTGCGAACATCTGTTTCAATTCCCCGGCGATCAGGTCAACCTGCTCCTTCGGGCTTCTTCCGTTCTTTTCCGCTGCACGCTGGATATTCACGCCGTGCTCGTCGGTTCCCGTCAGGAAGTACGTGTCGAATCCGCGCTGTCGCTTATACCGCCGTATCGTGTCCGCGACGATCGTCGTGTACAGATGGCCGAGGTGCGGCAAGCTGTTCGCGTAGTAGATCGGCGTTGTGATGTAAAAAGTTTCCGCCATTACTTTCGCTTCGCTGTTTTGAATCGAAGAGCATCGGGACGCGCGAACTCATCCTGCTCGTTGTAGCGCGGCATCGTCGGTGCGTTCGCTATCTTGATGCCGAACGAAAGGGCAAATTCGGCTTCCTGCACCATCGCGGACATATCCCACCAATCGTGATATTCGTCGCCGACCTGGTGGTAATACTTCTCGGTGTATTCGAACAGGAATTTCGCCGCATCTTTGTTCGATTTGTCGATGAAATCACTGCCGTGCGAGAAGTTGACGGCCGGGACGCCTGCCTTCGCGAACGGAAAATGGTCCGACCGGAAAAAGAATCCCTGCCCCGGATCAGGATCGTCCTTGATCGTATACTTCCTTTCTTTTGCGGCAGACTCGATGTAGCCGATCATCGACGATCGGTTCGCTCCTAGGGCGATAAAATCGCTCACCTTGCCGACAAAATTCACGCCGTCGAGATTGATGTTCGCGGCCGTTCTTGCAAGCGGCACGAGCGGGTGCCTTGCGTAGTATTCCGCCCCGAGCAGGCCTTGCTCTTCGGCCGCCGGAAAAAGGAAAAAGATCGAGCGTTTTGGCCGCCGGCTGACCGGCATCTTCGCAACGACGTCCGCGATCCCGAGCACCGCGGACACGCCCGAAGCGTTGTCGTACGCTCCGTTATATATTTTGTCGCCGTCCTTGTTCGGTTCGCCGATGCCGAGGTGGTCGTAGTGAGCCGAATAAACGACATACTCGGAACGCAGTTTGGGGTCGCTACCTGCGACCTTCCCGACGACGTTCGGCGAAGAGATCTGCTTTGTCTCGCTCTCGAGGTCAAGACTTACAGTGAGGCCTGTCTTTACGGGCTTGAAGTCACGCGTTCGGGCCGCTTTTGCTAGTTCGTTAAGGTCGAGGCCGGCCTGAGCAAGGATCTTCTGAGCGGCATTTTCGGTCGCCCACGCACGCACATTCAGAAACGGCGTTTTGTCAGATCTTGAGCGTAAGATCTCGTATCGCCAGCTTCCGTTCGAGCTTCGAATAACATTCCAGCCGTAGCCGGCCGACGTGTCCGTGTGCACAAGGATCACGCCCGCGGCGCCGCGACGAGCGGCTTCTTCGTACTTGTAGGTCCAGCGTCCGAAGTAGGTAAGAGCATCGCCGCCGAAAAGGCGCGGTTCTTTCTCGGTCGCCGGCGGATCGTTCACGAGGATCATCAGGTACTTGCCGCGAAAGTCGGCAGCGTTCCCCTTATAATCGTTCCAGTTAAAAAGCGGAGAATCGATGCCGTAGCCGACGAAAACAAGCTCTGCTCTCGTCTTGACCGAAGCTTTCTGTGCACCGGTCGCTGCTACGAAATCATCAAGGAAACGATAGTCTTCCGTGCCGTTCTTGCCTGAGACGTGGAGTGTCGTATTCGGATCGGCCTTCATCGCGATGAAATCGATCGGCTGAAAGTAACTACGGCCGTTGCCAGGCTGCACGCCCGCGGCACGCATCTGAGCGGCGATGTATTCTGCCGCCTTCTGACCGCCCGGAGTTCCCGGGCCGCGGCCCGCGAAGGCATCCGATGAGAGCGTCTTTACGCGTTCCCGCATCGCCGCCTCGCTGAACTGCGATGTGTAATCCTGAGCAGCCGTTCCGATCGCTAGCAGAAGGGCGAGCGACAATAGTGCCAATATTCGTTTCATCATTATCCTTTAATGTGTGCCATTGCTTCGGCCCGCGTGCGCGGATCGCTCCGGAAGCCGCCAAGCACCGCCGACGTCACCGTCACCGAACCCGGTTTTCTGACGCCGCGAAGCGTCATACAAGTGTGCTCGGCCTCGATGACGACCATCACGCCGAGCGGTTTTAGGTTCTCGAACAAGGTGTTCGCGATCTCCTGCGTCAGGCGTTCCTGCACCTGAAGCCTTCGCGAGAACACCTCGGCAAGGCGTGCGAGCTTTGAAAGCCCAACGATCCGGCCGTCCTTCGGGATGTATGCTATATGGCATTTTCCGGTGAACGGCGCAAGGTGATGCTCGCACACGGACGAGATCGATATATCTTTTACGAGCACCATTTCATCGTGCGAATCGCCGGGAAGCGGCACGATGAACTCGCTCGGGTCGATCCACATCCCTTCGGTCAGCTCGGCGTAAAAATCCGCGACGCGCTCCGGCGTTTTTACGAGGCCGTCGCGCGTCGGATCTTCGCCCATTCCCTCGAGCACGAGGCGAATGCCTTCCGCGATCTTTTTGAGATCAACCTTTTTCTTTCGTTTGGCTGTCACCTTTTTCGCCATTTTATTTCCCTGCCGCCGAGCTTGCTCTCTCTACACCCATCCCTTCGATCGCATGGGCCACGGCCGCCGAGACCTCCCGAAGCGGCCTTCCCGTTTCCGCAGCGATCCTCTTTAGATCGTCAAACTCGGGCTTTCGGTTAAGTATTGCGTCGCCCTGCCTAGAAACCTTCACGCGAACTTCGCCGAGCGAGGTCGAGATCGTCTCAGTGCTTCGATCGAGCCGTGCGCGTTCGACCGGAACCACACGAACGCCGAGCGTTGTCGTCTCGCGGAAAAGCATTTGCTCGATAGCATCGCGCGTCTCAGGTTCGCAGAGCACTGAAAGGAGCGTCGCGGGGCGGTTCTTCTTCATCTGGATCGGCGTGAACCAGCAATCGAGTGCGTTGAGTTCGAACGCTTTTTCCATCGCAAAAGCGAGCGCCTCCGGCGAGGCATCGTCGATATTCGTTTCGAGCACGACGAGCTGTTCCCTCGGCGTCTCAGAATCGACAGTATATGCGGCCGCATCACCGAGCAAAAGCCGGAGCACGTTCGGCGCACCGTCTGTGTTCCGAGTTCCCGCACCGAATCCAGACGCTTCAAGTCGCATCTTAGGTAAAACGCCGTATCTATTAGAAACAGTAGAGATGATCGCTGCACCTGTGGGAGTCAAAAGCTCACCAACGATATCACCGGCGAAGACCGGCAAACCCTTCACGAGTTCAGAGACCGCGGGCGGCGGCACCGGAAATTTGCCGTGGGCCATCTCGACGGTTCCGCTTCCCAACGCGAGTTCGGAGGCGAAGAATTGCTCGATGCCGAGCATCTCAAAGCCGATACAGGCGCCGACGATGTCAACGATCGCGTCAAGGGCCCCGACCTCGTGAAAGTGTACGCGTTCGACCGAAATGCCGTGAACTTTCGCTTCGGCTTCGGCAAGGCGCGTAAAGATCTTCTTCGAGCGTCCCTTTACCGACGGCGGCAGAGTGCTCTCGTCGATGATCTTTACGATGTCCTTCAGATGCCGGTGAACGTGCTCGTGTGGGTATTTGACCTCGACGTGAGTGGAATTGATGCCCGAGCGATCGACCTTTTCGATCACGAGCTCGATCCCCGACAGGTTCAGCTTCGAAAGTTCCGCACGCAGAGCGTCTGCGTCAACACCGAGTTCGAGCAGGCCGCCAAGGATCATATTCCCGCTCGCACCCGAGAAGGCGTCAAAATAAAGTGTCTTCATCGGACTTGATTTTAGCTATTTCGCTGAAAAATAAAAAGTTCGCGTTCCTTTTCGGCCGTCTGCGGCGATTGTCAACCAAGCCGACTGAACGATATAATCCGGAGTTTATTCTTTAACGTGATGACGCTATTAGAACTACGGGCTTTGCTCGATGAAAAGGTCAAAGCCGCCGCCGAAACACATTTTTCCGTAAAACTCGCGAATATCGCCGGCGAGGTCCCGCCAAAGACCGAACTTGGCGATCTTGCGTTCCCTGTTGCGTTCGAGCTTGCAAAACACATCAAGCAGCAGACGGGCGAAAAGGCGAATCCGCGTGAGATCGCCGGCGTGCTCAGCAAGGCGCTCGAGGGCGTTCAAGGCGTCGACCGGATCGAGGTCGCAGGTGCGGGCTATCTGAACGTTTTCTTTGACCGAGCGGCATTTCTTACCGAGAACGCAGGCCGCGAACCGGTGACTCCTGTTCCCGTGAGCGAACGGGCGAAGGTATGCATCGAGCACACGTCGGTAAACCCTAACAAGGCCGCGCATATCGGCCACGTCCGCAATTCCGTCCTCGGCGATACGTTTGCGCGCATCCTGACAAGCAACGGGAAGGACGTTGAGATCCAGAACTACATCGACAACACGGGCGTGCAGGTCGCGGACGTGGTTGTCGGCTTCTTGTATCTTGAAGGCCGCGACCTTGCGTCGGTAAAGCAGCTGGATGCGGAACTGACGGCCGCCGGAAAGCGTTTTGACCACTACTGCTGGGACCTCTACGCCCGCGTCGGCCAGACGTTCGCAACCGACGAATCGCTAAAGGAAAAGCGGGCCGAGGTTCTCCACGCGCTCGAAGAAGGCAGCGGGCCTGTTGCCGAATTCGCGGAGTTTGTTGCGACGCGAAACGTCGAGTGCATCCTGCAAACGATGGAGCGCCTCTCGATCTACTACGATCTGCTGCCGCGGGAATCCGAGATCCTTCACCTCCATTTCTGGGATAAGGCATTCGAGAAGATGAAGGAACTCGGCGTCGTGCGTTTTGAGGACGAGGGCAAGCACGCGGGCTGCTGGGTGATGCCTTTCGAGGAACATTCGGGCACGGATGAGCACGAAGCAGATAAGATACTTGTCCGTTCGAACGGAACGGTCACTTACACAGGCAAGGATATCGCATACCAGATGTGGAAGCTCGGCATCCTCGGCCTCGATTTCAACTATCGCCCGTTCCGTCGGGACGGCGGAGGCGAAGTTTGGATAACGACGGCCGGCGAAGGCGTTACGCCGCATCCGGCGTTCGGCGGCGGCGAGAAGATCTATAACGTTATCGACACGCGGCAATCGTACCCGCAGGAGATCGTAAAAAAAGGCGTCGCGGCCATATCGCCCGAACGCGGACTCTCGGCGAGCGTCCATCTTGCGTACGAGATGGTCGCGCTTTCGCCGCTGCCGCCGAGGAGCTTGGGTTCACGCTTTCGGACGATGACCGTAAACGGCCTTTCATCGAAATGAGCGGACGCAAAGGCCTTGGCGTCAAAGCCGACGACCTGATCGATCGCCTGGAGGCGAATGCATATATCGAGGTCGGTCGCGCCACCCGGAAGAGAGTGAAGAAGAGAAACGCAAGATCGCTCACCAGCTTGCGATCGGCGCTCTCAGGTATTTTCTGCTAAAGTTCACGCGGAACACCGTGATCGTTTTCGATTTTCGCGAAGCGTTATCCTTCGAAGGCGAGACCGGATGCTTCTGTCAATATTCCGCGGTGCGTGCGAATTCGATCTTCCGAAAACTGGAAGAGGCGGGCGAGACGGTCGAAACTCTATCGCCCGCAATTGCGGATCGCGAACGTGTGCGGGCGGTCTTTGAAGGTGAAGGCGGGAGCGAGATCTGGGCGCTCATCGCACTTGCATCGAGGCTCGAAGAGACGATCAGGCAGGCAGCGAACGCGAATGAACCGGCGATCCTCGCGAAATATGCGTTCAATCTTGCGAAGGCGTTCAATCTCTTCTATCACAACCACAAGATCATTGCGGAGGCCGACGAAGTTCGGCGAGCGGTCCTTGTTCACGCTGCTTTCTTTGCGTCGCGAAGCCTAAGAGCGGCACTCGGCGATCTCGGCATCGAGGTTCCCGTGAAGATGTGACCTCGCGCGAAGCGTTCGATTTTTTTTGCCGCGGCTATTGACACGCCCGCCGGCGTTCGTGCTAAAGTAACACCCGATGAAGTTCTTCGGAGCGATCTATTACGCGTTTAACCTGTACACCTTTTTTTGGTGGCAGTTTACCGGCGCGTCTTATGATCGCATCTGACAGTTAAGAACTAGAAAAATTCAGATCTATCAAAAGACGCCGCTTGAGACCATACGCTCAAGGGGCGTTTTTTGTGTTTTGACGCAGATAATTCCTGCATTTAGCTTTTTTGATGAACGCGAGTCCGCAACAGATCAACTTACTCAGGCCGGTGGTCGAAACGATCCCCGCTGACCTGCTGACCCCGCTCGCCGTTTACCTCAAGCTCACATCGACATCCGATCATTCATTCCTTCTCGAATCCGTCGAGGGCGGCGAAAATCTCGCCCGATATTCGTTCATCGGCGCCGACCCGATCCAAGTGATCGGAGGCGGTTCGGAAACATTCGGCCAACTTCGCCGGATCTTCGCGGACAGCATCGCAGCGGCCGATACTGACCTCCCGCCGTTCATCGGCGGTGCGATCGGCTGCATAGGGTTTGATGCGTGCGAATGGTTCGAACCGTCGCTCGCGAACGGCGAAGCAAAGACCGTTGCATCGTTGATGGTCTTCCGTTCCGTGGTCGCATTCGACCACGCACAGCAGAAGATCAAGATCGTCACGGTCGCACCGGAAAATGAGACCGGAACGGCGCAATGCAGGAACGCAGAGATCCGCTCGCTGCTCGAAAGTGACAAGACAGTCTCCCTTGCACGTTCGGCAAAGAGCGGATCTCGACAGGGCGTGTCGAATCAGACCCGCGACGAGTTCGAAGGGGCCGTTGAGAAGATCAAAGAATACATAAAGGCAGGCGACTGCTACCAGGCCGTCTATTCGCAGCGATTCACCCGCGAAACCGATGCTTCGCCGATCGCGATCTATCGAGCACTGCGTTCGCTGAATCCGTCGCCGTATATGTTCCTGATGCAGATCGGCACACGGAGCGTTATCGGTGCTTCGCCCGAGATGCTCGTACGCTGCGTTGACGGCAAGCTCGAATATCGGCCGATCGCCGGCACCCGTCATCGCGGTGCGACGACTGACGAGGATGAACGGCTCGCTGACGAAATGAAGGCCGACGCGAAGGAAGTTTCCGAGCATTTGATGCTCGTTGACCTCGGCCGTAACGACCTTGGCCGCGTCTCGGAGTTCGGCTCCGTGAAGGTCGATACGCTGATGGCGGTCGAGCGATACTCGCATGTCCAGCATTTGGTCAGTTCCCTTTCGTCGAAGCTCTCGCCGGGAAAGGATATGTTCGACGCCTTCGCCGCATGCTTTCCGGCCGGGACAGTTTCGGGAGCGCCGAAGGTTCGTGCGATCGAGATCATTCGGGAGCTTGAACCGACGCCGCGAGGGATCTACGCCGGTGCGATCGGCTATTTCGACTATCGAGGAAATATGGATACCTGCATCTCGATCCGCACGCTAGTGCTTGAGAACGGTGTTGCGACGATACAGGCAGGTGCGGGCATCGTTGCCGATTCGAACGCGGCATCGGAATTTGAGGAAACAATAAATAAAGCGAAAGGTTTGATGCGAGCCATCGACCTCGCAGAGACCGGAGAACTAGGATGAACGAACTCTTACATACCAACATAAATACAATGAAACGCGGCATAGACGTCTCGATCGAGAACGCTGAACCGCTACTTGACGCGATCATCTCGTGCGAAGACCGCAAGCTTCTCGTTGAACTGCTTACGGTGTGGAACCAAAAAGGCATCACCGAAGACGAGATCTTCGGCTTTGCCTCGGTTCTTCGCAGGCGATGCCGCAGCATTCACGGACACGAGGACAGCATTGACATCGTCGGCACGGGCGGCGGCACGAAAAAGCCGTTCAATGTATCGACCGCTGCTGCGATCGTTACGGCGTCCGCCGGACTTAAGGTCGCAAAGCACGGCAATCGGGCAGCAACAAGCCGTTCAGGCGCGATCGACGTCCTCGCGGCCCTCGACCTCGAGCCGTCGCTCGGGCCTGCATCTGCGGAAATGAACCTTCGCCGCCACGGCCTAGCGTTCCTATTCGCCACCGGCGTTCCACCGTCTGTCGTCAAAGCTCGCCGAAGCCCGCCGTAGCCTTCCCTTTCCCGACCGATCTTCAA
>LLEU01000010.1 GCA_001567505.1 Acidobacteria bacterium OLB17 | reverse complement strand
AAAGTACACGCGCGGCCTCATCGACGAACGCGGCGTGAAAATGTTCGTCACCTCGGGCATCGGCGAAAGCATCCTGCCGTTCCGCTTCCTCGTCCCGCCCGAGATCGCCGTCCTCACCCTCCGCCCCGCGTAAAAACTAAACGCTCTGCGGCCCACGTGTCGGCAGCTCAGGTGTCCGTAGCCCAGGTGTCCGTAGCCCGCACGTAAGTAAGGCTCCTCTCTTGCGGCTCTGACCCGGTCGCTATCGCTCCCGGTTCTGACCTTGGGGCTTCGTCCCAACGGTTTTATCCTGCGGCTCCGCCGCTCTATTTGCGGTGAAGCTCGGCTTCACCGACCAGCTGGCCAGACTTCCTTGCGGCTCCGCCGCCGCCAGACCAGCGGCATAGCCGCAGCCACATTTTCGCGACGGTCTCGGAAAAGCAGAGCTTTTCCGCAAATAGATGGGCAGAGCCCAAAAGAAGCAGCGAGCGGCCAAACGCTCGGCAGCTCAGGTGTCCGTAGCCCAGGTGTCGGCAGCTCAGGTGTCCGTAGCCCAGGTGTCCGTAGCCCAGGTGTCCGTAGCTCAGGTGTCCGTAGCCCGCACGTAAGTAAGGGCTCCTCTCGCCCAAACGGAAGCCCTTACTATCGTGCGGGCTACTGACACCGAGGCAGAGGGGCACAGCCCAAAAGAACCACCTCGCGGCGAAACGCCGCACCCCTCATTCGTAAGGAGGGGAATTTGTGCGGTTTGTGTCGATCTGTGCGGACTGTCATTCACAGGGGCGATGCGGTCGGCTATTCTTACCCTGTTGGTGTTTGACAACCGGATCGATCCCGTTCGGAACCTCGATGTTTGTTCCACCTTGTTCCGCTTGTTCCACCCGTCGGAAATGGAACACGGAACGCACTCGCGGTCATTTCCGCAACATCGAGCGTACGTGCCGCAGGTCGCCGTCATTCGGGGCGGGCTTGAGGCCGAGGATCTTGCACATTACGTTATAGACCTCGATATTCGCGAAAGGTTCGGCGACGAATCCGCGTTTGAACGCCGGCCCGTGAGCGATGAAGAGGGCCCGCATTTCCGGATAGCGGTTGTCGTGGCCGTGGCCGCCGCGTGGACGCTCGGGGTCGGAGATGTCTTTCACATAGTTCGCGTATCGCGAATGCGTGGTGACGATATGTCCGATCTCGGTGGAACACACGATCGGCGCGACACGTTCGCCGTCGTTGTAATGCAGGCGTTCGGGGAGTTCGCCCTTCTTCCAGCAAGTTGCGAACGGCATCTTTTTGAGCCGCGAATAAACTTCGTCGACCTTGCCCGGCTTCGGGAAGATCTGATTGATCTCGTGCGTGTAGAGGATGCGGTCAGTGTCGTTGGCGATGTCGATATAGTCGTCGATGAAGGCGGCTTTGCGAATATCGACGGCGGCCATTCCGTGATCGGAGACGACGATGATGTTGACCTTGTCCGCAATTCCGCGAAGTGCGAGGCCGCGCAGAAGACGCGCGATGTAATCATCGTCATTGAGAGCCGCATAACGCGTCTCTTCGGCGTCGGGGCCGAACTCGTGGCCTGCGTCGTCCGTGTCCGAGAAGTACATCGTGATGATCGTCGGCCGCTCATCGACCGGAAGGTCGAGCCACGAGAGAACTCCGTCCACGCGCATCTGCGGCGGGACGCTCCCGTTGTAAGTTTTCCAGTACTTCGGGTGCATTCCCTTGACCGGTGCCTCGGAGCCGACGTAGAAATACGACGCGGCGATCTGTCCCTGACGCTGCGCCGTTACCCAGATCGGTTCGCCGAGCCACCAACGCGGGTCGCCGACGGCCTCGCGGTTGCCTATCGAGAACATTTTTCCCGCGTCCCAGACATTGTTGTCAACGATGCCGTGGTGCTCGGGGTAAAGGCCCGTCGCGATCGTGTAATGGTTCGGGAACGTCTTTGTTGGAAATGACGGGATCATCCATTTCGCCCGAACGCCCGTGCGCGCAAGCCGCTTTAGCGTCGGCGTGTCGAACTTATCGGGGTAGTCGTAACGGAATCCGTCGAGAGAGATAAGGATGACCGTCGGCTTCAGGTCGCGGATTCGCTTCTGTGCCGCCGCACCCGAGACCAGCACGGCCGCCGCGAGTGCAAGCGCCGCAAAGACGCGTCCGCTGAACTTCCGTCCTGCCCATTTCGTGATCTTCATATGGTTTTTAAGAAGATGATAGCCGAAGTCGGAGGAAATGTCAGGAAGGAAGGCAAGCGAAGTTTTGCAGGAGGGCAACGGACTTGCGAGAGGCTTGGCGGTCTTGCGTTTGTAGCCGGAGAGTTTAACGCAAAGGAAGCAAATGCTCGCGGCTTACGTTGGGCGAGAACGCCGCGCACTTGGCGTTCTTTGCGATGACCCTGCGGTCTTTGCGTTTATTCGCGGAAGTTTAACGCAAAGGCCGCTAAGCTCCCGCAAAGGACGCTAAGAAAGACTGGGAGGGTGTTCACATCCCGTGCCAACGCGGAAGTCTCCCGCAAAGAGGCAAAGCCGCAAAGGAAGTACAATGCCTCGCGGCTAATCCCCTCTCATTACGGTGCTAGGCGATAGAGCATTCGCGGGAAGGGAATTGTTTCGCGGACGTGTTCGATGCCCGCCATCCACGCGGTGCAGCGTTCGATGCCCATGCCGAAACCGGCGTGCGGGACGGAGCCAAAACGCCGCAGGTCGAGATACCACTCGAAGGCCTCGCGAGGCAGGTTGTGGGCCTCGATCTGAGATTCAAGGTACTCGAGGGACGCGGCACGTTCGCCTCCGCCGATTATTTCGCCGTAGCCCTCGGGAGCCAGCAGGTCGATGCCGAGTGCCGTCTCCGGACGATCTTTGTCAACCTCGAAGTAGAAGCCCTTGATCGCCGTCGGGAAATGATGCACGAAGACGGGCTTGCCGTGGCGGTTCGAGAGGTAGGTCTCATCCGGTGCGCCGAAATCGCCGCCCCATTCGAAGTTGTTCTCGAGCTCGCCCGCCTGATGCCCTTCTTGGAGCATCTTTACCGCGTCGTCGTAATGGAGCCGCGGAAATGGGGACGAGATCGCTTCGAGTTTCGAAATGTCACGCTCGAGCGTCTTCAGTTCTTCTTGGCGGTCGGTCAGGACGCGTTCGACGATGGCGACGATCAGGCCTTCACCGAGATCCATCATATCTTCGTAGGTTGCATAGGCGACCTCGGGTTCGACCATCCAGAACTCGGTAAGGTGACGGCGGGTCTTCGATTTCTCGGCACGGAATGTCGGGCCGAACGCGTAAGACTTGCCGAAGGCGGCGGCCGTCGCTTCGTTGTAGAGCTGGCCGCTTTGCGTGAGATATGCCTTGTTGTCGCCGAAATAATCGACCTCGAAAAGCGTCGTCGTACCTTCGCACGCTGCAGGCGTAAAGATCGGCGTATCGGCAAGGGTAAAGCCGTTGTTGTCAAAGAAATCACGGGTCGCCTTGATGACGGTGTGCCGGATCTTCAAAACGGCGTGCTGGCGTTTCGAGCGGATCCAAAGATGGCGATTGTCCATCAGGAATTCCGTACCGTGCTCTTTTGGCGTGATCGGATAATCGTGGGCATTCTGAACGACCTCGAGGCCCGTGACATCAAGTTCGACGCCAAGCGACGACCGCGAATCTTCTTTGACCGTGCCGGTGACGATGATCGAGGATTCCTGCCCGAGCGAATCTGCTGCCGCAAAGAGCTCTTCGCTGTTCGGGCGAAAAACGACGCACTGCACGATGCCGGTTCCGTCGCGAAGTTGGAGGAAAACGAGCTTCCCGCTCGAACGCTTGTTGTAGAGCCAGCCCTTGAGGGTTACGCTCTCGCCGATATGATGCTTAACTTGGTCTATGTAGGTCTGAGCCATAAAGAATCAAGTTTATTTGAAATCGCCGAAAAGAAAAAAGCGGAGGTGCAGAATTCAGGCCGAAGCTCGTCCCTCTACGAATCGTCCTCGCCGTCGATCTCACGTTTCAGGATCGTGCAGAGCGTCGGGAAGGTCCTAAGATTGCCCGCCGAGCGAAGGACGATGCGGAACATCGGCACTATGAATGGAATAAAGTGTGTTTTTCCCCGAACTGCGGATTGATATGAGAATGTGCCAACGGCCTTTAGGCAACGCTGCAACGTCTGAAGGCGAAATTCCGCCGCAAACTCGGCCTCGTCAAGCCGCGGCAGGCCAAGAGCGACGCGAAGATCCAGAAAATACCGTCGCTTTTCTGCGAGCCACTCAGTTGAGGGCGGTTCGGTTATCCGGTCGAGGAGGAACGAGACAAGGTCGTAAGCGGCGGAACCCATGCGAGCATCCTGATGGTCAATGATCCGCATTTTGCCCTCTGGGTCGATCATGATGTTTGCCGCATGAAAATCACGATGGCAAAGAACGCTTGCACGTGCGGCAAGGTCGCGGGCGAGTTCAATGAACTCCTCGGTCAACGCACGATCTTCGACCGCAGGAAGCGGCCGCTTTGCAAAGGTCTCAAAATAGTGTGTCTTGAAAAAGTCCAATTCCCAAAGGAGTTTTTCCTCGTCAAAGCTCAATCGCGATGCTATCGAATTCATCTCGAAGGCAAGCGGCGTAGCACGTTGGATCCGTACGATCATTGCGATCGCCTCGTCTATCAAACGCGCACTTCGCTCGGCGTCCTGTGTCTTCAAATATTCGCGAAGTACCGAATCGCCAAGGTCTTCTTGAACGATGACGCCGAGCTCGCCATCAACGGCATACAATTCGGCGACCGGGAGATCAGCCCGCAGAAAAAGAGACGTCACGTCAACATAGCTGTGCTCGGCCTCGACGAATGGGTCAGGATATACGCAGGCTACGGCCGTCCTACCGAACCAGTCGATGCGAAAATACTCTCGCGTCGATGCGTCCGCCGAAAGCGCGATAACCTCGCTGCGAAGATCGTTCTTTGCAAGAAATGCGTGCAGTTTGTCGAGCAGTTCTGTCATTTATCCCAAAGGCACAATGTAGTTCTCACCCTCAAAGTATCCTGGCTGGGCCTTTTTCGGCTTTTCAGGGTTCCTAGCAAGAAGGTCGCCGCGTACGACAACAGAGTTCTCGAACCTGGTGCCTTCAGCGATGTTTACGCCGTCACCCACGACAACTCGCCGAAGATATGCCCCTCGCTCTACCCGGACATTGTCCCAAAGAACCGCGTCTTCAACATCGGCCGATGCATCGACCGAACAGCCTGCGCCTTCGACGATCCGCCCGCTGCCTGCCATTGCAAGGCTTATGTCGAGATAACGACGAAGGGTCGAGATCTCGTACCAGCGAGCGTCGGTCACAAAAGCATTGATCCGTTCACCCGCGTCGATAGCCGGCCGATAGAACGTCGGAACAATGTCGGAGTAGATCCCGCGCGGTATCCAGTCAAAAACTCGCGGTTCGAGTATCTGGATACCCGTAAACATCAGCGGGACGCGACCTTCCGTTCGTTCGCCTTCCGACAACTCACGGAACCCCACAACGCGATCATCGTGAGCCTCAACAACCGTAAATCTTTCGAGGCTTGGATTCCGCTTGAGGACCATGGTCGCGATCGCACCGCTCTCCTTGTGGGATCGAAGGGCCGCAGCAATATCGATGTCGGTGATTATCTTTCCATTTATCACCACGAATGTTTCTGCGGCGAGATGATCGCGTGCATTGTCGAGGGCTCCGGCCGTTCCGAGGATGCCGGGTTCTTCGATCGAATAGTTGATCTCTACGCCGAATCGCGAGCCGTCGCCAAGCGCGTCCATAACGGAGCGCGGCTGGTGATGGAGATTTACAACGACATCCCTTATGCCGAATCGGGAAATATACTCCGCAACGTAGCCGACGACCGGCTTTCCCAGGAATGGGATCGCAGGCTTTGTGCGGTCGATCGTCAATGGAAAGAGCCGAGTGCCGAAGCCCGCGGCGAGGATCATCGCTTTCATCTCGTCGAAAGAGATTTTATCCTATTGACGGAAATCTATGAAAATGAATGGGTTGCTTTTGTTCCGAGCAGAACGATGTATATTGGAACGACTCGCTTTTTACGTTCAAGCACTGAGCTTTGCGGGGATTTCTGCCCGATGACGAAGAGCACATTAGACAAGAACCGGCCGCTGGAGATCTTCGGTTGGGTAATGTACGACTGGGCGAATCACGCGTTCTTTGCCGTCGTGCTGGGCGTGCTCGTAGGGCCGTACCTTACCGAGCTTGCCCAACGAGGCGTGGGCGAGAACGGTGCGGTGATCGCGATCGGCGGGTACGTGCTGGTCTCCGCAAAATCGCTCTTCTCGTATTCGGTCGGCCTGTCGGTCTTTCTCCAGGTCTTTTTCCTTCCCGTTCTTGGAGCAATCGCCGACTATACGCACCTAAAGAAGGCATTTATGGCCGCTTTCTGCTATTTGGGAGCATTCGGCTGCGTCCTGCTCTATTTTGCCCAGGGCGACCTTTACCTTTTTGGAAGTGTGGCGTTCATACTTGCGAACTTGAGTGCGGGAGCGTCGATCGTGTTTTTCAACTCGTTCTTGAATGATATCTCGACAGAAGATCGGCGCGATCGCGTCTCTAGTTGGAGCTTTGCGGTTGGGTATGCGGGTGCTACCACCACATTGATCCTGAGTTTTCTTTTGCTCCTAAACGCCGAACGTCTTGGCATCTCGACCGAGTATGCGGTCCGAATATGTCTTCTGGCGTCAGGCCTTTGGTGGGGCGGCTTTGCCGTGATCTCCTTCTGTCTGCTTCGGAGTCGTCAGCCAGTACGAACTCCGCCGGAGGGGAAGTCGATCGTCTCGGCCGGCCTCCGCGAGGTTGTGGATACGTTCAAGGAGCTCTTCCGTCTCAAGCACACGCTCAAGTTCCTTATCGCCTACCTGATCTACAATGACGGAATACAGACCGTCATTACAATGGCTGGCGTTTTCATTACACAGGAGCTGTTCGTTGCAAAAGGCCTGCCGGACGACCGAACGGTTCTCGTTATCGCGATCCTGATTGCGCAAATTGTCGCGATCTTCGGTGCGTTGATCCTGGAATTCGTATCCCGTCTAACATCAACGAAGACAGCGATCCTGATCTCGCTCGCTGTTTGGGCCGCGATCGTCGTTTACGGTTATTTCTCCCTAGAGACGATCGGGGAGGCTTATTTCATGAGTGCCGCGATCGGATTCGTCCTCGGCGGGTCGCAAGCACTTTCTCGTTCATTGTTCTCGAGGATGATCCCGAGCGGCAGGGAGGCGGCCTTCTTCGGGATCTATGCGATCTCTGAACGCGGAACATCCTGGCTTGGGCCGATCGCCTTCGGGCTAGTGGCCCAATTAACGAACTCATATCGGCCTGCGATCCTAGCTCTGATCGTCTTTTTCGTTGCCGGAGGCCTGCTGCTGTTCTTTACCGACACAAAACGTGCGATCCACGAGGCCGGAAATCTTACGTCGGCAGAAGCTGCCACGCAATGACTTAGACTTCGGCACTCGAAGAGCACGCCGGAAACGTCTATTATTGATACTTCAAGTCTGGAGGATGCGTAACTATGAAATGCCCAAAATGCACGTTGGAAGTCCGTGATGATGCGAAATTCTGTGGCTCGTGCGGTTTTACGATCGTGCGGGAAACGCCCGTTCAGGCGACGCCGACGCAGCCGATCCAGCCGCCGCAGGAACCTCGCACGAATGCCGTCCCGAACGGCTCCTTTCATTTTGATGCGGATGGGCGCGGCCAGGGATCGGGTTACAACTGGCGGATCGAACATCAGGGAGCGTTCGCACTCGCAATTATCGATCTTGGGCCCGAACAGGCGATCTCAGCAGAGGCAGGTGCGATGGTCTCGATGTCGGCAAACGTCGATCTCTACTCGGAAATGAAAGGCGGCGTCTTTGGTGCATTGAAACGTGCCGTCGGCGGCGAATCCGCATTCGTGTCGACCTTTACGGCCAAAGGCGGCCCCGGCGAGGTGACCTTCGCTCCGGGTGCTCCAGGCGATATTGCGGGCATCGAAATGCGAGGGCAATCCTTCGCGGTGCAGTCGAGTTCCTATCTTGCAGGGGATATCGGGCTTACGGTCGATACGAAATTTGGCGGCGCCAAGAGCTGGTTCGGCGGCGAAGGCCTGTTCGTTCTGCAGGTGTCGGGCACCGGCCTTTTGCTTGTCTCTTCTTTTGGAGCGATCCACAAACGGTTCCTCGCCCCGGGCGAGCGATACGTCGTAGATACGGGCCATCTCGTGGCATGGGAGGCTCATATGCAGTATCAGCTGCGGAAAGCATCAAAGAGTGGCTATTTCCGCAGCTTCTTGAGCGGCGAGGGAATGGTCGCGGAGTTTGTCGGCCCAGGTGAAATATTGATCCAAACCCGCAATTTGGCGGCGTTTGCGGGCCTTCTGAAGCCGTTCTTCCCTTCGCAGGGCGGCGGAGGTGGTTTTAGCTTTGGAAGTTAAGGCAGTAGGATGTAACTCGTTGGCCGGAGGTTCGGGCCGCAATATTGTAGTTTGGTTTCACCCCTAAAAGATGGACTGCGGGCTAGCTATGCCGGTCGTTCGGTCTCTCACGGCCGTGCGGTCGGTCGGGCTCTGCTGGTCGTCGGCCGAAAAAGGCAGTTCTTTCATGCGGAGATAGCTAAACAGAGCGTTGACGCCGAGATCGAACGTTTTCGTGCGGCCGTAACCTATGCTTCTTTGCAGCTTGAGGCCCTGATCGCAAAGCCGCCGACGCCTAACGCTGCGGATATCTTCGACGCGCACCTTCTGATCCTGGAAAGTTCGTCACTCCTCGACGCGGTGGCCGAAGTTATCCGCACCGACCTTGTGACCGCGGAATGGGCCTTAAAGACCGTCACGGACAAGCTTGTATCATCGCAGCGTGCCTCGGCCGATGTTCACCTTCGACAAAAGGCAGTTGATATCGAGGACGTCGCAGAACGCGTTTCTAATGCTCTTGCGGGCGAAAGATCTGCGTTGCCGCCGCTACCGCCGAACACGGTTATAGTTGCCACCGAACTTTTGCCGTCAACTATGATGGAGTTCTCAGGCACTCCGCCGGTCGCCATCATTACCGAGCGGGGCGGATGGACGTCCCACACTTTCATTTTGGCCCGCGAAAGCAATATTCCTGCGGTCTCGGGGATAAAGCGTGTCAACCGGCGATTCGATGACGGCGATCTTGTCATCGTTGACGGTGACAACGGGTTCGTCACGTTCGCGTCCGAAGAAGAATTCGAAAGGTCCATTAAGGACCGCGCGTCTCGCGGAACCGCGTCTACTGCCGGAGCGGAAGCCGACGATTCGGCCGTTCCGGCGTTCCGCCTATACGTGAATATCGACAGTAGTACGAAGATCACTAAAGGCCTCGAACGAGGCGCTCTCGGTATCGGCCTGCTTCGTTCCGAGTATCTTTTCCCGGGGATCAAGGGTTGGCCGGATGAGGAGCGACAATTCCGAGAATATGCGGCCGCTGCGGAGGCTGCCGATGGCCGCGAAGTTCGCATACGCACTTTCGACTTTGACCTTGACCAGGTCTCATTCGGCGGCCGGGAACCGGAAAAGAACCCGGCCCTTGGAATGCGTGCGATCCGCCTAGGCCTGGCGCGCGAACAGAGGTTCAGGACGCAGTTGCGGGCGATCTTGCGAGCGAACACAAAAGGGAATATTTCGATCATCCTTCCGATGGTTGCCGGAGTGCAGGACATCAAGCAGGTTCGAAGCCTCATAGACGACGAATTTAGCAGGCTTGATGGCATCCAGTTTCCGAAGATCGGTGCGATGATCGAGCTGCCGTCGGCGGTTCTCGTGATCGACCAGATTCTCAAGAATGTGGATTTTCTCGCGATCGGTACGAACGACCTCGTCCAATATACGCTTGGCGTTGACCGCGACGACGAAATGGTCGCCGACTGGTATCAGTCGCTCCATCCCGCGATCCTGCGCTCAATATCTCGCGTAATTGATGCTGCTAAGGCTGTCGGAAAGCCAACATCTTTGTGCGGCGAAATGGGGGGTTCCGCCTTTTACGTGCCGCTGCTTGTTGGACTCGGCGCCGAAGAATTCAGCGTAAAACTATCGTCACTTTCAACGATACGTCGCATCCTTCGGAGCCTTGACCGAGAAAAAGCTGCTGAGATCGCCCGTGTCGTTATGGAGCTTGATACGACCCAGGCCGTCGAGGACGCCCTTGTTGCCGCCTATCGAACATTTTGGCCGGAACTCCAGCTTACTCGAACATAATTCTAAAAATTTCCGGCTTTTCTGACTTTAGTTTGGCAAGCACGCTCGTGATTATCGGCGTCCTTGGCGAGATATGTTGCGATTTTGCCTTATCGGCGTATTTATTTCGATTTTCTGCATGGTTGCGGCCGCTCAGGACGAAACGAACACATACACCATCGGTGTTGGCGACGTTCTTAGGATCGACGTGCACGGCGTCTTCGGTGCTCCAAAAGATCTCGTCGTAAGGCGAGACGGTACGATCGACCTGGCGATCGCTGGAAACTCGCTACCAGCAAGCGGGCTCACAGCGGAAAGGGTTGCACGTCTGGTTGAAAACTCGATCAGTTGGCTTGGGCGGCATAGTGCAGAGGTTACTGTTATTAAGTTTAATAGCCACGCGGTTGTTACTTATGGGAAGGTCTCAGGGCCAGGCCTGCAGTTTCTAAGCAGAGATGCCGTGCCTGTTTTCGTCTTGCGAGCACTTGCTGACGCAGAGCCGGATGTCGATGGCATCTCGATCCTGCGGAAGGACGGAACGCGGATCGCGTGCAGCTTTGCGGCGTGCGACAGGCAAAATGTACTGATCCGGACCGGTGATCTTGTGGAATTCACATCTTCATCCGGCATCGCTCGGTCGCACTAATGCCAAACGTGTTTGACATAGTTCAATACCGAATTGATTTTTGTTATACTCAGTTTGCCTTTTTGCTATGAGGCATACCGGACGGTCGCCGTGACGTTGATTGCGTCTCGGAGGAAAGTCCGAACACCAAAGGGCAGCGAGCCGGATAACGTCCGGGCATCTTGGCCGTTCAGGCGGTTCTAGATGACGACAAGTGCAGCAGAGAACAGGCCAGCCTCCTTCGGGCGGTGATGGGTGAAACGGTGAGGTAAGAGCTCACCGGCACCGGTGGTAACATACGGTGGCCAGGCAAACTCCTCGTGGTGCAAGACCAAATAGGGAAGCGTGTTTCGGGCGGCCCGCCCGACGTCGGCCTCGGCCGACAACGTTTCCGGGTAGGTCGCTTGAGCCGTTCGGTAACGATCGGCCTAGATGAATGATCGTCAACGTTCGAGTAGCGTTAGCTGCTGAGCGAAACAAAATTCGGCTTATAGGTATGTCTCATAGCGCAAAAAAGGCATAACTCGCACAAACAGATATGGCAAATCGAAAAGGCGTATTTATCGGAGCTTACGTTCCGAGCGAACTGAAAGAATCTTTGAGACGGCGCGCAGCCGGCGAACATCGCACTCTTTCGCAGGAGATAACGCGGATTCTAATAGAGGCGGTGCACGGCAAGGGCCTCCCCGCGGGAAGCGTTGACCGCCGCACCGGAACGACAATTCCGCGTCGCCGTGCGACCGATCCGCCAATTCGCCGCAGAGCGGAAGATCTTCCGTATATTGACGGCAAGAAATAGGCCAAAAATTAGAGTTGTGTGTCGAGTTCGAGTGTCCCGTCCTTTCGGGGCATTCGGCTCGACACTTTAGCTTTACGCATTGGGCTTTAGTAGAATTTAGCTGATGAATTCTAAAGCAATCACTCTTGCTATCGTCGTGGGCCTGCTCGGCCTTGTTATCGGTTTTGTGACTGCAAACAGCCTTAACCGCAGCGAGATCAACTCCCTTAAGATGCAGGCATCGACGGCCGCACCCAACGGCACTCCTGCAAAGCCGGGCGATTTTACTCTCGACCCGGAGGAACTTAAGGCAAAGATCGCACAGGCCGACGCCGCACCGGACGACTTCGATTTCCAAAAGAGCCTCGGTGGGGCACTTTATCGATACGCGACGATGAAGAAGGATACCCAACTTCTTGATGAGGCCGCGCGCATCCTTGAGCGGGCCAGCAAGCTTAAGCCAAAGGACTACGCAGTCATCGTCGATCTTGGAAATGCATATTTTGACTCCGGATTCTTCAAGAAAGACCCCGCCGTGATGAAAAAGGCCCGAGCAACTTATGAAAGGGCGATCGCTGAAAAGCCTGACGACGCTGACGTCCACGCCGATTATGCGTTGACGTTCTTTCTGGATGATCCGCCCGATCTGACGCGCGCTGTCGCCGAATTCCAAAAGGCACTCAAAACGAATCCAAAGCAGGAGCGAGCCTTGCAGTACCTTGCTCAAACTTACATTCGCCAGGGAGAGTTTGATAAGGCAAAGAAGACGGCCGACGAATTGCGCTCCATAAATGGTAGTAATGAAGCCCTGCCGCTCCTCGATTCACAGATCGAGAAGAAGGCCGCGCAGCCGATCCAATGAGAGAAGCGGCGTTTATTCTCTTGATTCTATTCCTGCTGTTCGGGCTGACTGCATTCAGATACCGTAAGCATATCGCGGGTATCTTGGCGTTTGGCCGTTCGCTCAGGGAAATTAGGGAAATGCTAACGCCGCGGCTCCATCCTACGAAGAAAAAACTCCGGCGTTAGAACTGCGGTCGTGCACCGCATGCGGAAAATGGGTCGATCCAGCCACAACTGTAAGATTTCCACCTGATACTTACTACTGCTCGAACGAGTGCGTCCAGAAAGTTATGGCATCGGCTCAGTAGAACTGGCCCAGGTACCATGTGATCATTCGCTCGCCGAACAGTAGAGAAACCAGGGCACCTATCCCGAGGAAAATTCCGAAGGGAATTTGAGTCTGAAGGTCCTTATCCTTTCTGCCGGCAAGCATTGCGACGCCAGCGACTGCACCCGTGAACGCTCCAAGAAAGATCGTGAGCAGCGTAAGGCGCCAACCGAGCAGAGCGCCGATCCCGAGGAGGAGTTTAACATCGCCCAGGCCCATCGCATCGACCTTCCTCAAGAGCTTCCAGAGAACGCCGATCAGCCAGAGCGAGCCTCCGCCGACAACGGCTCCGAACAGAGCACCCGCAAGACTGATGGCCCACGGTGGAAGGCCGGCGAACTCAAGGCCGCTGATGGGCGTGACCTTTGTATCCGGGAAGTAGCTGTCACCGAGGAGAATCGGGAATACGACCCGTACGACTAGAGCAACAATGAAGAGCGGATACGTGATCACGTTCGGCAAGATCATATTGTCCGCGTCGATAAAAATTAGGGCGATGATCGCTGCCGCAAATGCAAGAGCTACGGGAAGATACGCGGTCGGACCTATCTGGAAGAGAATCGCTACGAAGACCAGCGCGGTCAGAAGTTCGATCGCCGGATACCGCCAGGCGATCGATCCCTTGCAGCTCGCACATTTGCCGCCGAGGACTATCCAACCAAGGATCGGGATATTAAAGTAGAACGGGATCGCGTTCCCGCATCTAGGGCACGCTGATGACGTCAAAAGCGACCTTTCAGTCGGCACGCGATAAATGACGACGTTCAGGAAACTGCCGATGCACGCTCCGATGACGAAAACAAGAATGTAGGCCCAAAGGCCGACAGCGTCGAGCGTGGCCGCAGCAAAAAATGATCCCATTGAAGTAAAATAGTCGCCGATCGAGTGCGAAGCGTGATCTGCGGCCCGTTGAGCCGCTTCTAGATTCTAGTTTATTTCTGGTGCCGTTGAAAAGAAGATTTACTCGGAAATTCCTTGCGGGTGGGTCGGCTTGTGACTTAGAATACAAGCGCACCGATCATACGTTGACGAGGAATTTTACCTTGAAACCCACAAATATTACCGACCCCGAATACTTTCACAAAGTCGTTGACTGCCAGTACGCCTGTCCAGCTCACACGCCCGTGCCCCAATACATTCGCTTGATCGCTGAGGGCAAATACACCGAAGCGTATATGATCAACTGGGAATCGAACGTATTTCCCGGCGTGCTCGGACGAACGTGTGATCGGCCGTGCGAACCTGCGTGCCGCCGAGGCCGCATTGATGAGGAACCGGTCGCTATTTGCCGCCTCAAGCGTGTCGCCGCCGATAATCGCGACGAAGTAAAGCACCTAATGCCGCAAGCTCCGTTCGCCTCCAACGGCAAAAAGATCGCATTGATCGGTGCCGGCCCGGCGTCGCTTACGGTCGCTCGGGATCTTGCGCCGCTCGGCTACGAGATCCACCTGTTTGACGAGCAGATAAAGGGCGGCGGCTTTATGCTCTCGCAGATCCCGGCGTTCCGCCTACCGGAAACGGTGCTCGATGAAGAAGTAAATTATATCCTTGACCTCGGCATTCACACGCATTTCAAGCACTACGTCTCATCGCTAAAAGAGGTGCTTGATGCCGGATACGACGCGGTCTTTGTCGGGACTGGAGCCCCGCGTGGCCGCGAGCTCAACATACCGGGCCGCGAGGAAGGCGACGCGAACATTCATATCGGTATAAACTGGCTGGCAAGTGTTGCATTTGAGCATACGCGATCGATCGGAAAGAAAGTGATCGTCCTCGGCGGCGGAAACACCGCGATGGACTGCTGCCGCACTGCACGACGCCTCGGCGGCGAGGACGTAAAGGTGATCGTCCGCTCGCCCTTTGAAACGATGAAGGCGAGCCCGTGGGAAAAAGAGGATGCGATGCACGAGGACATCCCGATCATCGACAACCACGTCCCGAAAAGCTTCGTGGTCGAACGGAGCGGGGACACTACCGTCCCCACCGACTTTGCTTTGGCGCCGGACACACCGGTCGTCCGTGGTGCGGATGATGCGGACAAGAGTGTCCGCGCTCCATACCGGCTCAAAGGAGTGATGTTCGAAAAGGTCGAGGCTGTTTACGACGATAATGGCAAGCGCTCGCTCGTGCCGACGGGTGAGCCGGAGGTCTTTTATCCTGCGGACGACGTTCTTGTTGCGATCGGGCAAGAGAATGCCTTCCCGTGGATCGAACGCAATCTCGGCGTTGACTTCGACAAATGGGAAATGCCGATTGTCGATAAGACGACCTTCCAATCGACGAATCCGCGGGTATTCTTTGGCGGTGACGCCGCCTTCGGTCCGGAGAATGTGATCACGGCCGTCGCACACGGCCATCAGGCGGCGATCTCGATCGACCTCTTCTGCCGCGGCGAGAATCTCTTGACGCATCGGCCGCCGCCGCACGTCAACCTCGTCTCGATGAAGATGGGTATCCACGAATGGGCTTACGACAGCAAGATCGACGAATACGACCGCCTAGTCGTACCGCAAGCTCCGAAGACAAAGACGCTCGCCGACCGCAAGCAGGAGGTCGAACTCGGTTTTTCACCGCTTGCCGGTTTCGAAGAGGCTCTCCGTTGCTTAAATTGCGACGTGCAGACCGTTTTTGACGCGCCGAAGTGCATCGAGTGTGACGCATGCGTCGATATCTGCCCGACAAGCTGCATCAGCTTTATACCCGATGGCGAGGAGAACGACCTTCGCTCGCGTACCAAGGTTCCGGCCTTGAATTCGACGCAGGACATCTACGTCCAAAGCGGCCTCAAGACGGGCCGCGTGATGGTCAAAGACGAAGACGTCTGCCTCCACTGCGGCCTCTGCGCCGAACGCTGCCCCACCGCCGCCTGGGACATGCAGGCCTTCTGGTACAACGTCACCAAAGCCGGCAACGTAAAATACGGCCCGACCGTGGTGGGTAATCTCGTGCAACTCGCAGGTAGTCAGAACCGCAAGCGGTAACGACCTAGCGGAACTAGGTCGAGTTGTGGGAGGCGATGCTCTGGGACGAGAAGAACAAGGCGTAGCGCTCAGACCTTCAGGATCCCGCGAAAGCCGCGTGCGGCGTAATACGATTCAGCGCCGTTGTGGAATGTGAACACGCGATCGTAGCGACGATCGCCAAAGAGTGCTCCGCCAAGTGCGCGAACGGCGTCGGGCGTCCTGAGCCAACTCGAAGTTTTTAGATCGAACTTGCCCAGCTTCTGAAGCCCGGCGTACTGTTCCTCCGTCAGGATCTCGATCCCAATTTCTTCCGCCATAGCGACCGCACTTCCGTTGACGGGCTTGTGCTCTTTTCGTGATTCCCACGCAGCCTGATCATAACAAATGCTTCTACGGCCTTTCGGCGTCTCATCCGCACAATCGACGAAATGATACTCGCCGGTCTTTCTGTCGAATCCTACACGTCCGGCTCGCCGCCTGTTCTCTCCATCTCGGCAAGCGACCAGAGTTTGTCGGGTTGCGCTTCGAGTTTTGCCAAGACGTCGTCCCACTTGATGCCTTTGTGTCGCTTCGGATTCTCGTTGAACCGCGCCTCCAATTCGGCGAGCAGCTCGACTCGCTGAGCTGCTGCAAGTTTTCCTGTCGTTAGGGTTGTCATACCTGCTATCTTCCGTTATTGATGTGCGCGATGGCAAATTCCCGACAAAAGACGGTGTCTTTTCGACCGATCAACGCGAAATTGATCCGATGCCGATCGCGATAAGGAAGGAGATCTTAAGTATGTCGAACGTGATGAAGATGAGGTGGAGCCGGCCTCTTGGAGCTTTTCGCCCGAAATGACAATGTCGGCTCGACGGCTCAACGCCGGAAGCAGCCAGACAGTTTGCAGGCATAGCACGATCGCGACAAATGCGAAGAGGTATGCCTGCCATGCCGCAAACGTCGGGTAAGTTGCGAGGATGCCGAGCATCACAGCTGCTAGGACAAGCTCGACGCGATTGAGAGCCTTAAACACGATCTTCCCGATACCGAGCCCGAGGCCTGTCGTAATACCGGGAGCTCTAAACTTTAACGGTGCCTCAAGGAAAGAGATCGCGAAGATCATCCCGGCCCAAAAAAATGAAACTGCTGAATACATATGTGATCAAGATGTTGAACTCCGATACCCGTCATATATTGACGGCCGATATCGTTCATAATTGAAAATCGTTTTCGTAAACTATCTTACGCGGCCGAGAAGTTGCAAAATATGACTAGGGTCATAAGATACGACCGCCGCTGAGATGCCAAAGGCCAAGTCCGTCCAAAGGGTAAAACCAATTCTCTCGATAGCCAGCGACGAGCTCAAGCGCGTGTTGGCCGCTTACGGGCACCATCGGCAATATTTTCCGAACGAAGAGTTATTTGCTGTTGGCGAGAATGCCGAGTATTTGCCGATCATAATAAGCGGACGTGTGAAAATGGTGCAGTTCCCTGATCCGGGGAAAGAAGTGATAATCGGCATCTTCGGTGCAGGTGAGATGTTTGCGGTCCCACCCGTAGTTGACGGCGACGTTTATCCTGCATCTGCCTACGCGCTCGAGGAATCGGAGATCTTGCTTCTGCATCGTGACGATGTGTTCAAGCTATTGGCGGAATCGCCGGAATTCACGCTCGCCGTTCTCAACTGGATGTCGTCCATGCTGAGGCAGAAAACCGCATTGATCCGGACCCTCGCGGGCGGGTCTGCGGAACAGCGGATCGCCGGCGTACTCATCCGATTGTTCAGCGCATCCTCGGACGAGCCGCCTCTCAAGATCAAACTTCGACGCGAGGATATCGCACGAATGGCTGGCCTTACGACGGAGACCGCGATCCGAACTATCCGACATCTTGCCGCTATTGGCGACATTCGAATCGAAAAGGGAAAGATCTTGATCGATTCTACCGACGGACTTTCGGCCCATCTCGAAAGCTGATTTTTCTGTAATGTTTTCTCACCCTTCCACCGCCGTAACTTTTTGAAAAACAAGCACTTCTTTGCGGTCAAAATCGGACAACTTTATGATTTTTGTCATATTTGGTTCTGCTCGCAAAGTGATATATAACTTAACGTAGGATCCGGTCATTTGGTATTTGTCAGGCGACAGGCTTGAGGTGAACCTTCGAGCATTTGGCGTCCTTGGGCTGAACAGGTTATCAAGGCAATTCCCGTTCGCATCGGGAGGGAGAGCAAAATGGAGTCAACACCAGCTCCGCAAAAGCTAAGTTACAGGAACCCAACGATCATCGGTTTGATCTCTTCCGTGGTTCTTACCGCTCTTGTCATTATCGGCTCGCGCAATCTAGAGAATTTCGATTCCGCACTTTTCGGCTATACGATCGCAAGCATCGTGGCGTTTGGCGCTATTGCCTTTCGCTATGCGGTCTGGCTGCAGAGGCCGGCAACGCGAATATACTTCAAACGCGGACTCCAGCTTTTCTTCAATAGGCGGAAATTCGCGAAAAGTGCGAAGAGTGCGGCGACGAGCATCGCCACTAATCTGGTCGAGCAACGCTTTATCTTTAAGCGTGCACGGCAGCGGTGGATAATGCACTTCTTCATAATGTGGGGCTGCATTCTTGCTGCTGCGATCACGTTCCCGCTCGTATTTGGCTGGGTCCATTTCACCCTCGAAGGCGATATGGGTTATCGGGCCCACCTGTTCGGCTTCCCACTTATCGTGATGAACGGCCGCAGCTTGATCGCGTGGATCACGTTCCACGGCCTTGATATTTCGGCCGTGATGGTGATGATCGGCTGTGCGATAGCGATCCACCGTCGTTTGAATGATCGCGGGGCCATCGCTTTGCAGCAATTCCTGCTGGACTTCGTCCCGCATTTGCTGCTTATCGCGATCTCTGTCTCAGGGATCATGCTTACGGCGTCGAGCCTCTGGTTCGAGGGCTATATGTATTCCTTCATTTCGCTCTCTCACCAGGCTCTTGTCATAATGACACTCTTCTTCCTTCCGTTCGGAAAGCTCTTCCACATCGTACAGCGACCAGCATCCGTCGGCGTCGAGCTTTATCAGAACCGCTCCGCCGAGATGGAGCAAGCCATCTGTCCCAGATGCAAGGCCGCGTTCGTCGGTAAGCTTTGGATGGATGACCTTAAGCGCCTTGTTGACGAGCTTGGCTACGATTATCGCCTCAAGAACGGCCATACGCTCCAAGATTACTGTCCTCGCTGCAAACGCGTTATGCGCGGGCTTGCGTATGCGAAAGCCCCGGATAAGGCCGAACCTGTATTTTTTGGCTCCAGAGTTGGAGGACCTAATGTCTAAAGTTGAGAATCTAAGCGAGATAATTGAGAAATACGGGCCACATCTTTACGATGCCCCGATCGACGGATGGCACGCCGACCGAAAGATCGACCGTGCCGTCCCGACGCACTGTCCTTATTGCGGTGTTCAGTGCGGGATGTATCTTCTAGTCCAGGACGAACAGGTCGTTGGCTTCGAACCGCGATACGATTTTCCTGTAAACGAAGGAAAACTCTGCCCGAAAGGCGTGACGGCTTATCTGCAGACTCACCATCCCGATCGTCTTCTCTATCCGCTCGTGAAGAAGAACGGCGTCTTCGAGCGAGCAACGTGGGATGATGCCCTTGACCTTGTCGTATCAAAGCTCAAAGAGATCCAGGCGAAATACGGCAAGAACTCCGTCGGTGTGTACTCAGGCTCGTCGCTCACGACCGAAAAGACTTACGTAATGGGCAAATTCGCCCGCCTAGGCTTGGGAACGCGATATGTCGATTATAACGGCCGACTTTGCATGGTGAGTGCGGCGGCCGGAAATAATAAGGCGTTCGGGGTCGATCGGGTCGCGAATTCATGGGACGATATTCCGCTTGCAGAGGTCTTGATGATCGCGGGTTCAAACTGTGCGGAGACCTTCCCGATCCTAAATAAATACCTTTGGCAGCAAAGGGACGCCGGCGGTCGATGGATCGTTATCGACCCACGAGCGACCGCGACCGCCCGGCAAGGAGACATCCATTTGCAGCTCAAGCCGGGAACCGACGTCGCCGTCGCCAACGGCCTCCTTAACGTCATAATTCGCGAAGGCCTGATCGATGAGGAGTTCATTGCGAACCACACCAACGATTGGGATGCCGTTAAGTCGGTAATAGATAAGTATCCGCCATCACGTGCCGGCGAACTTTCCGGCGTCGATCCCGCAAAGATCGAGAAGGCCGCGATCCTTTACGGTCAGGCGAGCACCGGGATGATACTTCACGCTCGCGGCATCGAGCACCATTCGAACGGCGTCGATAACGTTTTGAGTTATATCAATATTGTCCTTGCAACTGGCAAGATCGGCGCTCCCGGCCGAGGTTACGGGACCATCACGGGGCAGGGAAACGGCCAGGGCGGCCGTGAACACGGGCAAAAGGCCGACCAGCTTCCCGGGCAGCGATCGATGACGAATCCCGAGGACCGCAAGCATATGTGCGAATTCTGGGGCCTGCCCGAGGACGAACTTCCCGAAGCGGGCGTTTCGGTCGTCGAGATGTACGAAAAGATGCGGCAGGGCGAAATAAAGGCCCTCATCTCGACATGCAACAACGGAATGGTCTCGCTTCCGGACGTGAACGCGATCCGAGAGTCACTCGAAGGACTCGAGTTTTACGTCAATATCGATTTCTTTATGTCGGAGTCGTCGCGATTCGCCGACGTTATCCTGCCGACCACGACATGGGCTGAGGACGAAGGCGTTACGGCAAGTGCAGAGGCACGCGTCGTTAAGATCAACAAAGCGATCGACCCGATCGGCGAGGCTAAACCCGACTGGTGGATCGCGAAAGAGATCGCCTGCAGAATGGGGCGGGAGAAATACTTCAAGTTCAATACACCCCGCGAGATCTTCGACGAACTTCGGGCGGCGTCAAAAGGCGGGAAAGCCGATTACTACGGTATTACCTACGAGAAGATCGATGCGCAGAACGGCGTAATGTGGCCGTGCCCGACAGAAGAAAGCAAAGGAACACCGCGAATGTTCGAGGATAAGAAGTTCTATCACCCGGACGGAAAGGCAAAGTTCTTTGCGGTCGAATATAAGGGCCCTGACGAGATCCCGGACGAAGATTATCCGCTCGCACTTACGACCGGACGTGTCGTTTATCAATACCTTTCCGGGAATCAGACACGACGTATCGGTTTTCTCGTCGAGCAATGTCCGGAGCCGTATGTAGAGATCCATCCGGAAACAGCAGCAAAAATGGGCATCTCGGACGGTGAGCGTGTGAAAGTCGTATCTCGAAGGGGCGAGGGAGTTTTTCCGGCCCTGGTCGTTAAGACAATACGCAAAGACACGATCTTTATCCCATATCATTGGGGCGACGCAAAGGCCGCGAATCTGTTGACGAACTCAAAGCTTGACCCGGTCTCAAAGATCCCTGAATTCAAAGCCTGTGCTGCCAGGATCGAGAAAGTCGCATCAAGGGATCTTCCGATCCTCGGGGAATCGCGGCGCGGCGCAAGTTTGAGCGAAGTACAAAGGGGGAAGTAAATGCAGGAAACGATGTTTGTCGATCCGCAGCGGTGTATCGGCTGCCGATCTTGTGTGGCCGCTTGTAGGGAGTGTTCGACCCATAAAGGCTACTCGATGATCTTCGTCGATTTCTTTGATCGCGGAGAGACCACGGCCACGATGCCGACGATCTGTATGCATTGCGCGGAACCCACATGCGCGCAGGTTTGCCCGGCCGATGCGATCAAGCAGAATGAGGACGGCATAGTGATGACAGCCCTCAAGCCGCGCTGTCTTGATTGCCGCAACTGTGTGAATGCCTGTCCCTTTGGCGTTCCCAAGTACAATTCGGCAATGCACCTTCAGATGAAGTGTGATATGTGCTATGACCGCTCGTCGGAGGGGTTAAAACCCATGTGTGCGAGCGTTTGTCCGACCGGTGCTCTTACTTTCGGCAAGTATGAGGACGTTGTACCGCTAAGGCGCACAAAGCCGGTCAATATTCACTATTTTGGAAATCAAAAGGTCGAGACGAAAGTGTATCTAATGATGCCCACGAACCAGGGCGATGCCGTCCATGTCGAAGGCGATACAGAGTTCGAGGAACATCTCTCGCAAAAGGCCGGAGAAGAGGCGTCGTGGCTAGAAAATGAAATGGGTGAGACCGACCACACAAATGAGTTCCGGTCGTAAGGAGTATAAAGGGTCTATGGCAGGTTCAGAAAAGGCAAATTGTCCCGTCTCTGATGAGACGAATGTTAGGCAGGCGACTGATTCATTTCAAGCCGAATTTCCATATAATCGCGACGCTGAGTCCGAAGTTACCAGGCGCGAATTCTGTAATTTTCTCGTGTTGGCTTCCGGCACCTTTTTTGTCGGCACGGTCGGCTTTTCCGCCAAGGCGGCCTATGATGCGACGCGAGAACGCGTTTTCACGCCGGCAGCCATCGAAGGGGCGGAGAATCTTGCTCCCGGCTCCGCGTTGAATTTCTCGTATCCGCGGCCGGAGGACACTGCGATCTTGATCCGAACGTCGAGTGGGGAATTCAAGGCTTACGGGCAGAAATGCACGCACCTATCGTGCCCGGTGTATTATTCAAAAGAGCATAAGCGTCTCGAATGCCCTTGCCACGAAGGCGGGTTCAGTGAGGCAACGGGCGAGGTACTCTTTGGCCCACCGCCACGACCGCTTGATAAGATCGATGTAGAGTTGCGGAATGGTAAAGTTGTAGCCTATAGGCGGGAGGTTCGCGGAAATGAGACTTAGAACTGCGAAGTCGGTTGGATTTAGTGAGCCGAATCGCCCTATCTCGAGGGGACGCAGATCCGTTGCTCAGGCGCGGCTCGCCCTACTCGTAATGATAAATATCGCACAAATGTGGATCCTTGCGGCCGCAGTAGAGGCAGGGCTTGCCCACGAGCTCGACCACTTACTGCCGCTTAGTCTGGCATCAGGGATCTGCTTGGTCATCTCTCTCACTATCTTTTATTGGTGGAAACCCGTGGGCTTAGCCAAACGGAGCATCAATGAACCAAAGGGTTGACGACTTTGAGATCGACGACGAAGGCCACTGGATGGCGAAGCTCTCTTGCGGCCATTATCAGCACGTAAGGCACGATCCACCCATCCGCGTGCGCGAATGGGTGCTAACCGAGGAAGGCCGGAAGTCGAGAGTCGGTCAAACCTTGAACTGCAAAAAGTGTGACGGAAACGAGCCCCGCGAATTCTGAGCAAGCAAGGCCCGAGCCTCGTCGGGGTCGGTTTATGGACGGGGTAGCGAAACTCTTTCCCGGATACTTCGCAATGGTAATGGCAACGGGCATTACCTCCGTCGCGGCGTCCCTAATGGGCTTTGGCGGCATTGCGTGGGGCCTTCTTTATATCAACATTGCAACGTTCGCGGTTCTATCCGTGCTCTTCCTAGCGAGGCTGACCTTCTTTTTCGATGAGATAAAAAAGGATCTCATCGACCACCTGCGCGGACCGGGCTTTCTCACCATCGTTGCGGGCTGTTGCGTGCTTGGCAGCCAACTGATCCTTGTTGCGGAGACGTTCGCCCCGGCAGTTTATCTTTGGATCGTGGGCTTCATTTTGTGGGCGGTCATAATGTATGCGTTCTTCACCGCAATGACGATCCGTGAGGGTAAGCCGCCGCTTGAAAAGGGCATTAGCGGCACGTGGCTGATTGCGACGGTTGCCACGCAGTCAGTCTCGGTTCTCGGCACTTTGCTTGCTGCCCACTACCGCACATACCGCCACGAGTTCCTTTTCTTTACGCTTTGTATGTTCTTTACGGGCTGCATGCTCTACTTGATCCTCATAACCCTGATTTTCTACAGATTCACATTTCTTGCGATCACACGCGAGAATCTCGGCCCTCCATATTGGATCAATATGGGCGCGGTCGCGATCACGACGCTTGCGGCCTCACGACTGATCCTCGCTGCTGACGAGTTTCATTTGATCAGAGAGTTGGTTCCTTTCCTTAAAGGCTTTACGCTCTTCTTTTGGGCGGCGGGAAGTTGGTGGATCCCGCTTCTAGTGATCCTCGGCCTCTGGCGGCACCTATACAAAAAGCTTCCGATCCGCTACGACCCGCAGTACTGGAGCATGGTCTTCCCGCTTGGAATGTACACGGTCTGCACATTTCAGTTGTCAAAGGCCCTGGACTTCCCGTCTTTGATGCTGATCCCGCAGATCGTCGTTTACGTTGCGCTTGTCGTTTGGGCGATCGTGTTCCTTGGCCTCGTGTATTCGCTCGCCAAAGAGTTGCCCATCAAGGGAAGCTAGATCCAAGGCTCCGTTTACCAAATTATTGAAACTTCGGTAGGCTCGGAACAGCAGCGGAAAGAAAAAAAGGCACCTTTCGCCCCGTGGAGCAGAGGAAAGGTGCCAAGGCTTCATTGGCAGAGGGGAGAATGTGGGAGTTAATGGTTGCAGCCGCAGCCGCAGCCATTTGCTTGAGCATGGCCATGAGCGTGGCCGTGCGAGTGTGCGTGGCCGTGGGAGTGCTCATGACCATGCTCATGGATGCCGCAAGCCTGCTCTTGCAGAGCCCTGGCATCCGAAACGGTACCGGCGTCTTCCATCTCGATCGCTTTTGGGAAAAGAATGTTGTTCTCGAGATGAATATGCTGATGAAGGTCTTTTTCAAGGCCCTCGAGAGCGGAAAAGAGCGTTCTGTAGGTCACACAGCCATCTCCGGGTACCGTAAACTCGTTGGTCAAATTCCTGATCTCAACCAGCATTTCTGCTGCCTTGTCGTGGTCGCTGATCATTACCGCGACGGGATTCCTCGTCGAACCGAACGGTGCGGGAGGCCGCGGCATCCCGAAATTGAATGAGCTTTCCATAAGCGAGATGTACGGGAAGAGCATCCGCTCTTCTTTGAGCATATGCGTTTCCAACTCGCTTTTTAGTTCACCAAAGATCCGCTGGACCTCAAAAAGTTCCGGGTGATTGCGGCCGTGAACGGAACAGACCTTGTTCAAAAGGGCGACGATTCGTGCATCCTCCTCGCGCGTAAAATTGTGGTGACACCTTACGATGTGGTCCGAAAGTGCGGCGAGCGACATCGAAGCGAAGTCCAATTCAACGGCTTCACCATTCTGCGGCCTTGCTTCCTCGGCCTTTAGTAATTCAGCGAGATCCTCGAGAGCGACTCCCTTCGACTCACACGCCTCGGTTATCGATTTTTTACCTCCGCAGCAATAATCGATCCCAAGCTTTTCAAATACTCGTTTTGACGGGGGGTATGCTACCGCATAATCGGCTACGGTTCGGCTTACATCAAGTTCCATTTATTATTGATCACCTCTTATAAAATTGCCGGTTTCCGACTCTTTCTCGTGCAGGCCCGAACGCGGTTCCTTTACACGCGGCCGCTTATGAACAGTATCGGACTAGCCGCACAGTTCCTTGCCTGTACTTGCCATCTTTCCAAATAGGATCGCAAGTCAATATGATTTGAATCATAAATGAAGATCTTTTTTGCCAAATTTGCTGGACATCGCCTCGACTACCTTTATTTTTGTTTCGAAAGCCCTTAAAATTTGTTCGGAATAGAGGCATCACACTTGTGACAAACCCCACTAGTATCAATGATTTCGTCGTCCGTTTTGCGAATGTTAACGGCACCGGTTCTGCGTCGGCGAACGCCCTCTTCACGCGGTCGGTCTTCCGAATGGGAGTTCCCGTTACGCCGAAGAATATCTTCCCGTCAAACATTCAGGGCCTCCCGACATGGTACGAGGTCCGCGTTTCGGAAAAAGGCCATTTGGGCAGGCGCGACGGAGTTGACCTTGTCGTAGCCGTGAACCCTCAGTCCTTTAAGAAGGACTACGCATCGGTCACCCCGGGAGGTTACTTCCTCTATGACAGCTCGAAGCCGTTACCGCCCGGCTTTGATCGAACGGATATCCGGACGATCGCCATCCCGCTTATGCAGCTCGCAAATGCGGAGTTCACCGACGCCCGGCAGCGGCAGTTATTCAAGAACATAATTTATATCGGCGCCCTCGTAACGCTCTTTGGTATCGAGTTTCCGGTGATCGAGCAGATAATCGGCGAGCAATTTCGAGGAAAGGAGCGACTGATCGAACCGAATCTAAAGGCGTTGAAGATCGGTGAGAATTGGGTACTCGATAACTTCGATATCACAAACTTCTCGATGCGCGTCGAGCGGCGCGACCTTTTGCAAGGCAAGATCCTTTTCAATGGTAACTCGGCCTGTGCGCTTGGAGCGATCTATGCCGGCGCGACAGTCGCAGCGTGGTATCCGATAACGCCGTCCACGTCCGTCGTTGACGCGTTCGCGAAATATGCTGCCAAATACCGTGTCGATCCCGAGACCGGGAAGAACAACTACACGATCGTGCAAGCGGAAGATGAACTCGCTGCGATCGGTATGGTGATGGGTGCGACTTGGAACGGTGCACGGGCATTCACGGCGACTAGCGGCCCGGGCGTATCTCTGATGAACGAGTTCCTTGGCTTGGGCTACTTTGCGGAGATCCCGACCGTGCTGATCGACGTACAGCGAACCGGCCCTTCGACCGGAATGCCGACCCGCACCCAGCAATCGGACCTTTTGTTGGCCGCGTACGCATCACACGGCGACACGAAACATCCGCTCCTTCTTCCGGCAACACCGAAAGAGTGTTTCGAAATGACCGCCGCGGCGTTCGATCTGACCGAACGCCTCCAGACACCCGTGATCGTCGTCACCGATCTCGACCTTGGCATGAATGACCATATCACCGATGAGCTCGCCTGGGATGATTCGCACTCTGCCGACCGCGGCAAAGTGCTTTCCGCAGAGCAGCTTGATGTGATCTACACAAAGAACACGCCTTCGTCTAACGGCCACTCAGCCGCCGACGGCCTCACTAAGTTTAACGGCCGGTATGGTCGCTATCTTGACATTGATGGGGACGGTATTCCGTACAGGACGATACCGGGGACGCACGTGACGCGAGGTGCATTCACGACTCGCGGTTCATCGCGCGACGAGTACGCGATCTACACCGAAGATGGCGATGCCTACAAACGAAATGTCGATCGACTTGCACTTAAGTTCGATACGGCGAAGGAGCTTGTCCCACAACCCGAATTCATTGCGGCCGGCACAACGACGGTCAGTTCGGATGTTGCGCGATCTTCACCTGACGGGGTCATCTACTTCGGGACCTCGACCTACGCTGCAATGGAGGCGATGGAGATGTTCGAGGCCGACGGCACACATCTGGACGCAATGCGCCCGCGGGCCTTTCCATTCGGCAAGGCCTTCTGCGAATTTGTCGCGTCCCACGACCGGATCTTTGTCGTCGAACAGAATCGCGATGCCCAGTTTCGAAGCCTTATGCTGATCGAACTGGGTGCCGATCCCAAGAAACTCATTTCGGTCCTAAACTACGACGGAACGCCGATCACTGCCGATAACATTTACGCGCAGATCCGAGCTTACTTATGAAGACAACTTTGACGATATTTGCAGCGAGTCTCGCTTGTTTCTGGCTCGCTTCGCTGACCTGCGGGCAGACAAAAGGCAGCAAGAACATGACTAGACCAACAACGTCCACGGGATTTGCGACCGTTAACGGCATCAAAATGTATTACGAGATGCACGGCACGGGTAAACCTCTCGTCCTGATCCATGGCGGCGGTTCGACCATTGAAACAAGTTTTGCCCGTCTGATGCCGCTCGTTTCGAAACATTTTCGAGTGATCGCGATGGAGCTGCAAGCTCACGGCCGGACTGAAGATCGCGATGCCCCGGAAAGTTTCGAGCAGGATGCAGACGACGTTGCTGCTTTGCTTCGTGAACTAAAGATCGGGAAGGCAAGCATCCTCGGGTTTAGTAACGGTGGAAATACCGCTATGCAGATCGCTTATCGCCACCCGGAGCTCGTCGATCACCTTATCGTTGCGTCGGCGTTCTACAAACGTAGCGGATTTCCCGCCGGCTTTTTGGACGGAATGAAAAATGCACCTTTTGAGGTTATGCCGCAGGTATTCAAAGACGCATTCCTAAAGGTGAACCCAAACGCGGAACAGCTTCGAAAGATGTTCGAGAAAGATCGTGATCGAATGGCCACCTTTAAGGACTGGGACGATGAGGTCTTGCGATCGATCAAGGTGCCAACGCTTCTGTTAAGCGGCGATCGCGACGCAATGTCGGTCGAACACACGGTGGCAATGTCACGCCTATTCCCGAACTGTCGATTAATGATCTTTCCGGCCCTGCACGGACAATACCTCGGCGTAGCCGAAAGTCCCGCTCCCGAGAACGGGATGCTTGAGTTGAGCGTTCAAACAATTCGTAATTTCCTTGATCACTAGGAGCCGTCAAGCCGACTTTGCCCTGAATGCCTTCCCGATCTGATCGGACGCATTGAAGATCGTTCGGACTGGCAGAATCTTGAACAGCTTGTGGTTTCCAACTGCCGCAAGGCCGCTCGATGCCATGCAGCCGCACTGGGAACAATCGGGAGTTCCGCCGAATTGGCAGGGAGCAAGCGTGGTCTTAAGATCGGCAGTATAGTTCACCGTCGTACGCGAAAAGATACATTCTGCCGGCGAATTCGGCGGATGGCGATATCCGTCGGCCAATATATCCGGAAACAACAACTTCGGGAACTTGCCGCGGAGCCGGCTTAGTTCGGTGATAAGGTCGGATCGCACCGCGGGCGACAGGATCTCCTGATCGTTTGCGCCGACCTGCGGTGTAAAGATGCTCATCCAGATCTGCCGCACCTCGCGTCTCTCTGACCAGAAACGGAGAAACTCTTCATAATAGCCCGGTTGCTGCGCCGTCTGGGAGGTTGCCGTACAATGTACGATGATCGAATGGCCTTCGATATTCTTCATGATCCGCTCATACGTCGCGGGCTTTCTTCGTGCATCGTGTTCAGGCTGCAGGCCGTCAATTGAAACAACGATGTACAAGTTGGGAATTGCATTCCATTCCTTCGGGATCTCGCGAACGGCGCTCGTTACGAGCTGAACGGCGATCCCTTTATCACTGAGGATCGGAAGAAGCGTATTAAGCTCACGAAACCGCACTAATGGCTCCCCGCCCACGATCGAGAGATGCAGCGGCCTGTGGAGATCAACGAGCTCAAGCACTCTTTGGATCAATGCATTGCTTTTTAGGTCGGGGAGTTCTCGCAAGTTCCCGGCTCCGTTCAAATGTTCGGGCTCATACGCATAGCAACCCGGGCACCGAAGCGGGCATTCCCGCGTGATCTCAATTGAAAGGTTTGGATATCGGCCGCTTAGGATCTTGCCCCAGGCCCGGATCACGTCAGATCTATTCAATAGTCCTCGCTTAGGGGCATCGCCTGTGCAGACTACGATGTTTGCGTGCCCCCGATTTTCCGGCCTACTGCCCAAGCCGTTTAGAGCTAATGGTTTCCGATAGTGATCGAATCGCTGGCTGCCCGGGCCGTGCTTACGGAAAACGCGGACAAAGGGGAATGCGTCGATGGAACTATTGTACAACACGGAGGCGTTGAATTCGCACCTCGATTTCTGAATTGGCTGGCGTATTGCGATCACGAGAGATGTTCGGGTTCAGGAGCCGTCCTTTTTTCGCCCGGACCACTGCCTTAAGATGGCCGAGAATAGCTCCTTATTCTTCAGGCCGAACCTGAGCTGAAGTACGCCCGTTTATGCCTTGACATTGGATAGGATGGGTGTATTCTTTAGTCCAACTTCCCGCACAAAATGGTAACGGCCGGCGGCCCTCGATCTTTGAGGTTTGCAGGCAAAGATTGTTCAAGATCAACTTTGAGGTGACCAATTTATGAAACGTTCGAGTTTAGCGATCATCCTAGCCGCTGCGGCCTTAGGATTGTCAGCTTGCGGAGCTCCGGCCGGCAACACAACGGCCAACAATAGCGCTAATGCAAATACAACAAAGTCCCAGCCCGCCGCGCCAACGGCTGACGCTCTCCTTGCGATCGATCAGCAATTTCTCGACGCTTGGGCAAAGGCCGATGGCAAATTCTTTGAGGCGAACCTCTCCGACAAATATGTTGACTTTTGGAACGGACATCGCAGCGGAAAGGCCGACATCGCAAAGATGGTGAGCGAGACCAAATGCGACATCAAATCCAAGGCCCTAAGCGAGGCGCAGGTGTCAAGGATCGACGACAACACTTACGCGGTGAGCTATAAGGGGACCTTTGACGGCACTTGTGCAGGCCCGGACGGTAAGAGCATGAAGATCCCGAGCCCGGTTCGTGCAGTAAGCGTGTATGTCCGTGACGGCGATAAGTGGAAAGGCGTTTTCCACGGCGAAAACCCAATTCTGACCGCGCCGGCCGAGACGGGTGCGGTTCCGCCGGCCGAAAAGAAAGAAGAGCCGAAGAAAGAGGAACCAAAAGCAGAACCAAGCACGAAAGAGGACAAAAAGGCAGACGCACCCGCTGAGAACAAAGAGAAACCAGCAGAGGCGAAGCCGGATGCGAACACAGAAGCTCTCGGCAAACTTCATTCTGCCGGTTGGGAAGCGTTCAGGAACAAGGATGCGAAATGGTTCGAGGCCAACACTACCAAAGACCTTGCGTTCGCGGATCCAGGCGGCGGTTGGCACGCCGGCCAGGCATCGGTCATCAAACTCTGGACGTCGGATATGAAATGCGACGGCATCACTAAGACCTCCTTTACGGATGCATTCGCATCAGCCGTTTCGCCAACCGTTGAGATCCTGACGGGCACGGGTTCAGCGGACGGGATGTGTGATGGCCAGAAGAACGGCCCCGTACACACCGCCGCGTTCTATGTGAAGGAAGGCGATGCCTGGAAACTCGCATTTATGTTCGAGTCCCTGCCTATTCCCGGTGCATAGGCGTCGGCCGGAGTGCGACAAATTGAGGCTGTTCGGAGCGATCCGAACGGCCATTTTTGTCCGGGGATAAGCACCTGGAAATTCGCAACCGAGGTCTGCGAATATCTTTTGCGGAACTGAGTTGCGTGGTAAAATAGCTTTGTCGATCTTAGCCAAATATGACCTACATCAAATCGAAATTTCGGCATCCCGCATTGCCGACTAATGACCTTGGATTCACGGTCGATTATTACGAAGGTAATCTCAGCACGTTGTGTGCCGGCTGCGGCCACGACTCGATCAATGCAGCGATCGTCGCAGCTTGCTGGGAACTTAACATCGAGCCGCACAAGGTCGCGAAATTATCCGGCATCGGCTGCTCGTCGAAATCTCCTGCGTACTTCCTGTCGAATTCGCATGGCTTTAATTCGGTTCATGGAAGAATGCCGTCGGTTGCGACCGGGGCTTATTTGGCAAATCGTGACCTGATCTACTTTGGCGTCTCAGGTGACGGCGATACGGCGTCGATCGGAATGGGGCAGTTCGTCCACGCGATCAGGCGAAATCTGAAGATGGTCTATCTCGTGATGAATAATGGCTGCTACGGCCTCACGAAAGGCCAGGATTCGGCGACTGCCGACCTCGGCTCGAAGAGCAAGGCGGGAAGCGTGAATCCATTCGAAGCGATCGACCTTGCGGGCCTGGCGATCGAGCTAGGCGCTACTTTTGTCGCACAGAGCTTCTCGGGCGACAAGGAACAACTCGTCCCCCTTATGAAAGCAGCAATGCTGCACAACGGTTTTGCTTTGCTTAATGTTATAAGCCCATGCGTTACTTTTAACAACAACCCCGGATCGACAAAGTCATACGATTACGTGCGCGAGCATATGGAGGTTGCGGGATTGGTCGATTTTGTTCCTCTATCGACGGAGATCCTGACCACGTATGAGGCCGGAAGCGTTCAGGACCTTTTGATGCACGACGGATCGAAGATCTATCTTCACAAGCTCGCGAAAGATTGGGATCCGCACGACCGTCTGTCTGCCATCACAGCTCTTTATAACGCAAGAAAACGCCAGGAAGTCCTTACAGGCCTTCTCTATATCAATGAAGACTCTACTGACCTCCACACAACGCTTAATACGTCAGAGACGCCGCTGAACCAGATCGACCAGGGCCGACTATGCCCCGGAAGCAAAGTGCTCGAGAGCATTAACAAGGCCCTCCATTAGGCTCAAGTTCGACGGGCCTCGGCCACGAGGCCTTTTGCACGCTTTGCGTTCGCGGTCACCTCGTATGCGCGGCCGCCTCGGATCGCTTCGAGATCAACAAGGTCGGAACCAAGGCCGACGGCAAGCGCGCCGGCCGTGATAAACTCCGGCGCCGTCTCTATTGTCACTCCGCCGGTCGGGACAAACCGAATATTTGGAAGCGGGGCCCGAAGTGACCGTATATACCTAGCGCCGCCGACAGCACCTACCGGAAACACCTTAACAACGTCCGCTCCCGAATCGACCGCCGATACGACCTCCGTTGGGGTCAATGCACCCGGCATAACGACCGTCTGGCGTTCATTGCAGATTCGAATCACATCGAAATTGGTCGAGGGGCTTATGATGAAACGTGCTCCGGCATCGATGCATCGTCCAGCATCTTCGGGAGTCAATACGGTTCCGGCACCGATAAGGACCTCAGGCACTGAGCTGCATAGCGTCTCAATAAGATCGACAGCATCGGGAACCGTCAGCGTTACCTCGATCGTATCAATTCCACCCTCGTAGATCGCATCAATGGCGCGCCTAGCCTCATTCGCAGAGGCCGCCCTTATAACCGGAATGATCCCGCTCGCCGAAATGCGGAAAATAACTTCTTCTTTAGTCATGAGAAAGTCTTGGGCATGTGTATTATAAGAGAGTCAGCAAGACTCTACGAAAATCGCCCGCATCGCGCTTGCGATATTGCGAATTGTCGCATTTCAATTTAATCTCAGCTAGTAGTTTCGAATGCTGCGGCCAACGGCGCAAATGCTCAACTTAAAAAAAATGGAAGGCCATCGCTGGGATCTAACTGCTCTTGGTGAGGTAATGCTAAGGTTCGATCCTGGCGAAGACCGGATCCAAACTGCTCGTTCTTTTCGCGTCTTTGAAGGCGGCGGCGAGTATAACGTTGCCCGGACGCTCGCTCACTGCTTCCGCAAAAGAACGACCGTCGTTACGGCCCTTGCGGACAATCCTGTCGGACGCTTGGTCGAGGCGCTTATCTCAGAAGGCGGTGTCGACACGTCGAATATTCTATGGCGTGATGCCGACGGGATCTCCGGCAATGTTCGGAACGGATTGAACTTTGTGGAACGCGGCTTCGGATCTCGATCTCCGGTCGGCTGCTCCGACCGAGCGAATACCGCGATCTCAAGACTGGGCCCACATGACATTGATTGGGCTGCATTCTTCGAGTCGAACTCGACAAGATGGTTTCATACCGGAGGTATTTTTGCCGCTCTTTCCGACAGTACCGCGCGGATCGCCGCGGATGCGATGCGGGCGGCTCGGAAGATCGGTGCGATCGTATCTTACGACTTGAATTATAGAGAATCGCTCTGGCAAGAGCGTGGAGGCCGCGAAGCGGCAAATACACTTAATAGCGCTTTGCTCGACGAGGCGGATGTCGTTTTCGGGATCGAGGGCTTTGACGCTCGGCTTGACAGTTTCTCGGCCCTGGAATTTGAGGCGGCGGCCAAAGCGATGCTCGATCGGCATTCGACGCTAAAGGTCGCGGCTACTTCGCTGCGAGACGTAATAGATGCATCCGAGCACAATGTCGGCGGAGCGATATTTGCGAACGGCGTCGTTTCCATTGCGCGCGGTTTCCGGGGAGTCAAAGTCCTTGATAGGGTTGGGAGCGGCGACGCCTTCGCGTCCGGTATCATTTACGGAGCTTTGGAAGGCCTTGCTCCGGAACGTTCCGTCGAAGTAGCGGTCGCGAACTCCGTCCTTGCGATGGCCTCGCCGGGTGACGCATCGACCGCTACGGTCGCAGATATCGATCGCCTGATCGGCATTGGTTCTGCCGAGATCAAGCGCTGAGAGTTCTTCGAGGTCGAATAGTTTATGAGCAGCATTAACGGATCAAGCATTCGAATGGTCGGGGTCAATGATATCCGAGATATCAACCAGACCATTTTCCTCCACCTGATCCGCGAGCAACAGCCGATCTCCCGCGCTGACATTGCAAAACAGACTGGCCTGCGCGCAGGAACAGTCTCAGCCATCGTTAACCGTTTGATCAAAGGCGGTCTTGTTCACGAGGGAACCGAGGGCCCTTCGACCGGTGGCCGTCCGCCGAAGTACCTGTACATCAATGCCGAAAGCTTCTACGTTCTTGCGATCGACATCGGCGTCATAGACACGGTTTTTGCCGTCAGCGATTTTAACGGCCGCATTTTGAAACGCAAGAGTATCCCGACCGCCGGCAAGCCGGAAAAGTTCCTCGACCGCCTTTGCAGCGAGATAGAACGGCATATCGCAGCAAACTATGCAAAGGCACGCTTTGCCGGGATCGGCGTCAGCGTACCCGGCCTGATCGACCGTGAAACGGGGACGATTGAGATATCGCCAAATCTCGAATGGAAGAACGTACCTGTTCGCGACATACTCTCCAAACGTCTTCGTCTGCCTGTTTTTGTCGAGAATGATGCAAACTCCGCCGCGTTCTCGGAATTCTGGTACGGGCCGATCAATGAAGCAGGTGTCAAGAACCTCGTTTTTGTCCTCGTTGTCGAAGGGCTTGGCACAGGACTTATCATTAATGGCGAACTGCACGTAGGTTCACGCCACGGCCTCGGCGGATTCGGACATATGAGCATCGATCCGAACGGAGAGCTGTGCTCGTGCGGAAGACGCGGCTGCTGGGAGACCTTCGCTTCCGAACGAGCGACCATCGAACGCTACCATCGCGTTACGGCTAAACAAGGGCCTCCGCTCGTGACTATCCACGACCTTGTTGCTCTCGCAAATGAAGGTGATGCGATGGCCCGCGAATCTTTGAAGATCACCGCCGAATACCTTGGCGAGGGAATAAGCAATCTCGTTCACGGGATCTTTCCGGAGACCGTAGTCATCGGCGGCCGCATTACCGCTGCCTGGCCCATTATCGAACCCGTGATCCTCGAAAAGGTACGTAGCCGATACCTCGTCTCGCCCGATCCCGTCACCATACGCCCGGCCAGTGTCGAACGCCCGAGTTTGTACGGTGCGATCCCTATTGCCCTCCAGAACTGTTTTGGCTCGACGCTGGCGATCGACCAGGGCTCTCGTTAACGAACTTGTAATTTTGCTGTTGACACAGTCGGCGAACTAGTGTATCAATGACTTAGTCAACGCCGAAGAGAAAGAATCGCATGTTGCGCAGGCCCAGCGGATGAGGTCGATACCTCTTCACTCAGCGGATCGCCATTGCGGCCATTAAGTCGCACGCTCACTTCTTTCGACAACGTTGCAGCGTTCACGACATCACGTCAAAAGAATGCATTGATTGTGCCTCTCAACCCGGAGGCTTTCACAACACACAGGACAAAGGCATCGCTTCCGTCATCCACGGAGGCCATTTGGGCAAATGAACCTTTCCGGCATCGACCAAGTCATCGTCGTTCTTTACCTGGCGGCAATTATGAGCATTGGTATCGCGATGAAGCGTCGTGCCGCTAAGGGAATGTCATCCTACTTTCTTGGCGGCAGGCAGCTGCCTGGTGGGCTCTCGCAATGTCGGGCTCATCTTCCTATTTCGACATTACCGGGACTATGTGGATCGTTTCGACGTTCATCGTTCTGGGTTTGAAAGGAATGTGGGTTCACTGGCTGTGGGGTTTTCCGATCACGGCCTTTTATTTGGCCTATATGGGCAAATGGATCCGCCGCTCGGACGTGATGACCGGTGCCGAATGGATGATGACACGCTTCGGTTCCGGCCGTGCCGGCGATATTGCCAGGCTTTCCTATACACTTTTTGCGGTTCTTACGATAACAGCTCTGCTTGGATACGGAGCGATCGGTATGGGCAAGTTCGGCGCGATATTTCTGCCGTTCTCGCCTACGGTATGTGCGATCTTGATCCTGGGTGTCACCGGCATCTACGTGGTTGCCGGGGGCTTTCACGGAATAGTTAGGGTCGAGATCGCACAGACTATCGTATTGAGTGCCGGCGCCATTGCTTTTGCGATCGTTGGCTATCTCCATTTTGATGCGGCGAAATTCGCAACGCTCGTTCCCGCATCCTGGATGGAGATCATTCCTTCGTCGGCGACACCGGCCGACCTTCAAGGCGTTATATCCGGCGGGACGGACTACTCGCTCTTCGGGGCACTAATGGCTGTTTGGGTGCTAAAGGGGTTTTTGCTTTGCCTTAGCGGCCCCGAACAGCTCTATGATTTCCAACGTTTCTTAGCAGCCAAGGATGAACGTGACGCTTCGAAACTTGGTGCCCTCTGGGGTTTGATACACACGGTCCGTTGGCCGTTCGCGATGGCGATCGCGATCATGGCCATAATGGGGATCGGGAATGCCGCGTTGGATCAGCAGCTGCGAGCAGACCCGGAAACTGCTCTCCCGTTGATCATCGGTTCGATGCTGCCGGTCGGCCTCGTCGGCTTTATGCTTGCGGCGCTGTTGTCAGGGTTTTTGGCAACATTTAGCTCGACGGTCAACGGGGGAGCAGCTTATCTCGTAAAGGATGTTTATCAGCGTTACATCAACCCAGACGCTGATGCAAAGAAGCTCGTTCGCGTCAGCTACTTCTCCTCCGCGTTGCTCATCGTTGTCGGCCTTATCATCTCGGTCTTTGGAACGTCGATCAATTCTGCTTTTCTCTGGATCTTTGGGACGCTCGCGGCGGGCATTCTGCCGCCCAATGTGCTTCGTTGGTACTGGTGGCGCCTTAACGGATGGGGATACGCGGCCGGAGTTTTTGGCGGTATGATCCTTTCGCTTGGCCAGGTCGTCCTGGACACGACGTACCTGAACGAACCTCTGCCGCTCTATGTCGGTTTCCCAGTGATCGCCCTTGCGTCATTCATTGTGACGGTCGGGGCCTCGCTTCTAACTGAGCCGACAAGCATTGAGACACTAAAGGTGTTCTATCGCAAGGTGCAGCCGGCAGGCAGCTGGGGGCCGCCGCGGGAGGCCGTGCTGGCGGAGGAACCCGGATTTACGAAACAATCGCCTTTCCGCAGAGACCTGGTGAATACATTGATCGCGCTTATTGGGATCACGGCCCTCTATGTTTCGACGCTTTACTTGATACTACACCGGCTTATAGCCGCATTCAGCCTTATCGGGCTAACGGCGTTCACCGTGGTCATTCTCTATTTCACTTGGTACAAGCACCTTCCGCCTGCCTCCGATGCAGGAGGCCCGGATGAAGACGACATCGGCCTTGCGACTGGCGGGATCGAATTTTCGGAGGATAAATGAGGTTTGACGGCAAGACCATCGTTGTAACTGGCGGCGCTCTCGGTATCGGAAAGGCGGCCTGCAGCATTCTCGCCGAGAGGGGCGGCAACGTTTCGATCATTGACTGGGATGAAGATGCTGGCAATGCCGCCCGCGAAGCGATCACCGCGTCCGGCTCTGATGCCATGTTCACAAAGGCCGATGTTTCCGATTTGCTAGATCTCGAGAAGGCGATCGCCGCGACCGCCGAGAGATTCGGCCGGATCGACTCGCTGATCGTAAGTGCCGGAATTCAGCGATATGGAACGGCTGTCACCACAACCGATGAGCAGTGGGATGAGGTGCTCGGGGTTAATTTGAACGGAGCTTGGAACGCAGCTCGTTTAGCGATCCCGTACTTGCGAGCTGCGGGCAGCGGTTCGATCGTCAACATCTCGTCCGTGCAGGCGCTTGCAAGTCAGCAGAACGTACTTGCCTACACGGTAAGCAAGCATGCACTCATCGGCCTTACGCGGTCGATCGCCATGGATTTTGCAAAGGAACGCATTCGGGCAAATGCAGTGTGCCCCGGAACTGTGGATACACCGATGCTTGAATGGGCAGCGTCGCTCGATCCGGACCCGCGATCGGTGTACGACGCCTGCAATCGAATGCATCCGCTTGGCCGAATCGCACAGCCGCGAGAGATCGCTGAAGTTGCTGTCTTTCTGGCACACGAGAACTCATCGTTCGTGACCGGCTCAGTTTGGACGGCCGATGGAGGACTTCTTACGCAGATCGGCGGCGTGCCGCAAACGAACTAGCTAGGACCATTTGGAGGATTTTTAATGAGCGAACACACTTCGACAGAGCAAAAACGAGAGCATCCCGAGATCACGCAGTACGTGCCGCCGCCGAGGCTCGACGCGGCGCTCGAAGCTGTTCCATTGGTTCAGGCAACAAAAGTTCCTAGACGGATCGGTTATCTTACGAACTACAGTTTCCATATCTGGTACCAGATCGTAATTGAGCTGTTAAACCGCAGGGGAAGGCAGTACGGCGCGGAGATCGTCGTAAAGGACGCAGAACTGAGTGTAGAGCGACAGATAGAGCAGGCCCGTCAGCTTGTTAACGAAGTTGATGTTTTGATCCTGACTCCTGCGGCGACCGAGGGCCTTGAAAAGGTGCTGGAGATCGCAAGAGCGGCCGGAAAGCCGGTTGTTGTCGAAGCGAATCCGGTAGCCGGAATGGAAACGCTCGTGGCCATCTGCGACTACGACGCGGGATACGACATGGGGGTCTGGATCGGAAAGAACATCAAGCCTGAAGCCGGGCACCTTAGGATACTGGACGTCGGGCTCCCGACACTACGCCCGTGCCTGTTGAGAAGCGAGGGTTTTGCGGACGGTGTGCGAAGCATTCAACCGAATGCCGAAGTCGTGGCGTCGATCAACGGGGAAGCAACGCCATCGATCGCCCGGAAGGTTGCATCAGACGCCCTCAAGGAAACAGGTGATGTCGATGTGATCTTTGCCATGGACGACGAGACGGGCCAAGGAGCCTATCAAGGTTATTTAGATGCGGGCTTCGATCCCGAAACGGTAACGATCGCCGGCTTTGGCCTTGCCGGCTCACACGAAAAGGATTGGCTTCTCGAACGGAAGGCGTTGAGAGTAAGCGCGGCAATGTTCCCCGAATACGTCGGGCTTCGCTGCGTTGACGGGGCCGTCCGGATGTTCAACGGTGAGGCCGTGCCGCTCCGCGACGTTATCCCCACGGTTTCGACAACGGCGGATATATTGGAGAAATTCTATTCCAAGCAGGACGGGATCTGGACGCCCGATCTGAATGCGATCGCGGCCATTCCAACAAAGAACGAGTGCACGAAGATTTGAACCAATCGGAGAGGAAATTCGAGAAATCGAAGGAGGCGTATATGATTAAAGCCATTTTTAGATCGATCGGCAATGCCGCAGCAGCGATCGTGTTCGGGACGGTCCTGTCAGTCGGGATCATTGCCCAATCCAACACCGGCACGATCACCGGAACAGTACAGGATTCTAACGGCGCCGCCATCCCGAACGCGACCGTAAAAGTGACGAACGTCGGGACGAATGAGGCCAAATCCGTAATGACGGACGCGAACGGCGTGTACACCGCGCCATCCCTTTCAAACGGAGTATATAAGGTTACCGTCACGGCGTCGGGCTTCCAATCGAAGACCGTGACCGATGCACGTCTCGCCGTTGGCGACACACTGCGTGTCAACGTGACCGTCGGCGTCCAGGGAGTAGAAGCGGCCGTCGAGGTCACCGCCGATCAAACGCCGACCGACACCGAGACCGCAACGCTTGGCGACAATCTCCTTCAAGCCCGTATCCAGGACAATCCCGTAAACGGCCGTGACTTTACGCAGCTCCTTGCGACCGTCCCGGGTTCGGTTCAGACGACGAATCAGTTCCAGACGGCCATCAACGGGATCCCATCGACCTTCGGCGGCTCAAGTGTGCTCGTTGACGGCGTTGATGCAAGTCGTGTGGACGTGAACGGGACCTCGAACGTCCTCGGCCGTATTGAATCCCGCGTGAATCGCGTGAGCATGGACAGCATCCAGGAAGTGCAGGTCCTCGAACAGAACTATTCTGCACAATATGGCGATGCCCTTGGTGCGGTCATCAATCCGATCACGAAGTCCGGAACGAATAACCTTCACGGCAGCGTGTTCGAGTATTTCAGAAATGAAGCGATGGATTCGGGCGATGCACTGGCCGGCAAGCAACGTTTTCGACTTAATCAGTTCGGCGGAAACCTGAGCGGGCCGATCGTGAAAGACAAATGGTTCTTCTTTGCGAACTACGAGGGCGTACGCCAGACGCGCGGGCAGACCTTCAATGTGTTGACATACACCCAGCTGTTCCGAAACGGACTGGCTCCGGCGCTACGGCCCCTCGTCGATACGATCCCGCTTCCGCAAAGGCCTTATATTCAGCCTTTGACCGGCCTGGTCGACCCGAATCTTGGGGAGTATCAAGCCCAGAGGATCGCAAAACTCCGTGAAGATACCGGCTCGGTGAAGATCGATTTCCAGCAGAACGACAAAAGCCGTTTTTCAGCCCGCTACAATATCAACGACTCGAACACCGATACGCCATATGGCGTCGGTGCAGGGCAGGTAGCTCCGGGGAAACTGCGGGTCCAACTTTTCAAGTTCGCCCACAACTACGCATTCAACGCGCGGACCACGAATGAGTTCGGCTTCGGCATTAATCACAATTTTACTGATGTCGGTGCCGGTGCTGAAGAGTTCCCAAGGATCGACCTGACGTTCGTAGATTTCCGGATCGCGACTCCCGGCCCGGCGCAGTTCAGCCAGCGGAGGACCGGTGCGGTCTATCAATTCCTCGATACCGTCACAATGATCCGTGGAGACCACACCCTAAAGTTCGGTGCCGACATTAGGCTCAACCGCCGTGCGGCACTCTCACGAGAGCAATACACGCTCACGTTCTTCGGGCTGGCGGGCGGCCCTGGGTCAACGAGTTTTCAGGCAAATGAGCCTTTCGTGATCTCGCGTGCCGGGAACCCGAAATTGGATTATGCGAATGAGAATTTCGGATTTTTCATTAATGACAATTGGCGAGCGCACCCTAGACTTTCCCTTAATCTCGGCCTCCGGTATGACGTAAGCACGGTAAGCCGCGAGAAAGAAGGTAGGCTGCAGAATCTTGATCTCGCAACGATGACATTCACGCCGATCGGCGAGAAGATCCACAACGCGGATAAGAATAACTTTGGGCCGCGCGTCGGATTTGCATTCGACGTTTTTGGCACGACCAAGACCGTGATCCGCGGCGGATACGGAATCTTCTACAACCGCGAACTGCCTGCAAGCTACGGCTCACCGGCAACAAATTCATTCCCGCAGACGCAGACGAACCTATTCGACTGGCTCTTCTGTGCGACTCCGCCGCCGACATTTTCGTATCCGGTCGATCCTCGGGTATTTGATTGCGGAAAGTCTTCGGCAATGGTCATCGAGCGCGACCTAAAGACGGCTATGGCCCAGCATTGGTCGCTTGGCATCCAGCAAAATATCGGGATCGGCACGTTCCAGGCCGCGTATGTTGGCAATCACGTAACGCACTTGCTCACCGACGGAGTGATCACTCCGCGTAACATAAATCGTGCAGATCCTGTAAGCGGTGTGCGGCCGCTTACCGACCGCTTCAGCGATATTTATGCGGTCGGAGGCTATCCACAGTCGAATTACAACGCAATGCAGCTCACTTTCAGGCGGAATTTGACCGACGGCCTTCGCTTTAATGCGAATTACACATGGTCGCACACGATAGACGATGTCGTCGGGTTCTTTAAGGACTACCAGGACGAGAATAACACGCGTGCTGAACGCGCAAGCTCGGATCAGGACGTCAGGCACAACTTCACGTTTGATGCCGGCTACGACCTTAAGTTCAGGAAATGGTTCGGTGAAGGCCCGAAATGGCTCATTGACAGATGGCAGATCAACTCGATCGTGCAGATCCGAAGCGGACTGCCCGTGACGATCACGCGGACCGGCGGCATCTTCTCTGGTTTCTCTTTCAGGCCTAACGTTGTTCCGGGCGTGAACCAGTATTGCCAACCGTACGACGTTCCGAACTGCCAGTTCAATGCAGCGGCGTTCTCAGATCCCGGCCCGGGCGTATTCGGGAACGCAGGACGAAATATCCTGCGTGGGCCGAGCTTCGCCCAGGTCGATGCTTCGCTCTTTAAGAATACGCAACTATCTGAGCGGATGTCGCTAAACTTGAGGCTGGAGGTCTTCAACCTTTTCAACAAGGCGAACTATGCAGACCCTTCCGGCGGTATCTCGTGCGGTGGTTCGGTCGGAGCTTGTTCTGCATTCGGTAGGAGCACGTCGACCGTAGGGAACCAATTGGGCGGTTTGCTCGGTTTTGGCGGCCCGCGGCAGATACAGCTTTCTGCCAGGTTGAACTTCTGATCGATTCGGCCGGCTTACGTGCCCGTATTTGGCGGTTCGGGTTGTCTCGGCCGGCCGTGACGTCCCGCACGAGGATGGCTGCACAGTCGTTCTCGTGCGGGACTCTTACAAACAACTCACGTATGAGTAGTTTCAGCTACTCAGCCTCGGCTTTGCGGATCCGGCGAGCTCGAATTCGCAGCCGAACAAAATAGGAAACCTTAGACGATCATGGGCAAACTCGAACGAAGAGACTTTCTTAAGGCAGCCTCTGCAAGCCTTGCTTTGCCAGCGTTGCTTCGGGACACAGGCCTCGGGGCCACACCTGCATCCGAAGTAAACACGCCTACGCCCTTGCCGGAGATCCCGACAACTGAGTCAATGCGGAGCGTCGTGATGACTCACAAGTTCGGTGATCACTTCAACCCGCCGGGCCTTACTAATCAATGGGGCTGTGCGCAGGCCGCGATGGATGTCACGGGTGTTCGCAGTATCGCGTTCCCGCCGTTCGCTCAAGGTGAGATGAATGTTGCTCCGCTTGGCGCGGGCGGCGAATTGCTTACGGGTATTCTCTACGTTGACGGCGAATATTTCGCAGCGACGAAAACGCCTGTCGAGTTCGTTTGGCGTCCCGACCGGATCGAGCGGCGATCGACGTATAAGGGACTTGAGCTTTCAAGCGTAACGGTAGTGCCTTTCCGTTCGATGACGACCGCCGTAAAGCTAACCGTAAAGAACATCAATAAAACCCGGCGGAAGACCGAGATCAAGCTCGCGGTTAATGGTGGCGCGACCAAAAGCGTTCAGCCGTGGAATGCCGCGTACTCACCCGGCGAGTACGACAATGAACGCACCATCGAGTCAACTCGACAGGCTATCCTTTGCAGGTCGAAGCGAACCGAGGCATTCGTGCTTCAGGGTTCGTCGCCGAAGGCGTCCCAGCTGCTGCCTTCTTGGCTGATCTACGAATTCGATCTTGCTCCCGGAGAATCGCGTTCGATAACCTTCGCGAACACAATGGGCGCGACCGCAGATGAAGCGCGTTCGGGATTCGACGCCGTAATTGACAGATTCGACGAGGTTGCCAAGCAAACCAAAGATGAATGGGATGCCCAGCTTAGGGCGGCCTTCACACCGGGGAACGAAGTCTTCTCCGGGCATCTGCCAACACTTGTAACCGCGGATGACGACGTAAAACGCCTTTATCATTCGGCCGTAATGAGCGCGCTATTCTTTCGCAGGACGACGCCCCATTCGGTATACGGCACGACTTACGTTACGCTTGCCCCGCGGTATTGGGAGACCACGACATTCCTCTGGGATATTTCGCTGAGTGCAATGCTGCTTGCGATGCTTGATCCGGCCGTATTAAGGCGAATGATCGAGACCTGGATGAAGCTCGATGTTTACAAGCATTTTGGCACAGAGTATCTCACCGGCGCCGGTGTCGGGCCCTGGTATTCGGTCAACGACTACGCTATGTCGCGAATGGCGAAGGAATACCTACGCTGGACGGGTGACAAAGAGTGGCTAGAACGGGAAGTTGGCGGCGTCAAGGTCTTCGATCGACTCATACAGTATGCCGAGCATTGGCGCAGCCTCGACAAGAACGGCCATGGCCTTGCCGATTATGGCGGTGTTACGAATCTCCTTGAGGCCGTATCAAGCTACGTGCATGAGGTCGCCGGACTTAATGCCGCGAACGTTTACAACCTCCAGTTTGCTGCCGACCTTCTCGATCATAATGGCGACAAAGATAAAGCCGCCGATCTTCGCAAAGAGGCCGCGGAGCTTACTGGCCGGGTCAATGCGCTTTACGTTGACGGGAAGGGCATTTGGAAATGCCGGCTGCCCGACGGGTCGTATAACGAAGTTCATCACTGCTATGACTTTGGGGTTACGTTGATGACGATCGGAGATACGATGCCTGCAACGCAAAAGAGGGAGATGGTGGAATTCTTTCAGCGTGAATTGCAGACGCCAACCTGGATGCGGGCACTCTCCACAAGGGACCTCGATGTAACGTTCAGCATCAGGCCCGATCATCAATGGACGGGCGCCTATTGTGCCTGGCCGGCGCTCGCCCTTAGCGGCCTTTTTGCAGCAGGAGAGTTCAAGGTCGCACGCAGCTGGATCAAAGGCCTAGCAAAGTCGGCCCAGCAGGGCCCGATAGCGCAAGCCCACTTTGTGGAAGATTTCGTCGCACCTGAATCGAATGGAGGTGCCATCAAAGCACCGTCCGACCAGCCGTTCATCAACGATTGGGCGTGTGTTTCCGGCTGCAACTATCTCGAACCGATCGTCGATTCGATCTTCGGCGTCAAGGCGGGCCTTTTCGGTGAGATCTCCGCTAAGCCGAACTTCTCTGAATTTGATCAAAATGCAGAGTTGAGGAACCTGAACTATCAGGGACGAAAGTTTACCGTCAACCGTCGTGGCCTAACGGCGGCCTAACCGTGGGGAGTCTTGGAGGTGATATGACATTACGGGTAATCAGATCGGTGCTCGCGAGATCTCTCGCAACAGTCGCCTCGGTCGTTCTAATGGGAGCACTCGCTTACGGGCAGGAAACAACTCCCGCACTTCTCCAGATCGCCGACCGCTACTGGATGCAGCCTGATGTCGTTTATGCAACGGCAAACAACACGCAGCTAAAGCTAGACATTTGGTACCCTAGGGACAGCCAAGAGCCAACGCCGACCGTAGTTTTCTTCCATGGCGGCGGGTGGATCTTCGGAGCAAAAGAGGGTGCCGCATATCAGCTGCTCCCGTATCTCGAACGTGGATGGCGGGCTGTGAATGTCGAATATCGGATGGCGTCGAACTCGCTTGCGCCTGCGGCGGTCGAGGATGCGCGTTGTGCGTTACGCTGCGTATTTCGTAACGCGAAGCAGTGGAAATTCGATACTTCAAAGATCGTATTAACAGGGCAATCGGCGGGCGGGCACCTCGCATTGATCGCCGGCATGCTGCCAAAAGGTTCGTCGCTTGATAACCGCTGCTACGGCGACGAAGACCTGCGAGTTGCGGCGATAGTCAACTGGTACGGTATTACCGACGTTAACGACCTGCTCCAAGGCCCGAACTTCCGGAATTATGCTGCCATGTGGATGGGCAGTCTCCCGAACGCCTCAGACATTGCCCGCGATGTTTCTCCGCTGACCTACGCAAAAAAAGGAGCCCCGGCGATCCTGACGATCCACGGAGATAAAGACAGCGTCGTTCCATATTCACATGCAACACGCCTGAAGGCCGAGCTTGACAAGGCCTCGGCCCCGAACAAGCTTTACACCATAAAGGGCGGCGACCACGGAATGTTCACACAGGATCAGTATAAGGCGGCATACCGTGAGATCTGGACGTTTTTGCAGGAGAGCAAGGTCATCAACTAAGCTCGTCAATTATGAGGATCACTGATATAAAAGCGACGACGGTCACTGTCCCCTTAGAGGCACCGTTGCGGCATGCCGCCGGCTGTCACTGGGGCCGATTCGTGAGAACGATCGTAGAGGTCGAGACCGATGAAGGCATCACGGGCCTCGGCGAAATGGGCGGAGGCGGTGAGTCTGCGGAATCGGCTTTCCGTGCGATGAAGGCGTACCTCGTCGGGCACGACCCGGCCCGCCTGGAAGAGATGCGCTTCAAGATCGCGAATCCGACCGCATCTCTATACAATAATCGGACCCAGATCCTCGCGGCCCTTGAGTTCGCGTGTCTCGACATTCTTGGAAAAAAATGGGATGTGCCCGTGTGCGACATTCTCGGAGGAAGGCTGCAGGCCGAGGTCCCGTTCGCGTCGTACCTTTTCTTCAGATACCCGGACCCCGCAACAGGCCGCGGCGAAGTTCGAACCGTCGATCAGCTTGTCGATCACGCAAAAGAGCTGAAGAAAGAGCATGGCTTCACTTCTCATAAACTCAAGGGCGGTGTGTTTGCCCCGGAATACGAACTTGAGTGTTACCGAGCACTTGCCGACGAGCTAGGTAACGATCCACAGAGCGGCGACAGCTTCCGGTTCGACCCGAATGCGTCGTGGTCCACCGAGCAGGCGATCTGGTTCGGACAGCAGATCGAGGATATTCGGAATGACTATCTGGAAGATCCGGTTTTTGGCCTTCACGGGATGCGCCGCACGCGAGAAAAGGTGCGTATGCCGCTGGCGACCAATACCGTCGTCGTAAACTTCGAACAATTAGCCGCGAACGTGCTTGATACGGCCGTTGACGTCATCCTCCTTGACACTACGTTTTGGGGCGGTATTCGCCCTTGTGTGAAGGCGGCCGGGGTTTGTGAAACGTTCCAACTCGGCGTTGCCGTTCATTCCTCAGGAGAGCTCGGCATCCAGCTCGCGACCATGCTTCACCTTGGTGCCGTGATCCCGAATCTTACATTCGCCGCCGACGCACATTATCATCATCTTGCGGGCGATGTTATCGAAGGCGGCAAGTTCAAATACAAAAACGGCCGGATCGCCGTGCCCAACGGGCCGGGGCTTGGCGTAACCCTGGATCGCGACAAGCTGGGCGAATATGCCGAACTCTACAAGCGCCTTGGCGGCTATTCGTACGACAAGGATCCGCTCCGTCCCGACTGGACGCCGGTGGTTCCGAACACACGGTGGGCCGATCCGAGCGATGGCCGCCGTCCCGAGATCCCGTACTGAGTACTATGAGCTTTAGAGCGGTCAACTTGTTACTATTCGTTATCTTGCTGATATTCTCGCCGCTTTCGGCGTTTTCGCAGTGTTCGATCGAGCCCGGGAGCGGAAAGGCAGCGTTCGAGTGGGATCGAAAGTTCGGCCGGAACGGCCCGGGCTGGACGGGCGGCGATACGACGGTCTCGATACGGCTCCCGAACGGTGACTCAGCGTTCTTCTTCTCAGATTCATTCATCGCAGAGGATCCCCAACTTCCGGGCGATGGATCGGTATTTACCGATCGGAACGGCCTTCGTCTGCGGAAAGCGAATTGCCTCCCACCGATCTGCGGGCCAAAGCCCGAGGTGATCCATTATGTTTACAACAGCATCGTTGTGCTCTCCAAAGATGGCAAAGCGATGCGAACGCTTACCGGCCCGAAGGACAAGAATGGCTATTCGACCTCATTTTTCAAGCCGGACGACGACCCGAACCATATGTATTGGCTTGGCGATCCGATAATTGTTGAGGCCGATGGGAAGAAGAAAATATGGATGTTTCTCAATGAATGGGATGTCGCCCGCCCGTACGATAAGTCATTTTGGATCAAGTACCGCGCTCAGGCGATCGCCCAACTCGATGCCGACACTCTCGCTCTCGAGAAGATCGTCGAAATAAAGAACAAAAAGGACGAAGCTGTCTGGGGCATCTCGCTATGGCTCGACGAGGGGGGCGAGCTCTTCATCTACGGGATGCGTAACGAAGCCGAGATCCCCGATGTGAACAAGTCTTCGCTCGCCGTTGCAAATCGCTATAAAAAGCTCTACGTTGCAAAGGTCGATGCTGAACGAGGACTCGATTATGCGGCCGATCTCAATAATTGGAAAGTCTGGGACGGCCGGCAGTTTTCGAGCGATCTCGGCAAACGCCGGTCCATTATCCCGGAAAAGGACAGCATTAGCGACGAACTCACGATCCGTCGCTTGAACATCGGCGGACGCCCGACATTCGTGATGGTCACCTTTGACACTTCCGTCGGGTACTCAGACTGGAAGGATCTTTACCTATATTCTGCTTGCGCACCTCAGGGGCCGTTCACCGAGAAGCATTTTGTCTACCGAACACCGACAGCGGGCCAAACGAAGCTGCCCGGTATGACAGGTTCACTTTCGTTGAAGACCGGTTTGAGTGTTTACAACCCGCATATGCACCCGCAGTTCATAAAAGACGGCAAGATACTTATCTCATACAACAGCAACCTGCCGTTCGGCGCAAAGCCGGGTGACTCGATCTATGCGGATTTCTATCGCCCGCGTTTCGTCTGGGTCCCGGTCGCCGGCCTCGAGGGAGAAAGTGGAAACGAGAGATGAGAGTCGTTGTATTTAGGCCCATCAACGATACCTGTACCGGAGCGTTCCGTATCGGATCGATCTTGGACGACGGCCGCATCGCCGACCTGACGCCGGAAGGACTCAGCAGGATATCTTGCGAATCCGAACTTCTAAAGTTTTTTGATCTTGAACTTGGACCTCTCCGAAATACGGCGCCTGGCCGCACCTTCGAACGCACCGAAGTTACCCTTGTCGCGCCCGTCCCACGGCCCGGCAAGGTGATCTGTGTAGGCCTAAACTATCGCGACCATGCCGAAGAGAGCGGACTTCCGATCCCCGAATCTCCGATCATCTTCTCGAAGTTCCCGACATCCATCACCGGCCCGGACCTCCCGATCAAGCTGCCGCACGGAAGCTCGGAGGTCGATTATGAGGCCGAACTGGCCGTTATCATTGGAAGGCGCGCGAGCCGGGTAAGTTCCACCGATGCGATGGACTATGTATTCGGATATGCGAACTTCAATGACGTCTCGGCGCGCGATTTTCAGTTTGCCGACGGCCAGTGGCAAAGAGGGAAATCCTGCGACACTTTCGGCCCGCTTGGCCCGTTCGTTTTGACGCGGGACGAGGTCGCAGACCCGCACGATCTTAGGATCCGTTTTCGACTTAATGGGGAGACTTTACAGGATTCAAACACCGGGCAGATGATCTTTCGGATCCCCGAGTTGATCGAGTTCATCTCGGGCTCGATCACGCTGGAGCCCGGCGATGTAATTGCGACCGGAACCCCGCCCGGAGTCGGGTTTGCGAGGTCACCTAAGATCTTTCTGAGGTCCCAAGACATTGCTGAGGTCGAGATCGAAGGCTTGGGTGTTTTGCGGAATCCTATTGTCGGCGAGGAAGGGCAAGATGTTCGATCTGCGAAATAAGACCGCTTTTGTCACGGGAGCTGCATCCGGCATCGGAGAAGCGATCGCCGAGACACTCTCGGCAGCCGGCGCATTCGTCTTTGTCGCCGACATTGATCGCGAACGAGGCTCGTCCGTTGCGGAAAGTCTCTGCACGTCGGGCAGAGAGGCCGAGTTCATCGAGCTTGATGTAAGCTCTCACGAGGGCTGCATCCGTGCCGCAGCACGTGTCGTCGATTCGCGTGGAGGCCTCGACATACTCGTCAATAATGCAGGCATCGGATTCGTCGGGACGATCAGTCAGACCGACGCCGAAGATCTCGACCGTCTTTACTCGGTCAATGTCCGCGGCGCATTCTCGCTCACGAAGGCGTTCATTGGCGGAATGATCGAACGTCGGCGCGGCGTTGTGATCAATATCGCGTCCATCGGAGGCGTTGTGGCGATCGCGGACCGCTTGGCATACTGCACGACAAAGTTCGCGGTCGTGGGCTTCACGAAATGCCTCGCCCTTGACCACGCAAGGGATGGTATTCGGGCCGTTGCGGTCTGTCCTGGCCGTGTTGAAACACCATTTGTCCGGGAGCGGCTAGCCGAGTATCCCGACCCGGAAGTCGCCTATCGAGAAATGTCCGCGACTCAGGCGGTCGGCCGGATGGCGACCCCCGAAGAGATCGCCGCGTCCGTCCTTTATCTTGCATCAGATGAGGCTGCCTTTGTGACCGGCACCGCCTTTGAGATCGACGGTGGATTCAGCGGAATCTGATCTATTTAGCTTACCGCGTATTCTATTTTTTCTTCCTGAATCGCGCCTGGAAAAACCGCAGATACTTCGGCTCGTACACCATTTCAAGGCCGCGGATCTTTGAGCGGCGTTTATAAACGCGCTCTACCGATTCAGCGATTACGTCCATATGCGCTTGCGTATAGACGCGGCGCGGTATTGTAAGCCTTACAAGTTCGAGCTTTGGGTAATAGTGGTCACCCGTCTTTGCGTTCCTTCCTGCCGAGACGATGCCCCGTTCCATAGCACGAATTCCGGCTTCCTCATAGAGCTCCGCGGCAAGCGCCTGCGCCGGAAAGTCCGTCTGGTCCAAGTGAGGGAGGAACTTCTTCGCGTCAACAAAGATCCCGTGGCCGCCAACAGGCTTTACGATCGGGATTCCGCGATCTTCTAGGGCTTTTCCTAGGTAGAGAACTTGTCCGATACGGGCGTCCATGTGGTCGTCCTGCACCGATTCGATGATCCCGACCGCCATGGCCTCCATATCTCGTCCGGCGAGGCCGCCGTAAGTATGGAGCCCCTCGTAAACGACGACGAGGTTGCTCGCCTCTTCGAATTTGTCTTTGTCGTTGAGTGCGAGGAATCCGCCGATATTGACAAGAGCGTCCTTTTTTCCGCTGAAGGTAGCACCGTCCGTGTAGCTGCAGATCTCCTTTACGAGGCTCGCAATGCTTCGCCTTCCGTAACCTTTCTCACGCTGCTGGATGAACCACGCATTCTCGGCAATACGCGTCATATCGAGCATCACCTTGATCCCGTGCTTCGAGGTGAACGCACGAAGCTCGCGCAGGTTGCCCATACTGACCGGTTGGCCGCCCGCCATATTAACGGTCGTGGCAACGCAGATGTACGGGATCTTATCGGCTCCGTGCTTTTTGACAAGGGCGGACAGTTTCTCGAGGTCGATATCACCCTTGAACTTGTGCAGGCTTTCCGGGTCGTGCGCCTCATCAATGATCACGTCCGCAAACCGTCCGCCGGCGAGCTCCTGATGGAGACGCGTCGTCGTAAAATACATATTTCCCGGTATTACGTCACCCTTCTTTATCATTACCTGCGAAAGCAAATTTTCTGCCCCGCGGCCCTGATGCGTCGGAATTATGTATCTATATCCGTAATACTTCTTTGCGACGGCCTCGAGGTGATAAAAGTTCTTGCTGCCCGCATATGCCTCATCACCAAGCATAAGGCCCGACCATTGAGCATCACTCATCGCGGACGTGCCGCTGTCGGTCAAAAGGTCGATGTAAACGTCTTCGGATCGTAAAAGGAACGTGTTGTAGCCGGCGTCCTTGATCGCCTTGGCGCGTTGTGAACGCGTGGTCATCTTTAGGAGCTCGACCATCTTGATCTTGAATGGTTCTGCCCAAGATCTTGAAAATTCAGTAGTCATCATCATCTTGCCTGCAGGTCCGGCAGGCGGTTCGGGCTAGTAGGAAAAAGGCGTTCGACAGGGATAAAATGATCATATGTGACACACGTCACAGCTTGCCGAAACATAAATAAAAAAAGGAATGATCCAATGCCAAAAACAATAATTGAGCCTTTCAAGATCAAGTCTGTTGAGCCTATCTTTATGTCCACCGAAGCCGAGCGTGAACGGTACATTAAGGAAGCTCATTACAATCCGTTCCTGCTGCATTCGCGTCAGGTCACTATCGACCTGCTGACCGACAGCGGCACTTCCGCAATGAGCAGCGAGCAGTGGGCCGGCATTATGCGCGGGGACGAATCCTACGCCGGGGCCTCGAGCTGGGATATCTTTTATAACGAGGTCCGCGACCTTACCGGTTTTGAGTACGTGCTCCCGACGCATCAAGGACGGGCAGCCGAACGCATCCTCTACAGTCAGCTTGGCGGTGCCGGGAAAGTATTTTTGAGCAATACTCATTTCGACACGACCCGAGCAAATATCGAATTCGGCGGCGCGGCTGCGATCGACATCCCGACACGTCTCGCGGCAGATCACGATTCCGACCACCATTTCAAGGGCGACATCGACCTTGATCTCCTTGAAAGTAATATTGCCAAATACGGCCGTGAGAACATCGCGGCCGTGATCCTGACCGTAACGAACAATAGCGGCGGCGGTCAGCCCGTAAGCATGCAGAATGCTCGTTCCGTGTCCGAGATCTGCCGCCGGGAGAATATCCTCCTCATACTTGATTGCTGCCGTATCGCAGAGAATGCCTGGTTCATCCATCAATACGAGGATGGGTTTGATAAGAAAACCTATCGCGAGATCGCACAGGAGATGTTCGGCCTTGTTGACGGGTGCGTAATGAGCGCAAAAAAGGATGCCCTCGTAAATATGGGCGGTTTTCTCGGGCTTAAGGATGCAAAGCTTGCCGAAGAATGTACGAACTTGCTGATCATTACCGAGGGCTTCGTCACCTACGGCGGCCTTGCGGGCCGCGATATGGAGGCGATCGCACAAGGCCTTCGTGAAGTTTTCGAACCCGAATATCTCAACTATCGCATCGTCAGCACACGTTACCTCGGCGAGCACATTCGGGCCAAAGGGATACCGGTGCTTTATCCGATCGGAGGCCACGCAGTCTATGTTGACGCGGCACTCCTTTATCCCCACATACCCGCAGAACAATATCCCGGTCAGGTGTTGGTATGCGAACTCTATAAAAGAGGCGGGATCCGGGCCGTCGAGATCGGTTCCGTGATGTTCGGAAAGTACGATGCGGAAGGCAAGCTTGTCCCTGCCGCGTCCGAACTCGTGCGACTTGCGATCCCTCGGCGTGTCTATACGCAAAGCCACATCGACTATGTGATCGAGGTGTTTGACGAGATCAAGGCGGCTTCCAAAGATACAAAAGGACTTCGTATCGTGAAGGAAACCCCTTTCCTGCGGCATTTTACGGCCCATTTCGAGGTCCTGCCTTCGGTCGCGTCCGCATCGGCATAGAAGAGACCACAGTCGCGGCCGGGAGAACTACCCGGCCGCCTTCATTGTTTTTCAAAGACCAAGTTCAGATATCGCCAGCTGTCTCTGTACGAAGTTGATACACGAGCTCCAGGTCCTCATGTTCGACACTTTCTTCGAGATAGGGATCATTTCGTGGGATGAGTTCCTCGCAACCAATACACTTAATGAACACCAGCAGGAAGAGAGCAACGAACCCGATCGTTAGCGCCACATCTACAAATCCGATGATCGGGCTGCCAAAGAAAGCGGGGAAGATCATCGCATAAAGGTCGAGCCAGTGGCCCGCAAGAACGATCGTGCAGGCGGCGACCATCCATTTTGCATTCATCTTGACCTGCCGGGGCAAAAGCATCACGAATGGGATCACCCAATTCAGGAAGAGATTAAGGATGAAGACCGCCATCCAGCCGCTCGACGAGGTGCGACGGTAGTAGTAAATGGTCTCTTCGGGAAGATTCGCATAGTAGATAAGAAGATATTGCGAGATCCACATATAAGCCCAGAACGTCGCGAAACCCATTACGATCTGCCCGAGAGCGTGCATATGCTTTTCGCCGACCGCGGGTAAAAAACCACGTTTCTTAAGAAAAATGACGAGTATCGTGATCGCGGCGGCACTGCTTGTGAGCGTTCCCGAGATCGTGTAGAACCCGAAGATCGTACTGTAGAACATCGGCTCGATCGACATTATCCAATCGAACGATGCGAGCGAGAAAGTGACGCCGAAAACGACGATGAATATCGCAGAATATGCTTTTCTTCGTTTTGTGTGGACGACATCGCCATCGGAATCTTGTTGGAATGAGGCGCGTCGCATCAGATAGATCAGCCCGGACCAGACGGCAAGGAACACGATCATTCTCCCGAAAAAGAACGGCGTACTGAGCCAGGCGTGCTTGAAGCCGAGCTGAAGCCCCGCCTCGTGGGCAGATGGCACCGGGTTCGTCCATGGATAAAGTTGATACCGCCCGAAAAAGACGAGCAGAAGCAGGATGCCGCCGATCGGTACATAGCCCATCATCGCCTCCGGTACCCTACGCAAGGCGGTCGCCCAGCCGGCGTTGGAAACCGATTTGAATGCGACGAACAGCACGGCCCCAAGTGCGAGCGTTAGCACAAAAAGGGAATTTTGAAGGAAACTGAACCAGAAGCGCTCGCTCGTCATCAGTCCGGCGATACTACCGATCGCGCCAAGGGCAAAGGCTACCAGGAGAATGCCGCGGCCCATCGAGTTATTTAAAACGTTCCTTGCCATATCTCATTTTTTCTGCAAACTGCGAATGTAAAGGATCACTTTCCAGCGGTCGTCGGGCGAGACCTGCGCCGCGTAGGACGACATATTGTTTCGGCCCATCGTGATGACGTGGAACATCGCCCCGTCGGGCAGAGCCCTTGAAGTGTCGGTATGATACGAAGGCGGATTCGGGAATTTCGGGATGACGGGGCCATCACCGTTGCCGGTCGTACCATGGCAAACCGCACAGTTATTCGTGTAAATATATTTCCCGCGGTCAAGGTTCTCCTGCGTCGCCTGGAACGGGTTTTTCAGCTCTCGGCCTGCGCGGGCCTCCTCGTCAAGGCCGGGCCCGTAATGGAAAGGCATAAAGCCTCGTCGGATCGTCCCTACTACGGGCGGCTGGAGCGTCATTCCATTCGGCAGTACAGGATTTGCCGTCTGGGAAAGATACGCCGGCGAATACTCCATCTGTGTAGGGAACTCGCGATTCCGTTTTGTCAGGTCACGACTGAATCCGACCAGTCCGCCGATCACGACGATCGGCAGCAGAAGGTAAAGAGCGACACTCACTTTTTTGCTCATACGAACTTGTCACCCTCCATTACCTTGATGGCATTGTATTTTTTGAAGAGACGTGCTGCCTTTTCCGTATCGAACGACGCATCTTCCTGCTTAAGGACCAGGATGAACCGGTCATCAGTAACACCCTCGAATATCTTCTTCTTACTCATGATCCATAGGCGATTCATCATAAAAAGAACACCGATTGAGATGAGCCCCGAGAACAGAACGGTCAGCTCGAACATCACCGGAACGAACAGCGGGAACGAGTTGAACGGTTTGCCGCCGACATTGAGCGGCCAGTCGTATGCCGATGTCCAAACTTGAAGCAGGATCGCGGAGATCAGCCCCAATGCACCGGCCACGAATGCGATCCATCCAAGGCGCGAACGCTTAAGGCCGACTGCACGGTCCATTCCATGGATCGGATACGGCGTAAAGACGTCCTGGATCTCGAAACCCCGTAAGCGGGCCTCGGCGGCGATAGCCATCAGGTCGTGTTCGTTATCGAAAAATGCCGCCGCGTATCGAACGGTTTTCTCGCTTGGTTCAGTCGCGCGCATAATGCAATACTCCTTTGACCTCGTTCATTGAAATGACGGGGAAAAGTCGCAAAAAGATCAGAAATGCCGTAAAGAATAGGCCAAAGCTGCCGACCAAGAGGCCGACGTCGGTCAATGTCGGTATAAATATCGCCCAGCTTGACGGGAGATAGTCTCGGTGAAGGCTCGTGACGATGATCACAAAACGCTCGAACCACATTCCTACGTTCACGAGGATGCAGAGCGATAGGATCAATGGGATCCTTGTTCGGAACGCCTTGAACCAGAAGAGCTGCGGTATGAAGGCGTTGCAGCTGAACATTATCCAGTATGCCCAAGCATACGGCCCGCCCATACGGTTCAAGATCACAAAGATCTCGTTCGGATTTCCGCTGTAGAACCCGATGAACAGCTCGGTCAAATACGAAAGTCCAACGATCGACCCCGTGAGCAGCGTGATCTTGCACATATTGTCCAGGTGCTGGACGGTAATGTAGCCTTCAAGGTGCATCACCTTTCTGACCGGAATTAGCAGTGTGGTAACCATCGCAAATCCCGAAAAGACCGCACCCGCAACGAAGTACGGCGGAAAGATCGTTGAATGCCAACCGGGAACAAGCGAGGTGGCAAAATCGAAGCTGACGATACTGTGTACGGAAAGAACGAGCGGCGTTGCAAGGGCCGCTAACACTCCATAAACTGTTTCATAGCGTGACCATGTCCGATTAGAGCCGTTCCATCCCAGACTCAGGACGGTATAGAAGATCTTCCGGGCCTTGTTCGTCGCTCGGTCACGTGCGGTCGCAAGGTCGGGCACGAGCCCTAGATACCAGAACACGAGGGAGATCGTGAAATAGGTCGAGATCGCAAAAAAATCCCACAAGAGCGGTGAGCGAAAGTTCACCCAGAGGGAACCGCGTGTGTTCGGATACGGCATTATCCAGTAGAAAAGCCACGGGCGTCCCATATGCAGGATCGGAAAGATTCCCGCACACATGACCGCGATCAGGGTCATGGCTTCTGCGGAACGGTTGATCGACGTACGCCACTTTTGGCCGAACAAGTAGAGGATCGCAGAGATGAACGTGCCCGCGTGGCCGATGCCGATCCAGAAAACAAAGTTCGTAATGCCAAAGGCCCAACCGACCGTCTTATTCAGGCCCCATGTCCCAATGCCGAAATAGACGGTGTTGATCGCCGCTACGATGCCCGCGATGAGCAGTGAGAATGAGAGCCCGAACAAGATCCACCAGCCCTTGCTCGCGGGCCGCTCAAGGAGGCCGCTAATGTCGTTCGTAACGTCGCTGCAAGCCTTGCTCTCGTCGATCAGTGGCTCACGGAGCGGCGAATACACCGGATGCGCGGTTATGCGGTCGATCTCGCTCTGAAGCCGGATCTCTTCTTCCCGGACGGTCTCGATGTCTCTAAAGACTGCTGCCATTTTTCGGTTCTCCCCCTACTGTTTCCCCATCATTCCGCACCTTACCCAGGTAGGTAAGGCCCTGCCGTAGATTAAGCTCCTCTAACAGGACATAGTTCCGCTTTGTGTGCCTTAGTTTCGAGACGCTGCTTTCCGGATCCTTCAGATCGCCGAATGTGATCGCGTTCGCCGGGCAGCTCTGCTGGCAGGCTGTTTTGATCTCCCCGTCTTTGATCGGCCGTCCTTCGTTGCGTGCATGGATCTTTCCTTCTTCGATACGCTGGACGCAGAAAGTGCACTTTTCCATCACGCCGCGGGTTCGGACCGTAACATCCGGATTGAGTGCGAGATTTGCGACCGCGTCCTCGTGCGGATACAAGAACCAATTGAAGCGACGAACCTTGAAAGGACAGTTATTTGCGCAATATCGCGTTCCGACACAGCGGTTATATACCTGCATATTAAGGCCTTCGCTTGAATGTACGGTCGCAAGGACCGGGCAAACCGTCTCGCAGGATGCGTTGTCGCACTGCGCACAGGTCATCGGTTGGAATCTCGTCGTTACACCGTCCGGCTTCTCGTCGTAGTAACGGTCGATCCTCATCCAATGCATCTCACGACGCCGGCGCACTTCATCTTTCCCAACGACAGGAATGTTGTTCTCGGCCTGGCAGCTCAGGACACATGCGTTACATCCGACACATGCGTTCAGATCGACGACCATTCCCCATTTGTGTTCGGGGAAGTCGTGCGGCTTCCATAGATCGACCTGTTTCTCGCTTTCTTCATGAAGGTGGCCGCTAACGAACTCCGCGAGAGAATACTCCATTATCAGCGGACGGCCTTCAGCAGATTGATGAACTTGAGTTTTTGCGAGCTCAACGAAGGTCGATGTCGGTTCGATCGAGACATCTTCGGCCTCATATCGGAATGTGCCGTCCACGAACTCAACGAACGGATATGCATTTGCACCGACGCCACTCGCGACCCGGCCTGCTTTCGTTCTTCCGTAACCCAAGGCCACCGCGACGCAATCGTCGCTTTGCCCGGGCTGGATCAGGACCGGGATCTCGATCGATACTCCGGCCTTGCTAAGACGGACGACCTGGCCTTCGGCTACACCGGCCTTTGATGCCGCATTCGGCGACATGCAGGCGTAGTTGTCCCAGGTCGTTTTTTGTGATCGGGTCCGGGATCTCGTGGAGCCATGGATTATTTGCGAATCGTCCGTCGCGAATGGTGACCTTTGGATAGAGCACGGCCGTAAGGCTTCCGGCCGAGCTTCCCCGGCCTGCCAGCCGGGCCGCCGCGTCGTTCAGGCCGTCTGCCTTGAACGCTGGCTGCGAGGCATCCGCCTTTGGGCTAACGAACACGCCGTCGTGGATAGACTTATCCCAGAAGCCATCGAACGCCTTGACGTCCGTCTGCTCGGCAAACGGGCCGGCTTGCCATTCGCTACGCAGCGCGTCGTAGAAGCTGCGGCTGTCACCGCTCCAACGCATCAGACTTTCTTGATACGCACGCGTTCCAAAAAGCGGTGCGATCGTCGGTTGAGTTGTGCTGAACACACCGCTGATCGGCTCCGCATCATCCCACGATTCGAGAGAATGGTGCGTCGGACATGCAAGGTCGGCGAGTGACGCTGTTTCATCGAGTACCGGACTTAGCGAGATCTTTAGCGGGACTCGGCCGATCGCATTCGCGACCTCCGAACCCGAGAAATGGTCATAGACCGGATTTGCATTCAGGACGATCAGCGCCTCAACGCTTCCGTCCTTCATCTCGGCGATGAGGGTTTGCATATCCTCATCCCTGCCAAAGTTCTGGGTATTGCCGGCGGGGATCGCGATCGTCTTTCCGTAGTTACCTAGGGCCTGGTTTATAAAGCTTACGGCCTGCTGTTTATCGATATTATTTGACCCGCATATCACCAACGACGCTCCTTTTGCACCGATGAGTTCATCCGCACATTTTGCGACAGCGGCTTTCGCTTTTTCCGAGAGCCTCCGCGGCTCGAACCCGTCGATCGTCTCGCTTGCCCCCGTTGCACCCGACCTTGCGGACACAAGTTTTGCAAGAAGCAATATCGCTTCGGCCTCTTCGGCCGGCGATATCGTCACGCGCTTATCCGCGTTGGCTCCGGTCATGGAAAGCCGCGACTCGAACTGTATATGGCGAAGCATCCGTTCTTTGCGGACATTCACCTCACGGGCCTGAGAAAAAGAGCGGGTAAAGGCGGTCGGTGAGATCCATGTGCCGAGAAAGTCCGCACCTAAACTTACAATTAGCCGTGCGTCCTCAATTCGAAAGGCAGGGATACACTCGACACCGTGCGTACGCAGATGCGCGGCCCGTATTGCTGCGGTCGACACCGGTTCATAGACGATATGTTTCGCATCCTTGAACTGTGAGAGGAATTTGTTGATCACCTTACGTGATGTCGGGCCCGTGATCGAATTCGAGAGAAGCCGAACCTTACCGCCGGACGCGGCGATCGCCTTCAGCTTTTCGATTATCTGCTTGTCCGCTTCTTCCCAAGTGCTCGGCTTGCCGCCCGCAAGCGGCTGCTGGAGCCGTTCCGCATCGTAAAGCCCGAAGACGAGCGAATGTGCGACGGGACAAAGACCGCCCCTATTAACGGGATGTTCCGGATTGCCTTCGACCTTGATCGGGCGGCCGTCGCGGACCTTCACGAGCAGGCCGCAGCCCGCACTGCAGCCGCCGCAGGTTGAGGCATACCAGCTTGCGACCCCGGGCATAAGCTCCGGCGGCTGCTTGAGGTACGGAATGACCTTTTGTTCGGGCGTTGCACAGCTTGTGAGTGCGATCGCCGCGGTCGTGTAGCCGATTGCTTCCAGGAATGTCCGGCGGGAGATGCCGTTCTGCAGGACGGGAAGGCCGCGTTCATCATCGTCGATAAATTGCTTCCAGAGCTTATCCTTCATAGATTTTTTGACTATCAGTGGTGACAAACTGAGCAATCCGTCGAAGCCATTAGCTTCTGTGCTGTCTGTTCTCTTGCGATCTGCGGCTTTCCGGCCTCATCCAAGGTCACTTCGCGATGTGTGCGGTGACAGCTTACACAATCGCCCATCGTAAAAGCATTCTGCTGCGACAGACGCTCCATAGTCTCGACCGGTCCGTGGCAGGTCTGACAACTGATGCCCGAGGTCACGTGTCGGCTGTGGTTGAAGGCGACAAGATCGGGCAAGTCATTAACTTTCACCCATTCGATCGGCCTGTTCTCGGCTATCGCCGCCGTGATCTTCTGGATCTCAGGTGAATCCGGCAAGACCTGCGAGTGGCAGTTCATACAGGTCGAGGCCGGTGGGACACCGGCCACTTTCGACTTGTCTGCGGAGGAATGGCAGAAGAGGCAGGATATCTGATTGTCGCCTGCGTGAAGTTTGTGGGAGAAGTTGATCGGCTGGATCGGCTCATAACCCAGCTGATCGCCGTAGATCCGGAACGTTCGGCTCTGCCAGACAAGGAACGCTCCGATGATCGTGATCAAGATCATCAAGATCTTTAGTGTCGTTAGGCTCATATATTCACCTCAAGATCGATGCGGGCCCGTTCGCATCGCTTTTTTCGCTCGGCCTCGGCGTCGGATACTGACCACGGATCTTCTTTCTGTTCCAGTTCCAGATGACGACCTGATAAGGCCGCCAGAGATACTCGACCGGCAGCGAGACCATATGCACCAGCCGGGAGAAGGGAAATATCGCAACGATCAAAAATGCATTGATGATATGCGTCTTGATGATGTGCGGCATTGGCTTGATCATCTCAACGTCGGGCTGCAGCAGGAACAGTGAACGAAGATAAGGAACTGCCGACGCCGCAAACCATGAAGATCCCCAGCGATAGAACAACGCGGTATAAACACCGAGTACGACCTGCGCAAAAAGGAGTACGAGCACGATCGTGTCGATAACGGAAGTAACCGAACGGATCCGAGGCGTCGTGATTCGCCGCCACATCAAGGCAACAATGCCGACTAGGGCGAGTAGTCCGAACACAAGGCCGGTCGTCTCAAGAATATAGAGCCGCAGCGGGACGCCGTTGAACCAAAGGACCTCCTTCGGAAAGAGAAATCCGATAAGATGGCCCGCCAGTGCACCGATAATGCCGATATGCCAGGGAACGACGCCGTAGAAGAGCTCATCCGATTCGAGAAGCTGAGACGAGAGGCTCGAGTAGGAGAATTTATCAGTAACGTATCGATATATCGATACGACCACAAAAAGCGTGACCGCAACATACGGGAGAACGATGAAGAATAGATTGTCCATCATATTGACACCTCTGTCGCTTTGCTCAAATTCAGTCGAATACAACGACGGGCTGATGAGCGTTTTCTAAAGCTTCCTTAAGTCCTGCAAGTATCGCCTTCATGAGCTCTGCGAACGGATTCTCATCCTTAAAGGCAGAGATGATCTTATCGACACCCGGGACAAGGCAGTGTCCCGTAAGCGAACCGCGTAATGCATCGTCGTCAAGCTTCGTCAGCAGACGAAGGAGCACGGGAAGGTAATCCGGGAGCTGCTGCTCCTGCCCAATGTCGAACGGTTCTTCGGCTTCCCGCAGGTTAGCGAGAAATGCCCCGCGCTTATAGTCCTCGCCGAAAAGGTGATACCCGATCTCAAGGGCACAGTTCGGATTAAGGTCGAACGACTGCGCGTAAAGCTCCTGTACCGGGATCAACGGCATCTTCTGCATCTTCCCGTAAAACCCTGAAAGGCTTTTCGCCGTTGCACTTTCGGGAGACATCTCTCGGCACAGGCGTGCCAGGCGTCCGTGCCAGCCTTCATCGGGGTATTCAAGGACATCGGCGAACTTCGAGATCGTCTCGACCGCATCCCTTGAAAGATGAATGTCCTCGATATCCGGCGCCTGCGATCGTGCGTACTGCACAGGATCGGACGCCGCCGCGAGCTTTTCACGAGTAAGTTGGGTCAATTCTGGCTGCACGTTTTCTTACGCTCCTCTTATCGGGGCTTCGCGGAATCCGAATCCCGCGGATCCTTTCTGCTCCCACATATCATCGTCGAGCATTGCCATGGCTTCTTCGCGGTGCATCGGCGGGATCACGACGCGTTCGTCCATCGTCGGCAGCGATGTAAGCCGATAAACTGCCTCGGCCTCGGCCGCATCCATCTGACATTCCGCAAGGGCCTTGTTTACGACGTCCTCCGAAACATCTCCGACCGTTTCCAAACGCTTGAACAGGCGGACGGCGTATTGTTTCTTCAGGGCGTAGCTGACCTGATCAGTATTTCCGGCCGAAAAAAGACTTGCGAGATACTTGATCGGCAATCGTGCCTTCTCTATCGGGCTGAAGAGCTCGTCATTCGCCGTGTCATACACAACACCTTCGGTCTTTGCCATCACAGGTAGCAGAGGCGGGACGTAAAAAAGCATCGGGAGCGTTCGGAACTCCGAATGAAGCGGCAGGGCCATCTTCCATTCTTTTACGTACCGATAAACAGGTGACCGCTCGCACGCTTCCAATGTCCGCTCATCGATGCCGTTTTCCTTGGCTTTCGCACGGACCTCGGGATCGCGCGGGTCGAGAATTATGTTCCGATGAGCTTCGACCAGCTCCGAATCGTCAACCTTCAGCGCATCGACCAACCGATCGGCATCGTAAAGAATTCCCCCGAGGTAACGGATGCGTCCAACGCATGAATGGAAACACGCCGGCGCCTGTCCGGTCTCGAGGCGAGGAAAACACAGGATGCACTTTTCGCTCTTGCCTGTTGACCAGTTGTAATAGGTCTTCTTGTACGGGCAGGCAGAGACGCACATACGCCAACCGCGGCAAACTTCCTGATTTATCAGCACAATGCCGTCCTCGCCGCGCTTATAGATCGCACCGGACGGACAGGCTGCAACACAAGCAGGATTTAGGCAGTGGTTGCAGATGCGTGGGAGATAAAAGAAGACAAGACGTTCAACGTCGAAGAGTTCCTGCTGCTCTTCCGGCGATAGGCCGCTGAAGTTCGGGTCATTTTTTGCGTAAACAGGAGAACCGCCAAGATCGTCATCCCAGTTCGGTCCGGCTTCGATATCCATGAACTTGCCGGTCACCATCGATATCGGACGCGCAGTAGGCTGATCGGCGCCTTCCGGCGAGTCAAACAGATCCTCGTATTTATATGTGAATGGCTCGTAGTAGTCATCCATTTTCGGCAAGGAAGGATTGTGGAAGATATTGATCAGGCGCGAGGCACGGTTGCCCATCTTCAGTTCGGGCTTTCCATCGCCTTTCTTTTCCCAGCCGCCCTTATACTTGCTCTGGTCCTCCCATTTCGTCGGGTAGCCCGTGCCGGGCTTTGTCTCGACATTGTTCCACCACATATATTCTGCGCCCTTGCGATCGGTCCATACGTTCTTGCAGGCGATCGAGCAGGTATGACAGCCGATGCACTTGTCGAGGTGAAAGACCATTGAGATCTGAAGTCTGACGTCCATAATTGATTCCCTCTTACCAGTTGAGCTTCTCGAGTTTCTTCACGAGGATGAACGTATCGCGGTTCACGCCCGTTGGGCCCCAATAATTGAAGTGATACGTGTACTGCCCATAGCCGCCCATCATCAGCGCCGGCTTCAGACGGATCCTTGTGAGGCTGTTGTGCCCTCCGGCCCTTCGATTTCCGCGCATCGGTGATTTCGGGATACTGAGTGTCCTCTCGGGTGAGTGATACTGAATGCAGACGCCCCGCGGTATGCGTGCACTGACAACGCACCGCGTACAGACGACCCCGTTGTCGTTGTATGCCTCGACCCAATCGTTGTCATTCAGTCCCATCTCGATCGCATCCTGATCGTTCACCCAGAGCGGCTCGATCCCACGTGAAAGGGTAAGCATCCGATTGTTGTCGTAGTAGGTCGAGTGAATATGCCACTTCCCGTGCGGCGTAAGGTAGTTCAGGGCAAGCGTCTTTTCACCTTTCTCGCTCAGCTTGATATCGCCGAAGACTGCGGGCCTTGGCGAAGGTTTGTATGTTGGAAGATTTTCGCCATAGGCGACGTAGCCTTCGTGGTCGTGATAAAAATGCTGCCTTCCGGTGAGCGTACGCCAAGGCACGAGTCGCTCATAGTTGTAAGTGAACGGTGCGTAGGCACGTCCGTTAGTAACAAGCCCCGACCAGCAAGGACTGTTCAGCAGACGCCGCGGCTGTGCCTGCAGGTCCTTGTACGTTACGCGGGCATTTCGGGCCGGCTCCGCGAGATCGGCAAGCTCTCGGCCAACCTTTTTCTCAATGTATTGATAGGCCCGATACGCAAGTTCGCCATTGGTCTCAGGGGCGAAGTAGAGGAGCATATTCGCCGCTTCTTCCGCACGTTTGAGCGATGGATATTTCTTCCCGTCCCATTCAACGACCGGATACGACTGCGAATTCACGACGTCATCATAGAGATCCGCGATGTCGTATTTGACGCCGTGTGCCCCCATTCCGTTCTTTCTGGCGAGCGGCCCGAGCGAGATGAACTGGTTATAGAGGTTCGGGTAATGCCGCTCAACGACCTTGAAATGCGGCATTGACTTGCCGGGGATCGGTTCACATTCTCCCTTAGACCAATCTTTGATCGAAGGCTGTGCGATCTCATCGCGTGTATCGTGCGACAGGGCAGTCGTGACCAGGTCTTTCACAGGCTCGGGCAAGTGTGTTTCGGCAAGTTCCGAGACCTTTTTTGCGAGGCCCCTGAAGATCTCCCAGTCGGTTCGCGATTCCCATGCGGGCGGGACGGCCTCCGACAGTGGATGTATGAACGAATGCAGGTCCGTCGAATTCAGGTCGGCCTTTTCGTACCAAGTTGCGGCCGGAAGGACAATGTCCGAGTAAAGAGCCGACGTGTCCATCCGGAAGTTGAGATCGACGACAAGATCCATCTTGCCGGACGGCGGTTCGGTATCGTATTTGATATCCTCGACGGAGCCTTCGGCACACGGTTCTGAGATCTTGTTGTTGTGCGTGCCCAGATAGTACTTGAGAAAATATTCGTGTCCTTTTGCGCTCGAAAGTAGGGCATTTCCACGCCAGATGAACCACACACGCGGGAAATTCTCCGGCGCACTCGGATCCTCTACTGAGAAATGGAGTTTCTTTTCCTTGAGTTCTTTGACAACGTGTCCGATCACGGCCTCCTCTGTTGAGGCTCCGCTTCTTTCGGCATCTTTGAGGATCTCTCCATTCGGCTTTTCGAACTGCGGATAGAAGGGAAGCCAGCCATTTCGGACCGCCTTTACCTGCACGTCGGCGGCATGCATATGTGCGAGTTTTCCGACCTCGGCACTTACGGCCGAATTGTCTGGAACCGCATAGTATTCCTTCGATTCACGCTCATAACGCCATTGCTCGCTCATTATGTAATGCCAGGAAGGCGCGTTCTGCAGCCGAGAAGCCGGGAACCAGTCCTTTGCGAAAGCTACTGTGCTCCACGGTGCGACCGGCGCAAGTTTCTCCTGCCCGACATAGTGATTCAGCCCGCCGCCATTCTTCCCAACGCATCCGCAGAGCATCAGGGCCGTCATCGCGGAACGATAGATCAGGTTGTTGTGATACCAGTGATTGACGCCCGCACCGATGATCACCATGCATTTACCTTCGGTCTTCACGGCCGTGATCGCCCATTCGCGCGCGAACTTAATGACGGTCTCGCGGCTAACACCCGAAAACTTCTCCTGCCAAGCCGGTGTGTACGAACCATCCTCGTCGTCGTAGTCTTTCGGATAGTTGCCGCCCAGGCCGCGATCGACCCCGAACTGCGACATCAGAAGGTCGTAGATCGTAGTTGCTACGATCGGCCCATCCGCCGTCTCAATGGTCTTTGTTGGGACATTTCGCTTGAAGACGGCGTCGGTCCCGAATTCGCGGAAGATAACCTCTGTGACGCGTGAATCCTCTCCGATCAAGCTGAGCCTTGGGGCGATCTCTTCTCCGGTCGCCGGATCTTTGAATTCCAGATTCCAGTTGCCGCCTACCTCCTCCCAGCGATGTCCGACCGTTCCGCCCGGCATTCGAGGTTCATTGGCTTTCTCGTCCCACACGAGGAACTTCCACTCGCCATTCTCCTGATCTTTGTATCGACTGAGTTTGTTGGCGCGAACGAGCCTTCCGGCCTCGAACCCGTTATCGGTCTTAACGAGCTCGATCAGGAACGGTGAATCCGTGTAGCGCTTCGTGTACTCAAGAAAATACGGCGTCGGCTTTTCGTAGTGGAACTCCTTAAGGATCACGTGGTTGACGCCGTTCCAGAATGCGCCGTCCTGCCCGGCGTGAACCGGGATCCACTGATCGGCGTATTTCGACACCTGGCTGAAGTCCGGCGCGAGTACGACCATCTTCGTCCCGTTATGTCGCGATTCGGCCGCAAAATGGCAATCCGGGGTTCGCGTCATATTCAGGTTCGAGCCCATAACGGCGAGGAACTTCGAGTTGTACCAATCGGCACTCTCGCAAACATCGGTCTGTTCGCCGAAGACCTCTGGCGATGCCGGCGGAAGGTCTGAGTACCAATCGTAGAAGCTCAGATTCATTCCGCCGAGAAGCTGCAGGAATCGCGAACCGGCCGCGTATGACAAGAACGACATCGCCGGGATCGGTGAGAATCCAAGGATGCGGTCTGAACCATGCTCTTTGATCGTATGGATCAAGGAAGCGGCAATGACCTCGTTCACCTCGTCCCAGCTTGCCCTTCGGAAGCCACCCTTTCCTCGTGCACGTTGATAGCGTGCACGCGCTTCAGGATCCTTGACGATAGATGCCCAGGCCTCAACTGGGTCGGAGAATTTCGCTTTTGCCCCTCGCCAGAGGTCTTGAAGTGCTCCACGGAAATACGGATATTTGACTCGGATCGGGCTGTAAAGATACCAAGAATACGAGATGCCACGCTGACATCCACGCGGCTCGTACGGCGGCAGGCCGTCCTCGAGAAGCGGATAATCGAGCGCCTGCATCTCCCAGGTCACGATCCCTTGCTTTACGTAGATGTTCCAGCTGCATCCGCCCGTGCAGTTCACGCCGTGTGTACTTCGGACGATCTTGTCGTGCTGCCACCGGTTGCGATAGAACTCCTCCCAGGAACGCGTCTTGGGGCTGATCAGGTCTTTGATCCAAGTCATATTTTTGACCTCCGCACCATCTCTTTTCGTACGCCGTGCGAACGTTTTCTCCAGAAGACGTTCAATCCGACAAGCACCAGCGTCGTTGCCGCAAATCCGAGGATCAGGAAGCCCGGATCCGTTGTTGCCGCGGCTTGTGTCGGCACAACACTGGCCTCCGGATGCAGCTGCTTTGCATTCTGAAGATATGCGAAGAGTTGGACGACCTCTTCGTCGGTGAGCTTGTGATTCGCGAATATGGTATTCATTGTCGGAAAATTCGGACTCTGCAGGATCGCGATCAGCTCGGGATCGCGGTACTTCGTATTGACGGCGGTAAGGTCGGGGCCGAGCGTCCCGCCGCCAAGGGCACCGACGCCGTTCACGCTATGGCACGAATTGCAGCTTGGAGCTCCGTTGGCAAGTTTTAGCTGCCCGGTGAACAGTTCTTTGCCGGCCGGAATATCCCCCGGGACGATCGCACGTGAAAGTTTTGCACCGGAAGGCACGAATGTCTCGTTCTTTGACGTCAGGTTCTTGATCAGCGTAATGATCGCGTCAAGTTCGCCCGGCGTCAGCGTCTGATCGGGCATTATCGTCGGCGAGTACTTCTTGAACAGCTCTGCGGCGACCGGGTCTTTGCTTCGCATCGCGACCGGTGACCTCACGAACTCTTCGATCCACTCCCGCGACTGGCGTTCTGTCACGCCTTTTAGGTCGGGACCCTGTTTGTCGCCTCCGCCGATGTTATGGCAGCTGTAACAACGCGTCTCGAACAGCTTTGCACCGTCGTCTTGCGCGTTTGCCGTTACCGCAAGGAACAACACCGCGGCCATCGCAAGAACGAGGCCAAGGCCGGTCCTCGCAAGATCGAGCCGCCGCTCTCTTTGAGGTCTATTCGTTGTCGTGACGTTCATGACCATTCGTCCTCATCCTCTGCCGGGGAGAAATACTCATCCTCATTCGCTAGCGAACGGAAGATCCGCCGCCTTTTCGACTGCGCGATCTGAGCGATCGTGGTCGATTCCAAAAGCTCGACATACTCGCGACGGATCCGCTGCCAGCTTTCGTGCAGGGCGCACGCGTTCTCCGCCTTGCAGATACCAAAACCCAAGATGCATTCGTCGATATACGGATCCGGCGCGAGTATCTGGTTCACTTCCCAGATCGTTATCGTCTCCGGCATACGCGCAAGCGAATATCCGCCGTGAATTCCTTTTACCGACCGCAAAAGGCGATGACGACGCAGTTCTCCTAGAACTTTTCGCAGGTATATGGGAGGTATACATTCGGTCTCAGCAATTTCCTGAAGTCCGCACACCTTCGAAGCATCCTTTCCGGCCAAATAGGCTAATGCCATCACTCCATAGCCGGTAGTCTTCGATAGGATCATTTGCTCAAATCAGAAAAGCGTATATTTTTGTCCCGTATAGTATTTGGGCTATGCTGGATTTGAACAATAGTCTGTTGGTATCATTTTTCTAGTTGAGGTAGGTGATGCGCTTAAGAAGTATCTGTGAACTTATAGAAGGGACCGCAGATGCCGCCTTTGCGACCGACAGCCATGGATCCATCGTCGCCTTGAACAAGGCGGCCGAGGGTCTGTTCGGCGTTGACGCGCAAAATGCAGTGGGGCAATTCTGCCACCTGATCGTTAACGGCGTTGATGAGTGCGGGAATATTTGCTCTGAGAACTGTTCAATAAAACAGGCGGCCGGGAAGAATCATCCGATCCACCATTTTGATCTTAAGGTCGATACGCAGAACGGCAGGCAGTGGTGCAATATGTCCGTCATCATTGCTCAAGAGAATAACTCAAAGGCTCCCTATACTATCCACATTCTGCGTCCGGTAGATGTACGCAAACGCCTTGAACTCGCGGTGCGCGATTTTCTCGTAACGGAGGTGAGTCTCCCGAAAGAAAAGGCGGCCGCGTTGGTCCGTACGACAAAGTCGGGCGTCCGCGAGACGGAGCTTACGGCGCGGGAACGAGAGATCCTAAAATTGATGGGAACAGGGAAGTCGTCCTCGGCGATCGCTGCCGCCCTGCACATAAGCCGCAACACTGTGGACAACCACGTCCAACATATCCTTAAGAAACTCAACGTACATTCACGCCTAGAAGCCGTCAGAAAAGCGGAACTTGCGGGCCTGATCTAAGCCTCGTCCGAGGAGCTTTTGAAGAGGAACGGTTGGAGGCGGCGATCGGAATCGAACCGATGAATAAAGGTTTTGCAGACCTCTGCCTTACCACTTGGCTACGCCGCCGGATCTGAGGAAAGTTTTCAAGGGGCATGAAAAAGCCCGGCCATTCATACCTAACGAAACACCTTAGGACTATTGCGTTAAATCGCAGTGAACAATTATGTTGACTTGTCAACATATGTTCGCGGCAGTTCCGCCGCATGCGGTTGGCTCGCAAAAACTCGTGCAGATCCAACAGCCAAAAAAGTCTAAGCCGGCCAGTTTCGGTATCTAAGACTTACCGGAATCGGCCGGCCTGGAACTGCCTACCTAAGGATATTGGAGCGGGAGACGAGGGTCGAACTCGCGACTTCGACCTTGGCAAGGTCGCGCTCTACCACTGAGCTACTCCCGCAATGGCAAATGATAATTTTACCGTCTCGAATCCAATTGTCAAGCCGGGTCGATCCCTCATTGCGAAATCGTTACATCCTTTAGGAATCCCCAGTCGCCGCTCGGATTAATATGAATGTTTCCTACGCGCTTTGTTGCAACAACCACATTTGCAGGATACCAGAGCGGCAGTAGAGGAACATCCGCGGAGACGAGGTCCCAAGCCTTCTTATAGAGCTGTTTTGCCTCTTCCTTGTTGGTGGTCTCGATCGCCGAAGTTACCGCCTCGTCAACGGCTGGATTACTGTAACGTCCACGGTTGCAACAAGATGCGGTCGGTCCCGGTATCTTTGCCGTAGTAAATAGTTCACGGAAGAAGATCGGATCCTGATTACCGCCGATCCACACGCCGGTATAGAGTTCGAAGTCGCCCTGTGCAAGCTTTTTCCGAAGGACGTTCACATCCATCGTCTCGATCCTGATGTTCAGGCCGACATCGTTCATCGAGCTCTGGAGTATCTGGGCGTACTGGCTGACGGCTAGATTTCCGGCACCGAACTTGAAAACGATCGGCTCTCCCTTGTAACCAGCTTCGGCTAGAAGCTGCTTCGCTTTTGCCGGATCGTAGTTGTATTGGGTTCCCGGCGTGTAGGCCCACGACTGGGTCGGGAGCACGGACGAGGCCACTTTTGCCTGCCCGAGCAGTAGATCATTTACGATCTTTTGCCGGTCGATCGAGTATGCGATCGCCTGCCGGACCTTCACATCATCCAGCACCGGCGTCTTAACGTTAAGGATCAAGTATTGGATGTTAGACCCTTCAGATTGCACAACTTGCAGGTTCGGGCTCTCGGAAAGCGATTTGATCGTGTCGGCAGAGATGTTATTCGGATTTGGGGCAATGTCAACACCGCCGGTCTGCAGTTCGGCTTGAAGCGAGTTCGCATCGGTGATGGTCTTCAGGCGAAGCCTTTGGATCTTCGGTGCGCCGTCCCAATAGTCCGCATTTGCCGCCAATTCGACTATATTTTGACCCGAGTCAAAGCTTATGAACTTGAACGGCCCTGAACCGAGGGGTGATTCCTTTTGCCGCACAGCCGAATCCTTCGGAATGATCGGGATCGTTACCAGATTCGAAAGCAGCGTCGTTTTGAGGGACGGCCGAGCGATCTTGATAACGATCGTCTTGGCGTCCGGAACCTCGATCGAAGTGATGTGCGGGACTTGATTGGTCTCGGGGGCCTCAGTTTGCGCGGCGGAATTCTCATTGTCGGCCGCAGGCTTTTTGGCCGCCGGTTTTTCTACCGGAACTGAGTCGTAGAACGCCTGTGCCTTATAGCCCTTGCTGTCAAAAAGCGTATCGAGGGTGTATTTTACGTCCTCTGAGGTCAGATCTTTGCCGTTATGGAACTTCACTCCATCCCGCAGCACGAAGGTTATCGAAAGCCCGTCCTCCGAAGTTTTAATGTCCTTGGCCAATTCACCAACGTAGTCGAAATTCTCGTCCTTCTTAACCAGCGAATTGAACAAGAGATTCTTCACGCGTTCTGCCGCTGCGTCCGAGTTAGTCGAGGTGATCGTGTCGAACGCAGTGAACTTCTCAGGCAGGGCGACCGTTACCACGCCGTTATCCCGAGGCCTGCAAGATGATGCGGCAATTCCAAATAGAAGCGTGAAGATCGATAAAAGGACGTAAGGTTTAAGTTTCAAATCAAATACTCCTGGAATCTTGTAAAGAAGCGTTGAATGCCGCGATCTCGTCCGAGATCTCCGCGATGCGGACGGCGTCGAATGGGAGCGGTTTCGAAAGACGAGCTTTTGCCGCCGCGATCCGCGAAAGAGACGTTTTGAGGCGCTCCGAGGTAATCTCGCCCGAACCTACTGCGAGCTCTACTGCCGCAAAACCCGCTCGAATATTTGCAGGTTCGGCGCAGATGCAGAGTGCATCGACACCTGCTAGCACCGCCATCCGACACGCGTCACCCATACCGAATTCGCGCACGATCGCACCCATTTCAAGGTCATCGGTAAAGACCATCCCTTCAAAATCGAACTCTCGGCGCAACAGCCCGTTAATGAACGATCCGCTCAACGATGACGGTAAAAGTGTGCCATTTTGGGCTTTTTCCTGCAAGGACGCCTTTGTGTAGGCGACGTGTCCGACCATTACGCCGACGTCGTGTTTGGGCAAGAGTTCTCGATACGGGTAGAGATCGACTTCGAAAAGTTCGTCGTCTGAGATCTCGATCTTCGGAAGTTCGTTGTGCGAATCGACCCTTGCGGCGCCAAGCCCCGGAAAGTGTTTCAGGCAGCCCCAAATTCCCATTTCCTCAAGTCCGTCAAGGAACGCTCCTGCAAGTTCCACGACCGATCCTTTTGAACGTCCAAAGGGACGCGTAAATAGGCCATTAGACGCACCGGATCGCGCATCGTCGACTACGTCAACAACCGGAGCAAAGTCGGTATTGATCCCGAGAATTCGAAGGAGTTCACCGACGATCCGCCCCATTTTTCGCGCATCTGCAGCGGTACGCACTTCACCCGCCGCAGCAAGTGGAGTGACGATCCGACGAAAACGGTCGACAGTGCCGCCTTCCTGATCGACACTTATTATCGGATCCGTAAGGATCTCGCGAAGCCCGTCGCAAAGGTCGCGAACCTGTGCCGGCTCGCGGACATTACGTGCAAAAAGGCAAACGCCGCCCGGACGGATCTCACGGAGGAGCTCTTCGGTCGAGCGGTCGATATCGGGGCCGGGAATACCTATCGAGAATAATTGGCCGATCTTTTGGCGAAGGTCGTTGTCTGTCATTGGATTGGTCATGAACTTACGATCGGGAAAGCGCAGTCGCAAGACATAATGCTACAGTAAGGATTCTGCGACCCCAAAGCTATGAACCGCGAAACGACAGAGGATTTCTATTGCGACTTCGCATTGAGCGGAAAAGCCGAGATCGACCGCGTGCTCGAGACCGATACCGTACTTGCGTTCCATCACACGCGTCCATTCTGGGAAACGCACATCGTTGTCGTCCCAAAACGGCATATTGACTCATTGCTAACCATTATCCCCGATGATGAAAAACTCCTTGTCGAGTTGATCGAAGCGGTGAATACCGTTGCCGGGAAGGTCGTCGCCGAACGCGGTGCCGCCCGCGTGATCACGAACCTTGGGCGGTACCAGGACTCGAAGCATCTCCACTTTCACGTCTGTTCAGGCGAAAAGATCAGGCCGGACGATCGCTAGACGATCTGGGCCCGTACCGACGCAAGGAGTTCTTTGGCTTCCGAATCAGAAACGTTGTCAAGGTCGATGGAGCGGATAGCATCGAGCGCCGTTTCATTAGCGAGAGAAAAAAGGCTCGCCTGTGAGGCTGCGTGCGACGCTGCCGCCTTTTGAACGCCGGTCGTTGCCACGTCGGAGACGACCGCAAGTTCGTACTCTTCAAGCTTTGCAAGCACACTTTTTGCCTTCAGGATCACCTCCGCGGGAAGTCCCGCCAGGCGAGCGACCGCAATACCGTAAGACTTTGACGCTCGGCCGGGCAGCAGCTTGTGGAAGAAGACGATCTGGCCGTCCTCTTCCGTTGCGGTGATCTGATAATTCTTTGCGCCCGGCAGCAGGTCGGCAAGTTCCGTAAGCTCGTGATAATGCGTTGCAAATAGTGTCTTTGCCGAATGTTCGGGCGAATTATGGAGGTATTCCGCGACGGCCCAAGCGATCGAGAGCCCATCGAAGGTCGAGGTGCCGCGGCCAATTTCGTCAAGCAGGACAAGGCTGCGGGCCGTTGCGTTCCGCAAGATCGTTGCCGTCTCCGTCATTTCGACCATAAAGGTCGATCTGCCGGAAGCTACGTCGTCTGAGGCCCCGACGCGCGTCCAAACACGGTCAACTATCGGAAGGCGGGCTGCTGTTGCGGGCACGAACGATCCGATCTGCGCAAGGATCTGAATGATCGCGATCTGCCGCAGGATCGTCGATTTGCCGCCCATATTCGCACCCGTCACGATCAGGAGTCGGTCGGTCGAGTTATTCAGGTATGCGTCGTTCGGGACGAATGAGTCTTTTATGAACGCCTCCACGATCGGGTGCCGGCCGCCGCGTATCTCCAATTCGTCGCCGTCGTGGAGCGTAGGCATTGCATAGTTCCTTCGTGCGGCTGTCTCGGCGAGTGAACAAAGCACATCGAGCGTTGCGATAGACCGCGCCGTTACCTGGAGTCGACGGCTCTCGGCCTTTATTTGGTCACGGATCGACGCAAAAAGTTCAGTCTCGATCTTTGCGATCTGCTCGTCCGCGCCGAAGACCTTTGCTTCCCATTCTTTCAATTCGGGCGTTGTATATCGCTCCGCGTTCGCGAGCGTTTGCCGTCGCTCGTAAGAGTCCGGCACACGCGACGTCTGTGTCTTTGGCACCTCAATGTAATAGCCGAATACGTTGTTGAATCGAACCTTTAGGCTCGCGATGCCGCTCCGCTGACGCTCTGTTTCCTCGAATGAGGAGATAGTTTGTTTCGCATTCGAACGCAGACGGCGAAGCTCGTCGAGTTCGGAGTTAAAGCCGGCCTTTATGACGCCGCCATCGGCAAGCTGCGCGGGAGGCTCGTCGCTTATCCCATGTTCGATGAGTTCGCGAAGCTCGGGTAGCTCAAAGATATTTTCTGACAGTACCTGAAGCAGGAGCGACGATGCATCCTTGAGAATGGTGTTAACCGCGGGTGTTTGTCCGATCGACCGCTTGAGAGAGATAAGGTCCCGCGGCGAAGCAGTTCCCAAGTTAAGCCGGCCGATCAACCTCTCGAGGTCTGCAACCTCCTTTAGAAGGAAACGGAGTTTCTCGCGCATAATTGAGTCGAGCAGTTCTCCGACGGCCAAATATCTGGTTTGGATCTCGCTGCGCCTTAATAGAGGCCTTAGGAGCCACTGCTTCAGAAGCCTTGCTCCCATTCCCGTGATCGTCTCATCGATCACGTCGCAGAGCGTCCGTTTTGAAGACTCGCTGCGGGACTCAAGTATCTCGAGGTTCCTGAGCGTCAAGTTATCGAGGACCATATGATCCTCGGCATCAAGCAGCTCGATCGACGTGATATGTTCCGCCGATGCGCGCTGGGTCTCTTTTGCATATTCGAGGCAAACAGCTGCGGCGATCGTCGCATGGCCTTTTCCCGCAAGCCCGAAGGCATCGAGCTCATTGACCTCAAAGTGCGCGGTTAAGAGCCGGGTGGCCTCATCGATATCGAATTTTTCCGCTGCCAACTCCGTTACTGTCGCCCCGTTCGAGCGCATTGTCGGATCATCGAACAACCCGGCCGCATTTTCTGAAATTCCGAGCGCGGAACGAACCTTCCCGGCAAGGGTCGCCGAGCCAAGGATCTCCCTCGGACGAAAACTTTCGATCTGCTCTATGACCTTTGCGAAAGCGTTCGGACCGACGGATTCAGTCGCCAAAAGCCTCCCGGACGAGACTTCGAGAAAGGCAGCACCCGCTGCTTCGTCTTTTCCCGAGACAGCGGCGAGATAAGTTGATTCGCGGGCATCAAGCAGCTGCGGATCGATCGCCGTGCCGGGCGTGATCACGCGAACCACATCTCGATTTACCAATTTTCCGCCCTTGCCGGCTTCTTCCGTCTGCTCGCAGATCGCTACGCGGAAACCGTTCTTTATGAGCTTTGCTATGTAACCGCTTGCCGCGTGGTGAGGCACGCCGCACATGGGGATCGGATTCGGCGAGTCTTTCTGACGAGCGTGAGCGTGATCTCAAGCACTCTTGAGGCAACCACGGCATCCTCGTTGAACATCTCGTAAAAGTCACCGAGACGAAAGAACAGGATCGTGCCCGGAAATCGACTCTTAATTTCGAGGTATTGCCGAAGCATCGGCGTTGCGTTGCTCATCTGATCTGAAAATCAGAGTTTAGCGAACAACCCGAAAACATTCAAAATCCTTATTTTCAAAGCGGTTGGTATCTGTTACGATGTTTGTTTGCATTTTGGTGCGGGCAGCATCGCTTAATTCAGTTTTTGGTTCTTGATGCAGACAGCTGGTCGGCAAGGCAGGTTTTGTATGAAGTTTATACGCAGCTTATTCCTAATGAGTTTTGCGATGTCGGCGCTATGCGCCGCCGCATTGGCTCAAAATCCGGCACCGCGGGACGAGCGGTATCGCATCGGATTTCAGGACATCCTCGATGTGCAGGTCTTTAGGCATCCTGAACTGAATATCAAGGTGCCTGTAAATCCTGACGGAAAGATCTATCTTTACAGACTGGAAAAACCCCTTGTCGCCGTCTGCAAAACAGAACGGGAACTTGCGAACGATATTGTCGCCGCATACAAGGTCAGCTATCTTCGGGACCCTCAGGTCACCGTTACGGTCGCAGAGCAAAAGTCGCAGTCGATGGCCGTTATCGGTGCGGTCGAAAAGCCGGGCAGCTTCTTCGTAAGCCGCGAACTCAATCTGTTGCAGCTGATCGCGATGGCGGGCGGCCCGAGCAAGGACGCAGGAACGCGCGTGCTCGTCGTTAGGGTCGGGAGCAACACCGATTGCAAGACCGACGATGATTCGCAGGAACAACCCGGCCTGATGACGTTCAAGATCCGTGACCTTCAGGAAGGGAAGCAGAATCTTCAAATGCGGCCAGGTGACGTCGTCTCCGTTTTAAAGTCAGACATCATATATGTTTACGGGAATGTCACCAAACCAGGGCCGGTCGAGGTTCGCGAACCGATAACGCTTACACAGGCCATAGCTAGTGCCGAAGGATTAAGGAACGCGACCGATAAGGACAGCGTCCGGATCCTGCGTCAAAAGCCGGACAGCCTTGAGCGTGAAGAAATAATAGTGAATCTTGCAGCGATCGAAAAACGGAAGGCCGACGACCCGTACCTTCAGCCGAACGATATCGTTGCTGTTTCAAAGGACAACGCGAAAGCGATCATTTCCGGTATCGGCACCGCATTCAAGAACGGGATCCCGCTCCTGATGTCGCGAGGAATACCGGGACTCTAGGCCGAATCGGACGATCTGTATGAAGGAAACGCGAAACATCATTACAACGACGACGCCGGAGCCCATGGAAATGGAGCGGCCAGCCGACCCGACCATCGCCGCTACCGGACGATATCCCGGCTATCCGCAGACAGGGCAGGCTGAGGGTTTTCAGCTGATCGACTACTGGAGGGCTATCCGAAAAAGGCTTTGGCTCGTGGCGGGAATTGCCGTTGTGATGACGACGCTTGCAACGATCTATATTGCCCGCAAGCCGAATGTCTATCGTGCTAAGGCCGTCGTGCAGGTCGATAACGAGCAGGTCAATCCCGACCTTGTGACGAACGATCGAGCCCGGCCGATCTCGAACGCGGACCCTTCGTATTTCAATACGCAGCTCCAGCTTCTCTGGAGCGAGAGCCTTTTGCGGCGCGTAGTAAAAGAGCACAATCTTGATGCGAATCCCGAGTTCCAAGCATTAGCTAGGACCGACTCTACATCGACCTTTGGACGCATTTTAAGATCCGTCGGCCTTGCAAGCGGCGAGACGCAAAAGTCGGAGCAGTTGGCCGCGATCGATCCGAATTCGACGCTAGCATCTGCAGATGAGATCGCCGAGGCCGTACGCCTTACGCCATTCGTAGAGGTCATACGCCGCAGCCTAAGCGTCGATCCGGTGCGTGAATCTCGCGCGACCGTCAAGGACACGCGTCTGATCGAGATCTCGTTTAACAGCACGGATCCCGCCTTGGCGGCGTTCGTGGCAAATGCCATTGCCGAGACATTCGTAAACCAGAACCAGGAGAAGCGGACCGGCACCAGCCGAAAGACCAATGATTTCCTGCAGGAGCGGATCGCGAGCCTGCAATCCGACATTCGGCGCGACGAGGAAAAACTCGTCGAGATGACCCAGAATGCGGGCATCCTCAAAACATCCGATGATTCAACGATCGTCATGGACCGCCTCTCCGGCCTGAATAAGTCGATGCTCGAGGCCGAGAACGCGCGAAAGAATGCTGAGGCGAATTATTTTGAGGTAGCAAAGTCTCCCGAACGCCTTGCCGCAATGGCGGAAGCCGAAATGGCCCGCTTCATTACCGAACAGCAAAATAATATTCGTGCGTTCCAGTCCGATACTTTGAAAAAGATCTCGGACCTTCGGCAGGCACGAGCCCTCAAGCTGCAGGAATATCAGGAAGGAGCTCCTGAGATAAAGGAGATCGACGCGCAGATAACGAGCTATCAGAACTCGATCGATAACGCGGTCCAAAAGTTTCAGGGCGATCTTGAAAAGTATCGCGAAGCAACAAAAAAGACGTTGCTCTACAATCTTCAAACGAAGTATTTGCAGGCAAAGGCGAATGAGGACAAAATACGGGCGGACTTCAATAAACAATTTGGCGAAGCCACCGGTCAGAACCAGTCCGCCGTCAGCCTCGCATTGCTGAAGCAGACGATCGACACCAACAAAGGGTTTTTAGAAAACCTTCAAAAGCAGGTCAGCAGTAACGACGTTGCCGCCCAAGGGTCGGACAACAATATAAGCGTGACCGAACCTGCAGTGCCGTCGAATATACCCGTCTCGCCGAGAAGGTTGGCAACGGTGCTCGGTGCTCTGTTCCTTTCGACGTTGTTCGGAATGGGCCTTGCTCTTTTCCTTGAATACCTTGATGACACGGTGCATTCGACCGAAGAGGTCGAAAGCCTACTTCATCTTCCGGCCCTTGCCGCGATACCGACGATCCAGTCTATGCCGAAAAGGCGCCTGCAGCTGGTCGGGGAAGGCGGCGAAACCCCCGAGGATCGTCCCGGTTCCGAGTTGCTCATCCACGCAGACCCGCGTTCCTCGCTTGCTGAGGCTTATCGACAGCTAAGGACCTCGATCCTGTTATCGACCGCGGGGCATGCGCCGAAATCGCTCCTGATCACGTCGAGTCTTCCGTCAGAAGGGAAGACCACCACGGCAACGAATACCGCGATCAGTCTTGCGCAGACTGGAGCGCAGGTCCTCATTATCGATGCCGATATGCGTCGGCCGAGACTTCATTCGGTGTTCGGGATCGGGAACGCGGACGGATTGAGCACGATCCTTGCTAACGAACTTTCGGAAGCCGAGATACTGAACCTTATCACGCAGGATCCGAGTTCTAAGCTGCATTTGCTTCCTTCCGGCCCGATCCCGCCGAACCCCGCGGAGCTGATCGGTTCCGAACAGATGGCAAAGCTGCTTAAGACGCTGGAAGGTCATTTCACGCACGTCGTTGTCGATTCTCCGCCGATCGCGTCGTTCACCGACGGTGTCCTGATCGCCTCGATGGTCGATGGCGTGATCTTGGTCGTCCACTCCGGAAAGAGCTCGCGGCAAGTGGTCCGGCGTTCAAGGCAGCTGCTGAATGACATCGGAGCAAAGATCCTCGGCGTGGTTCTAAACAACGTGAATCTGCGGGCGCAGGATAATTACTACTACTATCAGAGCTACTACACGCGCGACAACTATCGTTCGGGCGACGACGCGTAAAATAAGGGGATCAAAACGAATTTTCTATGACTGAAGCGAGCGAAGCAACGCGCATTCTCGTAACGGGTGCGGGCGGATTCATCGGAAGCCATCTTGTCACCTATCTAAAAGAAAAGGGATATTGGGTCCGCGGTGTTGATATCAAAAGGCCGGAGTTCGGCGAAACCGACGCTGACGAGTTTCTATTGCTCGACCTCCGTCGCTGGGAGAATTGCCTTGTAGCGACGAATGGGATCGACGAGGTCTATGCCTTGGCGGCGGATATGGGCGGCATGGGATTCATTTCATCGCACCATGCGCAGATCCTTTACAACAACTCGCTCATCAATCTACATCAGCTAGAGGCGGCGCGTGAGAATGGAGTAAAACGCTATCTCTATACAAGCTCGGCGTGTATCTATCCTGAGTTCTTACAGGAAGAGACCGACGTAAAGCCGCTAAAGGAAGAAGACGCATACCCCGCAGCCCCGCAGGATGCGTACGGTTGGGAAAAGCTCGTCTCCGAACGTCTTTGTCATCATTACCGCGAGGATTACGGCATCGAGACCCGTACCGTTCGCTTTCACAACATCTTCGGCGAGAAAGGCACGTGGGAAGGCGGGCGTGAAAAGGCACCGGCGGCAATGTGCCGAAAGGTCGCGACCGCAAAGCTCACCGGCAATAACGTGATCGAGATCTGGGGCGACGGCGAGCAGACGCGCTCATTCTGTTACATAAGCGATTGCGTTGAAGGGCTCTATAGGTTGATGCGTTCGGATTTTTACGAACCGCTGAACCTCGGCCAGGATCGGATGGTCACCATCAATGAGCTTGCCGACATGGTCGCCAGGATCGCAGGCGTCGAGATCGAGAAAAAACACATTGACGGCCCGCAAGGTGTTCGCGGCCGCAATTCGGACAACACAAAACTGCGGGAAACGCTGAACTGGGAACCTCAGGTCTCACTCGAGGACGGCCTCGCGACGACGTACGCCTGGATCGAGGAAGAGGTTCGCCGCTCCCTCTCGGCGAATCGCGAAAGCTCTGCTCAGCCGGCCTGAAAAATGTCAGATCTCGCGCGCAAGGTCGCGATCGTCATTCCCGTCTATAATCGTCGAGAGATAACGCTGCAAGGGCTTCGAAGCCTTTCGCGGATCGACAGGACTGGCTTCGACGTTCGCCTTTTTATCGTTGATGACGGCTCCACCGACGGGACCTCGGACGCGATCCGCTCCGAATTTCCCGATGTCATTGTTATCCATGGCGACGGAACGCTCCATTACGCCGCCGGGACCAATCGCGGCATCGAAGCGGCCCTTGAATGGGACCCGGAATTCATCGCCACGATGAATGATGACGCGGTTTTCCACGAACAATTTCTGCAAAGGCTTGTAAATACGGCCGACAAGAATCCGCATTCTATCATCGGCGGACTCCTCCTGTTGTGGGACGAGCCGCACAAAGTATTTCAAGTTGGCCAAACCTGGAAGACGCTAAAAGGCGGATGGGTCATTCCGAGCGATTGGACGGCCTTTACGGTGCCTCAAACGGCATTTGAGGCCGAATGCCTTGTCGGCAACTGCCTCTTGCTCCCAGCGGCCGCTATTCGCGAATGTGGGATGATGGACGAAAAACGCTTTCCGTACGGTTGGGGCGATGCGCAATGGATGGCGCGCTTCAGCAAAGCGGGCTGGCGACTTCTTGTGGAACCGAAAGCGTACGTCTGGTGCGAGCCGAACACATATCCGAAACCGCTGCATCAGATGTCGAAGGGGAAGATACTTCGGACGCTTTTCCTTGATAAACGCCATCCTCTGAACCTTTCGCGGCAATTTTCGGCGCGGTGGCATTCAGCGCCTTCTCGATCTAAGGCGGTCGCAAGTTTTCTCGTCTATTTAGGGCAGCTCGCCGCAAAATCCGTTGGGTTTGCTGCGGGCGCACAGAAGGGTGGCGGCAAAGGATGACGGACGAGAGGCGAAACGCGTGGGAGGCCGCAGGCCTGCTTACGATCAACCTGATCTGGCCATATACGACCTGGGGCGGCGCCCAGATCTATTTCCTCTCGCTTGTAAAGAACGCGCCTCGCGCGTGGAAATTCCGTGTCATCGCCCCGAGCGCCTCGGATGCTCAGCTCCTAGGCCTCTTTCGCGACGCCGGTGCCGAGATAGTTCATCTTCAACGTGTTCACAACCCGACGCCTGCTCGCGGAATTATAGAAAAGATCCGACGGCAACTGCGGCGGCTTCGATCCGAAAGAGAGATCCTATCGGTGCTCGACACGGCAGCCGCTCAAGGCGAGATCTTTCATATCGAGGCCGGGCCATGGCAATCCGTCTCGCTGCTGAAGCGACTTGCCCGAAAAGGCCGAACATTCGTAACTGTACAGAACGCCTTGCCGAGCAACGTCTCGGAGGCGCGAAAGCGACGGTGGAGTTCGAGAATGACCGCGTTGCTTCGGCTCCCGAACTTTGAGCTTTTTGGCGGCAATCAACACGCGGTTGACGATATCCGCTCATACCTACCGGCAGAGCTGCACAACAAAGTAACCATCTCTCGAGCTACCTTTTCTCGCGAGGACGTAAACAGCGCTCTCAGAATGCCGGTACGTCGGCAGGATGTACTTTCGGGCCTCGGCCTTCCTCCTGACAAACTGACCGTAATCGCGGTCGGCCAATTCATCGACAGAAAAGGACGCTGGGACTATCTTGAGGCCGCACGCCTCCTGAAAGACAAGTTTCAGTTCATTTGGGTCGGCCCTGCGAAATTGAGCGACGAGGAGAAACGGCGAATCGCGGACTACGAAGTTTCGGATTCCTTTCGGTACGTCCTTTCATCCGACGCCGGCAAAACGCGCGCTGAGGTGCTGGCGTTCTTTCGAAATGCTGATATTTTTGGCCTTCCGAGCCATTGGGAGGGCCTGCCGGTGTCGATCCTCGAAGCAATGGCATTGGGCCTGCCAATAGTTTCGACGCGGATCAATGGTATCCCTGAAGCGGTGATCGAAGGCAAGACCGGATCTCTGGTCGAGGTCGGTGACTCAGCCGGCTTTGCTTCCGCGATCGAGCGGCTCGGCGACCCGGCCCTTAGGGAAAAACTGGCGGCCGGAGCACTTGCAATGGCGACCGGCGAGCTTGAAGAGATCGTCTCGGTCTCGAATGTCTTCGACAGGTACATCGCTCGGCCGTGAAAAGCCGCGATCGGGAGCTTTTCGATCCAACGTAAGTGTCGCTCCGTCGACGTCAATGCTATTCTATTTTTTGGAATTTCATTATGACCCCGAGAATGGTGCAGCGGCTCGATTTTTTGGATGAGATATGCAGGGGAAAGCGCGTGCTTCATCTCGGCTGCGCCGACAGTCCATACACCGATGAGGCCATAAAAAGCGGGACGCTCCTGCATGCCCGGCTTTTAAGATCGGCATCGAGTGTGACCGGGCTTGACGGCGACCTGGAAGGGCTTGAGAAACTGAAGCGTGCCGGATACACCGACCTTGTCGTCGGAGACCTCGAAAGGCTAGAGGAATCCGGGCTTGCCAGAGATTTTGACGTGATCGTTGCCGGCGAGATCATCGAACACCTGAATAACCCGGGGATCTTTCTGCGCGGCGTCCGTTCGCTTATGAACCCGTCCACAAAGCTTGTTGTCACGACGATAAACGCCTATTGTGGAATGCGGACGATCTATTATTCGCTGACCCGCGGTAAGGGGACTCACGAGCCTGTCCATCCCGACCACGTAGCATATTATTCATACTCGACACTCAGCCTTTTGTTGAAGCGGCACGATCTGGCCGTCGATGATTTTCTTTTTTACGATATGGGCATCGATCACAGGAAGACGACGCCTTGGTACTTGAAGGTCTTCAATGACGTGAGCGTAATGTTCTCGCGGCAGTTGGCGGACGGTGTGATAGCCGTTTGCCGCCTAAAGCCCGAAGAGGTTTGATCCGAAAGATGGCAACACGATTCGTCGCGACATCGGGAGATGCTGCTAGAAATCCACTGCCTGCGATCGCAATTATGGCGTTCGCCGTGGTTGCGGGCGTGATAGCGCTTCTAATGATGACGGATACTTCGCTCGGCATTCCGTATCCGTATCTGCTTCCGTGGCTTGCTGCTCTCGCGGTCGTAATGGCGATACCGCTGATCATTCTGAAAAGACGCGGTAAATTCTCGCTTGCCGATCCGATAATATTTGCGACACTTTCCTACTTCTATCCGGCATTCGTGCTCGGCGGGCTTTCGCTTGCGGCAGGCTTCTCACATCCATATTTTTTGGCCTTCGTTCAGGACCCGCAGGTGAATTATCCATACACCGTCTGGATAATAATTATGGGCTATGCGGGACTTGCCGTCGGTTATTTCCTGCCGCTCGGCCTACACATCGGGGCATTCATCGACCGCCACTTGCCCAAAGTGGACTTTGCCCCCGAAAGCTATTCGATCCCGGCCTCGGTACTCCTCTTCCTCGGGATCGCTAATACCGTTCTAGCACTCGGCCTTGGCCTTATCGGCTTCCAACGAGCAAGCGAGATCGGAACCTACGACGGCCTGATCTTTCTTACAACGCTCTTCTGGCTTGAGGCTAGTTTTGTTCTTTGGTTCATCATCTTCAGCAAACAGACCTTCGACTTTAGATCGGCGACACTATTGGTGCTCCTTGCGGCGACAGCTCTCTCAAAGGCCCTCTATGCAGGCAACCGCGGCAGTGTTATCCAGATATTTATCGTAATTGCTCTTGCATACAAACTTTCTGGAAGGCAATTTCGGCTTAAGCAAACCGTTTTTGCCGGAAGTGTCTTGACCGTTGCCTTGATCCTGGGCACGATCTACGGTACGACCTTTCGTAATGTAAAGGGCGATGAGTCGGCCTCGAACCTTTCGACATACAGCGGAAACATCCTGGAGACGCTCGATAAGATAGGCTCGAATGACAAATTCTCAACCCTGAACTCCGGCTTTTATACTTTTGCCGAACGGATCGATCTCGTTAGCTCGCTCGCCGTGGTCGTCTCCAATTACGAACAGCTTGCTCCTTACGAAGAGAGCTATGGCCTTGACAACAACATCGTCAAAGACCTTTCGAGCTTTATGATCCCGCGTGTCGTATGGCCCGATAAGCCGTTGGCCTCGGAGCCGCGACAATATAGCGACCTATATTTCAACTACAGCGAGAACTCCTTCGGCCTGACGCCGATGGGCGACCTGCTTCGGAACTTCGGGCCGATCGGAGTGCCGATCGGTATGCTGTTTATCGGATTGCTTTTGAGGATCCTCTATCGTGCTCTTGTCGAAGATCAAAAGATCATCGTTTGGCGCGCGGCCGTCTATTTTATGATCCTAACGTCGGTCTCTTACGAGAGTTTCTTCGCCTCGATCATTCCATACGGATTCAAGGTCGGTACGACGGCTGTTTTAGGCGTTTTCATCCTTGTCTTCCTGGCTCGTGCACTCGGTGCAAAACCGCGTACCGCTGTGCAATAATATCGAGTTCAATTACTGACCACAGATGCCTAAACTCGTCTTTACAAACGGTTGCTTCGATATCATTCACCCCGGCCACATCGAGCTCTTGAACAAAGCAAAGGCTCTCGGCGACAGGTTGGTAGTCGGCCTTAACAGCGACGATTCTGTCCGGCAGATGAAAGGTGCCGGCCGGCCAGTTGTCGGCGAGGAAGCCCGAAAGGCCGTCCTTCTCGGATTAAAGGCCGTGGACGAGGTCGTGTCTTCGATGAACTTACACCCGAAAACCTGATCCGCGAACTTCGCCCGGATGTTTTGGTAAAGGGCGGCGATTGGCCGATCGAACAGATCGTCGGCGCCGATGTCGTTCGCGCGGCCGGCGGTGAGGTTGTCTCGATCCCATTGGCCGAAGGATTCTCAACGTCGGCGATACTCGAGCGCATTGAAGTCCGGCGGAATCCTGCGCACGGTCGCAGTGACGACGCAGTTACGGATTCGATCAGTGAACATCGCGCTGTATTTGAGGAATTCGAGCAGGCCGTCGGTGACGCGATAAGGCGGTCGGGAAGGCTTATTTCGGAGACGTTCGCCTCAGGAGGCAAGGTCCTGATATGCGGGAATGGCGGGAGCGCCGCGGACGCTCAGCATATTGCCGCGGAATTCGTCGGGCGATACGAAACCGAACGGATCGCTCTTCCCGCGATCGCTTTGACCACTGATACATCAGCATTGACAGCTCTCGCGAATGATTACGACTTTGAACGCATCTTTGCCCGTCAGGTCGAGGCTCTCGGACGAAGCGGCGACTGTCTGATCGCGATCAGCACAAGCGGAAATTCGCCGAATGTGCTTGCCGCAGTGATGACCGCCCGCTCCCGCGGAATGAAGGTGATCGGCTTTACAGGATCGAAGGGGAAACGGCTCGCCGGGCTGTCCGACATTGCGATCATGGTGCCTTCTGAGCGGACCGCCCGAATACAAGAGGGACATATCACCGCCGCGCACATCATTTGCGAGCTGATCGACCTCGAGACACCTTCGGATAGATAATCGATGAGCCTTCTAGACAATTTTCAGAACACGACTGTCGCCGTCATTGGCGACGTGATGCTCGATCGGTATTGGTGGGGCAGCGTGAATAGGATCTCACCCGAGGCACCCGTGCCGGTCGTAAAGATCGAGCGTATGACGCTCGCAGCAGGCGGAGCAGCGAACGTCGCCGCGAATATCGCTGCATACGGTGCAGCGTGCCGGCTTGTTGGCGTGATCGGCGATGACGATGCCGGCACTCAGACTCGCGAGGTCTTGAGGTCCGCAGGTGTTTCCGATTCGGATCTAGTCGTTTCAACAGGCCGCCCTTCGACCGTCAAAACGCGCCTGGTTGCCCATAGCCAGCAGGTTGCACGCATCGATCAGGAGGACGAAAGCAGATGCTCCCATCAGGTCGAAGCTGAGATCCTAGACCGCATCTCAAGTGCCGTCGAGGCGGCCGACGTGGTCGTGCTGTCGGACTACGCAAAAGGCGTTTTGAGCGAGAAGGCGATCGCGTTCGCCGTTAGTGCAGCAAAGGCGGCCGGGATCAAGGTACTTGTCGATCCGAAAGGCAAGGACTACGAGAAGTACGCGGGTGCCTCATTGCTCACGCCGAATCGCCGAGAGGCCGCCGAGGCCGTAAACCTTTACGAACACGCCGAAGGCCTCGTTCAAACAGCGGGGAAGCGGCTCCTTGAGTCCATCGACGTTGACGCACTTCTCATAACCGAAGGAAGCGACGGGATGAGTCTGTTTCGCCGGGACGGGGCGTCCGTTCACCTTCCGGCCCTTGCGAGGGCAGTTTTTGACGTGACGGGTGCGGGCGACACCGTGATCGCGACACTGGCAACCGCCCTCGGTTCGGGCCTTGAACTTGAAACGGCGGCAAAGCTCGCGAACATCGCGGCAGGCCTTGTCGTCGAACGCTCTGGAACAACAACACTTACGCTCGCTGAGTTAAAGCAACACCTTAACGATACGTCTTGGGCCTGAAGAACATACTTGTGATGCGCATTGGCCATCTGGGCGATACGCTCGTGGCCTTGCCGGCATTTTGGGCATTGCGCAAGCGTTTTCCTGAGGCTCGGTTAACGCTCCTTTCCAATTTCGACAAGAAGAATCCGCACTACCTCGCGCCAAAGGCAGTTTTACCGCCCGCTGGCCTGTTTGACCGATTCATCGACTATCCGACAAATGTTTCCGCGAGCGAGAATCTCTTTGGTGTGTTGCAGTTATGCCGCAAGATCCGCAGTAGTAACTTCGATGCGGTCTTTTACCTAATGCCGCGCGCGCGCGCGGCGAAACAGATCGCCCGTGATCGGACATTCTTCCGTATGTGCGGCTGCCGAACGGTATTTGGGCTGGATTTTACGGCGAAGAACTCACTCGCCGGGCCGATACCGGCCCCAACACCCGAGATCACAAGCGAATCAAGTCACCTACTCGCTCTCCTTAACGAAGCTGGCATTGAGGCCGATCCTGATGATCTCTCGACCGAGCTTCTTCTTTCTGAGGCAGAAGAGAAAAGTGCGTCTGACTTTCTTTCCGCCATTACTCTGAATAACGGTGCGCCGCTTGTCGGGATCGCTCCCGGCAGTAAGTGGCCATCGAAGGTTTGGTTCGAAGAGCGATATGCCGAAGTGGTAGCCCGCCTGATCGATGCCCACGATGTGCTCCCGATAGTCCTTGGCGGCCCGGAAGACCGCGAGAGCGGCGACCGCCTAATTGACACGTGGGGCCGCGGCTTGAATGGCGCCGGGAAGCTGCAGGTACGCGAATCCGCCGCCGTACTTCGCCGCTGTTCGCTTTACCTTGGGAACGACACCGGCACTATGCATCTTGCGGCTGCTGTTGGTGTCCGCTGCGCGGCGATCTTTGCAGCGATCGACTATCCGGGACGCTGGACGCCTTTCGGCACCGGACACGCCATCTTCCGACGGCAGGTCGAATGTGAAGGCTGTCACACGCCTGACTGCTTTAACGACAACATATGCCTGAAAATGGTGACGGTGAACGAGGTGGCCGAGGCCGCTTCCATGATACTCTCTCAAGAAAGCTCCCGTCGGGGTTGAGCCTTTTGCCCGTATTTGAGACAATTCGCCCGAATCCGGGATTCACCGCCAAGTCTAAAACGTGTCCTTACAAGCGAAAAAACAAAAGGTCCTGATCCTCGGTGCGACCGGCATGCTGGGGCATAAACTACTCCAATGCCTTGCGCCGCATTTTGAGGCGTACGGGACAATTCGAGGCTCTTTCTCGTCCGTTGAGCGGTACGGGATCTTCGACCGGAACTCCGTAATAGAAGATGTCCAGGCGACCGACGCGGAACGCCTTGAGGCCGTCATCGCAGATGTGTCGCCTGACGTTGTCATCAATGCAGTCGGCGTAGTAAAGCAGATACCGTCGGCGAAGGACGTAATAACGACACTTGAGCTGAATGCTATCTTGCCGCAACGGCTTGCGATGCTCTCGCGCAAACACGGCTTTCGGCTTATACATTTCAGCACCGACTGCGTATTTGACGGAGGCCGCGGGATGTACACGGAACAGGACACACCTAATGCCTTGGATCTTTACGGCAAGAGCAAACAGTTGGGCGAGATCACGCAGGAGAACGCGCTTACGATCCGGTCGTCGATCATCGGGCGCGAGCTCAACACGTCGCACAGTCTTATCGAATGGTTCCTTTCAAATCGCGGCGGCCGAGTTTTCGGATACACGACCGCGATATACAGCGGCTTTCCAACGATAGTGATTGCCGATATAATCAGAAATTTGGTCGTTGACCACCCGGAGTTGAGCGGCATTTACCATATCGCGTCGGAACCGATCAACAAGTACGAATTGCTCGGCCTTGTAGATGAATTCTACGACGCTGCGGTCGAGATCGAGCCATCGGACCAGCTTGTAATTGACCGAAGTCTTGACGCTTCTGCGTTCAATGCGGCGACGGGATTTCGGCCCGATGACTGGCCGACAATGATCCAAAAGATGGCGGAAGACACGACCCCCTACGACGACTTTCATAGATGAACACACTCGAAGGCAAACGCATTCTCGTAACCGGCGGCACAGGATCGCTCGGCCAAACACTCGTCAGGCGAATATTGACGGGCGAAATGGGGCGACCCGAAAGCATCACGGTCTTCTCCCGCGACGAAGCAAAGCAGCATTATATGCGGCTCGATTTTATGGACCGCAAGGCGGCGACCGACGAGATCATCTACCAGAATTCGCAGGACCTTCTTCGATTTCGGATCGGTGACGTTCGAAATTATCCCGCCCTTCTCGCCGCTATGCGGAGCTCAGATGTCGTCTTTCACGCTGCCGCACTTAAGCAGGTGCCTTCCTGCGAATACTTTCCGCTCGAAGCCGTCGAAACGAATATCGGCGGGGCGGCGAACGTCGCAAGAGCATTACGAGAGAACGACCTGCCTGTGGAATTGGTCGTCGGCATCTCGACCGATAAAGCCTGCAAACCGATCAACGTGATGGGGATGACGAAGGCCGTGCAGGAACGGATCTTGCTCGAAGCGAATCGTGACTGCAAGGACGTGAATATCAACTGTGTCCGCTACGGGAACGTGATAGCTTCACGCGGTTCGATCATTCCGCTGTTTGTCGAACAGATACGCCAGGGAAAGCCCGTGACGATCACGCTGCCTGAGATGACGCGGTTCCTCCTTAGCCTGGATCGAGCGGTCGATACCGTCTTCGAAGCGGTACGGAGCGGCCGGCGCGGCTGCACATTCATCCCGAAGGTCCCGGCCGCGAAGATCACCGATGTCGCGCAGGTGCTGATGGGCGAGAACAAGGTCGAGATGATCTTTACCGGCATCCGCCCGGGCGAAAAAGTTCATGAGATAATGGTCTCTGAAGAAGAATGTTTTAGAACTATCGAGTCCGGCGATTACTATGTGATTCTGCCGGTGCTTCCAGAGCTTCGCGACGGTGCAGATCTTGAAGCTGCTCTTACGAGCGAGTATTCGTCCAGAAACGACAACATCGCAGGCGATGAGCTTCTAAAGCTGCTCACAGAGGCCGATTCCGAGATACGGAGATTCGCGGCAAACTAGGATCACACGCCCTATGAAGGTAATGACAATATTCGGGACGCGTCCGAGATAATCCGCCTGAGCCTCGTCCTGAACCTGCTCGATCAGCACTGCGAGCATGTCACGGTCCACACCGGACAGAACCACGAGGAGAACTTGAGCGACGTTTTCATTCGCGAGCTTGAGGTGCGGACCCCCGATGTCGCTCTCGGCATCAGGTCATCCTCTTTTGCGGACCAGGCCGGCCAGATCCTCGCAAAATGTGACGAGGCGATCGCCGAACATCGCCCCGACCGCATCCTGATCCTCGGTGATACGAACAGTGCCCTCTCGGCGATCGCCGCTGCTCGACGCGGCATTCCGGTCTTTCATATGGAGGCGGGAAATCGCTGCTTTGACGACCGCGTGCCTGAGGAAATAAACCGGCGGATCATCGACCACTCGAGCAATGTACTGATGCCTTACACGCATCGGAGCAAGGAGAATCTTTTGCGGGAAGGCATCGAACGGGATCGGATCTTTGTGACCGGTAATCCGATATTCGAAGTACTTGAATATTTCGCACCGAAGATCGACGCAAGCGACGCTCTCGAACGTCTCAGTGTCGCACAATTCGATTATCTCCTCGTAACGCTTCATCGAGCGGAGAATGTTGATTCGCAAGAGCGGCTTGCGAATATTTTTGAGGGCCTTAGCCGTACGGCAGAACGCTACGGCAAGCCCTGCCTTGTCAGCGTCCATCCTCGAACAGCATCAAAACTTGCAGAGTTTGGTATCGCTCCCTCGAGTGATAAAGTTCGCCTTCTCGATGCAATGGGTTTCTTCGATTTCGTAAAACTTGAGAAGAATGCACTGGCCGTCCTGACCGACAGCGGCACAGTTCAGGAAGAATGCTGTATCTTCAAGATCCCGAACGTGACCCTTCGCGACGTTACAGAACGCGCCGAGACGATAGAGTGCGGAAGCAACATTCTGGCCGGAAGCTCACCCGATGCGATCGTTTCGGCGGTCGAGCTTGCCCTTGCGCAACCCGCAGCTTGGACCCCGCCGGCGGAGTACACCGAACCGAATGTATCGAGCGCTGTAACTCGGATAGTCCTCGGTTACCTGAGTCAGCGAAAGCACCGCTCGTGATCGTTGTACCAATCGAATGCGGCCTCGTATCTTGATCTTTTGCGACTATTATCTGCCGGGTTTTAAGGGCGGAGGCGGAATGTGGTCGGTCGTGAACCTTGTTGACCGATTCTCGGGCGAATTCGACTTCTATATCGTTACAAGGAACCACGATCTCGCCGAGACCTCGCCATACAAGGACGTTGAACCTCGAAAATGGAATTCGATCGGTAACGCAGAAGCGTATTACTTCGAGAGCGGAGAACTGACGGCCGCCAGGGCTGCACAGTTGACTAAAGAGGCTAACCCGGACATCGTCTATCTGAACAGCACCTTCAGCCTGCCGGTACTCCGGTTCCTTGCAGCACGCAGGAAGGGCCTGATCAGCGATCTGCCCGTAGTACTTTCTCCGTGCGGCGAGATGTCGAAGGCGGCTCTCTCGATAAAGCCTTTGAAAAAGAAGCTATTCCTTGCATACGCGAAGGCGGTTCAGTTGTACCGAGGCGTGATCTGGAAGGCCTCGTTCGAAGCAGATGCTCAGGATATCCGTACGGTCTTTGGCAAGGATCTCGACGTTATGACCGCACCGGACCTTGCACCGCGATCGATACTCCCGGACTTCTCGCCTGAGTGGAAGCCAAAGAAGGTTCCCGGGAAGGTGCGGTTCGCTTATCTCTCGCGCATTTCGCCGAAGAAGAATCTTGCGTACCTTCTGACCTGTCTAAAGGAGATCGATAATGGCGAAGCCGTCCTAGAGATCATCGGGCCGATAGACGACGAAGCCTATTGGCGGGAATGCAGAACGATCATCGACGGCCTGCCGCCGAACGTGAGCGTTTCTGTCGCCGGCGCTCTCCCGAACAACGAGGCTGTAAGGCGCCTTGCCGAAAGTCATTATTTTGTCCTCCCGACGCTGAATGAGAACTTTGGCTATGTTTTTATTGAGGCTCTCGCCGCCGGCTGTCCGCTTCTTACGAGCGACAACACTGTCTGGGCCGATATTGAGGACAAGGGGATCGGTTGGGCGATCTCCCTCGGTAAGCGGAGGGTGTTCTTAGAGCAGATCAAGAGATGCGTTGAGATGAGCGATGAGGACTACGCTCAGATGTCGCAACGTGCAAGAGAATACGCCGAGGCATGGCTCTCCCGATCGGAAATAGACGAGGCAACGGCCCGCGTACTTTCGGAGGCACTTTCGCGTCGCCCGCACTTAGTCGCAGATGTCCGATAAACTAAGCCAACGATCGTCATCCGAACCAAAGCCGAGACTCTGGGTGGTCTCCGAGCTTTATTTTCCGGAGATGACGTCGACAGGTTATTACCTGACAAAGATCGCCGAAGGTTTGACCGATACGTTCGAGGTCAAGGCTCTTTGCGGCCAGCCGAATTACTCGGCCCGCGGCACACAGGCACCAAAACACGAGGTTCTGAACGGCGTCGAGATCTTTCGGGCTGCCGGGACCACCCTGAACAAGAATGTGATCGCGTTCCGGATCGTTAACATGCTTACGTTGAGCTGCTCAATGCTGTTGCTCGCGTTCCGTCGCTTAGAAAAGGTGATCGCGTCCTTGTCGTCACGAATCCGCCGACGATGCCGTTCATAGTCGCTGTCGCAGCGATATTTCGCGGGGCGGCGTACACGCTGCTGGTACACGACAATTATCCGGAGATCCTTATAGCGGCCGGAAAAGCACGTCCGAACGGGCTGATCGCAAGGTTTCTTGGCTTTTGTAACCGCTGGCTCTATAAGCATACCTCCGGGATAATCGCGGTCGGTCGCGATATGCACGAGCTTTTAAGCCGGAAAACACTGGGCCTTGATACTCCGATAACCGTTATTCCAAATTGGGCCGAGCTTGAGACGGTCGAGCCGCGGCCGAGGTCCGAGAACGCACTGCTTCGTGAACTCGGCCTTCTAGACCGGTTCGTGCTGCTTTACGCGGGCAATATGGGCTACCCGAACGACATCGACACGATACTTTCGGCCGCCAAGGCTCTTGATGCCGACCCTGCGTCGCAGTTCCATTTTGTCTTTTTGGGTACAGGTGTTAAATTGCCCTTCGTAAAAAAGTTTGCCGCCGAGAACGCACTCTCGAACATCACACTTTTGGAACCACGGCCGCGCTCCGAGCAGATCGTGTTCTTGAACGCGTGTGATGCAGCGATCGTGTCGCTCGTTCCGCAGATGAAGGGCGTATCGATGCCGAGCCGAACGTACAACATTCTCGCTGCGGGAAAGCCGATCCTTGCGATCAGCGAACAGGGAAGCGAGGTCGATCTTGTCATCTCTGACGACGACGTCGGCGTGAACTGTGAACCGGGCGATCCCCGCGGCCTATTGACGGCCCTCGAGCGGCTCGCATCGGACAAGGACAAGCTCGCCGAGATGGGCAAGCGAGCCCGCATCGCTGCTATTGAGAAGTATTCTATTGAAACCGCACTATCGGCGTATCGGAGGACGTTGCTAGGGTGAATCCAAGTGTACTAACAATTTTGGCGGTGATCGTCTTTGTGGTCTCGGCCGCAGGCGTTTTCCTTGTGCGCAGATGGACGCTGGCAAAGGGGATCCTCGATGTCCCGAATGAGCGAAGTTCCCACTCTCTTCCGACGCCAAGAGGCGGTGGGATAGTCATCGCGTGCATTTCACTTGCCGCGTTCGTAATCTATTCGACTTCCGCTCATTCGACCATCTCTTACGGTTTCGTCGCCGGTGCCGTCCTTGTCGTCGCTATCAGTTGGATCGACGATCTGCGAGGGCTCCCGCCTTTCGTCAGGATCGCCGTTCACACCGTCGCGACCGCCATTGTGCTTATCGATCGCGGCCCATTCCCGATCTTTTTTGGCGGTCAGCAGGCTGAACTTTCGAGCGTTATCGAGTTCGGTATCTCACTGCTCTTTATCGTCTGGCTCATAAATGCCTACAACTTTATGGACGGCATTGACGGCATCGCGGGGATACAGGCCCTGGCTGCCGCGGCCGGTTGGTGCGTCCTCGGCGTGATCTCCGGGCAGGTAGAACTCGCGATTTTGGCAAGTGTGATATTCGCGTCATCGCTCGGATTTCTCGTCTTCAACTGGCAGCCCGCAAAGATCTTTATGGGTGATGCCGGAAGCGCGTTTCTTGGATTCACTTTCGCTAGCATAGGCCTGCTCGCCCCGAACGGTTCGGGGATCAGGACCATCGGCCTTCCGCTCGCTTGCTTCCTTGTTTGGCCGTTCTTGTTCGACTCGCTCTACACGCTCGTAAGGCGGCTTCTGCGGCGTGAGAAAGTTTGGCACGCGCATCGGAGCCATATTTATCAGCAGCTTGTGCGTCGGGGATATTCACATGCGACAGTCTCGATCTTCTATGGATTTCTTGCTCTCGCGGGCGGTGTCGTCGCGGTTACGATGCCCGCGATCGGCCAAAGCTTGATCCCGGCCTGGATCGCTGCTGCGGCGATATGCGTGATCTTGCTAGGCGTCGAACTCATTACCGCACCTCGGAGGATCTCCGAATAATGGCGTTGTCCTCGCACCGTTTCGACTTCGTCTCCTTCGGCCTCGCAATACGGTTCGAATCCAGAAATGCCCGCATTTTGGAGCGGGCGATCGAAACTGCCCGCAGGTCGCTTCTTGGAGATCTGCAGCCGTCGAATAGGCCGGCCGAACACGTATTTGTTTTCGGCAAGAACAACGAACACGGCTACTTCTTCGAGCACAATGGTGAGCTCATCACTCACCACGAGATCGCACGCGGGGTCTTCAAATATTTTGACAGCTACCTGCGCGTTAGGATCGGCGAGCACTGTCCCGACCGCGTGTTCGTACATGCGGGCGTGGTCGGGATCAATGGACGAGCACTACTCATCCCTGGAAACAGCTTCTCGGGAAAATCGACGCTCGTCCTCGAACTCGTAAAACGCGGGGCCACCTATTTTTCCGACGAATTTGCTATACTTGACGAGCGTGGATTCGTCCACCCTTACGCTCGGCCGATCAATATGCGGACCGACGACGGCAGGTACAGGCCTTATAATGTCGATGTCTCAACGGATAAGGCGGCAAGCTCGCCGATGCCGGTCGGAGCCGTCTTATTTACGAAATACGCGGAAAATGCGAGATTTCGGCCAAGAATACTGACGCCGGCGGAAGGGATGATGACGCTCACGCCGTTTACACTCCCAATTAGAATTAACTCGGCATACTCAATTCGGGTGATGCAGCGAGTGATGGAAAATGCTCTAATTATTAGATCAAAGCGAACTCACGCGCCGCGCTTTGCAGAAATTTTCTTGCAGTACCTGACGAAAGTTTTGTAGAATATGGCGTTTTAGCGTTATATTTTACGCCTTTATTTTATCGGAGGATCAGAATGGCAGATTTACAAACACCCAAGGCTCGAAAACGGGGACTCGTCGTGCAGGAAATGCCCGGCGAAATGCTCGTTTATGACACGGAAGCCAATAAAGCTCATTGTCTTAACGACAGCGCCGCGTTCGTTTGGATGTCTTGTGACGGTGTGAATACGGTGGGCGATATCGTTCGTGAGTTCGAGAAAAGCTCGAAGGGCACCGTGACCGAAGATTTTGTTTGGCTCGCCATCGACCAACTTAGCAGCAAGGGCCTGCTGGAAACCAAGGTCGCACCGCGATTCAAGGGCAGCACCCGACGCGAAATGCTCAAGAAGGTCGGCATCGCCTCCGTTGCCGCTCTTCCGATCATAGCGTCGCTTGCGGCTCCGCAAAGCGCTCTGGCGGCGACGTCGTGCAACTGCTCGAGAAGTTCTGATTGTCCTCAGATTGTTACAAATTGTTCGACAAATATGTGCGACAACGCAGGAATGACGCCGACCTTTACGTGCATCGCGTGATCGGATCTCGCCGCATTTCGGAAATTCGTACCCTCAGCGGAGACATTTTCGCCTCCGCTTTTTCTTTGCCTTGAGCCTTTTGCAAAGGCATGCTACGTTGTAGCCAAACAGATGCAGTACGATCCCATACAGGACGAAGACGAGGTCTTTGACGAATTCCGCTGGGCAACGATATATCGAAAGGCACAGCAGAAGAAGATCGCGGACGCCTTTCGACTCTTTCACGCGGAAGGGATCGAACCCGTGCTTTTCAAGGGCTGGGCAATTTCACGTTCGTATCCCGAAATGGTAAGCCGCATTTCGTCGGACATCGACCTTGCGGTCCCGTCAAAGCATTTTCGAGAGGCGGAACGCATCCGTACATCGTCCGCGGGCCGAAAACTCGTCATCGACCTCCATAATGAATTCTCCCGCCACGATTCACTCGACTGGGCAACGCTCTTCGCCCGCTGCGAACAGCTGGAACTTGACGGCGAGCCGGTCCGCATCCTTTCAGCTGAGGACCACCTCAGGGTCGTCTGTGTTCACTGGCTGATCGACGGCGGACAGTACCGCGAAAAGCTCTGGGACATTTACTACCTCGTAGCAAATCGTCCAAAGACTTTCAATTGGCAGATGTGCCTCGATGAGGTCGAACCGAAGCGCCGACGCTGGATCGTGTGTGCGATCGGCCTTGCATCTAAATATTTCGGCCTAGATCTGCGTGATACTCCGATCGCCGACGCCGCCGAGACGTTGCCGAAATGGCTCACTGCGTGCGTCGAACGCGAATGGGCGTCTGACTCGAAGCTTGAGCCGCTAGATATTAGCCTCCGCGATCCGCGCAAGCTAATTCTGCAGATCAGGAAGCGAACGGCGCCCAACCCGATCGCTTCGACCGTCGATGTCGGCGGCAGCTTTGACGCAAGTCTGAGGATCCACTATCAACTCCGATCGTTCAGCAAGCGGGGCCTGGCCTCCATACGTCGCTCGATGTCGTATAATAGGCCTCAACGTGAGACTGACGACCGAAGCCACATTAGCGATTGAAGCGTCAATTCTGGGCGGCAGTGTGACCGTCCGCGCCGGCGGGAAGGTTCACACATATTCAGGTGATCCACCATCGGCCGCAAAGGCGGAATTCCTGCTGCCAAAGATCGACGAACTAATTCGAGAAAGCGGCATTTCTCGACACGAGATAAAAACGATCGTAGTGTCCGCAGGCCCCGGTAGCTTCACGGGGATCAGGATCGGTATTTCCACCGCGTTAGGGCTCGCTAGGGCCGTCGGAGCAAAGGTCAGGATCATCCCGGTCTTGGCCGCAATCGCGAGTGCCTCAAAAGGCATCGTTTGTGCTTCCATTCCGGTCGGCAGAGGCATGATCGCCTCGCAGATCTTCGAGGTAACGGATCATGCGATCACGGCACCGGAATCACCTATCCTGCACTCAGCGATGAACGAACTGCGTGGCCAGTTGCAGAACCTTGCGATCGAACACTTGATCACCGCGAACGGTATCGAGATCGAAGACGGCCTTAACTGTCCGGCGACCGAGGCCGGTGTGCTTTCCGAACTCCTCGCGTCGGCTGCTGAAGACCCCAGAGTACCGGATTCTGACCCGATCTTCTTATCAAAACCCCACAATGCCTGAGCCATTTCGCATTCGTCCCATCGAGGCCGTCCATATCGCGGCGTTGATCGCCTTGGGCGAAGAGACCGGCCTGAGTCCGTGGGCCGCGAACGATTACCTGGCCGAGATCAAGGATCCTAACTCCATAATGCTGCGCCTTGAGACAGACGAGAACGCCACGGTCGGCTTTGTTGTAGGCCGGCTTATCACCGCCGCGGATGCGGCCGGCACCGACGCAGAGATCTATAACATCGCTGTCTCCCCCGTTCATCGCCGCATGGGCAACGGCCAACGCCTCTTCGACTCATTTCTCGAGCGCTGCAGGGAAGCGGGTGTCGGCCGGATCTGGCTTGAGGTCCGCGTATCTAACGCGGATGCTATCGCATTCTATGCCCGTAACTCCTTTGTTGTTCAACATTTAAGAAAGGGCCTATATCGTTCGCCTTCTGAGGACGGTTTTTTGATGAGACGCTCGTTATGAACTCTCATCTTCGAGTTTTTTTACTTGATTCGTCATCGCTCTTGAGATAACATCAGGTTAAGCCCGATGCCAAAACAGCTAATGGCCCGGACTCGGGTTTAGACCATTGAAAAAGTGAGGACCACGATTGCTATGGATATGTCAGTAGCGGACCCTGTCCGCGACGAATTGCTAAAGACGAACCAGCAATTTCGCGAACTCGTTCATCAACATGAAGAGCACGAAAAAACGCCTCAGTGAATTGCAGCATCTCAGCTTCCCATCAGACGAAGAACAATTGGAAGAGACTACGCTAAAGCGAAAGAAACTTGCTATCAAAGACGAAATTTATGCAATGATGCATCACGCACAGGCAGGGCACTAACGACATGAGAGCAGAGCCCGCAAACTAAGATTCGAAGGCATCCGGCGAGCGGCCGCGATGCCTTTTTACTTTGGACACGAGCCGATCCCGTAAGCCGTTAGGCTCACCGGCGAAAGGACGAACGTCCGCCCGCCGGCCGATGCAGCAGCGATCGGCCCGTCGTCGAGTGCGAGTTGCGAATCGACCCTTCCGTTCTTGGAAAGGACGATAGCGGCCGTTTTTTGATCGCCGGCAAGGACGAGAAGTCGATCCTCGTTCAGGGCCGCAGTTGCGAGCACTCTCGAAGGCAGCCGAAGCTTCCAGTTCACGTGGCCGGAAGATCGATCGACCGAGTATAGAAAGTTATCGAAAGATGCGGCCAATAGGGTGTCGTCGATATCCGCAATAGAGCCGATCTGCGCACCCGCACGATATCTCCATTTCGCATCGCCGCCATCGCCTGCCTCAAACCGCAGGATCTCCCCTCGGGCATCCCCGACAAACACGCTATCGTTCTCAAAGAGCAAAGACTTTGCGACCCGGTTCAACTCGAACGACATTCGCGACTCGCCGCCCATTAGCGTTACGCCCACAACACGCTTATCACCCGTCGCCACAACGATGAGCGACTCGTCCGAACGCGGTGTCGTCGTAAGGCCGCCTGCGAACGCAAGCTTCCACTTTAGGTCTCCCGTGCCCGCGTCGAACGCGAGTACTTCGCCGGTAGTCGCGGCGGCAACGATCACATTTTGGGCCTCGATCAAGTAGAACGGCCCCGAGCCCTCAACTTCGGCCTTCCATAAGAGGATGCCGGTCTCCTTGCTCAGAACCCGAAGCGTGGCACGCCCCGTATCACCTGCCTCTCCCACTGGACGCGTGACGATCGCCGCATTTGCAGTTCCCGCAGCCACATTCGAGACTGCGTCGCCGCCAAACTCCGCCTTCCATAACCGTGATCCGGAAAGGGCGTCGATCGCGATCAAACTGCCCTTGTCCGTCGCAATATAGGCAGCCCGCGTACCGGCGGCCAAGGAACGAAAATACACATCCGCGTCCGCATAGCTCCAGCATTTTACAGCATCAGAAGCTGTCCTTTCCGGCGACGGAGCAGCCGTCTGCGAACGCACGTCCGCAATGCCGGAAATGGCGAAAATGGTCGTAAAAATAACTGAAAAAAGCCTCATTAGCCAGCGAAAAGTTCAGGCCCTTCAGGGCAAAAGGTCAATTTTAGCACGCGCTCTTTGACCGTGACATATTTGAAGCTATACTTGTCCCGATAGTTCGAAAAAATATCTTGAATCGAGGAATCTGAATGTCATTCAATAAGATCACGATCGTTGGGAATCTGGGCAGAGACCCGGATCTCCGCTACACCCCACAAGGCGTCGCCGTCTGTAGTTTTTCGGTGGCGACCAACGAAAAGAGACGCGATAAGTCCGGCGAGCTGCAGGACGTAACAACGTGGTTCAAGATCACGCTTTGGCGTCAACAGGCAGAGAATGCGGCAAAATACCTCACGAAAGGTTCTCCCGTATATATCGAAGGCCGCCTTCGCATTGAAGAATGGACCGACCGCGACAACAACAATCGTTACACGCTGGATGTTCAAGCGACCGATATGCAGTTCATCGGAAGCCGCGGCGGCGAGTACTCTGGTGGCCCTTCAGAAGAGGATCAGCCTCAGTACACCGGCGGCGGCCAAGGCTCGTCCGCGAGTGCCGGAGCGGCACCCGCGTCGTCGTCTTCCGGGCCGGTCGATGACGACATCCCGTTCTAGCATCGGGGCGGTATAAATGTAATATCAGGCCGATGCGTGCTTCCGTGAAAGGAAGGACGTATCGGCCTTTTCTTTCGTGGTGCCGACCAACACTTTACCTTTTGACCCTTGCATCGTAACAAATTGCGGTCAACCAATCCCCAAACAACGCGAATTGTCAAATATGAATGCCGCAACACTCATTGCCATTACAGATATACGTGTCACATATGTGCCAACATCTATTTGCCGACGTAACGGCACGCTTTGGCCGAAGGGTATGGCTCAAACCCATGCACCCATCTTACGGAATTTTTTGTAACGGTCGCTGATCAGGGTTTTTGAGTCTTTGACACCGAGAGCATCTAGGGTGGCGATGATCCGTTCTTTCAGTTTGCCGGCGATCACATCGAAGGCTTTTTGGGACGCTTCATCGCCATCGGTCGGCATCTTCCAGGGCTCAGGTTCGGGAACTATCTCATCTACGATATCGAACTTTTTTAGGTTGTCAGCTGTGAGTTTCAAACCTTCGGCGGCGTCGGGTGCTCGGCCCGCGTCTTTCCAGAGGATCGCTGCGCACCCTTCCGGCGTGATCACGGAATAAACAGCGTTCTCCATCATCAGGACTCGGTCGCCGATACCGATCGCGAGCGCTCCGCCCGAACCACCTTCGCCAAGTACGACAACGATCACAGGGACCTTCAGCGACGCCATCTCACGAAGGTTGAATGCGATAGCCTCGGCTTGGCCGCGTTCCTCGGCATCGATGCCGGGATAAGCGCCGGGAGTGTCAATGATAGTAATGATCGGGCGGCCGAATTTCTCGGCCATCCGCATCACGCGAAGGGCCTTTCGGTAGCCTTCGGGTTTTGGCATCGCGAAATTGCGATGGCGGCGTTCGTTTATGTCGCGGCCTTTTTGCTGGCCAATCACGCAGACCTCGCGGCCGTCCAGCCGTGCAAACCCTGTCACCATCGCTGGGTCGTCGGCAAATCGCCGGTCGCCGTGGACCTCGATAAAGTCCGTAAAGACGGTCGAGAACAGGTCCATCGCATATGGACGCTCTGGGTGCCTCGCCGTTTGGACACGCTCAAAGGCTGTTGTCATAAGTTGCTATTTTAACATTTTCTACTCCCATTTCACGTCGCAGCCGAATGCTTTGATCTCGCTCAGAAGGGCAGGTGTTAGCAGGATATTCGTTGCGCGTGAATGGAGTTTGATATCGACGCCTTCGGCCGCAACGTCGAGAAAAACGCCGCAGCGGCCGGGATTCTTGGTTAGGATCACAAAAAGCTCTTCTAGTTCGTTCCGCCGGGTAAGCTTCTCAGGGATATTTATTGAAACCGAACTCGCGTTTGCCATCGCGGCCTCCGAGAGGGAATTGACGGTCGAAATAATTATCGTCGGCTCGATGCCCTCACCCGATTCGACCTTGCCGGAGATCACGACGGCCTCGTCATCCTGCAGCAGCGTGCTGAATTTCGTGAACGTCTCAGACCACGCAACACACTTTATACCGCCCGAACGATCCTCAAGCCTGAGTGTGCAAAACCGCTTGCCGTTCTTGCTGTATCTAACCGCGGCCGCCGTGACTACGCCGGCTACGCGAACTTCACGCGCGCCGCCATCACCCACTGACGCGATCGGCGGAACGTGCAGAGCCTCGAGTTCGGCGGCGAAGGCGTCGATCGGATGTGCATAGAGGTAGAAACCGATCGCGGCCTTTTCATTCTTTGCCATTTCCGCAATGGTCCAGGCCGGGGCATCCGGCAGACTGATCTCCGCAACTAGGCCCTCATCACTTGTGGCCGCGAAAAGGCCTTCCTGGCCTCGATCCCTATCTTCGGCGGCTCGTGAACCGGCCTGGATCGCATCGCCAATATGTGCGTGAAGCCTGGCACGCCATTTCTCAAGCGACTCGCCTTCGGAGCGCAGGGTGTCGAAGGCACCAGCCGCGATCAAGCCTTCGATTCCACGACGATTTACCATTCCGGGTGCAAGCCGCGAAACGACATCCGCAAGGGAAGTAAAAGGGCCGCCGGCCTCGCGTGCGGCAATGATCGCGGAAATGCTGTTCGTGCCCAGTCCCTTGATCGCGCTCAGACCGAACCTCACGGCCGAATCGGAAGGCGTGAATCCGAGACCGCTTTCGTTTATGTCCGGCGGAAGAAGTTCAAGGCCCATTTGCCTTAGCTCGTTTGAATATTTGAAGACCTTTGCCGCATCTTGAGCTTCGTGAGAGAGCACCGCGGCGTAGAAATACGCCGGATAATGTGCCTTAAGGTACGCAGTTCGAAATGCGACGAGCGCATACGCGATACTGTGGCTGCGGTTAAATCCGTAATCCGCGAATTTTGCCATCAGTTCGAAGATCTCCGTTGCGATCTTCTTGTCGATCTTCCGTGCAACGGCTCCGCTGACGAACTTGTCGCGGTGCTTTGCCATCTCCTCGATCTTCTTCTTGCCCATCGCACGCCGCATCAGGTCCGCATCGCCAAGCTGTACCCGCCGAGCTTCTGAGCGATCTGCATGATCTGCTCCTGATAAACGAAAACGCCGAAGGTCGCCTTCAGGAATTCCTCCATCTCGGGGACCATATATTCGACTTCCTTTAAGCCGCGGCGACGGTCAACGAAATCATCGATCATCCCGCCGTCTAGTGGGCCAGGGCGGTAAAGAGCATTCAGTGCCGAAAGATCCTCAAGGTCCTCCGGCCGCATCCGACGGCATATCTCCTGCATCCCGGAAGATTCGAACTGGAACACGGCATCCGTTCTGCCTTCGGCAAAAAGCCGCATCGTTTCGGGGTCATTGGTAGGGACCTTCTTCCAATCGATGGTCGTGCCGGTGCGTTCCTGAAGGCTCTTAAGACAATCTTCGATGATGGTAAGCGTGGTCAGGCCGAGGAAATCCATCTTGAGCATCCCGACCTTTTCGAGATCGCCCATCGGATACTGACTCGTCAGTTCATCTTTCGGCGAAACTGCGACCGGGACGAGTTCGTGAAGCGGCTTCGGCGAGATCACAACACCGGCGGCGTGAACTGAAGTGTGCCGGGAACAACCTTCGACGCGCTGTGCAAGGTCGAAGAGGCCGCGCACCCTCGCGTCGGCCTCGATCATCTGCTTAAGCTCCGGCACTTCTTTGATCGCCTGCGCGAGGCTGATATTCCGGCCCCTTCGCGGCGGCGGAAGAAGTTTTGCAATGCGCTCGACCTCGCCAACCGACATTCCGAGGACGCGACCGACATCCTTTACGGCTGCACGAGAAGCCATTGTCCCGAATGTGACGATCTGGCAGACGGAATCACGCCCGTAGAGCCTTGTTACATGATCGATGACCTCTCCGCGGCCGCGTATGCAGAAATCTATATCGATATCCGGCATCGATATGCGTTCGGGATTAAGGAAGCGCTCGAAAAGGAGATCATGCTCGATCGGATCGACGTCCGTTATCCGCAGGCAGTAAGCAACGAGCGAACCTGCGGCAGAACCGCGTCCGGGGCCGACCGGAATATTCTGTTCGCGGGCATAACGAATGAAATCCCAGACGATCAGGAAGTAGCCGGGAAAGCCCATACGTTTGATCGTCTCGATCTCGCGGACGAGTCGAGCTTCATAAACGTCGAGGCCGTGCCGTAAAGCACCGGCTTCGATAAGAGGCAACCAATCGGTCGCCTTACGATCCTCGAAGCCGTCACGAGCGACCTTCTCGAAATAGGCGTACTCGTCCAAGGACGCAAATTCGGGCGGGATCGGGAACGACGGCAACTGCCTGGCGTCGTCGCCTTGCGGAATGACGAGCGTGCACATCTCCGCTATCTTTACGGTGTTCTCAAGAGCTTCCGGATAATCCTCGCCGAATAGCTCCCACATCTCTTCTTTTGAACGCAAGTACCGATTAGGCTCATCTGCGAGATTATTCGAGAGCATTCGGCCTTCGTCGATTGCGATGAGGGCTTCGCGTGCGCGTGCGTCCTCACGCTCAAGGTAAAAGACGCTGTTCGTCGCAACAAGCTGAAGATCAAGCTCCTTGCCGAGACGGGCGATCTGGCCATTGAGTTCGCGATCGGCGCGCTCGATCATCTCAAGATAGAAATGCTCTTTTCCGAATATAGACGCAAGTTTTCTTGCGTAATCCGCAGCCTTCTGGACATCTCCCGACCGAAGATAATGCGCCACGGCACCGTTATCGCCACCGGAAAGAGCGATCAGGCCCTTGCAACGTTCCGAAAGCAGTTCGAGGTCGATACGGGGCCGGTGATGAAGGCCTTCTTTGAAGGCCATCGAGGACAGATAAGCAAGCGTTCGATAGCCGTCGAGGTCAGCGGCAAGGAGTACAAGATCGTAGAATCCACGTTCACCGGCCGCGACGGTCGCTGTGCGGTCAAAACGGCTGCCACTAGCAACGAAAGCCTCGTAGCCGACGATCGGCTTGACGCCCGCAGACTTCATTGTGTTGCTGAATGAGACCGCGCCGTACATATTCCCAAGGTCGGTGATCGCGCAGGCCGACATTCCCAATTCCGCAACCTTATTTGCGAGCGGGCGTAATTGGACTGTACTCCGCAAAAGACTATAATCTGTATGCAAATGCAGGTGGACAAAGTCCTTTTCCGCGTTTTTTTGAGTGGTGGGCTTGGACGGCATCTATGAAAAAAGTTTATCTCGAAACCTATGGCTGTCAAATGAACGTGTCCGATTCCGAACGCGTCGCGACGGCCCTTGGGCGGGATGGTTTTGAAATTACGAATGATGCCGAAAATGCGGATGTCGTACTCATAAATACGTGCTCCGTCCGCGAAAAAGCCGAACAGAAGCTCTACACGCAGGTCGGACGAATTCGGCACTCCGACGGGCCCAAACCCGTGGTCGGCGTGCTCGGCTGTGTGGCCCAGTTGGAAGGAGAAACGCTCCTTAAGAAGATCCCGGGCGTGGATTTTGTCGTCGGAACAAGAGCGGTCGGGCGAGTCGGTGACATTTTGACTCGAACGATCGACGGCGAGTCGGGCCTCGTTGACCTCGGTGAACGCGAGGACGATTATGACTGGACGGTCGCGGATACGCACCGCCATTCGCCCTACGTCGCATTCCTGCCGATAATCGAAGGCTGCAATAAGTTCTGCACTTACTGTATCGTGCCTTTCTCGCGCGGCCGCGAACGCAGTTTCTCGGCAGCCGAGATCGTCCGGCAGACACTCGAACTAAAGCGGCGTGGCGTAAAAGAGATCCACCTAATTGGCCAAAACGTAAATAGTTACAAGCCGGATACTGAAGCAGGACTTGAAGGTTTTGCAGGGAAGTCGGCCTTCTCGCGGTTGCTGCGAGCGGTCGCGGCGACCGGCATCGAGCGGATCAAGTTCACGACCTCATTTCCCCGCGATTTTCACGAGGACATAGTCGAGGCCATCGAAACACACCAAAATCTTTGCAATTGGGTCCATTTGCCCGTTCAGTCCGGCAGCAACCGCGTCCTAAAGCTAATGAAACGTGGCCATACGATAGACCGTTACCTGAAACAGATCGACCGGATCCGCGGCTCAGTTCGCGACATCGCGATCACTACGGACATTATCGTCGGCTTTCCGGGTGAAACTGAGGCCGATTTCAAAGATACGGTCGAGCTTGTGAAATATTGCGGATTCGATAGCGCCTATATTTTCAAATATTCACCAAGGCCCGGAACGCCGGCCCACGAGCTGGATGACAACGTATCGCCGGCGGAAAAGACCCTTCGGTTCCTCGAGCTTGAGAACGTCCAAAAGGCATGTCAGAACAAGCGTTTAGAGCGATATCATCAGGCTTCACTTGAAGTTTTGGCGGAAGGGACATCCGCCCGCACCGAGAACGGGATCACGGGCCACTCAACGTGCCATAAAGTGGTCAATTTCGTCGGCGACAGATCCCTACTTGGCTCTATTGTCAACGTTAAAGTCACACAAGTTAAAGCAAATTCTATGTTCGGAGAGGTCGTTTGACATGGCAGACGGAGGAAAACTGATCGAGGTCAAGATCGGAGCCCTGATAATGGACCCGAATACCAATACGCCGATCGTGGTGCTTAAGAGCCTCGATTCCGAGACGGTACTCCCGATTTGGGTCGGTGCGTTCGAAGCGAACGCTATCGCCATCGAGATCGAGAAACTTGTGCCGCAAAGGCCAATGTCGCACGACCTTATGCGGAATCTCGTAATCGAATGCGGCCTTCATGCGACCGCTGTCGTGGTCACCGATCTTGCCGAGAATACTTTCTACGCCCGTATCGAATTCATTGACAAGAAAGGAGATAAGGTGCTGCTTGATGCTCGTCCGTCGGACGCGATCGCCCTCGCACTACGTCTTGATTGTCCGATGTTCGTCGATCAAAAGGTCATTGAGCTTTCGGCCGCAAGCGGGCACACGAGCGACACGCCTGAGGGCGATACGCCGCCACCCGAGGATTGGCCTGAGCTGATCGGCTGACGCCACTCCATCAACAACATAATCCTTATTATCAGACGCAGAGCCTCTTGCCCGCCATCCCGTGCCCAAACTGCCGCTTTGGCAGCTTACCGGCTTTCACGGGTAGTTCCCTCTTTAGCAAGTACAGATCTACCGCCGCCAGGAGCTTGGCTCTGTCGAACGGTTGTACTCCAGCCTCACGGGCCGATTCATCCGTCGTGTTTAAGGAAGAGATGCGAAGGCCCTTTGTAAGTATTTTGTAACGGACATTGTTTCAGAGGCATTTTCCTTTGACAACCAGCTTTTAGAGCGATTATTATTTACGTTTTGTCATCGGTCGGCTTTAACGACTATATTCCCAGAAGGAGCTTTAATATTTTGAGCAACGGAAATTTCTTATTCACTTCGGAATCAGTTACCGAAGGCCACCCGGATAAGATCGCAGACAATATCTCTGACGCGATCCTTGACGCGATCCTCGAACAGGATCCGACCGGACGCGTCGCTTGTGAGACGCTTGTTACCACGGGACTAGCCGTTGTAGCCGGTGAGATCACGACCTCTGCGACGGTCAACTACAAAAAGATCATCCGAGAGACCATCGAAGAGATCGGCTATCACAATGCTGAGTTCGGCTATGATTCGAACACGTGCTCTGTGATCGACGCGATCGGCACACAGTCGCCCGACATTGCTCAGGGCGTCGATACCGGTGGTGCGGGCGACCAGGGCCTGATGTTCGGATTCGCGTGTAACGAGACACCTGAGCTGATGCCGATGCCGATCCAGATGGCCCACAACCTCACCCGGAAGCTTAGCGAGGTGCGCCGAGACGGCACGATCCCTTATCTGCGTCCGGACGGCAAATCACAGGTCTCGATCGAGTATCGCGACGGCAAACCATTCCGCGTGGAGGCTGTTGTTATTTCGACGCAGACGGCGGAGATCCCGATCGAGCAGATCCGCGAGGACGTGATGGAAAAGGTCATCAAACCGACGATCCCCGCAGACCTGCTTGATGAGAATACGAAATACCACATCAACCCGACCGGCAAGTTCGTGATCGGCGGCCCGATGGGTGATGCCGGAGTCACGGGACGCAAGATCATTGTCGATACCTACGGTGGCTATGCCCCGCATGGCGGCGGCGCTTTCTCGGGCAAGGATCCGACGAAGGTCGATCGCTCGGCAGCCTATATGGCGCGTTATATTGCAAAGAACGTTGTCGCTGCCGGCCTTGCAGATAAGTGTACCGTCCAGCTCGCGTATGCGATCGGCGTTGCCGAACCCGTCTCGGTGCTAGTTGACACTCACGGGACCGGAACGATCGACGACGCACGTATCGCCGAACTCGTAAAGCAGAATTTCAGCCTAACCCCCAAAGGCATTATCGAGACGCTCGACCTGCGACGTCCGATCTATAAGGCAACGGCTCGCTTCGGCCACTTCGGCCGCGCGAACGACGAATTCTCCTGGGAGAAGACCGACAAAGCGGAAGCTCTTCGCAACGCGGCCGAGACCGCGGTCGGCACGAACGGCTAATTTTTCCTTTAATTCGCGGAGAGTGTTCGGCTGATGCAGCCTCGTTCTCCGCGAATACTTCTATTTTATGACAACACCAGTAACTTCATTGCAGTACGACATTAAGGACATCAACCTCGCTCCTCAGGGCAAACAGCGTATTGAATGGGCCGATCGTGAGATGCCCGTTCTCCGCCTCATTCGTGAGCGTTTTGCCGCAGAGAGGCCACTTGAGGGCGTCAAGCTCGTTGCCTGTGCCCATATTACGACCGAGACGGCAAACCTTGCTCGAACCCTTCAGGCCGGCGGTGCCGATGCCCTGCTGATCGCCTCAAACCCGCTTTCGACACAGGACGATGTCGCGGCTTCGCTTGTTGCCGACTGGAATATACCGGTGATGGCGATCAAGGGTGAATCGACCGAGACCTACGTTCGACACGTCAAAGCAGCTCTCGAGACGAACCCGAATCTTATCATCGACGATGGCTCGGATGTCGTCGCGACAATGATCAAGGAGAAGCCGGAGCTGATCCCGAACCTCATTGGTACGACCGAGGAGACGACTACCGGGATCGTCCGCCTGAAAGCGATGGTCGCAGCTGGCGTGCTCACCTTCCCTTCGATCGCCGTCAATGACGCACAGACAAAGCATTTCTTTGACAACCGGTATGGTACGGGCCAATCTACGCTTGATGGCGTTATCCGCGCAACGAACATTCTTCTCGCGGGCAAAACACTCGTGACCGTCGGTTATGGCTGGTGCGGAAAGGGCGTAGCGATGCGTGCTCGCGGCCTTGGTGCGAATGTTATCGTCACCGAGATCGACCCGATCAAGGCGATCGAGGCCGTTATGGATGGCTTCCGCGTCCTGCCGATGAAGGAGGCTGCAAAGATCGGCGACTTCTTCATCACCGTGACCGGCAACCGCCACGTTATCGACAAGGAACACTTCGAAGTCATGAAAGACGGAGCTATCGTGTGCAACAGCGGACACTTCGACCTTGAGCTCAACCTCGAAGCTCTTCGCGAAATGTCGCAACCGGCCGTTACGCGCCGCCCATTCGTCGAAGAATATCGCTCAAAGGACGACAAGAAGAGCGTCATCGTACTCGGCGAAGGCCGCCTGATCAACCTTGCCGCCGCTGAAGGCCATCCGGCTTCGGTGATGGATATGTCGTTCGCCAACCAGGCCCTTTCGGCCGAATTCCTGGTAAAGAACAAAGGCACTCTCGAGAAAGGCGTACATGTGCTGCCGCCGGCTGTCGATCAGGAGATCGCATCACTCAAGCTTCGTGCAATGGGCGTCTCTATTGACGAGCTTACGCCGGAGATGGTCGAGTATATGTCGAGCTGGGAGACAGGAACCTAAATTCCCTTTCCTCTTGCTCAAGATCCGGTCCGGCTGAGTCTTCTCGCCGGACCTTTTTTTACGTCCGGATACGAGAGATCAGGTAGATGCCGAGAGTCGCGAACCCAAAGACAGGGGTCCACACGGCAACGATCGGCGGAAGGAAACCGGATGCGCCGTACTGCTCAAAGATATTCGTGAGTCCGATGAATACAAGCCAAAGGCCAACCGCAACGCTGAGCGAACTTACCATCGGAGCACGCCGAAGCGATATACCCCAAGGAGCCGAAAAAAGCACAATCACAAGCGGAACGAAAAGCGATGCAATACGCTTTTGGACGCCAACGGCGTATGTATCTCGCTCGGATCTTGCCCCGGCGGCGGCGGCGGATTCCGCAAGCTCACGAACCGAAAGGTGATTCGGTTTCCCTCCAACGTTCCTAAATGGATCGAATTCCGCCTTCAACTCAACTTCCCTTTTTATTTCCTCATCCAATCCACTTTCGGAACGAGAGATCGACACGACATCGAAGAGTCTTACAAGAGAATCATTAAACTCACCTGCACGTGCACGGTACACGGTTTGCAATTTTTCATTATCGTCCGAGAATTCCAAAACGAATATATCGCGTGCAGAAAATCCGACGGATCCACTGCCCCGCAGTCTGTCCATTTCGTTATCAGACGCAGAATAATGACGACCTTCACCTTTTCGCGAATATGGCCCGTCAGGCCCGAGGATATACGAAAAGAGATATTTACCTTCCGACGTCCACAGCCGCTTTGGGGGCGCTGGCTTTCCGCCGCTTCGGAGTTCCGCCCGCACGCTGTCCTGTACCTGATTGGCTCGGGGGGCGATCGTTTCCTGGACCGCGAAGTCAGCCACGCCAAGCACAAGGGCGAGGGCAAGACACGGCATCAGGAGGCGAAACATACTCTGCCCTGCCGCCGCCCACGTGACGAGCTCGTTGTTGCGGGACTTGATCGCGTATGCGGCCAGAATGGCGATCATTGCCGCCGAAGGCGCGATCTGGAGGTACGCGAACGGAACCAGGAACGTCAGATACTTCACGAGCATCCAACCGCCGTTCTCGACCTGCGACGCAAAGCGCCAGGTATCAAAGGCCGTAAAGATCAGGAAAACTATCAGCAAGAATGCCGTCGCAAGCAGAAAGTACCACGCAACGCTGGCCGCGATATCAAAATCACGAAGGCCTGAGGTCACATCGACAATCCGGTTCTTGAATGACAGGCCGGCCGAACGTCCTTTGAACCTTTCAATTCGCGAACTGATGAAATTGGATGCTGACTCGGCGAATCGAAACCTCGGCCCGTAAACGAGCCAAAACATCGCCGCCAAACTTGCCGCGACCGGAAGCAAACTCGCCACGGCAACCGGAAGTGCTCCGGCCCGAGCGAGCTGTTCGCCCGAAAAGGCGACGAGATAATAACCAACGAGGGCGCCAAGGGCAAGTACGATCCCGAAGCCTCGTCCGCCGCGGCGAAATCGCAGCACCATCATCATTCCCAAAAGGGAGAAGATGAGCGGCGTGAGCGACATCACGAAACGCCTGAAAAGTACGATCTGGGCTTCGACCCTCGTCTTCCCTTCGGCAGCTGCCGCCGCGTCGGTCAGGTCTTCGAGCCCGAGTTCGTCCGGCAAACGCACCGAACTTGCTAGGCGTTTGAGTAACTCGGCACGTTTTGTCTTTAGCGCGACGCGAATGTCGTGTATACGCTCAAATGCATACTTTCCGCCATTTTCCGCTTCGGGAATTGTCACGACCGCCGCGTTCTCGAGCACAAGTTCAGTAGATTCGCCCGCGATCTGTATGCGGCCGATGTCGGACGTGATCAGCCGATACACGCCGTTCGCACTGTCCTTTTGCGAGATGAAGACGCGTTTTAGGTCGCCGTTCGTGGGGTCGGTGTCACGGGCGAGGATCGTGTATCCATCGATCTCCGTGTAAAAGATGCCAGGTTCGATCGGGGATTCGAATTTTGAGATCGCCGACCTCATTGCGACCTCCCGCACGAGGGCGGCAGCAAATGGCACTCCCTTGATATTCACGACAAGGGCAAAGAGCGAGAGTGCGATCCCAAGAATGACGATCGGCACAGCAATCTGAACATTCCCGACGCCGGCCGCTCGAATCGCGGTCAACTCACTGTCACCCTGCATTTTCGAGAGGCCTATGATCGTACCCACAAGTACGGCCATCGGACAAGTGAAAGCAATGACATTCGGAATGAGGCCGATCATCAGCTGCCAGATCAGTGAGCTTGGAATATTGATGTTAAAGAAGAGTTCGGAATAGCGGCTTGCCTGCTGAAGGAAAAGGATCACCGTTAAAAGAACCCATGAAAAGAGAAAGTACGGCACGACCGCACCCAATAAATAGCGTGAAATGAGTGAACTGACCCTCGTCATATTTGGGCGCTTTTCCGCGACTCTATCGCGGCACGCGCACTCCCGCGTGCAGAGCGCGGTCGATCTTGTCGAACCCGGTCGCACGGCCGATCATCCGCTTGAAGATCGCGGACAACTTCGCGAGCGTCTCCGGTGGGATCGACTCGGACGCAAAAGCCGCAGGTGACTGGCGTCGAGATCGGGCGATCACCTCCCGGTCTCCTGCCGTTAGCGTGTCACCGCCCGCACTCTTCCTGCATCTCACACAGATGAGCTGAAATTCCGCTCCGATCTGCGCTGCCTCTTCCTCCCTGAACGAAATTTTACAAATAGAGCAGCTATCCCAACTTGGAAAGAAACCGGCGAGCCGCAGCAGCCACGCCTCAAAATAGACCGAGACAGCGTCGAGCGAATCCGGGCTCTTGCGGACCGCTCCCAAGCTCGCATTCATCATCCTAAAGATCGCCGGGTCCGGATCTTCCGCCGGCACGAGCGAGATCAGGATGTCCGTCAGATATGAGAACTGCGTCAACACCTCGGGAGAGCTTATGAGGTCGAAGGCGGACTCGAGAACCTCCGCTTTGTCGAGATCGACGAGCTCGCGCGTCTCCTTTTTAAAATATACGGCATTCACTCGCGAGAGTGGTTCGAGTCCGCTGCCGAACTTACTTTTAAGACGCTTTGCTCCCTTTGCGACCGCTTTTACGATGCCGTGATCCGCCGTTAGAAGCACGGCGATCTTGTCGGCGTCGGCCAGATCGTAGCTTCGCAGGACGATGCACTCGGTCTCGACTACGGCCATATTTATTAAAGTATTACCTTAATTTGGTGGTATAAAGTATAGTATCCAGGCGAGTACGAGGCTTATCGCCATAAATTGAAGGAACGTCTTACCGGCATACCAAACCCGTTGCTTTGTTGTTCCAGTCGTAAATACCCCAAAAGCAACGGACACAAAGAAAGCAAAAAGGACCAAGTAGATGAAATGGATCACTGCTTCCTCCTGAGCTTAATATCGACGGAGTCGATCACGGCCAAATAGTTCAAAAGGCCCGCAACTTCAAGGAATCGGCCGCCGTACTCGAATGTTGCAAGGGCGGCGATGTGCTTATCGGGCTGAGCCGCCATAAAATAGCTGACGAAGCCGCCGAGTCCGTTGCCGATCCTTGAAACAAAGTTCAGAAGGTAAAGGAGTTGGCCGTCTTGATAGCTAAAGCCCGGATAGTAAGCACCGCCGTTCACGATCGCAAGTATAAAAAGGCACCAGACAACAACACCGATCACGACGGCGCGGACGACCTTTCCCTGCAGAAAATAGCCTGCACCGGGTATGAACCATGCAGCAATGATCAAGAGTATCGGTTTTTCCATCTACTATCTTCCTTCAACGAGATGCTCTTTTTAGTCGTGCATCCCTGCAGCACTCGGCAAACCAGCGGAAAATGCTCGCCGAAACCTCATCCGTTTCCCAGCTAAGCTCAGGATGCCACTGCACTCCAAGCACGTTCTTCCCAGGCCTTGTGTCCTCGATACACTCAACAACGCCGTCCGGAGCCCACGCCGTCGCCTTTAGATCCGCGCCAAGGTCCCGAATGGCTTGATGATGGTGCGAATTGACTCGACAGCTTGTCGCTCCGGCCGGCAGTAATCCCGAAAGCAAGCCTTTCTCCAGCGTGATCGAATGCGAATTTCGATCCCGCGGTATTCCCTGCTCGTGTTTTATCGGCGTTTCGACCTGAGAACCGATGTCCTGGATCAAGGAGCCTCCACGATGCACATTCAGGGCCTGCATACCGAAGCAGATCGCAAGGATCGGCAGGTCTCGCCGTTCAGCCTCATCAAGCAAAAGACGATCCACCGCATCTTTTTCGGGCACAACGCGCCCAAGTTTTGGATGCGGAGCTTCGCCAAAATATTGCGGATCGACGTCCGAGTCGCTGCCGGGAAGCAGTACGCCGTCAAGTTGGTCAGCAACCGCTGCGATAAACTCCTTGCTCGGGATCAATGCGATATGGACCGGCGTGCAGCCCATCGCTTCTACGGCCTCGCTGTAATCGCGGCCGAGGTAAAACCTGTCCGTTTCGAGTTCCAAGCGCATTGTAATCCGACTCGCGGCCTTACCGTCATAAACTTTTATGTTCGACTAAACTGCGTTTTTAGTCAATTTGAGGATTTGTAATTAAACCCGTATGATTTTTTTGTATGCAGACCGAGAAAATGCGGATCCGTTCGACGACAGTCTTGCTGGTGCGAAAGGACGGACAGACGGCAATGGCCGCCGACGGACAGGTCACACTCGGCGAGACGATCATCAAGAGCTCCGCGAAAAAGCTTCGAAGGCTCCGGAACGGCGATGTCGTTGCCGGATTTGCGGGTTCAACGGCCGACGCGTTTGCCCTTTTGACGCGTTTCGAATCAAAACTTGACGAATTTCAAGGCCGCCTTGAACGTGCGGCCATCGAGCTCAGTAAAGATTGGCGAACGGACAAGTATCTTCGCAATCTCGAGGCATTGTTGATCGTTGCCGACAAAACGGACGCCTTCTTGATATCGGGAAAGGGTGACGTAATTGCCTCTGATGACGGCCTTCTTTCAGTAGGCTCCGGTAGTATGTACGCGCTTGCGGCGGCAAGGGCATTGATCAGACACACAAAGCTCTCAGCCAAAGAGATCGCGGAAGAATCGCTTAGAATCGCGGGCGAGATCTGCATTTACACAAACGACGAGGTCGCGGTCGAAGTATTGTAATGGCTATTTACCTTGGCGGCGAAGTATCGGCCGCCGCACCAAAACTTGATGCGTTGACCCCGCGGGAGATAGTTGCGGAACTCGACCGCTACGTCGTGGGGCAGTCGGCCGCAAAACGAGCCGTTGCCGTCGCCCTTCGGAATCGGATCCGACGGCAGAAACTCGCGCCCGAGATCGCCGAAGATGTTCTACCAAAGAATATCCTGATGATCGGCTCGACCGGCGTCGGCAAGACCGAGATCGCACGGCGCCTTGCGAAACTTGCGAACTCGCCTTTCATTAAGATCGAGGCCTCAAAGTTCACCGAGGTCGGATACATGGGCCGTGATGTCGAGAGCATGGTACGCGAGCTCGTCGAGGTCGGCGTCGATATGGCTCGGCAAAGTGCGTTTGAAGAAATGAAACCGCGTGCCGAAGCGAATGTTGAGGAGAAACTTCTCGATATCCTATTCCCGACGCAGCCTTACGCCGCTGATGACGGCGACGAGAGTGCGACTCAGACATCTTCGCAAAGCACACGCGAGAAACTTCGTTCACAGCTTCGCAGCGGACAACTCGAAGACCGAATGATCGAGATCAGCACGCAAGATCGGTCGAACGCGACGATCGATTTCATCGGAGGCCAGGGGATGGAGGAAATGGGCGTAAATCTGCGGGATATGTTCGGGAATATGTTCCCGAGCAAGACCGTCAATCGTCGAGCTACGGTTGCCGAGGCTCGCGAATTCCTCCTCCGCGACGAGCTCGAATCCCTTACCGATATGGAATCTGTCAGTCGCACCGGCATCCAAAAGACCGAACAGAGCGGCATCATCTTCCTGGACGAGATCGACAAGATCGCTGGCCGAGAGTCAGGGAACACACCTTCTGTTTCGCGTGAAGGCGTTCAGCGCGACCTTCTGCCGATAGTCGAAGGGACGAACGTGAATACGAAATACGGAATGGTAAGCACCGACCATATACTCTTCATCGCCGCTGGAGCATTTCACGTTGCAAAGCCCGCGGATCTCATCCCGGAACTTCAGGGACGTTTCCCTATCCGTGTTGAATTAGAAGCACTTACGATCGAGGACCTAAAGCGGATCCTTACACAGCCGAAGAATTCTTTGCTAAAGCAATATCAGGCCCTTCTCGGCACCGAAGGCATAGAGCTCGAATTCACGCCCGACGCGATCGACAAGATCGCCGAGATGACCGAAGAGCTGAATCGCTCAACCGAAAATATCGGTGCCCGCCGCCTGCATACGCTGGTTGAGAAACTACTTGAAGAGATCAGTTTCGAGGGTGACCAACTCACAGAAAAACACCAGCGGATCGATGCGGAATACGTGACCGCCAAACTTGGCGGCCTGATAACCGATCAGAACCTTCGACAATATGTTCTTTAGGCGAACATCCTTTTATCTAGGCTTCTTTTGCCTGACCATTGCGATCGGCTCGGCCGCCTGCGGAAAGCGTGGACTGCCTCGGCCACCAAAGGAGCGGGTGAGCCAGCGAGCCGAAGTATCGGGATATCAACGCGGCAATACCGTGCGGATCTCATGGAAGATGCCCGCTCGAAACGCAGGTAAAGGAAGTGTGCTAAATATTGATAGAGTTGATATTTACCGCCTCGCCGAACCCGTGACCGCGCCGCGCTCGCTAACCGAAGAGGATTTTGCATCGCGATCGAACATCATCAAGACCCTGAAGATCGTCGATGACGATTTTGGCGGCAAGATCTTGTCGTACACCGACGAACTTCAATTTGCCTCGCAGCCTGTCCGGCTGATCTACGCGCTGCGGTTTGCGAACGCCTCGGGGCAAAAGGCGGCATTCTCGAATTTTCTTGTGATCGAGCCGGCGGGCCGTGTGGCCTCGAATCCCTCAGCACTCGTCTCGGTACTCTCGCAGGATGCAGTGACGCTCTCCTGGTCTGCCCCGGCAAGCAACATCGACGGCACGACTCCACCAAGTCTGCTCGGCTATAACGTCTATCGATCGTCCAGCGAGAAGCAACCCGCAAGGCTTCTCAACAAGACGCCGATCACCGAGACGGAGTTTCGCGACGAATTCTTCGAATTTGGAAAGCAGTATTTCTATTTCGTCCGCGCTGTTTCCCTCGGCACCGGATCGGAGCCTGTGGAGAGTACCGAGAGCAACATTCTGGAGATTAAGCCCGTAGATACGTTCGCGCCGTCCGCTCCCACCGCGATAACTCTTGCGGTCGGCCAAGACCTGATCTCGATCTTCTTTGCGACGAATCCCGAGAAAGATATCAAAGGCTACCGGATCTACCGCTCGCTCGATAGAAGTCTCGAACTGCCCAAATGGCAGTTGCTCACGCCCGAACTCCTTGAACGCAACTCGTTCCAGGATAAGGCGGTCGAACCCGGCAAGCGATATTTTTATTACATTACGGCGACCGATACGGCCGGGAATGTAAGCCCGCCGTCGGAGATCGTTTCCGAGACGACCGCGGGACAGTAAAAAAAGATGCTAGAACCGATCACTCAGGGGTTCCGCCCATCGAAGATCGTCTGTGTGGGACGAAACTATGTCGACCACGCAAAGGAGCTCGGCAACGAGGTACCGAAAGCGCCGCTTTTGTTCCTGAAAGCACCGTCGGCGTTCGTCGTAAGCGGCGAGCCGATCGTGATCCCAAGGCAGTCGCAGCAAGTCGAGCACGAGGCCGAACTCGCGATCATTATCAGCAAGCAGTGTCGAAATTTACGCGATGACGATGCGGTAGAGCCTTTTATAAAAGGGTTTACTTGCCTTAATGATGTTACCGCTCGCGACGTACAGAGAGGCGACGTCCAGTTTACGCGAGGCAAGTCGTTCGACACGTTCTGCCCCATCGGCCCGCATATTGTCGGAGGCTTAGATACGTCGGATCTTTCAGTGATCTGCCGCGTGAATGGCGAGGTCCGTCAGCAAGGCCGCACTTCACAAATGGTTTTCCCGCACGCGTATTTGATACGATATATATCAAGACAGATGACGCTGATGCCGGGCGATGTGATCGCAACAGGTACGCCTGCCGGAGTTTCAAAACTCAATGAAGGCGACGTCTGCGAAGTCGAGATCGAGGGCATTGGTGTGCTCTCAAATCCCGTGACAGCAGCGAAGGATTAGACACTTTATGAAATTTTTTATTGATACAGCCAATTTGAACGAGATCCGCGAGGCCAATGAGATGGGCCTCGTCGATGGCGTTACGACAAACCCGAGCCTTATCGCAAAAGAAGGTAATGTCGATTTTAAAGAGCACATTGCGCAGATATGCGAGATCGTGAGTGGCGATGTTTCAGCCGAGGTGACTTCCCTTGACCTCGAGGGAATGCTCAAGGAAGGCCGTGAGTATTCGAAGATCGCAAAGAACGTCGTGATCAAATGTCCGATGACCGTCGATGGTATGAAGGCGACACGAAAGCTTTCCGACGAAGGGATCTCGGTAAACGTGACGCTCTGCTTTTCAGCCACGCAAGCTCTTATTGCCGCAAAGGCCGGGGCAAAATACATTTCGCCATTCATCGGCCGCCTCGACGATATAAGCCACAATGGAATGGAATTGATCGAGCAGATCGTCCAGATCTACGATAACTACGGGTTTGCGACCGAGGTGCTCGCCGCGTCGATCCGAAGCCCGATGCACATCGTCAACGCTGCTCTCGCCGGGGCCGATGTCGCCACGATCCCTTTCAAGGTGATCACGCAACTCATCAAGCACCCGCTTACTGACAATGGCCTTGAGGCGTTCTTGGCTGATTGGAAAAAGAGCGGCCGCTCCTAAGGCTTAGTCTCCGGTTAAAGACCTTAATTCGCTCTGCAGTGATGCTGCCTCAACGCTGTGCTGCAGAGCGTATTTGTATTTGTCTTCGAAATAATCATCGCCGCCGTCCATACGGACTAGTTCGGCAACTTTCGCTTGCGCCGCATCAATATCCTCCTCCGCTATGCCATCCTTTTGATCGAAAAGTTCATCGATCTCGACGATCAGCAGCGAAAAGCGGCGGAGCCACGCGAAATCATCATTCTCAAGCAGCAGGTTGAGGAACTGTCCCGCGGTCAGTTCCCCGTGGATACCTTCATAAAGCGACCGCTCGAGATCGACCATAGATTTATGAAGTTTCAGAAGCAGGTCGCGGCATCGTTTAAGTCTTTCATTCTTTTCCATTAAATCAATCTTAGCGGACTTGCATAACATTTCATACCACGCTAACTTTATTTGGTTAGCCTGCCAATTAACTTTTGTTAGCTTGCTAATTATATGTAGTTAGCGTGCTAACGATCTATCGTTAGCTCCCTAAGGAATAGCGCGTAGGCCGCTAATTCGTTAAAGATGCCAATGGCACCAAGACCCGCAGAATTTGTTTTTGAGCAGACGATCAGCTTCGTTCTAGCGAGGGCATCGACCGCCTTTCGTAATTCCCTTGAGCGAAATATGGCGACGATCGGGCTCCACGCCGGCCAGGCGTTCGTCCTGATAGAGCTGTGGAAAAAGAACGGCCTGCGGCAGGCTGACATCGCGGCGCGTCTCAATCTTGCGGCCCCGACAGTGAGTAAGATGGTCAAGGCGCTTGTCGAGATCAATCTCGTTCACGTCCGCAAAGGCGAAGTTGATGGCCGGAGCACTCGCGTTTTCCTGACCGAGAAAGGGCTGGCGATCCGCGCCGAGGTCGAAACGCAGTGGCACGAGCTTGAGGAAGACACTTTGGAGAACTTGAGCGAAACCGAACGGCTTGTACTCTTCGACCTGCTCGGCAAACTGCGCAATACGTACACCGGCCAGGACCCTGAAGAAGAAGACTGACCTCAACAACGACCAAAGGTCTGATATAATCAAAGAAATCAGCATTGGGAGGCGACAACGATGAAGATCATCCTAGCGACGGATGGAACGAAGCATGGCGAAGCGGCCGCCGCGGCCGTGAAGAAGTTCGCACTATCGGGTGCCGACTCGATCCACATCGTGACGGTAGTTGATATGGCCGTCCCGCTCGGGATAGATGTTTACAGCGGATACCTGCCGGACACTACGGAGATCGAGAAGGCCGCCCGTGACCACGCAGATAAGGTGATCGCCTCGACGACCGCGATGCTAAAGGCCGAGTTTGAAAAGGATCCGCCGGCGATCTCTAGCGACATCTTATTTGGCTCGCCCGACAGCCGCATAGTCGAGACCGCAGAAGAGCTAAAGGCCGATATGATCGTTCTCGGCTCTCATGGATATAACCGCTGGGAGCGACTATTACTTGGTTCGGTGTCAGATTCCGTCGTTCACCACGCACACTGCTCTGTCCTGATCGTAAGAAGTGAAGACTAGGCACGTTACGGTTCGTTCCCTCGCTTTTGACGGGACAATTCGACGCGAATGGTCAGGCGACATCGTTCGCCAGGACGACACACGAATCGACCTCGTCGGCGCGTTTGACGCAGCTGTTGAGCATCCCGACCTCGGACGTATCGAAGCAGGTACCGTCTCTCACGAATTCTACTGGCTCGACCGTTGGTATAATGTTTTCCGCTTTGAGCATCCTGCCGGAAAACTGCGAAACTTCTATTGCAATATCGCAATGCCTCCGGTCCTGCGAGACTGCATCCTCGAATACGTCGATCTTGATATCGACGTGTTGGTATGGCCCGGCAAAGAGGCGATCGTATTGGATCGCGATGAGTTCGAGGAGCATGCGGTAAAGCTTCGCTATCCGAAAGACACGATCATAAAGGCGGAAGAGTCATTAAAGGAAGTTCTGAGGCTGGTCGCCCTAAATGAGCTATCTACATTGACTTAACGCACCACACGAAGCGAATAGCTGCAGACGGTGATCGTCATTCCCGGCTGGAGCTGGTAGCGTTGCCCCACGGGAAGAGCGAACGTACCGATCTCGGCCGCATTCCGGCCCTCGTTCAGGAGCCAGAACGAGCCGTTCTCCTCCATACCGATAACAAGATGGCGACGGCTGATCTCAACATCGCCGGAGAGCGGGATATCCACAGGCTTCGATTTTGAGCCACGGCCAATGACGATCTGCCGTTGATAGATCGGTATGACGTTCTGTCGCTGACCGCCTCGCCAGACCTCGAGCTTGTAGAGCTCTTTCGCCCGTGGAGCAACGTGGGTCATCTCCTCGCCTTCTGGCGCCGGAAGCGGAACCGCCTGCGCGATCTCGCGAGCCGTTACGGGATTCTTTAGTTGCGAGACGGTCGTCGGCGCGGCCGGGATCTTGGCCGCGGGCGGCGGTTCGGGCGGCGCAACGTGGACAGAGATCGTATCGCGTTCCACGGGCTGCTCCAGGACTTTAGGACGGGCAAGTACGCCGGTTTTGTTGGAAGTCGAATCTTCCCAACTATGTTCGACCCTTATCTCTCCTTTTTCGAGGGTGCCGTCGATCCTGAATTCGATCCCGAACGAAGGCGTCTCAAGCTTCTTCTTTCCGGCGATCTCGCGGGCCCGCTCGCCGAGAACGTGATGCAGGCCCTTAGCAAGGCCGCGACGCTTCTCGCCCTGCCATTCCTTATCATCATCCGCACTCAAAAAGACGGTGAACTCGCGCGGGATGATGACCGTGCCTTGCGGCAATGGGACCATTTCGTCGCGAATGACCGCATCGATCTTCTGCGCAACTTCGGCGATAAACTGCTCTGCACGATTACGGGCCTTTGCTTTCGCGTTTCGGGCAGAATCTTCGAGGACGCCCTCGACCGCGTCTTCATCAACCCAACGCCTGACCTTTTGTAAGATATTGGAGCTCAATTCTACCTAATTCTCCTGTATATCGACGTACTTGCCGTAAAGCCAGCCGTGTGTCGAGTTCGGCCCGCCGGCTCGCTGGCGGCCCTGCTCAACAATATCGACCTGATACCAATTGTCCTGCGTCGCAACGATGCGAACACGCGAATTCTTTGTGACCAGGCCGACCGGATCGTTGTTCGTATTCGGCTCCGGACGCAGATAGACATCCGTATTCGCGACCGCGATCTTTGGCGAGAACCGGTTTCGGACCGATTCGATTATACCGCTATTCCGAAAATATACCGCTGTTCCGTAAAGCGCACCGGTAAAGATCACCGCAAAGAGAAGGAAGATCGCAAAACGCCTGATGGGGCCTTTCCACCTCCGCTCCTTCCTGCTCAAAGGCATCTGTGTTACCGGCGGAGTAACCGCGTTCGCGATCGGTTCCTTCGGCGGCTCGTAGGCAGGGTATTCGAGCACCGCCCTCGATTGCGGAAACGGGGCCGAAGGCGTTGAGATCCTCGTGCCGACGAATGTGTGTTCTCTTTTAGGACGGCTTCAAAGCTCGGCTGTTCCGGCACAAGCGGCGTGTAACCGCGAGAGACGTGCGGCTGCGGCAGGTCGGCCGTCCGTCGGACAACGGTCTCCGGATCCATATCCCCGACGATGTTCAATACCGGCCCAAGATCGAACCAGAATTCCTCAACGGACTGCGGCCTTCGTCCGGGATCGTCAGCGGTCGCGCGATTAAGTACGTCCAAAAGGCTGTCGGACCATTCTTCATCATTTGAGCTCGCAGGCAGACTCTCGATCGGCCGTCCGGTGAACGCCCTAGGCGGCTCTCGGGTGACTATCGTATAGACGGTCTTGGCGAGCGAGTAGATATCGGCAGCGGGCGTGAGCCTTTCCGGGGAGTCGCTTACATAAGCGGGGCTGTGCTCCGGTGGAGCGTAAACATTCGTGCCGACCCGCGTGATCGGAGAATCCGCGGCCGAAAAACGTGCCACTCCGAAATCTGCGATCTTCAACGTCACGAGATCTTCGGTAAGTAGGAGGTTCTGCGGCTTGATGTCGCGATGAATGATCCCGCGAGAGTGCGCGTGTGCGAGCCCGGCACAGGCCTGTTCGACGTATTTGAGAGCGGCGTCGATCCGAAGCGGCCTCGTTCGGATCAGCGACTGGATGTCCCCGCCAGCGAGGAACTCAAGCACCAAGTAATGGAATACGACACCCGCGAGGTCGCGCGCGGTTCCGTGTCCCAACCGACTAATGATGTTAGGATGCCGAACCCGGTCGAGCGCAACGGCTTCGTTCTGGAAATTCTCAACGAGGGTCTTTTCGAGGTCAATATCAACGTCTTCCTGCAGAAAGACGTTCAGCGCCTTTAGGACAACCGTGCAGTGTGGCGACTGCGGCGAGGCGAGTGTGTCGTGCGCGACGAAGATCTCGGCATAGCTTCCCTGTCCGAGCCGTTTGCGAACGTCGTAGCGTCTGTCAAGCCTGGAATCTAAAAGGGAAAGTTCTCTCATCTAAAGACACGCAACGAGGGATACAAAAAGCTTCGCTTCTGCCTTTAACTCCAACACCGATTACGATATCACAGATAGAATGTTCACCCTTAATTGACCGGCCGCGTAAAAATCGCCCGCAGCCCTACTTCTGAGCCTTATCGAGCTCATTTTCAGGTGCGCGTCCGTATCTCAGACATTTTGCGGGTTCCTAGTTATTCGTACGTCGGAATCCTGTTGTCTGAACGTATTGGAAGAACGGAGTTGCCGGCGGCAGTCGCGTCGGGTCCAGGAATGTGCTGTCGAACACCCAGTTACGTCTCGGCGGATCGTAAACCATATCGCAGCACTTGAACGCCCCGTTATTATTTCGCGAATTGAAGAGATTGATGAGCGAACCGGCATAGTTCAAGTTCTCACCGGTCCAATGCTCGAGGAACCTCTTGAAGTTGTGAACGCCGCCATTCAACCTTGGAGACATTCCGCCCTGATTCGGGGTAGCTTCATGGCTTGCGATGGTATCACCCGAGAGCATCGCAAAGCGGATCGTCGTATCTGACGCGCATCGCGGTCCACACCCTGAATCCGCAAGGTCGAACGGGAATCTGAAGCTCTCCCCGTCATTCCATGCGTTCGAGAGGATCGTAACCGCATCCGCCGCGATCGATGCCGGGATGTGAAGAGCAGTATTAAACGGCAGGTACTGGTAGTAAGGTGTATTCCCTGTTGAGGGCACACTTACAACACCCGTCGCGTTATAGTTGCCCCAGACGTAGATGCCGTTCTCTGAAGCTACCGTGAGTCCCCGGGTGTTGGACGAGTTTGATGAGTCATAGTTCCCCGGAAGTGTCGTACCGTTAATAAGGCGGACCCCACGTCGATAGTACTTGTGATCATTGACCGAGGCCGCGTCGGCGTAGATCGTGTCGTCGCGATATCGCGCGGCCTCATTTCCGTAAGACACGTCAAGGATGCCATTTCCGTATTGGCCTACCGGATCGACGTCCTCGCCTTTCTGCAAGACCCCGTCATTTCCGGGTGCGGAACCGTAAACGTCCTCCATATCGTACTTGCCGTTGAAATTCGCATCGCCGCGACGGTCGGAGACGTAAAGTACCCATCCACTTTCCTGGGGAACGTCAGCTGCGGTCAGCGAGTGGCCCATCATTGTTGAGAACGGCGTGCCGGTCGGAAAGCGACTGTCGAAATCGCCGCGAAGGAAACGTCGGAGATTAGCAACATCGATATCGACCATGCTCATCACCCCATTCCGGGCGACCTTTTCGTAGTTATCGTAGTACGAGTCAGAGTAGTATGTCTTGCTCTTTTGATCGTAATAGAGGCCTTCTCGAGCGTCGAACATCTCGATCGGAAAAGGAACGATCGCGTTGCTTGTACCATTGACGAGTTTCAGATGTCCGTAGTTCTCATATGCACTTGAGATAGAACCCGCATCGTCCGCGGTACATCCTGTCTGACAGCCACTGGCGATCTCAGTCAGGTCTGCATTCGTGTAGCGTCGGACGTAGTTCAAGCCCGTTGGGGACGAACCGATGTAGCTGAGTATTCCGCCCGAAACCGGAGAATTATTTGGGATCGCTTCGCCCCGGATCGCGAACCGCTGAAGTTTGATGATCGATCGACTATCGGGGTATGTCGAAGGCGGTTGCGGTGACGTCGCGGTAACATTGAAGGATGGCGTACTGTAGCTCCCATTGTTGGTCTTCGTACCGGTGTATCCGTCGATCGCTATCGGTGACTCCTCCGTAACACCCAAACTGAGAAACTCCGCGGTTATATCCCGCGTCATAAGGACGCCTGTAGAACTGTCATACGCGACGGTCTCAACCTTTATCCACACTTGGCGAGCAAGCGGATCTCCGGTATAGAGCCTTTCGCCGTTGACGCGTGTAGCCCGATATCCATCGGTCATCGGGAAGGTCGCGTTCATATCGTAGCCTCGCGAACGATGGTCGAGCACTGTGTCTGCAGTGTTCGGTTCTGCACTACCGTCCCAATTCCCATCAAGGCGGATGCCGCACGGCCCCGTGACCGCCGAACCTGTACTAAGTGCACAACCCGGAAGCTTTGCTTTTGAATCGGCAAGACTAATGCGGATGCCGTTCTTATTCGAATAGCGTTCGCCCTTCGTGATCGCGTCGTCTTTTGTCGCGTCCGTGACCGCTTCCACGGTTCCCGCATTATTAACAAGGTCACCACCGGTCGAATCCGGCTTTTCCTTGCCGCGCTTGATCATGTCGATAAGGTCGGAGTTGGGCGAGACCTTAAGCGGCAGCCGGAGTTCCGCGACGTGGGCCTGCAGGTTACCGTCGAACTTGGCGGTATTTGCAAGCCAATTCGGATTTTTATATCCCGGCGGCATATCAGGATTGCTGGCAAATACATTCGGCCCGCTGCCTGAATTCCATACACTTCCTTCAGAAGGATAAAACCGCTTGTTCACGCCGGATGCGTTCTTAATATACGTCTTACTGTTACTAGAGTCGCCCGTGTATCCGTTCCTCCACGTTTGCGTGACCACTTCCTTGTGAGCCGTCACACGTGAATCAAAATAAACACCCTCGCTGCCCGGTGAGATAAAGAAATTACCGTTCGAGTGAACGCGTCCGCCGAAGCTGAAAAGCGGCGGGCGGAAAAGCTCGAGGTCATCATCGTAGAAGATACCGAACTGAAAGATCGGGATACGGTTGTTGAGGATATTTCGCGTCAACTGCACTTGCACTCCCTGGTTATCGGTAGTCGTCGTAACAAGCTGCCAGTTGTCACGAAGGGCGATCAGGCCGCTGTACGGGCCGCCTGTCAGCACGACATTCTCGCTTGCCGACGTACGGCCGACCGTTTGTGCGAAGGTGTAGCCGGCCAGGCCCGGAGGCGGGACGTTCTCGATCTTCGTGATGTCTGCCGCGGTCGGGCTCAGCTTTGCCCCGAACAACTTATTAAAATTCCGCGTCATCGACTCGAGACTTCCCTGCGCGGCATAGAACGTACGGGCCTCGGCCGTTTCGTTACCGACCGCTGCCGCCTCGGCCGCTGTACGCGTCATTGCCATCGCGGCAAAAACGCTCACAAGTGCGAGTACAAAAAGCGCGATCACGATCGCCGAACCGCGTTCGCTGTTCTCACCCGTTGCCTTCGGTGAATTCGTCGTATTTTCTCTTCCGGTTTCCATCGTTTTGTACCTACTTCTAATGCTTAGTTCGCTTCGTAGCCAAGGTTCCGTGTACTGAAGGTCGCGGTCTGCGTCTCGTGATAAGGCTGGCCGCCCGGTGCGTTCTCGACCGATCGGACATCGACCGTCAGACGGATCTGCCGTACGGCAGCAAGATTGGTCGGGATGTCGTCGGCCGTACCGGCAACACCATCAGGCCCGGCGATCGGGTTATTCGTCACCGACCCGTCGTCCATAATGTATTCGATCTGGAAATTCTGTACTCCATAGATCAGCGGTGCATCGACCCAATTGGTAGGCGGAGCCGCGCCGACCGGCGGAACGTTCGCGTATTCGCGGCGGGTCAATGTTCCGTCAGGCGTAACAAAGTACGTAACCATTCGCACCTTCTGGATACTTGCCGGGACGGTGATCTGACGGAGTGTTCCGCTAGGGCCCGCGAGGTTGATCCCAAGAACATCGCCATTCGAGAATTCGATCTTGTTCGTACCGCTCTTGCCTGTCACCAGGCCGAGCGTCGAACCCGAACTTCCCGTAACCAGATAAAGGTCGTTCACGTCGCAAAGCGAATTGCTGCCCGAAAGCGGCACGATCTCGTCGATCGTTCCGCTGGACTTGGTTGTTGCCGCGTTGACCTTAAGCGGCTGCGAAACGCCGCCGACCAGGTTGAAATTCGAATCCTTAAATAGGAATGTTACCTGGTCCGTCCTGACGTTCGGAGTCTGGTTGTAGGTGTTCAGCGTTCGGTTGTCACCCGCAATTATCGGCGCGACGGTGTCGCGTGTCGTATCCGGATCGTTCGGGATACCGAGCAGTGAACCGATCCGGTTATCGGTGAGGATAACTGTGTTCCTAAGCGGATAGCCGAACCCGGCGTTATATGCATCACGCCCGACAAGGTTGAGCGCAATACGCACGTTCTTGTTGAGGCCGGTCTTCTCACTTACCACGGATCGCGTTGTCCTTGCGACCTGCATAACACCGAAGATGCTGCCGGTGACGATAGTGAACAGTGTGATCGAGATCAACAGCTCGACAAGCGAAAAACCCTGTTCGTTCAGTGTTTTGGTTCGAATCGTTGTCATAAATCTAAACTCCCGCATCAGCTGAGATCGCGTAGTCGGTCAAAACGGTCTGCAAGGACTCGGTTCGCGGAACCGCTCCAACAAAATAGCGGACATCGACACGAATATTGCGGAATCTCACCGGAGCTGTACCCGGTGTCGGACAGTTATAGGAAGGTGCGTCGGGGTCGCACTCATCCACAATTGTTATTTGGCGTTGGAGGTTAGGGATCGTCGGCCCGTCATCATCAGCCGTCCCGATGATCTCGTCCGGGCCAGCGCCTTCGTGTACGTCCTGAAATCCGCTTACGAATACGCCCTGCGGCACGCCGTTGATGTCCGGATTTGAGCCGACATTGCCGATCGCTTTCCAACCGAGGCGGTCGGGATCGGTCTCCTTGACCGACATGATCGACTCCATCGCTGATGCAGCGACCTGCTTTGCGACCATCTGCTGCTCCTGCGAGCGGGCCTGCAGAACGGCGCCGCCCATCCCAGACATAAGAGCCAAGATCCCGACCATCAGGATGACGATCGCGATCATTACATCAATATAGGAAAAGCCGGATTCGTTTTTCGTGTCCATATTTTTGACCTACTGGGTGCTCGCAACGAACGTCGAGCCGTCATACTTCCAATATCTAAGAGCGCCGCTTCCACCGAAAAGCGTGATCGCTCGGATCTCACCTTTGCTTCTTGAAACGCTGCTGGCCGGAGCGCTTGGCGGCCAAACATAGATCGTCGCGCTCACGGGATTTCCGGCCGCATCGACAACGGTCCCCTGACTCTCGAATCGCGCCGCCCAAACCATATGTCCTGAGACGGTCGTGCCTCCCGAATCTTGGTGGCCCAGGGTATCAGTCGCGAACGAAATATTGTTGTAGTTCGGCGGATTCGGCGCCGTAACGCCCGCGGGCGGAATATCAACACGAATATCCTGAACATTGTCGAGCGGAATTCGTTTAATAAGGGTGTCCGGGTTCGTGTTGTTCTCGTCGATCTGGAGAAGAGCGTTATCAGTCAGATCGATCTCAAGACGCATCGTCCGCCGGCGAGTCATCGCAAGTTGGGAGGTTTCGCGGATGACGTCCATAATTCGAATGGCCTGGTCGTCCGAGCGGTAAACCTTGCGGTAGCTGACAATGTACGGAATAGAGATCGCACAAACGATCGCCAGTACCGATAGCGTCACAAAAAGTTCCGTTATCGAGAAACCGGATTCGCCCGAGCATCCGCAAGACTTTATTTTCAAGCGGCAATTCATATTATTTTCGAGTGTGTTTTCGTCGGGTAAAACTCCCTCAGGCTCCGACCACGGGGCCGAAGACGAAACAGGGAGCACTATCAAGAAGAAATGTGGAAGGCCGATAACATTCCAAAATTATTTTGCCATAGTTGAACATAGTTTTACAATAGGCCGCCGAATTTTTCTTTATCCGGTAATATTCGCTAGTATTTAAGCCAACGTATCTGGTGTGATGACAGAAGATAGCCCAGCCAATCCGAAGCCGATGTCGATCGATTCCCTTTTGCGGGGCGTCCTCGCAAAACTCGGTGATATCTTCGACGGATTCACCGGAAGGCAGCGAAAACCGACCAGCGGCCTGGCAACAAGCTCACTTATCGAGCGGTTGAAGGCGATCCTTGATTCGGAAGCCCGTGAAGTTCTGGGCAAAGGAAAGGTTGTCCCATATTCGATCACTCTGAAAATGCAATGGGACAAGTTCGAGACGGACGATCCGGCGATCATTGAAGCCCTTGAGAATGAGCTTTTTGTCGCCGCGATGGACCATATCAACGATCAGCGATACTACACCGCGGCGCCTTTCTCGGTCGTCGTGAAGCCCGACTACTTCACGGAGGGCATTCGGTTCATCGCGTCGTTCGACCCGGCTTCAGACAAGGATGAGGATGAAAAGGAGATCCAACTTGCGATGCCGTCGCTGGCGGTCGATCCGGGATCCGGAACGTCAGATCCCGTCAAGGATTCTGAAGGAATGGAGCAGCCCGCATCGGGGCCCACAGCCTTCATTTGCGCCGCAAGATTCACGCTCGCGGGATTCGAGAATGAGGTCAAGATCCGAGTTCCGGCACCGGGCCGCGTTAGCGTTGGCCGGACGGCCGAGAGTATGCTTCGCATCGAGGACGACAGCGTTTCCAAACACCACGCAACTCTCGCCGTATCAGAAACCGGAGAGCTTGCGGTCGCGGATACCGGTTCGACGAATGGCACAAAAGTGAACGGTGAGAAGATCGCGTACGGAGCGGCGGTCGCGGTCAAGAACGACGACGTTGTCACGTTCGGCGCGGTCGATGTAAAGTTCGAGGTAATACCGGAGGATGAGGCCGCCGAAACCAACAAGGAGCGGGGTGACGAATGAATCTCCTTCTTGCTCTGATCGACTGGAAAATCCTGCGGCCCGAATACATCTTCGGCGGCCAAGTACTTGAACGCACTCCCGCCGGCCTTTCGATCTTGTATCTCGCCTGTCTCTTCCTGCTGCTTGGCTTTATAGCCGTCTTTCTGCTCGAGACGCTAAGACGGCCGCGTTTGACTGCAGAGAAGGCAGTCCCGCCGACGCTTGCAAAAAGGTTGACGGTTAATTTAGCAAACCGCAGCATTTTTGTCTGGCAGATGTTCTTTGTTCTTGCCGCATTAACGGTTTTCGGCTTCCACGTCTATTGGACAAAATTCGCGGACGAGGAGAATGACAAGTTCCAGGCACTCGCCTACAAAGACCTTCGACGCCGAAGGACAAGTGCCGCAGACCTTCGCGGCTGGATCCTCGACCGCACGGGCAAACTCGACTCGACGCTTGCCTATTACAAGCTCACGAAGGACGGCGCCATTGAACGCTCATATCCGCTTGATCGCGAGATGGCACATCTCCTCGGTTCCGAACGCGGTACGCCCGGACTCGAACGAACTCTGTTCTCTGCCTCGGATGATCTGGCGCCTGAGGCGTGGGACATTCTCTTTAAGTATCGCCAACCCGAGCCCGTCAACAAGGATGTCCGCCTGACGATCGATCGCCAGCTTCAGCAGTTTGTCGCAAAGCAGCTCGAAGGAAAGAAAGGGGCGATCGTCGTACTAAATCCGCAGACCGGGGACGTACTCGCATTATATTCGAATCCGTCGTACAGTCTCGACGATGTACGGACGAACGACGGGTATCTACGCCTCGAGACCGACAGGGAGAATCAACCTCTCTTGAGTCGCGCAATGCGGCAGTTCTATCCGCCGGGTTCGACCTTCAAGACGTTGACGATGGTCTCGGCTTTCCGTGCCGGAAAGCAGGATGCACTTTTCCCCGATCTTCCTTCGACCGCCAACCCGCCTTGTTACACGCCATTCCGCGGCTCGCGGCCAATTTGCGATGCAGGCGGCAGCTGCGAGATCTGTCGGATGGACGTGCCGCTGCGCGAAGCCTTTAAGGTCTCAAGCAATCAGTATTTCGCACAGCTTGCGAACTATCTCGGACGCGAACGAATGGCGGAGACGGCCCGGCAGTTCGGCATAGCGACCGTTGACGAACCAAAAGATGCACTCGTCCAGGGGTTTTTCCCGCAGGTGTGGAATGCAAGCTCTAACCGCATCGCGAACTCTCTTAGCCCGCGTCAATCTACAATGGTCGTTGGCAAGGATCTGACGCTTTACGACTTCGGCCTTGAAGGTATGGGCCAGGGCCTCGCCTCGCAGATGACTCCTTTCCAGATGGCGTTGATCGCGGCGGGCGTCGGCAATTTGAAAGGCCAACTCATTAAACCGAAGATAGAGGCCGACCTTCCGCCGGTTGCCTTCTCTCAAGTTCTCTCGCCACAGCAGGCAGCGATCGCACGTGAAATAATGTCCACGGTCACGGAAGAACCGGGAGGCACCGGCGGTCGTGTGCGTGCGCTGTTGGCCGGAACCGGGATCGCGGCCGGTGGCAAGACCGGTACGGCCGAGCAAGACGACGTGCCAGTTTATGACGAGAATGGCCGACGAAAATTCACGATCGTAAAAAAAGACCGGTAAGAACGGCGAGGTCATCGAAGAAAAGAAGTTCCTTACGCGTGACCGTACCGACGGTTGGTTCATCAGTATTGCACCGCTTGAGAATCCGCAGGTCGCGATCGCCGTTCTCGTTGAAGATATTGGAGGCCGTTTCGGCGGCGGGACTGCGGCACCGATAGCTGCCGAAATTATCCTGAGGCCCGAGAACTCGGCCTTTTAGGTGAGAGATATACCGTAAAGCCGAAGGCCGCGAAGCCAGTAAAGAAGAAGCGTTAGAACGTGTCGAACCGAACCTTTACCCACGTCTGTGTCCTGCTGATCGTCACCTTTATGACGGCTATCGCTCATTATGCGATCAGCTATTCGGCGCTTATCCGAGGTTACGAGACGAGTTCGCTGGTCGCATTTCGGAATGTCGGCCTCATCCTTATACTCGCTCTTCTTCCGATCCTTTTACGAAAGGTCCTCTCATATCGCGGCTCGTGGATACCGTACACCGCCTGCGTGATCCTCTTTTCGATCGGATTGACCGTCCAATACCGCCTTTTCTCGGATCGCGAATATGTTGCGGATATCGACGACGCAACGCGTTCAAAGATCGAGAATTCTTCAATGACCGATCGCGAGAAGGCTCGTGCGTTGCTCGATGCGAAGTTCGCCGCGATCGCACGCGAACGTTCGGCAAAGATCAGGACAGCGCAGCTGCACTACATAACGGAAAACTATTCGGCCGAAAAAAAACAGATGGTCGGCCTGCCTGCCTCGGACCCGCATCCGGTCGATCTGTCTCAGGAGACGCCGCGTCCGGTCAAGGAATCGATCTCCGGAACGCTGCTCTCGTCGAACACACTGATCCCGCTTTTTGCGATCTTTTCCTTTGTCGCGGTGTTCTTTCTCGTTCGACGGGACGACATCCAGAGAATATTGAGCGGGAACGGCTTCGTCATCGTACTGCTCACCTTGATACCGCTGCTTTTTGCAGCTATTACGTCACAGGCGGGAAAATTCCTGGGGAATATGACCCCGTGGGAACCGGCGAAAGTGCCCTTCCTGGTCGGCTTCGCCGCAATACTTGCGGTCCTCTATAGGAACCTTGCGCGGACGTACTGGGGCTTGCCTCGGGCAAAGGATGTCGTTCCGCTTGTGTTCATGGCAGTTCTGCCGTTCCTGCCGTTCTTCGTCTTGAAGGACTTCGGGCAGATGATGGTCTTTAGCGCGGTCTATGCAACGCTCTACCTGATCGCCGTCCGCCGGTTCTCGCAGCGATTCGTCCTGGTCGGCACGGTGCTTCTTGCGGTGAGCATATTGGTTGTCGGAGCACTCCCGCCATCAACGCAGGCAAGGGTGCCGCTTCTTCCGACCGTCGCAGGCCCTGTGCGTTCGGTGCTTCCGGATCGCATCCAGCAGCGGTTCCATCTTTGGCTCGACGGCTTTGACCCGCCGTCACCCGACACAGACTGGTGGAAGGATGATTACGACCGCTACTTCGCCGAACTCGTAAAGAATAATCCGAAACTGCCCGGACAGCTCGAGGACGATCCGGGGCTTCAGCGTTCGATCAACACCGACGCATGGTTCGACATGCTCGCGTTCCAGCCGGCACAGGCAACCTTCGGTATCGCTTCCGGAGGCGTTACGGGACGTGGACTTGGCCTCGGTTACCCCGAACTCATTCCCGTCTCCGATTCGGATTACATTTACGCTGCTATCGGAGAAGAACTTGGACTTTCAGGGGGATTGTTGGTAACCTTTGCGCTAATTTTGTTCGTTACGGCGGGTGTTCAGATCGCTCGCGATTCGCGTGATATGTTCAGCAAACTTTGCTCGATCGGCCTTGCCGCATTCATCGGTTTTCAGGCACTCGTGAACATTGGCGGCATAACGCGGGCGTTGCCAATGACAGGAATCACGCTCCCATTCGTAAGCCACGGCGGGTTCAGCCTTATCACGAGCTTTGTTATGCTTGGGATGCTGATGGCATTCTCACATCGAAACGCGATGGACCGCCTTCGCGACACGATAAATGTCGAGCCCGCCGGAGCAGGACCGTCCGCGATCTGACTTATAACCAGGAAACGATGACCCAAGGATTTCAAATCACGTCGGCTGCCGTCAGCGATAGAGGACTCAGCGAAAAGAGGCCCCAGAATGAGGATTCTTATCTCTCGAATCCGACGGCCGGGATATTCGCGGTCGCGGACGGTGTCGGCGGAGCTCAGGCAGGCGAGGTCGCTTCACAAATGGCGATGGAGATCTTGGGCGAAGCCTTTAATAACGCGCTTCCGGGCTCCGATGCCGAGCACGTTATGGAGATCGCGCTCGGGCAGGCGAATGCCGCGATCTATCAAATGTCGAACGAGCTCTCGCAGCTTGCCCAAATGGCAACGACGGTCGTCGCATTGCACCTTGATGGGAACATCGCAACGATCGGCCACGCAGGCGACTCGAGACTCTACCGTCTCGATCGCGACGGCTCGCTCCATAGGGAGACGGAAGATCATTCAGTCGTCGCTGACGAAGTCCGTGCGGGACGAATGACCGAGGAACAAGCCGAGAATCATCCGGCGAAGAACGTGATAAATCGTGCTCTCGGAGCTGAACCTTCCGTTCGCCTCGATCTAAAGACGAAGATCGTTTCACGCGACTGTACATATCTTCTGTGTTCGGACGGCGTTACGCGGCACATACCCGACCCTGAGCTTGCGGTCATTCTCGCCGGAACGGATCCTACCGAGATCTGTCGGATCATAAAAGAGACTTGCTATCAGCGCGGTGCGGAAGATAACTTGACCGCTGTCGTTGTTCGATATGATGGCGTCGAGGTTCATTCGGAAGCAAGGGCCAAAGAGCCGTCAGAGGTGTACGATGAAAGCGAATTTGATACCGTCGCGTCCGCACGGGTGCCTACGGAGGCGTTAGACGACGTTCTTGACCTCGACACCGGCAGCCTTGCCCTCGATGAAGCCGAACCGCTGCCCGCTTCTGCCGCGACGGAGCCTCCAACAACAGTTCCAATAAGCGTTCCCGAACCTGCATCGGCGGAACCTGAACCGCTGCCTTTGCCGATCTCGGCGGCAGCTTCAACGCCGAGCCCTGCTCCTCGGCCGCGACCGAACCGCCGCCGTCC
>LLEU01000009.1 GCA_001567505.1 Acidobacteria bacterium OLB17 | reverse complement strand
TGTCCCGGTGATCTCGGGCCGTCGGCCACGAGATCGACACAACGATCGCCGACCACATCGCCGACCGTCGAGCCGCAACGCCGTCGGATGCGGCCGCGATAGTCGCCGGCCTTGAAGAGGACCTGATCGCTCGATTCGAGAACGCCGAGGATAGGATCTTCAACTCGATCGACCACAAGATCTCAACGCTGGACGCCGCACATTCGATGGCATTCGAACGCCTTGCGAACGCATCGTCGGCCGCGTGTTCTGCAGCGTCAAGAAGATATCTCGAGGCGGCGGGCAAGCTCTCGATCGACAGCCTCAAAGCGAGGTTCGAGCGGCTGAGTGCCGCGTCGGCAATTCTTTCGCATCGCCTTGATGCCGGCGTAAGAGCGAAGGTCGAGAAAGGGAACGCCTCGCTTGGCGTACTTGCGGCGAAGCTCGACGCACTCTCGCCGCTTGCCGCTCTTGCCCGCGGCTATTCGATCACGCTCGACCCGAAAGGGAAGCTTATTACCTCGGCCGGAGCCGTCGATCCCGGCGATAAATTGAAAATACGCCTCAAAAAAGGCACACTCGAAGCTGAGGTCTTGGCGACGGATCCGGGCGATGAATAGCATTTTTTGCGGCGATCTTGGGAAGGCTTTCTCGCGTCCAAGTCGCCGGTATTCGCAAAATGGCGAAAGTTTTTAAGATCGCAGGAATTTCACTCGCAGTCGCGGCGGTCGTGCTGTGCGCGGCGGGATATTTCTATTGGCAGCACCTTAAGGGCACGCCGCAGTATTCGCTTGCGCTGATCGTCGATGCGGCAAAGCGGGACGACCAGGCCGAGCTTGACTCGCTTGTGGACGTCAATGCGATCACTGATAATTTTACGCCGCAAGTGACCGCGAAAGCAGCCGAGATGTACGGCAAGGGCTTGCCTCCGGCCGTGATCGCCCGGCTGAAACTCATAGCGATCCCGATGCTCCCGGCCGTAAAGGATCGTGCACGAGCCGAGCTTCCGCGCCTTATACGCGAGCGTATGGAGAAATTCGGCAGCGTTCCGTTCCCGCTGATCGCGCTCGGCGCCGACCACTATCTTAGTACGAAAGTCGAGGGCGACGTGGCGGTCGTCGAGAGCACGATCCCCGACAGCCCGCTAAAGTTGAAGATGACGCGCGTCGGGACGCGTTGGAAGGTGACCGCGTTCGAGGACGATGCCCTTGCGGCCGAGATCGCGAGACGGATCGGCGAAGAACTCGTCGCTATCGCATCGGCGACAGAGATCGGCCCGAAACAAAAGAGCTTTGACGGCGTCGATCTTGACGACCTGCTTCGCATGGCCGGCGAGGCGTTACAATAAACTTTATGAAAGAACTCTCCTTCGAAGATTCCCTGGCCGCTCTTGAAAAGATCGTCGCCAAACTCGAAAGCGGCGAGCTTAAGCTCGACGAGAGCCTTGCATTATTTGAAAAGGGGATCACGCTCTCACGCACCTGCCGAGAGCGGCTTGATGCGGCTGAGCGTCGTATCGAGATACTTTCACGCTCAGCCGACGGAGAACTGCACACAAAGGACCTGGACGCCGACGCCCTTAGAGGCTAGTACGGCGTCGTCCCTTTATTCGGCCGGATGATCGAATCCAGGCTCAACGCACCCGAACCTCTCGACGCAATGTAGAGAAATGCAAAGCAGTACGCGACGGCGAGTTCGCCGCCGTTCGTGCGGGGCAATGCTCCGCCCGGTTGGTGATACATAAAATAAGCGACCGCCATCATTCCGCTCGCAAGGAACGCCGCAAAGCTCGTGAATAGGCCGAGAAGGATGAGCGTACCGCAGACGATCTCGATCGTTCCGCCCACAAGCGGCATCCCGGACGGAAAGCCACTCCAATTCGCGGACGTCGGGAAATTAAAGAACTTCTGCGTTCCGTGCAAGAGGAACATAAAACCGAAAACTATGCGAAAGAACGCATAGTAATAGGACGCATGGCGCCCCATCAGTTTCTCCATACAAAACCTGCCTCCTGAAGCTGAAAAGTATATTTGACCAAACCTTATTTGTAACCAAAATGATTGCAAAGGTTGCCTGAGACTGTCAAAGAGAGGAAAAAAAGTTGGCCCTGGACCTTTGGGAACGGCGAGATGTCGGGCAATAGAAAAGGCCGCCACCCAAGCGTAGCAGCCTTCTCTAATTGAGGTTCGAGTCCTCGAACTAACCGGCGGCCTTGACCGCCTCTTCCGGTTCGTGTCGCGGTGCCGCAAGCCCGAGCTCGGGCGAACGCCAAAGGTTCGAGACCAGAAGCTCGCGGATGAAGGTCATTTCCTTCGGCAGGCGGTCGTAGAGCTTGAAGAAAAGCTCATCGTGCATCGCGATCTCCTTGAGCCAGAGGTCACGGTCGAGTTTCATCACCGCATCCCATTCCTCGCGTGAGAAATCGAGTCCGCGCCAGTCGATGTCGTCGTAACGCGGCATCCATCCGAGCGGCGTCTCGGTGCCGGTCGATTTCCCGCAAGCACGTTCGACGATCCATTTAAGGACACGCATATTCTCGCCGTAGCCCGGCCAGAGGAATTTGCCGTCCTCGCCTTTGAGGAACCAGTTGACCGAGAAGATACGCGGCGGATCCGGGATCTGGCGGCCGAAGTTCAGCCAGTGGCCGAAATAGTCGCCCATATGGTAGCCGGCAAAGGGAAGCATGGCGAACGGGTCGCGCCTGACCTGGCCGATGTTGCCGAACGCGGCGGCCGTCATTTCTGAACCCATCGTTGCCGCCATATAGACTCCGAACGCCCAGTTGAACGACTGCTGAACGAGCGGCACTACGGAATTGCGGCGGCCGCCGAAGATGAAGGCCGAGACCGGCACGCCTTTCGGGTCGTTGAAGTTCTCGTCAACAACGGGGCACTGCGTGATCGGTGCCGTAAAACGCGAATTCGGGTGGGCGGCCTTTGTTTCGCTTGCGGGCGTCCAGTCGTTGCCCTGCCAATCGATCGCGTGTGCCGGCGGTTCGCCGTCCATGCCTTCCCACCAGACGTCGCCGTCGTCGGTAAGGGCGACGTTCGTGAAGATCGTGTTCGCCCTGATCGAATCCATCGCGTTCGGGTTCGTTTTGTAGTTCGTTCCCGGTGCGACGCCGAAGAATCCGTTCTCGGGGTTGATCGCACGAAGCTTGCCATTCTCGTCCGGCTTGATCCAGGCGATATCGTCGCCGACGGTCGTGATCTCCCAGCCTTCTTCTTGAAATGCCTTCGGCGGAACGAGCATCGAGAAGTTCGTCTTGCCGCATGCCGACGGGAACGCCGCACAGACATAATCTTTGCGGCCGTCAGGCGACTTCACACCGACGATCAGCATATGCTCGGCGAGCCAGCCTTGTGCGCGGCCAAGCGTGGAAGCGATACGCAGGGCTAGGCATTTCTTGCCCAAAAGGGCGTTGCCGCCGTAGCCGGAGCCGTACGAGACGATCGAGTTCTCTTCCGGAAAGTGAACGATGTACTTGTCCTTCGGGTCGGGCGAGCACGGCCACGCAACGTCCTTTTCGCCGTCGGCGAGAGGCATTCCGACCGAGTGGAGAGCCTTGGTGAATTCGCCTTCACCGAGAGCCTCGAGGGCCTTTGTGCCCATGCGCGTCATCAGGCGCATATTTACGGTCGCATAGGGCGAATCTGTCAACTGAACGCCGAACTGCGATATCGGCGAGCCGATCGGGCCCATACAAAAAGGGACAACATACATCGTGCGTCCCTTCATTGCTCCGTCAAATTTGCCCTTTAAGATCGCTTTCATCTCGGCCGGCGCCATCCAGTTATTGGTCGGGCCTGCATCGCCTTTTGCACGCGAGCAGATGAATGTCCTGTCTTCGACGCGGGCGACATCCGACGGATGCGAGCGGGCGAGGAAGGAATTCGGCCGCTTTGCCTCGTTCAGCTTGATGAGGGTGCCGCTTGCGACCATTTCGGCGCACATCTTGTCATACTCGCTTTGCGAACCGTCGCACCAATGCACGCTTGACGGTTTGCAGAGCTCAACAGCCTCTTTGACGAATTTTATTAGCTCTTCGTTCTTTATTGAGGAGGGAATATTTAGATCAGTCATATTTTTGTCTCCAATTGACCCATTATCACCTTTTTTTCCAGCAAGATTTAACAAAGGAGTAATAAGTCCCGATTTCGGATGATATTCGAATAGCTTATCACAAAATATTAGCGAAATGGCCCGAACGCACTAGCCGCTGTGGCTGACCGACGGGACATTCGGGCGTTTGTACTGCAGAACCGTGTGAATTACGACGGTCGCAATGATGACGAGGCCGCCCAGGATCGCCCAGTTCGACGGCCTTTCGCCGACAAAAAGGAAGACCCAAACGGGATTCAAGAGCGGTTCGATGAACCCGATTATGCTCGCATCGAGCGGGCGTGTGCCGCCGTAAACTCCCTTGATAAAGAGCATATACGCAATGCCGATCTGGATTACCCCGAGGAACGCGGCCGCCAGGGCATCGCCGACGGTCATGACCGGAATTGCGGAGATGCCCGAAGGCAGCATCACCGCGGCGAGAAGGAAATTGCCGTAAATTACTGTTACGACAGGGTTTCCGGCCGGCGGTGCCGGGACTTCCAAGTCGTCCTGCGAGGCTGCTGAAGGGGGCAGTGAAGGCTGAGACACGGCCGACCCTGAGGCCTTTGGGTGCTTCAAGAGCATTATGTAGAGGCCGTAAAAGACGCCGCTTGCGAGTGCGGCGAGGTTGCCGCTATAGTCGCTAGGCTCCAGCTTTCCAACAAAGAAGAGCGACATCCCGCCGATACAAAGGATCACCGTAAGAAGGTCTGCGAGGCGGAATTTCTCACCGATGATGAAGGGCGAAAGCACCAGAATGTAGATCGGCGCCGTGTACTGCAGGAAGATCGCGTTGGCTGACGTCGTGTGTTTTGTGGCCCAAACAAAGAGAAAAAGCAGGAGCGCGTACGCAACGGATGCCAAGGCCCCGACAAAGGTCAGCTTAAGGCCGCGTCGATAGGTGAAAATGAGGACGGTCAGCCCGGCCAAGAACGAGCGGAAGAACGTCAGCTGATACGGGTCAAGCGTCGTGATCTTGATAAATAACCCGCCTGTGCTCCAAAGTAGAACACCGAAGACCACGTATAATACCGGCGGAAAGCGATGTTGAGTTGAAGGCACACGCGAATTATAACGAGACGCGCTCGAAATCCAAAAAGACGTTGTGTGACCGCGAAAGAATCGATCGACGGCAGCTTCGTCACGAATTAGATCAGCGTAAGGCCGACGCTAATCTTCGGGCTCTTCCGGGGTGTCCTTAGCGCCGGCGGCGATGGTCTCTCGGAGGTGTTTTGCTGCGGTTGTTACCGGATCAAGCGTGACCTCTTCTACATCATGGTATATCTGCTTGCCGAACACACCGTTCCACGGTGGAATGACGAGCGTAACATTCCCGTGCGCGCGTGCCTGGCAGGCGAGGCGTAGATACGGGCGTTCCTCGTCGGGTTGATGATAGCCCTGGAGCTTGACGTTGTAGCGTTCGCGACGCTTTACGGGATCGAGCTTTTCCTTTCCGCCGAGCACGCCGACCCAACACGTCCCACAGGCGGCCGCGGTACATTCGATCGGGATCGGGCCTTGCCAGCAGCGTTTATCGAGCGACTTCCAATCACGGCTGCGGTCCTGGCCCGCGGCGTGCGTGATCTCCTGGTCGTCATAGACCTCGAATTTGCCCGAATAGCCGGGAGCTGCATACTTGACCTCGAATTTCTTATCGACCGTCTTCAGAAAGCCGAATATGCCCTGCGAAGCGTCCTTCTCGCGGGCGGCGACGATCGATTGCGGCGAACCGGACATCTCGCGTGAAGGTTTTGCTGCGTCGCCCTTCGTTTTGGCGAACTCCTCGGCACCGACCTGGTTGAAGGTCGCGAGTGCGACCGCCGCAATAGCATTCGTCAGCTTTTGCTCGGCTCCGGCCTTCTTCGCGATGGCGGCCCCGACCGCCTTTATCAGATCGACGAGCGAGGCCTTTGCGTCGGCCGAGAACGAACCGGCGTGTTCATTGACGGCGGCCTTCGCCTGCGGCCAATAGCGATAGCCGTAGAGAAAATGGGCAGAAGTATCAAGAGAATCCTCAAGCATATAGCTGCCCTGCAGCCCGAGGATGCGTTCGGCCTCTGCTCGGTCTTCCTGCTGCTCAAGGTGAAGACGCAGATCGAGCGGATAGAACCTGAACCAGATCCTTACGGCGTCCTGATCGACGGCGTGGATCTCAGGTTGGAGCTCTTCTGCGGCCGCGAGCCAGTCGGCTTCGGAAAATGTGCGTAGGTGAGAGTATAGTTCGTTTGCCATATCAAGTTTCGATCAAACCTAAATTCAATCAAAATCGACGCTGAATGACAAACGAGGGCGCGGCTTGCCGCAGATATCCGTGCGTTATGCCGAGGTATCGCGGACGAATAGCTCTTCGAGCGACAATTTCGCGGGTTCGACGCGTGTCAGGCGGCCGCCGGCCTTGCGAATGACGGCAAGCACGGCGTCGAGGTCGCTTTCGTCGAGTATCGTGATATTTGCGCCGTCAGGCGTCGCCTCGAGCGTCGCCCCGCCGATGAATTCGACGGTGCCGCGTATCTCGTCGGCCTTCACGCCCTGAACCTCGACGATCAGCGAACGGCCCGCATCGTCTTTTGCGAGAAGGTCGCCCAATTTGCCCGATGCAGCAAGCCGTCCCGCACGCAGGATCGCAACATCGTCACACAAGGCCTCGGTGTCCGAGAGAATGTGCGTTGACATAAAGACGCTCACGCCTTTTGCCCTCAGCCCCGCGATCAGATCGCGTATGTCGCGTCGGCCGATCGGGTCCAGCCCGGACATCGGTTCGTCGAAGAAAACAAGCTCGGGGTCGTTTATGAGCGATTGAGCGATGCCGACGCGTTGAAGCATACCCTTCGAGAACTTGCGAAGCTGCCGGCCGCGATCTTTCTCCGCGAGGCCGACCTCGGTGAGGAGTTCGTCCGTTTTGCGTTTTCGTGCTGCCGCATCAAGGCCGAAAAGGCGGCCGAAGTAGTCCATCAGTTCGTTCGCGGTGAGATAATCGTAGAAGTACGGACTTTCGGGGCAGTAGCCGATCCGCGAGTGCATCGCGACGTCCGCGGCATCTCGCCCAAGAACGCGAGCGGTTCCCGCCGTCGGGAAGATCAGGCTCATCAAGATCTTTATCGTCGTCGTTTTGCCCGCACCGTTGCCGCCCAACAGGCCGAAGATCTGGCCGCCCTTTACCTGAAGATCGAGGCCGTCGAGCGCAAGGTTCCGTTTCTTTTTCAGGAAACCCGTCTCATACATCTTCGAAAGTCCTTCGATCTCGACAACGTTCATTTACTTCGTCTCCAGCGGTAGTTTACTGATATTTCGGTCGATCGCGACGCGGCATTGTTCTCGGTCGAGTTTGTATGGGGCACCTGTCGGATCGACGAGCATTCCGCGTGCATCGACGGAAAGGTCGCCCGCCGGCAGTTTTACCGTCAGAAGGGCCGGAATGATATCGTTCAGCGTTTGAGGGCATTCGCCGGTGCGGGCCTTTGCCTCGGCGAGCTTTGCGTCTATCGCATCGCGTTCATCGAACCACTGCAATTCCTGCAATCGGCTCTCGGCGACCTTCTTCACAGCATCGTCGGGCGCGCTTGCGTACATTTCCTGATAGATCGCACGAGCGATCGTGCGGCTCCCGCCCTCGCTTTTCATCGAGGCCGCCATCAGCCGCATGAACGGCGCCGCACCCTCGATCTTCGAACCGGCCTCGTAGGCCGCGGCCGCTTCGTCAAAATGCTTCGCACGCCAATAGATGTAGCCGAGGTGCTGATAAAGCCGCCATGCGTCGGGATTGTTCGCAATGCCTTTTTTCGTGATCGCGACCGCCTGATCGCCGTCGATCGCGGGCAGCACCATCGCACCGTATGTGTAAGGCGCAAGGAAATGCGGGTCGAGGTCGGTCGCGCTGTCAAGCAGCGGGTAAAGCAGCCGCGGATTCAATGCCCGCAGGTCGTCAAGCTGAAGGTCTTCCTTGTAATTTACGACCTTGTCGCCGATGTACTGCAGCGCGCTCATCCAATACCAATCGGCCGCGAGACTGTCCGTCCCGAGCAGATAACCACGCAGGTCGCGGCCCTTGACGTAAAGGTCGGAGTCCGCATAGCTTTCGGGGAGCACGGGCTTTCGTGCCGCAGTTAGATCGCTCAAAGGCGTGAGCGCGGCAAACCCGGCGATGATGACGATCGCCGGCAAGATCAGGCCTTTTACGAGCGATCCGTTCATTTGAAATTCCGTCGCCGAAAGATCATCGTCGCAAGCGTCAGCAGTATGATGTCGTAAGCGACGGCGTAAAGCGTCGCAAAACCGAGCATCGACGCAGGCGGATGCTGCCCGATCGCCGCATTCGAGATGACGGAGAAGAGCGAGAAATTCGGCAGCAGGTAATAAATGACGTTGAAAAAGACGACCGCTGCCTCCGAACCCATCGCTTGTGCGAGGTCGCGAAGGCTCGAACTGAAATGCCCGATCACGAACACGAAGAACGTGAGCAATGCCGACAAGGCCGGCGTCGAGAACGATGAGAACACGAGGGCGACGGCGGTGATGATCGTCATCTCAAGGAAGATCAGATACGCCGCCGGCCAGACGCCCGCGATGAATTTCGTTCCGCCGACATAGAGCAGTGCAAGCGTGATGCCGACGGCCATCACGAGCGTGTTAAAAAGCAGCGTGACGCAGAAGCCGAGATACTTTCCGATGATGAAATTCGAGCGGCTGACCGGCTTTGCGAAGATCGAATAGACCGTCCGCTTCTCGATCTCTTTCCAGACGAGGCTTACGCCGACGAAGATCGCAATGAAGACGCCGAAGATGAGCGTCGCGCTCAATCCGAGGTCGGTCACGACGCGGGCCTCCTGCCCGGCCGTCAATTCGCCGAGAAAGATCGCCGCCGCAGTAAGCAGCAGCACGAAGACGATCAGGTTATAGAGCACGCGGTCGCGCACCGCTTCGCGAAACGCATTGCGGGCAACCGCGTAGATCGTCGAGAGAAAGTTTTGTTCCGGCACTTTTTGGTCAATATCGCCAACAGGGCATTTAGGCGATCTGCGGGGTATTTTACATTAGGTCAGCCCGACTTCGCTACACCCGAGCTCGAACGCCGAACAGGTCAATCCGCACCGTCGAACGCCGGATCGAGTCCGGGGACCTTCACTCTTTCTTCCGGATGCAGGGCCTCGCGTTCATCCTTGATCGCATAGACGGCCGCCCGCGGCGCAAGATCCATCAACACGGGCAGATGCTCGTCGAACGAGATCTTCGACGCCTTTACGGCGCCGAGCGTGATGAAATTCCACCAGACGGCGGCCTGCTTCTCATTGAGCGAACGCGCGATCTTCATCTCACTTGCGGACCCTTCGCTGCGGCCTTCGCTTTCGAGGATCGCGGCAAGCCGCACGTGCAGGAAAACAGAACGCGGATAGGGTCTCAGAGCTTCGCGGATGGTTGCTTCGGATGCGGCGAGGTCGCCGCTTACGACCTGTGCGGTCGCGAGATAAGAATAGTCGATCGAGGTCGATCGGCCCTTGTCGATCGTCCGCCGCAGGTAAGGGATGGCGCGAGCAAATTCGCCTTTGGCCATCAGCATTTTGGCGACGCCGGCGTCGAGGTTCGCGTTCTCGGGGTCGATCTTGATCGCTTTATCGACGCCCGCGATCTTCTCGTCGAGCGTTCCTGCACTGCTTGACGAGACTGCCGCCTGAATTGCGTAAACGCGATAACCGCAGTACCAGACCATCAGAGCCGAAGCAATAAATATCGCCGCGAGCGGAAGCATGTATGTCGCCTGCGAGAGTTGTCGGTCGTCCGTGCCCTTCGGCTTTCGACGGCCGATCGTACCGCCGACCGCGACCGCAAGCACAAGAAAGAATGCGATCCCGTTCTGCGATATTCTGAACGAGTACGACGTCACGACCGAACTCGAAAGGAACGCCGCCAGCCCGATGAACGCCGACGCCGTCATCAGCGGAACGCGGAACCGCCTTCTCAAAACGTAAAGCCCGCAAACAAAGATCCCGATCAGGAACCACGCGAAGATCGCCGCGCCGACAATTCCCAATTCCGCCGCGATCTGCACATATTCGTTGTGCGCACGTTCGGCCAACTGACTTTCAAAAAGGGAAAGGCCGATATCGCCAGGATTTCTCGCTCCATATTGGGTCCGGTATTGATTAAAGAGGATGCCGTAATTGTCAGCTCCAATTCCCGTTATCGGGTGCGATCTGAACATCTCGTACGACACCTCGTTGAGGAATGGACGGATCTGGAGGCTGATCTCTGCAAGCTCGGTACTGATACGGGCGGAGAATGGCTCCCGGCCGGTGGCCGTACTCACAAGAACAGTCGAGATACCCACAAAGAAAACAACCGCGGCAACCAGAACTACGGTTTGTTTTCGAAACCGCCTAAAAACGGGAAGTAGAAAGACAAGTAAACAGAAGCCAACGATAGAGATCGCAAAAATGCCGATTCCCGCGCGCCGAAGCGAAGCTGCATTGAGTATCCCGATCCCAACTACACCCCCAATTGCGGCGATTCGCGAGATTCCCTTTCGTGTCACGGCAAAAGCGACGATGAGCGGCACCAATGTATCCAGCAATTCTGTATATTTCGCATAACGTGCCGCCAGAGTCTCTGTCAATCCGAAACTGAGGCCCGCAAATTGAAACTCGGCAATCGGCGGAATGGTGATCAATGCGACAAAAACCAGGACGAACCACATCATCCGATCGTGCGACTCGCGGGTTCGCAGGAAATGGCGAAAGAGCAGATAGAACCCGATGTACTCCGCCCAAAGCGTCGTGTGATGGAGCACCGAGCTTCTCGACTCGGCCCAGAACGCTGACAGTCCGCTCCAAATGACGAATGCCGCCATCGGCGCGACGATCAGGATCAGTTCGCCGCGGGGGAGCGAGCCGAGCGATCTGCGGAATGCTTTTGAGAACGCCGCCCAGATGCAGAAACCGCAAAGGACGATCGCGCTCAGCATCTCCGGCCGCCACGGATGTATGAACGTATCGAGATACGCCGCGACGTTGATGATCGGGATCATAAGGACGCAGACGATCGCGAACCAGAAGATGTTCGCGTCGAGGCGGCCGAATTTGTCGGAGAGGGAAGTCATCGAAGGGTTATCTTAACAAATGCCGAAGACAAGAAAAGGCCGGATCCGAAGACCCGGCCAGTCTGTATCGAGTTGCCTCGATGATTAGTTACCAAGAACCGTGCCACCCGTGACCGAGCCATCGGCTTGGGCGGTAAACTGGCTACCCAAGTTTGCGGCCGTCGAATCAAAGATGATGACACCGTCAGTTGCGATAGCGAAACGACGCGTACCGGTTGCGGTAACGCCGGTGCCATTTTGCGGTATCGTCGAGAAGAAGAACGTTGCGGGTGCTGCCGGGCCGGAGGCCGTGCGTCCACCCACGAAGGTATAACCGCTCTTGAGGCCCGTACCGAGCTGGCCATCGATCAGGTTTACGTTGGCAGCTGCGAGAGCCGCAAGGCCGGTGTTATCACCAGCGGCCGCAGCGACGCCAGCATAGTTGCCGGCACCATAGGTTGCAGCGTAGGTCATCTGAGCACCGTGAAGGGTGCGGAGCGAAGAAACGGCCGAGCCCTCGTTAGCTGAACGACGTGCAGCGAGGAGGTTCGGGATAGCGATAGCAGCGATGATGCCGATGATAACAACGACGATCAAGAGTTCGATAAGCGAGAAGCCCTTTTGGTTTTTCATTTTGTTTTCACAATCTCCTAAAAATGTTGAAAAGTCTTACGTACCTTTCCCAGGCACTGTGGTCTATTACAACGACCGTGCCAAAGCCGAGCCGAGAGTCGAGAGAGTCTATAAAGTATTGAGTAAAGGCGGGTTAGCGGAATTGCATCCAAGTCTTCGAAGCTGCTTTAGGGCCGTGAGGAGCAAGAATTCGACGGCCACTAACGGAATTTGGCATTCGGCAAGTGACACAAAGTGTCATTCTGACGCGAGATACTGCCCACCCGCTACCGCAGGGTGGTACTGACACGAGAGACACTGCCCACCCGCTACCGCAGGTGGTACTGACACGACAGACACCGCCCCACGCGCTACGGCTGGGTGGTACTGACCTATTGTCCCCGCATTTGGGCGGAGAGTTCGCGGATGTTGTGTTTATCGAGCAGATGGCGAAGCGACCGGACGGGCATTTTCAGGAGCTCGGCGGCGCGCGTCTGGTTGCCGCTGCACTGTTTCAGGGCCTCGAAGACATATGTCTTTTCGAGATTGTCGAGATGCGCCGAGAGGTCGATGCCGTCCTCGGGCAGTTCGAATTCCGAACGGATGCGGTCGGGATTGTAGTTCGTAATGTGCGGAGGAAGCTGTTCAGGCTGTATCGCGTCGGTGCGTTCGAGGGCCACGGCGCGTTCGATCGTATGTTCGAGTTCGCGGACGTTGCCGTGCCAGGCGTAATTCTCAAGGAGTTCGAGAGCCTTTGGCGAGATGCCGATCGTGCGGCCCGTGATCTCGCCGAATTTCGCGACGAAATGATCGACGAGCATCGCAATGTCCTCACGGCGTTCGCGGAGCGGCGGAAGTTCGATCGGAATGACCGAGATGCGATAGAAAAGATCTTCGCGGAACGAGCCTTCGTCCGACATCTTGCGCAGGTCGCGGTTCGTTGCGCCGATGACGCGGGCGTTTATGGGCAGTTCCTCGTGGCCGCCGACGGGGCGAACACGCTTCTCCTGCAGAACGCGAAGCAGCTTCACCTGCATTGCGAGCGACATCTCGCCGATCTCGTCCAGGAAGATCGTTCCGGTATTCGCCGCTTCGAAAAGGCCTTTTCGATTTTGGTTCGCACCCGTGAACGCGCCCTTAACGTAGCCGAAGAGCTCGCTCTCGAGAAGAGTCTCGGTAAAGGCTCCGCAGTTGATCGAGATGAACGGTTTTTCCGCCCGCGGGCTCATATCGTGGATCGCACGTGCGACGAGTTCCTTTCCCGTTCCGCTCTCGCCCGAGATCAGCACCGTCGAGGGAACTTCGGCGACCGTCTCGATCATCTGGAAGATCGCCTGCATCTTCGGCGATGTGCCAACGATATTCTTAATGCTGCCGCGTTCGCGCTGAGCACGCTTGAACGCGCGGTTCTCGACGATGAGCTCCTGCTTTTCGAGCACCTTTCGGACGATCAGCTTCAGCTCTTCAACGTCGAACGGCTTTTCGATAAAATCCTCTGCCCCGAGCTTGAAGGCCTCGCGGGCATTCTCGACCGATGAATACGCGGTCATCAGGATCAGGCCGAGATCCGGCTGCGTTTCGCGTATCGCACGCAGCATCTCGATGCCCGTCATATCCGGCATCTTTACGTCGGAGATGACGACGTCGGCCGGATCCGCATCAAGAGCTTCGAGCCCTTCGCGTCCGTTCCGAGCCGTTCGCACGGAATGGCCGTCCAGCTCAAAGACATGCGTCAGCACCTTTCTAAAACTTTCTTCGTCGTCAACGATCAGTATCTTCGCCATTCTTTTTGTCTTACGGGTGCGGCCGCCGGCCCGAGAGGCGCGACGCGGCCAAACTCCATTATCGCACAGATCGGGCCTTTACGGTGCGGATCTATCCACCGGCCGATCTACTGAACTTTTAGGAACTTGTTCAAGTGCGGATTCGGCGGGTCCGATTCGTCTTTCGGCGTTGCGGGCAGAGCCTTGCTGTCTGTCGGAAGGTCGATGATGATGGTCGTGCCCTTATTCTCGCGACTGCGGACGCTGATAGATCCGTTGTGGTCGCGGACGATCTGATAAACGATCGAAAGGCCGAGCCCCGTGCCGCCTGTCCGCGAACTAGAGAACGGCTCGAAGAGGCGTTCGACCTGCTCGGGCGGCATTCCGCATCCCGTGTCCTCGAACGTGATCCGAATGCGGTTAGCGAGGATCCGTTCGATGCTGACAGTAAGCTTGCCGCCTTCGGGCATCGCAAGGATCGCGTTGCGGCTGAGATTCCAAAAGATCTGCTTCAACTGGGCCGCATCGCCGGAAAGCACGATCGGCTCATCGCCCGTCATCGAGGCCAATTCGTGGTTTTCCTTGATGTCCGGGCTGTGCTTTAGCAGCATCAGCGTTTCGTTCAGGACCTCGCGAATATCCACGTCAGCAAATTCTGCCGTCGCCGGACGCGCGTAACTTAGGAAATTCGTGATGATGCCGTTCAGGCGGTCGGATTCTTTTAGGACGATCTCCATCAGGCTCGCCTGCGCGGAGCCTTCCGGCGTCGATGAACCAAGCACCTGGATCGCACCGCGCATCGCACCGAGCGGATTCCTGATCTCGTGTGCGAGGCCGGCCGCAACGCGTCCGACCGCCGCAAGCCGATCTTTACGGCGCACATTCTCCTCCATCGAGCGTATCTGGGTAACGTCCTGGAACGTAATGATAAGGCCCGAAGCCTCGCCTTCACGCGAATAAAGATGCGCAATGCTGTATCCGACGCGAACCAGGAAGCCTTCGGGCGTGGAGAGCTCGGTCTCGAATCGCGGCGCCTGTTCTCCGGCCTCGGCCGCACCGACAGACATCGCGATCGGCCCGCGAATGTCGCCGAATATCGCCGAGATGTTCTCGCCCGTGACGTCTTCGGCCCGATGGCCCGTGATCTCGGCCGCCGCTGCGTTGAAGGTGAATATCGTACCGTCTAGATCGGTCGTGATCAGGCCCGAACGGATGGATTCGATAATGCGTTCGTGCAGCAGCCGAAGGCTCGCGAGGCTCTTTGCCGTCTCCCGCAGCTCTTCGCCCGAGGAATGACGGTCGGAAAGCCGCGAGGACAAAAGGCCGACCACGAGGAACGCGACAACGTGAAAGCTCACGATCTGCACGAACTTGCCCGGAGGCTGTGCGATCCCGGTCGATTCGATCACGCCGGCGGCAACCAGGGCCGACATCGCGACGAAGATGGCCGAGCAGAACATCGCCATCAGCAAGGTCGCAAGCGGCTTAAGGAAAAAGCTGCCGACGCCGATGATGACTATATAAAGAGTGATATACGGCGAAGAAAGGTCGCCCGTCCGCCAAACGAGCCAGGTCGTAAGCAGCACGTCCAGCACGAACTGCACGCGCAGCTGCCAGACGATCGCACGACTAAGCCTTAGCAGAAAGAAATAGACGATCGTGAGCCCGACCGAAAGCACAAAGACGAGCAGAAGGCCGTCGGGAAAATTATCGTAGCTTAGCCGAAGCGTCCCGCTGTGCCAGACCCAACTTGCCACAAGCAGCAGGAACGTTGCGACAAGCCGCCCGATCACAAGTGTCTGTACGCGCGACACTTTTGCATCATTGGCGGGCAGGGAATTTTCGTCTAAACTCCTCATTTAAGGACGGGCAAATGCAATGGCAGAAATGAAAAATGATCCGCGTTTTGAAGCTCGGCCGTGGGGCAGTTTCACGATCCTGGAAGAGCAAGACACCTACAAGGTAAAAAGGATCGAGGTCTTGCCCGGCAAAAGGCTCAGCTATCAGCGTCACAAACAGCGAAGCGAGCACTGGTTCGTCATTGCAGGCACGGCTAAAGTAACACTAAACGGGCACGAAAGCCTTGTCAACGAAGGAAACGCGGTCGATATTCCTGCCGGTACGGCACATCGCGTTGAAAATCCTGAGGCGGTCGGCCTCGTCTTCATCGAGGTGCAGACAGGCACATATTTCGGCGAAGACGATATCGAAAGGATCGAGGACGACTTCGGCCGGGCCTAACCCTTGGCCGCCCTAGCGACGATCTCATCCGCGGCGTCGCCAATATTGTCCGCGAATACGGTTGGCCGAGCTTCGAGCAACGCTTTATGTAATACTCCGTAACCTGTTGAAACTAAACAGGTTGAGATGCCTGCATTCTCTCCCGTCAGAACGTCTATATTCTTATCTCCAACGAACCACGAACGCGAAAGGTCGATGTGGTGCTCTTCGGCCGCCCGCCGGATCAGCGTCGTCTTTGGCTTTCGGCAATCGCATCCTTCGTCCGGCAAGTGCGGGCAATGATAAAACCCCGAGATCAAGCCGTCGAACTCGACGGCCAGAGCCTCGTGGATGCTGTGCATATCGCGTTCTGAGAATAATCCACGGCCAATGCCCGACTGATTCGTGATAACGATCAGCAAAAAGCCCGCATCGACAAGCTTTTGCAAGGCGGCGCGTGTGAACGGAAAGACCTTTAGGTCCTCGACCCTCGAAAGGAAGTTCACTTCCTCGATGAGAGTGCCGTCGCGGTCAAGAAACACGGCAGGCGTAAGTGTTGGCGTATCAATCATTTATAGATAAATAGTTCATAACTCGCTCGAATATGAATTCCGGCGAGATGCCGGTCATACAGCGATGATCGATCGGACATTCGCGCAGCATACAGGGCGAGCAGTCCACGGGGTGCGAGATCACCTCGGCGTTCGGCGAGAACGGCCGCGTCGTGACCGGGTTCGTCGGCCCGAATATCACGAATGTCCGCGTTCCGACCGAAGGCGCGATGTGAGCGAGTCCCATATCGTTCGAGACCATCGCGTCGCATGCCGCAAGTACGGCGACCGCAGACGCAAGATCCGTCTTTCCCGAAAGATCGACGATGGGAGCGTTGCATAACTCTGTGATCTTCGCCGCCGCATCAGCCTCAGCTTTTGAACCGAGCATCAAGACCGACGCGTGCGAATGCAAAAGCTCTGCGAGTTTCGCGTATCTTTCCGCGGGCCAACGCTTGGCCAGCGAGTTCGTCGAACCGACGCCTAGTGCGACGACCGGCCTAGCGAGATCGACGCCCTCGGACGCGAGAAATTTGCGTGCTTCCTCGATACGCTCAGGCGCGACATCAAGATGAGCATCAGGTTCTTCTGCGAACAACGGCTCTCGGCCGGTGATGCGCCGCACGGCGGCTTTTACGAGTTCGAGGTAATAAAAGGCCTCGTGAGCGCGGTTCTTCCATTCAGGGACGGCGATCGGATCGGTCAGCAGAAGGCCGCGAGCGTCCTTGTTATAGCCGATGCGCATCGGGATCCGCGACAGTGCGGCCGTCAGCGCGGACTCGAACGAATTCGGGAAAAGGATCACGACGTCGTGGCCGTCCGCCTTTAAGAAACGCGAATTGTCCAGAATATCGCGTACGCGCGACCTCGCAGGGTCGTAAGTTACGATCTCGTCGATAAAATCGGCATCGCGAAACAGCCCGTCCGCCCAGCTCCTCGAGTGGAGCGTGATCCGGTCGGAAGGGAATGCACGACGCAGTTCGCGCAACGCGGGCACGGACATCACCGCGTCGCCGATCCAATTTGCAGAGCGGACGAGTATCTTCATTTTGCGGTCGAGCGAAAGAGCGTCGCGAGGCCTTCTTCGATCGAGATCTTCGGCCGCCACGCGAGTTCGTGGTCGATCAAGGTAAGGTCCGAGACGTAATTACGCGGCGAAGGCGCCGGCACCTTCGCGTCCGTATCAACTATCGCCTGCAGCCCGGAAACCTCTTCCATCTTCTCGACCAGTCCTTTCATCGAGACCGCGTTCTTTTTTGCCGCCGCCAAGGTTATATTTCCCGTGCCGTACGGCGGAATCGAGAAATGCCTCGCATGCCGCGGAGATATCATCGACGTGAATGATGTCGCGGACGGGACTTCCTTCGCCCGGAAGCGCTATCGGTTCGCCGAGGTTCATCGTTTCGGCGATCGCTCCGACAAAATTCGGCGAGTTGCCCTCGGTCGGCGGTGCGTATGGCGTCGAAAGGCGGAAGATGCAGCTTCGGAATTCGTTCGTGTTCGCATAGAGTTCGACGTACTGTTCGGCGATATATTTCGACCATTCGTAGGCGGTCTGGCCCAGATAATCGACCGGGCAGGTCTCGGGAACCTCAGGATATTGGTCGGCAACGCTGGCGTATATGTCCTTTGTTGACATAAAGATGAACGTGCTGCCTTTACGCATCGCTTTAAGAAGTTTTCGGGTGCCGTCAACATTCACGTTCAAGGTATTCTCCGACCCGACGCCCGAGCGGTCGAGGCTTGCGGCAAGATGTATCACGACATCGTATGCGCCCGCGGCCCGCGCGTGTTCGACGTTCAGGATGTCCTGGCCGTTTCGTAATGAAAGGTCGTCCGCCTTGAAGTGCGAACGGATGTGCGTGCCCAAATAGCCGCTGCCGCCGGTAACGAGTATCTTCACAGATTCAATTAGAAAGGATTATTTCCTCTACTTCAAGAACGTTGGGATATAGTAAAATGAATTCTCGGCCGCAGTTCGTGCCGCCCGCCGCTTTCGGATCAATGCCCGACACTCGAAACCCAAATCGCGTACGTTCAAGGAAGCCGCCAAAAGCCTGGCTCAAGAAGCATCGGCCGCAGGAGAAAGTTGTGCCGCGTTCGAGGTTCCGGCGCATTCTGCGGATGATCTTCAATGCGTGGACGTTCTCGATCGCGGGTATTTTGATCGTTGCCGCGTTCTTGACCGCGACATACTTTTGGTTCGATTTTTCAGAGCAGATCGACCGAAAGCTGTTGTCGGGCGAAGTTTTTACGCCGACGGCCGGCATTTATTCGGCGCCGAAGACGCTGCGAAAAGGCGAGAAGATCTCTCGCGACGAGTTGACGGCGTATCTGCGGTCGGCGGGCTACATCGAACGCAGCGATAAGGCCGACCGTTCGCGCAGCAGATTTTCGATCGACGGCGACAATTTCGGCATCGAGCCGGGAGCCTCTGCGATGATCGACGGGCAGAAGGCGTTCCCGGCGCTCACCGTCAAGTTCTCGAAAGACGGCAGATCCGTCGAGGCGATCGGCGACCGCGATTCCGGCCAGCAGGTTACGGAAGCAAAACTCGAACCGAAAATGCTTAGCTCGATCGCCGGCGAAGGCGATGGACGCCGGCGAACGATAAATTTCAACGACATCCCGCCGATGCTCGTAAAGGCGATCACGGTCACGGAGGACCGCGCGTTCTTTGACCACTACGGCGTGAATTTCCGCGGCATCGCCAGAGCGGCGTGGCGCCGGTATGAAGGCGACGACGAAGGGCCGCTTGCGAAACAGGGCGGTTCGTCCATCACGCAGCAGCTCATCAAGAACCTTCTCCTTACGAACGAACGCACCTTGACCCGGAAGGCGACCGAAGCGTATATGTCCGTGATCCTCGAGACGCGGCTTACGAAGCAGGAGATCTTCACGCTCTATGCGAACCAGATCTATCTCGGCCAGCAGTCCGGCGTTTCGATCTACGGCGTCGGGGAAGCGGCCGATGCGTATTTCGGGAAGGACGTCGCACAGCTCACGCTTCCTGAGGCGGCGTTCCTCGCCGGCATCATCCGCAGCCCGAACCGCTACAGTCCGTACAAGCACCCTGAGAAGGCCGAGGAACGGCGAAATCAGGTGCTTCAATCGATGGTCGAGGCGGGCGAGATCACGCCGCAGATGGCTGAATCCGCAAAGGCAACGCCGATCGAGCTGAAGAAGATCGACAGCAAACGCGACCTTCAGGGTATGCCGTATTTTTCGCAATACGCGATCGAGCAGCTTCCAAAACTCGTCTCTGACCCGGAAGCTCTCCAGCATCTTCGCGTTTACACGTCGATCGATCCCGACCTGCAAAAGATGGCGTACGAGACGGTCTCAAAACGGCTTGCCGCGCTTGATAAATACTTCCCGAAGAAGAAGGACAACCTGAACGCGGCATTGGTTTCGATAAGGCCGAAGACGGGCGAGATCGTCGCGATGGTCGGCGGCCGCGATTACTTGCAGAATCAGTTCAATCGTGCGACCGACGCAAAACGCCAGCCGGGAAGCGTCTTCAAGCCGTTCGTTTACGGAACGGCGATAAATTCGGCATACGATTCCGGCTCGCGGGTCTTTACGGCGGCGACCGTGCTGAAGGACGAGAAAAAGGTCTTCACCTTCAACCAGGACAGCTATTCGCCGAACAATTTTGGCGATACATTCTCCGGCAAGGAGCTTACGCTGCGCGACGCGCTCGTAAAGAGCAAGAACGTGATAACGGTCGATCTAGCGATGCAGCTCAATATCGGGAAAGTTATGAATCTTGCGGCGAAGGCCGGCTTTCCGAAGGTCGAGAAGGCGTATCCTTCGATGGCGCTCGGTACGGCCGAGGCAACGCCGCTCGAGGTCGCGACCGCCTACACGATGTTCGCGAATCTTGGCGACCGCGTTCTCCCGACGCCGATCACGCAGATCACAAGCGGCGACGGCCGCACCGAAAAGCTCGTAACGCCCGACCGCCAGAGCGTCATCCGTCCTGATGTTGCGTACATTTTGGACGATATGATGAAGGACGTCATCAATCGAGGTACGGCAGCAGGAGCTCGAGCGTGGGGCTTTCAGAACGTGCCGGGAAAGACCGCGTTCGCGGGCAAGACGGGAACGTCGCGTGACGGTTGGTTCGCAGGATTCACGCCCGAACTCGTGACGGTAGTTTACGTCGGTTTTGACAACGGCGACGACCTCGGTATGCAGGGCTCGGACTCCGCTCTGCCGATCTGGGCCGATTTTATGAAGGCCGCACTCGCTCTTCACCCGGAATGGAATGGCGACTGGATGATGCCGTCGGGAATTCGCCGTGCCGAGATCGATATTCGGAACGGCTCGCTGATCCGGCCGCTGGACGACCTGACCGCCGACCCGAATGCTGCCGCATCCCCGACGCCGACGCCTATGCCGCCAAGCGAAGGCGTGGATCCGTCGCTGATCGATGAACCGCCCGTAACACCGACCGAGGACCAGATCTACGTCACGAACATTCCAAAGGAATTCTTACGCACCGAACTTTTTATCGCGGGAACACTTCCTAATCGCCAGCTCATCTCGACCGAGGACGCGCTTGCGGGAGACGGCCCACTGCCGCTTCCGTCACAGACGCCGATCGAGCAAAGCTGGGCGGATTCTGCTGAGGATCCTGCGGCCGGAGCCGGCGATCAGAATGAGCAGCGGCCGCCGAAGGATCTCGTGACCGTGATGATCTGCCCGCTGACCGGGATGCGTGCGACGTCAAAATGCCCGCAGCGAGAGTCGCGAAGCTTTGCGAAGGGCACCGAACCCAAGGAATTCTGCACCTTCCATCGCTGACGCAAAATTTTCTTCATTTTTCCTGCAAGATTCCGAAAGGCCTGCGTTCTTCATTCGCGGGGTTGGGGGAAGTGCGTTTCCGATACCGGAAATTACCTTCTTCGATCTGCCCGTGAAACAATAAAATGCGGAGGTATCGCCGTTTGCTCGCTCGGCGTACCGGAAAGAGCCGTGGGCGAAGGCGGGCGTGAAAGGAAAAACAATGAGAAGATCAGTAATTCTTGGAACAGTTTTGGCAGCATCGGCTGCATTGGCATCAGCTTGTTCGGGCACCGCGCCGCAGAACACGAAACCGACGACCCCGGCCGCATCGCCGACGGCGACCGCACCGGCCGCGTCCCCGACAGCACAGCCGACGGGTTCACCCGTGAACGGTACTGCAAAACCCGCAGCGTCCGACCCGAAAGCGGCCGTGCCGGCGACGGATCCGAAGGCCGCCGACAAGACGGACGACAAGAGCACGGACAGCAAGGCCGTACAGAAACCCGGCAGCGTCAGCAAGAGCAACTAACGCCCTGCGTTAGAGAAGCTTATGCGAGGCGGCCGGGCAACCGGCCGCCATTTCATTTTCGGGTGACGATGAGGCCCTGGTTCGGGTGGGGTCGGACTTAGGGTTTTGGCAGCGAGGCGGCCTTCGTCTCGTCCGCAGCTGCGAGTGCGATCTTGCCCATTGCCCGGTAAATGCTTGCCCTCAAGCGATAGATCGAAGGGTCATTCGGGTCAAGATCGAGAGCGGCATTCACGTCCCTCAGGGCTTCGGCGTTCTTTCCAAGGGCACGATAATTCGACGCCCTGTGCTGGTATCCGTCCGCAAGGTAAACAAGGTTCGAGACGTTAAGGGAGATGTACTTGTCGAGGTCCTTGATCGCGAGCGTGTATAACTTCTGATAACTGTAGATCAGAGACCGGTTGTAGTAGGCCTCGCCGCCGTTCGGATCGAGACTGATCGATGTGTTGAAGTCCTTTAATGCGAGGTCATCGAGCTCCTTTCGCATATAGGCGATCCCGCGGTCGATATAGTTCCCGGCGGTTGAAGGCTGCTGCTTTATCGCCGCCGTAAGGTCGGCTATCGACTCGTCATACTTGCCCAATTTGTAGTAAGTCCTGCCGCGATTTACGATCGCGTATGTGGCTCGCGGATAGACACTTATCGCCGCCGAGAAATCCGCGATCGCCTCCGAGTACTGCTTTTTGCTCTTGTAGGCCAAGCCGCGAGAGTTATAGCCGTCCGCGAGGTACTCATCGTTCGGCCGGGAAGCAATGTACTTTGACAGGTCAGAGATCGCCTGATCGTAATTGCCCAGATTGTAAAAAGCGTTTCCGCGAGCGTAATAAGCCTCGGCATTCGACGGATCGGCAGCGATCTGCTTAGTGTACTCGGCGATCAGGCATTTATTGTCGCCCTTTGCACACTTCGTGGCCTGCGCCGACGCTGCCGCCGCGCAAAAGACAACGGCGACAGCCAATAAGAGAACGCGATCGAATAAGTTTTTCATAAGCCACCCACTTTATTTCATTCCATCCCCAGGTTCTTTGCCAGGAAAGCATAGATATCCGCCTGCTGCTGGATCGCCGCCGTCGTCGGGAGGCCGGCACCGTGTCCGCCGCGGGTCTGGATGCGGATCAAGACCGGTGCATCGCCCGCTTGTGCATACTGCATTGCCGCCGTGTACTTAAAGCTGTGGGCAGGGAACACACGGTCGTCGTGGTCGGCGGTCGTTACAAGTACCGCCGGATATTTCGTGCCTTTCTTTGCGTTGTGGTAGGGCGAGTAGGCATACATCGCCTTGAAGTCAGCGGCGTCCGCGGGATTGCCGTAATCGCTCCGCCAGGCCCAGCCGATCGTGAATTTATCAAAGCGGAGCATATCCATCACGCCGACCTGCGGCACCGCGGCCGCGAAAAGATCGGGATGCTGATTCAATGTCGCGCCGACAAGGAGTCCGCCGTTCGAGCCGCCGTTTATAGCAAGTTTCGGCGTGGAAGTATATTTGTTCGCGATGAGCCATTTTGCGGCCCACGCGAAATCGTCAAAGACGTTCTGCTTGTTGAGCCTCGAACCTGCGGTCCACCAATCCTTGCCGTACTCGCTGCCGCCGCGAAGGCAGGCGACCGCATAGACGCCGCCCATTTCGAGCCACCCGAGACGTGCGACCGAGAAGCCCGGCGTCATCGCGATATTAAAGCCGCCATAGCCGTAAAGAAGCGTCGGGTTCTTGCCGTCGAGCTTGATGCCTTTCTTATAGGTGAGGAACATCGGGATCTTCGTGCCGTCCTTCGAAGGATAGAAGACCTCTTTGACCTCGTACTGCGACGGATCGAATTTGACCTTCGAGCTGCGGAAGAGCGTGCTCTTACCGGTCTTCATATCGTAGCTGTAGATCGTCGGCGGAGCGTTAAAGCTCGAGTATGAATAGAAGGTCTCGCTGTCCTTGCGTTTTCCTCCGAAGCCGCCCGCCGAACCGATGCCCGGCAGCTTTACGTCGCGAAGGAATTTGCCGTCGAGCCGAAAGATCTTGATCGCGGTGTGAGCATCTTTCAAATAGTTGACGACGAGCTTGTCATTGTCGAGAAGGCTCACGCCGGCGATCGAATCCGCCGTCTGCGGTATTACGTCAACGAATTTTTGATCGCGGGAAAGGACATCGACCTTCACGATCTTGCCGCGAGGTGCATCCTTGTCGGTCTGGAAGTAGAAGGTCGAACCGTCGTTGCCGATGAAATTCCAGCTGTTCTCAAGATTCTCGACAAGCGGCGTGAACCCGGCGCGCTCCATCGTCAAATTCTTGAAATAGACCATATTCATCCGCTCGGTGCCCTTGCCGACCGTGATAAGCAGCCAATTTCCGTCCTCGCTGATCTCTGCGCCGGAGAAATACTCCTTGTTGTCCGGGCGTTCATATACGACATAGTCGTCGGACTGCGGGGTGCCGAGCTTGTGGTAATAGATCTTTTGGAAGAACGTATTCTCTTTTAGCTCTTCGCCTTTCTTTGTCGGGGCGTAGCTCGAATAGTAAAACCCGCTGTTGTCTTTGCTCCAGGCCGAGACGCCCTGTCGATTCGGTGCGAGCGTGTCCGGCAGGAGCTTGCCCGTCGCGGTGTCCATTACGTGCCACTCGGTGCGGTCGCTTCCTGCGATCGAAACGCCGTAGGCCCAAAGTTTGCCGTCCTCAGTGAACCTTGAACCGGAAAGCGCCGCCGTTCCGTCCGCAAGGATCTTGTTCGGGTCAAAGAAGACCTTGCCCTCATCGGTCACGGAATTCGCACGGTACAGGACGCTTTGATTCTGAAGGCCGTCATTCTTCGAGTAGATATAGAAGCCCTCCGCGACCTTCGACGGGGCCGAATACCGTTCGTAATTCCAAAGCTCGGTCAGCCGTGCCTTGATCTTCTCCCGCTGCGGGATCTTCTCAAGGTAGGACTCGGTCAACTTGTTCTCGCTCTCGATCCACGAACGCATTTCTGCGGAATCCGTGTCTTCCATCCAGCGATACGGATCCGGAACCTTGACGCCGTGAAAGTCGTCGGTCTGGTCCGAACGCCTCGCGGCCGGATATGTGTATTTGGCCTGCGCCGGAAAACTTACGGTAAGAAATGAAAGGAGAAGGAATAGGGCAAAACTCTTCTTGAGCATATCGGGACGGTCACCTCGCATTGTATTTAGTACGCGAAGAGTATAGACCTTGCGGCTCTTAAAAAGAAATGTTCGGCGGTAGGGATCGCGGGGAACTCCGCAGCTCAAAAGACCTTGATATCTGTGCCGTCGTCGTCGAGGTGATTGATTATAAGTGGATCGTCGGCAACGGCAAGCGGAAGCCAGCTGCGGCCCTCAGTTAGAGCGGCCTCGGCCCTTGCGGCCGTCATTGGTTTTGCAAGGAGATATCCCTGGCCGTAATCGCAGCCCAGGTGCTGCAGAACGGCAAGCTGGGACGCGGTCTCGATGCCTTCGGCTATAACCTTCATCCGAAGGTTCTTTGCCAGAGAGACGATCGTGCGCAGGATCTCGGAATCCTCGCCATTTGGTCCGACCGCCGAGACGAACGAGCGGTCGATCTTGATCGTGTCGAACGGAAGTTTTTGAAGGATGCTCAGGCTGGAGTAGCCCGTGCCGAAATCATCGAGGCTCAGAAGAACGCCAAGCCGCTTCAGGTCTTTGAGAAGCTTGAGCGTGAGATTCGGGTCGTCCATCGCCGTGCTTTCGGTGATCTCGAGCTTTAGGCCGTCGGTCGCAAGCCGCGATGTCTCAAGCGCATATTCGATGTCGTAAAGCAGGTCGTCGCTTGATAAATGCTTTCCCGAGATGTTCACGCTCACCAAGAGGTCGCGCGTCTCGGGCGAGATCTTTCGCCATTCGGCCATCGTGTTTGTGGTCTCACGCAAGATCCACTTTGTGATCGGGATAATAAGCCCAGAATCCTCGGCGATCGGGATGAATCTCGCGGGCGAGATATTCCCGAATTCGCTGTGATTCCACCGAAGGAGCGACTCGAACCCGAGGAGCTTTCCGTCCGAGAGACTGACGAGCGGCTGATAGCTCATCGAGAGCTCGCCGCGGTCGATGGCGTGGCCGAGATCCATTTCAAGGCGCACACGTTCGAGGAATCGCGTTCGGAGGTCCCTTGAGAAGACGGCCACGCCCTCACGCTGTGCCTTGGCAAAATTCATTGCGATATCGGCGTCGCGGAGCACCTCTTCCGGCATTGAATACTCCATATCTGCCGGTGCGATCCCGATATTCACGGAGATCGAGATACGATTGCCGCTGAGTGAGAATGGCTGCGAGATGCTTGCGTGGATGCGCTGCGCGACCTTCTTTGCTTTGGCCGCCGTCGAAGGGCCTTTGAGCACGATCGCGAATTCATCCCCGCCGATCCGTGCGACCGTATCAGACGGCGTCACCAGCCGCAGGAATCGTCGTGCCGCAACACTTAATACCTTGTCGCCGATCGTGTGGCCCAAGCTGTCGTTGATGTTCTTGAAACGCGAGAGGTCGAGGAAAAGGACGTGATAGACCGCGCGGTTGTCGTTGCGATATTTCGCGATCCGTGCCATCAGCTTTTCGCCAAAGAGCTTACGATTCGCCAAACCGGTGAGCGCGTCGTGCATTGCGGCGTGCTGAAAGTCCTGCTCGCTCTTGCGAAGGGCGAGATTCGCACGTTCCTGGCTCTCCAACGATGCGGCAAGTGCGGCGGCATGGGCTTCTGCTTCTTTTCGAAGGCTCTGTTCGGTCTCTGCCTTCGCACGTTGGGCCTCTTCGGCCTCGTGCATTGCGGCGGTCAGCTCGGTCACGGATCTTCGGTAGCTGAAATAGACGATGCCGATGCCGATGAACGAAATGACGGCCGTCAGCACGTCGCCGTAGGTCGCCAGCATATAGACGAGGGCCGCGAGCCCGGCACCGACTATATGCATCATCGCCCTGGAGGCAAAATCCCGTCGCCAACTCTTGTACGCATCCAAGAGTCGGTGCTTTGCCCTCAAGAAAGACATTACCGAGGAGGCAAGCACAAAATGGAGCACTGCGATGATCCCCAAGGTCACGATCAGATGCTGGGTACTGCCGATCTCCGGTTTCATGAACCCGGCCGACGGCAGCACGCTCCAGATCAGATATGCGCCCGCGAACGCAGTTACGTTGAGCGAGATGTTGACGGGTACCATCAAGTAGTCGAACTTGAAGCCGCGGCGATAAAGATAGACGCAGTTCGCTCCGGTCTCGATACCGGCCAAACAGATCGCGGTCGGGCCGCCGTAAAAGAGGAAGGCGAGATAGACGCAGGCGTCGGCGAACGTGAGTGCAATATCTGTCCCCGGAAGCGGAATGCTCGCACGCGGGGCGATAAAGACAGCGAACAGGACAAGGGCAGCCAGAAGCGGTGTCAGATTCTCGACGGAGAACTTACTGATCCCAAAGACGAGAGCCGCCGCACCTAGGGCGATCGTAACAATACGAGAGAATTTTTCGCGTGGGTCTGGTGCCATGTCGGCAGAATCGACGAATTTTGTGCAGATGGGGCCTTTCGGGACAAAATTGCCGATTCCATTTTAACATTTGTTGAACATAGGGTTGCAAGAGAAATCTTTGCCAAAAAAACGCCCATTTTACCGGCTTGTATAGCAAATATACAACGGAAAATATGTATAGCTAGTATGCAGGGGCAGCTAACTTATTGTAAACACGGTAGATACACCGATCCCCGCAAAAGTGATAACTAAGTATCCACTGATCTTGAGCTTATTTGACGTCAGGCCAGTGACCCATCTAAATCCTTTATAATCAACCGATTACAGGCATCTGAACAGCGTTTGCCGGTTGTGGCACGCTTATTGAAATACCACAGGGCGTAAGACGCGAAGCCAAGCTTCCGAAAATTAAAAAAACTGGAGAAGAAAAATGAAAAAGACAATCGCAGGACTCGCACTCGGACTTATGCTCATGGCAGGCAACGCATTCGCAGGTGACGGAATTATCATCGGCTCAACACTCGTAGAGGACAACGGCGTCCGCACGCCCTCGACTTGCACGAGCCAGAACGGCACGCGTGACGTCGTTGTCAGCAGTGCAACGGGCATCCTTATCTCGGACTTCACCGGGATCATCATCTCGGACCTCGTCGGCATCCTTATCAGCGACCGTCAGGCTCCCTCGAACTGCAGTGCTCGCGATGGCATCATCCTCAGCGACTAGCTCTTTCCGAAAAAAGTTGTCACACACCGGGGTACCACGGTGACGCCAACGAACGGCCGGCCGCCAAAAGCGGCTGGTCGTTTTTTTATTGAGTGACAGGCTTCAGACTTCGCAGGCGCTCGACCGCGGGAGGCAGTACCGCGAGGAGCTTGTCGATGTGTTCGGCGGTGTTCTGACGCCCGAGGCTAAATCTAATTGCCCCGCGTGCGATGTCGTCCCCGTGGCCTAAAGCTCGTATCACGGGCGAAGGTTCGAGTGTTCCGCTCGAGCAGGCCGAACCGGTCGAGACGGCGATGCCCTGCATATCGAGTGCGATCAGGAGAGCTTCGCCTTCGATCGAAGAAAAGGAAATATTGGCGATGTTCGGCAGGCGTCGGTCGCGGTCGCCGTTCGGGATGGCGTCAGGGACGCTCTCTAGCAGGCGACTTTCAAGGCGATCGCGGATCGAACGGATCCGAGTGTCGATGTCATCGAGGTTCGAGGCCGCCAACTCGGCCGCCGCTCCAAGGCCGACGATTCCCGCGACATTCTCCGTCCCGGCACGGGTCCCGCGTTCCTGTCGGCCTCCGATGTTCTGAGCGTGAAGCCTCACGCCCCGGCGCACGAATAGGCCGCCGACGCCCTTCGGCCCGTTTATCTTGTGGCCGGAGAACGACAGAAGGTCGCAGCCGATCTCCTCGACGTTGACCGCGATCTTCCCGACGGCTTGGACCGCATCGGTGTGAAACCAGATCTTTCTGCCCGCGTCGCGTAATTCACGCACGAACTGCCCGATCTCGCGGATCGGCTGCAGCGTTCCGATCTCGTTATTTGCGGCCATCACCGTGATAAGCACGGTGTCGTCGCGAACAGCCTCTCGGACATCGTCGAGGCGGACGATGCCGTCATCGTAAACCGGCAGGATCGTAAGCTCGATGCCTTGCTTCTGAAGGTCCTCGCAGACGGCCTCGACCGCGGGATGCTCGATAGCCGACAGAATGACGTGGCGTCCGTGCCGCGAGTTCGCTTCCACGAGGCCGCGGATCGCAAGATTGTTCGATTCGGTCCCGCCTGACGTGAAGACGATCTCGTTCGGTGAACGTGCATTCAGAAGGGAAACGACCTGATGGCGGGCCTTATCGATGGCCATTTTCGCCTTTTGTCCGAAAGTGTGGATGCTCGAAGCGTTGCCGAAATCGGTCGTCAAATAGGGCATCATTGCTTCGAGAACGGACGGGTCGAGCGGCGTAGTGGCGCTGTTGTCGAGATAAATGCGGTCGATCACGATGCTTTTGATTATAACATCGCGGGCGGAGACCGATGCGGCCTCGCCCGTAAAAGCTTGCTACTGCAGCCGGTAAAGGATAAATTATTAGGTTGGCGAGCAAAGGCGACAAGCCGGGTAATTATAAAAAATGGATTTTGCGACAAAAGAGATCTTCAAACGGTATGCAGGGATGGTCGTCGGCCGCCAGATGTCCCCGATCTTCCTGAACATCCTCGTTACGAGCGTCTGCGATATGCGGTGCACGCACTGTTTCTTTACGGATGAGCTGGATGACCGTCCGCGGAAGAAACTGCAGATGAAGGCGGATGAGATCGCCCGCATATCGGAAACCCTGGGCGGGAATCTCGGCGTCCTTGTGCTCGCGGGCGGTGAACCGTTCACTCGCAAGGACCTTCCGGAGATCGTACGTGCCTTTTACGAGAACAATAAGCTCGATTCGGTGTATCTAATGTCGAACGGGCAGATCCACCCGCGCATTTTCCCGGACGTTGCCAGAATAATGGACGAGTGTCCCAAGCTTAATGTCTCGGTCGCCCTCGGGATCGACGGCATGAAAGAAGCTCACGAAAAGATCCGCCGCAAAGAGGGAAGCTGGGATAAGGCCATACACACGGCCCGCACCTTGCAGGAGATGAAGCGCGAGCAGTATCCGCAGCTCGACATTCAAACCTGCACGTGCGTAATGCATTCGAACGAGGACACGATCTTCGAATGGTACGACTATCTCAAGTACGAGCTTAAGCCCGACAAGGTGAACATCAACTATATTCGCCCTCCGTCGGCCGACCCGAGAGAGCTTGAATTCGACCACAAGCGTTATCAGGAACTCTCGCATATGATCCTTGAGGACACGAAGAACGCTGCGTTGAAGAATAACTACGGCGGCGATTCAGGTATGTTCAAGGCTGCCGTGGATATCTATATGCACGACATCATTGCCAAGACCAAGGAAGAGAACAAGGCGCAGCTGAAATGCTATGCGGGCTCTGCCGGTGCGGTGATCTATGACAACGGAGCTTTGTCGTCTTGCGAGAACAAGCCGGACGTCCTGAACCTTCGCGACTTTGATTGGGATTTCCAGAAGGCATGGCATAGCGACCTAATGAAAGCGCGCCGCAAAGAGGTCTCGGACGGCTGCTATTGCACCCACGAATCGAATTGCTACTATCCGTCGCTGCCCTTGAATCCGGGGCATCTTCTTAAGATCAAGAAGCTCGAACGGGATATGAAAAAGGCCGCGGAAAAGATGAAGTTCGAGGCCGCAAAGGAAGTCGCCTTGAAGGTGAGCTGAATGAGATACGAATTCACTATCGTTATTGAGCCGGATGATGCGGGGTTTCACGCATTCGTTCCGGCCTTGCCGGGGTGCCATTCTCAGGGAAGCACGCTCGATGAGGCTCGTGCGAATATCGCCGAAGCGATCGAATTGCATGTTGAGTCGATGATCGAGGACGGCGAAGAGATCCCATTGGAAAAGGAGCCGTACTTCGTAAGCCGCCTTTCGGTTCCGATCGCCGCGTGAGCACGAAACTGCCGGTAGTCTCCGGCCCCGACCTGATCCGTGCTCTTCAGAAGATGGGATACATTGTCCGTCGTCAAAAAGGTAGTCATGTTCATCTCGTTCGTGCGGCCGACAAAAGGCGCGTAACCGTGCCGGTTCATGGTAATATGGCCATCGCAAAGGGAACGCTTCGGGCGATCCTCAAAGATGCTGAGATTTCGATCGGAGACCTACGGGATCTTCTCTAAATGCCGCAGAACACACCAAAAATACTGATCATTTCTTCCGACACCGGCGGCGGGCACCGGTCTGCGGCGAAGACCATTTCGGACGGCCTTCAGAAGTTTTGGCGTGGTGATTCGGTCGCTGTGCGGACGATCCGAGCGATCGAGGACGCGCATCGCATTACGGAGCGTCTTGTCAACCTTTACAATTGGATACTTCAGAACAAGCAGCATTGGATGAAGTACCTTTATTGGACGGTAAACAAGCTGCGGCCCGAGAAGAGCAGTTTCCTGCACCGCAAATGCTTTGCTTACACGCGCGATGTTTTCGAGAAATGGTGTCCGCATATTGTCGTTAGCGTTCATCCGCTGACGCAGCATTTCTTTGCAAAGGTCCTCAAGGAGTTGAAGCTGTCCGAACAGATCCCGCTTGTGACGGTCGTGACCGATCCGTGCTACGGCTTTTGGAAAGGCTGGGCCTGCGATGAGGTGACGCTTTACCTCGTTGCCAACGACGATGCGCGGCGTCAGCTGCTTGATTACGGCGTTCCTGCCGAAAAGATCAAGATCTCGGGAATGCCGGTGCATCCGAAGTTCCGCGAGGTCGAGGAGGCGGACGCGCAGACGGCGCGGCGTGCCTTCGGGCTCGATCCTGATAAGTTCACGGTCTTCGTCAATGCAGGATGGATCGGCGGCGGCAATATCCCCGCGATCTTTCGCGAACTCGTTCGCGGCGACCTTGACGTCCAGGCGATCTTTCTTGCGGGCAAGAATCAGGAGCTTCGCGAGGAGGCCGAGGAGCTTGCGCGCTCGGCAAAGTTCCCGGTGAAGGTCATCGGTTATTCCGACGAGATCGAAAAGCTTATGCAGTCGGCGAATGTGATGGTCTCAAAGCTTGGCGGCCTTACCACGTTCGAGGCGCTTGCGTGCCGCCTGCCGATCATTGCGGATGCGACCACGCCGCCGATGCCGCAGGAAGCGGGAACGGCGCGTCTGATGGCCGAACGCGGTGCGGCGATACTTTTGAAGAACAGTCACGACATTGTTTCTACGGTCCGCGACCTTGCCGCCGACCGGGCGAACTACGCGAAAATGAAGGCGGCCGCGGCCGAGCTTGCCCTGCCGGATTCGACCGAAAGGATCATCGCGGAGATCTATTCGCTGCTCCCGCAGAACGCGGCGGCACCCCAAATTGCGGCCTAAGCGAATGCCAATCTGTTTTTCCGACTTGCCCGATCTTTCGGATTTATTTAACCTTTTCATTTTACGGAGATCACACATTTGAGTTTGTTACTTGAGGGAAAACGTGCGTTCGTCTCGGGCGGAACTCGCGGTATCGGGGCGGCGATCTGCGAGGTATTCGCGCGCGAAGGTGCCGATGTCGCGTTCAATTTCAACACTCGCGACGATCTTGCGGCCGAGGTCGTAAGCAAGATCGAGGGGCACGGCCGTCGTGCGATGAGTTTCAAGGTTTCGGTGACCGATCGTGCGGGTATGAAGCACGTCGCAAAAGAGATCTTGGAGAAATGGGGGCCTTTGAACGTCCTCGTGAACAACGCGGCGGTCAATAAGTCCGACAATTTCGCGACGACGACCGATAAGAGTTGGGATTGGGTCGTTGATACGAACGTGAACAGTCTTTTTGCGGTCACGAAACCTTTCTACAAGCAGATGATACGTGCCCGCGAGGGTGCGATCCTGAATATCACGAGCGTCGGGGCGATCCGCAGCCTGCCGACGTCGGTTCATTACGCGACGTCGAAGTCTGCGATGATCGGATTCACGAAGTGTCTGTCGCGTGAGGCGGCGAATTTCGGCATTTCGGTTAACGCTATCGCCGCGGGCATCTACGACACGGACCTTGGCAACACGCTTCCCGAGCGGCTGCTGCACATTCACGAATTCTGGGTCTCGAAGGGCCGCCTCGGCCGCCCGAATGAGCTTGCGGAGTTCGCCGCTTTTATGACGAGCGACCGCAACAGCTTTATGAACGGCGAAGTCGTGATCCTGGACGGCGGCGCCGTCACCTAAAACCTTTCAAAAGCGTTCTCGGAACCGAATTCGGCCGGCAGAAAACATTTTTCTGCTGGCCGGAAATGTTTTTCTGCGGGCCGGAAAATTTGTTTCGTCGGCGAACGTTTGATTCGTCGACGTTCC
>LLEU01000008.1 GCA_001567505.1 Acidobacteria bacterium OLB17 | reverse complement strand
CGCGTCAGGCAGCAGTTTATTGAGATATTCGAGGGCCTTTGTGACGAGCGTGGCCTTTGCCGGCGTTGATCCGGGCAGACGCTCGATCTGCGGTGTGATCTCAAAAAGGAACGAACTCGCAAGCGCGCGAACATCCTCGAATCGCCTTTCCGCACGCGCCCTTTCCTGACGTGCGACGCGTGCCTGCCAAAGCGTTGCGGCCGCACCGGTGATCAACGCGACAAGCGCCAATGCAGCCGCGATCGCGAGGCCGCGATTCCTGCGCAGGAACCTTTCTGCCTATACGCCAGCGTTGCGGGCCGAGCGAGCACGGGACGGCCTTCGCGCAGGCGCTCAATGTCGTCCGAGAACGCATCTACCGTCAGATACCGGCGATCAGGTTCTTTTGCGAGCGATTTGAGCACGATCCGGTCGAGGTCGCCGCGGATCTCTTCAGGCCGAAGCGCCGCTGCCCGCACTCGCCGTTCCCGACATTGTCGGCCGTCGCCGGGCGTTGCGGAGTTGAAAGCGTCTTCGCTTCGGAGCTTGCTTCGGCCGATATCGGCAGACGCCTTTCCTGCCCCGGCCCTTCGGTCGCAAGCGACGATGGCGACGGCGGGTCCGTCTCGGCGACGGCCTTTAAAATAAGTCGCGGATCCTTTTCCTGGGCCTCGAACGGGCGGCGGCCCGAAAGGAGCTCAAAAAGGATGACGCCGAGACTGTAGATGTCGGCGGCTGTCGTGACACTGTCGCCCCGCAGTTGTTCGGGCGAGGCGTAGCCGGGCGTCATTGCACCGAGCTTCGTGACGGTCGCGGCAGGCATCTCACTCTCAGCGGTCTCGAGGATCTTTGAAATGCCGAAATCGAGCAGCTTCGGCGTGCCGTCCGGAGTGACAAGAATGTTCGAGGGCTTAAGGTCGCGATGCACGACGAGGCTTCGGTGTGCGGCGGAAACGGCCGAGCAAACTTTCTGAAAGAGCTCGAGCCGCTCATCGCGTCCGAGCGAATGCGCCGAGCAGTATGCATCGATCGGCTTCCCGTCGATGTATTCCATCGCAAAGTACGGTATGCCGTCCTCGGTCGTGCCAAAATCAACGAGTTTCGCAATGTTCGGATGTTCGAGGATCGCAAGGATCTCTCGCTCGTGCCTGAAGCGTTCGCGAAGCAAACTCGTGTTCATCTCACGCCTTAAAAGCTTGAGCGCGACACGCTGCTCCCTTGCTCCGACCTTTCGCGAAGCAAGATAGACGGCGCCCATTCCGCCATGCCCGAGCTCTCCGAGGATCGTGAATGCACCGATCAACTTACCGACGAGCGGGTCGGCATTGGTCTCGAAAAAGTCCTTTGAGAAGGAGATCGCCGGGGCGTCCAATATCGAGTCAGCGGCGGCCGCGATAGAAAGGAGCGAATCGGCCTCTTTTCGTTCCGTCTCGCTGAGCTGTGCTGCATCGAGGAATGCCGCCCGTTCGGCTGCTTCCATTGTGAGGGCATCCGCGACGGCATCATTGATCTTTTCCCGATCGTATCCGGTCATATCAAGGTAAGTTGTGGGCACAGGGTCGCCTTTGTTGGTAAATGCGAAAACTGTGTGAAGGATACGCCATCGGCACGAGTCTGCGGCGCTCTATTCGGCGCCGTCGCTCAAGTCCCGATAGAGCCAAAGTTTTGCGACGGAGAAGGAACGCACGACGGTTCGCTCCGAGACCCCCAGGGCCTCAGCGATCTCGGCATTGCTAAGGCCGCCGAAAAATCGCATCTCGACGACAGCCGCCTGCTTTTTATCCAGTTTTTCCAGGCGCTCAAGGGATTCGTGAAGCGCGAGGATCGAGCCCGCCCGCGCCTCTGCCGGTACCGTTACGTCGTCGATCGAAAGGTGGATCGCCGCCGTTCCGCGTTTTGCCGCTCCGTGCTGCCGTGCGTGATCGACAAGGATCTGGCGCATCAAGCGCGAGGCGACGCCGAAAAAATGGCTTCGATTCTGCCAATTTACGCCGCCTTGTTTTGAAATACGGAGAAATGCCTCGTGTACGAGCGCCGTCGGCTGCAGCGTGTGGTCGGAACGCTCCCGTGACATCAGGTAGCGAGCCTGCCTCTTCAGCTCGTCGTAAACAAAAGGCAGCAGGCGCTCGCTCGCATTTTCATCGCCGCTATTCCAGTCGTGAAGTATCTGCGTGATCTCGGCGTTGACCGGGTCGTTCATTGGTGTTCGTCAGGGCCATTACGCGGGAAACCTACCACGTATGCCGCAATTCTATCCTATTCTCCGAAATATTTGAAAAAAAAGTTCTCGACGAGAACGCCTTGGTTCGGCTGCCAAATTTAGGGATGAATAAACTTGACAATACCATACTCAACCTTTATCATCTTAGAGTGCTCAAGTATTGGCATCTTTCGCGAGCAAGCACTTATACTGTTGGGAGAATAAAAGAATATGGGCAAAATCATCGGAATTGACCTCGGAACGACGAATTCGGTCGTGGCCGTGATGGAGGGCGGAGAGCCGGTCGTCATCACGAACAGCGAGGGCGGGCGTACGACGCCTTCTGTCGTCGCATTTACAAAAGACGGCAACCGTCTTGTCGGCCAGGTCGCAAAGCGTCAGGCGGTCACGAATCCCGAGAACACTCTCTATTCGATCAAGCGTTTTATGGGACGCAAGTTCGATGAGGTCTCGGACGAGATCAAACAGGTTCCCTACAAGGTTGAAAAGGCCGGGAACGGCGATGTCCGTATCGCGGCCGAGGGTAAGCAGTACAGTCCGCCGGAAGTTGCGGCGATGATCCTGCAGAAATTGAAGCAGGCGGCCGAGGACTATCTCGGCTCGAAGGTCGAGCAGGCCGTGATCACGGTTCCCGCCTACTTCAACGACGCTCAACGTCAGGCGACCAAGGACGCCGGCAAGATCGCGGGCCTCGAAGTGCTCCGCATCGTCAACGAACCGACGGCGGCGGCTTTGGCCTACGGGCTTGACCAGAAGAAGGAAGAGACGATCGCGGTCTTCGACTTTGGCGGCGGTACGTTCGACATCTCGATCCTCGAGGTCGGTGAAGGCGTCGTCGAGGTGAAATCGACGAACGGCGACACGCATCTCGGCGGTGACGACGTTGACGAGGTCCTTGTGGGCTGGATCATCGACGAATTCAAGAAAGATCAGGGCATCGACCTTCACAACGACAAGATGGCGCTTCAGCGTTTGAAGGAAGCGGCGGAAAAGGCAAAGGTCGAGCTCTCGAGTGCGATGGAGACCGAGATCAACCTTCCGTTCATAACGGCCGACGCTTCGGGGCCGAAGCATCTCGTAATGAAACTCACGCGGGCAAAGTTCGAGGCGCTGGCCGAACCGGTGCTCAAGCGGCTTATGCCGCCGGTCGAGCAGGCGATCAAGGACGCGGGATTGTCCGCAAAGGATATCAACGAGGTCGTTCTGGTCGGCGGTTCGACGCGTATCCCGAAGGTCCAGGAAATGGTCAAGGAATACTTCGGCAAGGATTCGAACAAGTCGGTGAACCCGGACGAGGTCGTCGCGCTTGGCGCGGCGGTTCAGGCGGGCGTGCTCGGCGGAGAGAAGACGGACATTCTTCTCCTTGACGTTACGCCGCTCAGCTTGGGCATCGAGACGCTTGGCGGCGTCGCAACCCCGATGATCGCGAAGAATACGACGATCCCGACCCGAAAGAGCGAGGTCTTCTCGACGGCTTCGGACAACCAAACGTCGGTCGAGGTCCACGTTCTTCAGGGCGAAAGGCCGATGGCCTCCGACAACAAGACGCTCGGCAAGTTCCACCTGGTGGGCATTCCGCCGGCACCGCGGGGCGTCCCGCAGATCGAGGTCACGTTCGACATTGATGCGAACGGCATCGTGAACGTCTCGGCAAAGGACATCGGTACCGGCCGCGAGCAGAAGATCACGATCACGGCATCGTCCGGCCTCTCGAAGGAAGAGATCGACAAGATGATGAAGGACGCTGAATCTCATTCCGCCGAGGACGAGAAGAAAAAGGCGGCTATCGAAGCACGCAACCGGCTCGACGGCCTTGTTTACAGTGTTGAGAAATCCTTGTCCGAGAACAAGGACAAGCTCGATGCGACTGCGGCCGGCGACATCGAGGCTGCGATCGCGGAAGCGAAGACGGCGCTCTCGGGCGAAGATGTGGATGCGATGAACAACGCGTTCGAAAAACTGCAGACCTCTTCGCACAAGCTTGCTGAGGTGCTCTACAATCAGCAGAGTTCGGCGGGCGGTGCCGGTCAACAGGCATCTTCGGCCTCGGCATCGAGCGACGGCGGTTCAACTGCCGCAGGTTCGGACGAGGGCGACGTGATCGAAGCCGAATACGTCGATGTCGATGAAGAGAAGAAGGACTAGCACCTAAAGCGTGCATGGAGAATGAGCGGCGAGCCATTTTTTCGCGACCGCCGCTCATTCCCGGCCCTTCGGCCCCGAGACATACCTGACAACTTTTTGTTCTCAAGTTCGGCTAGATAGATCGAGGTTTCGCCATCGACGGGCCTTGCGTCAACAGCCTTTTTGATGGGGCTGAGGCAGTTTCGCCTTGGCCTTTTTAGGTTCGGATCCGATCACCAAGTGGCAAAGAAAGACTATTACCAAATTCTGGGTGTTAAGAAGAGTGCGAACGCCGACGAAATAAAGAAGGCGTATCGCCGTTTGGCGCGCAAGTATCATCCGGACGTAAACCCGAACGACAAGGCCGCCGAGGACAAATTCAAGGACATTCAAGAAGCGTACGACATCCTTTCGGACGCAAAGAAGCGAAAGGTGTTCGACCGCTTCGGATAATTACGCCGACAATCTCGATGCGGATTCGCCATATGCATCGGCGGGCGGTGCGGGCCAGAGCGGCCCGGCCGGCGGCTTGATTTTCCGGATTCGATTTCTCGAGCGGCGCATCGAGCGGCGGTTCGAGCAGCTTTCGCGACATCTTTTCAGACCTTTTCGGCGGCGGGGCTTCGCGCGCGCAGCCGGAGCCGCCGCGTGCCGTACCGAAACGCGGACGCGACATCGAGATACCGCTCGGCTTGAGTTTTGACGAAGCATTTACGGGCCTTACGACGAACATCACGGTGAACCGCTCCGAACAGTGCTCACGCTGCCAGGGCGCAGGCGACACGGGCGGACCGGTCGTGACATGTCCGACCTGCAAGGGCTCGGGCCAGGTAATGCGTACCGGCGGAAGGCTGCAATTCTCGCAG
>LLEU01000007.1 GCA_001567505.1 Acidobacteria bacterium OLB17 | reverse complement strand
GTCGTAAGCATATTGCGGTTCTCACCGCGATAATTCCGCGATTGCTGCTCGACGCCGTACGCGTCTTCGCAAAACGTTTTCTGATTTACGTTGATGTCCGCGTAGCCGAGCGACGAGAAAAAGCGGTTCACGCGATTCCGTTTGAACTGCCACGCCTCGAATTCTTTCTTCGGGAGCTCCGGCCCGCTCGACGTCCCGGTCAGCACATCGAGAATGTACTGTGTAGCCTCGTTCGACGAATCTACGATCATATCTCGCAGCCCGCGTTCGAGCTCGGGCGTAGCGTCACCTTTCCGTCCTCGATCTGTCGTTCAAGGGCGGCCATATAGAAAAGCTTCACAACGCTCGCCGGATAGATCCGTTCGCTGCCGCGGAACTCACCGCTCGTCCAGCCGGTGCCGCGGCCGTCCATCAAGATGATGGTCGCGGAAACGTCCTTTGGCGCAAAGTTTTGCGTCTTGAATTCGGCAATGGTCTCGTCGATCGCCTTCGTAAGCAGCTCGTTCATCTTGTCGGACGTTCGGATCACGGGCGGCTCGTAGCCCTTCGGCTTTGCGATCTCGCTGTTCGTTTCGGCCTTCTGGCCTAATGCCGTATTCGCAAGAACGCACAACATCAACACACCGATAAACGGGAAAACCTTTTTCATAACGCGGCCATCTCAACTTTCAACTTGTCTTTTCGCGAGAAGCAAAGAGAGTATAGATCATAAAATGGCCGTTTGCGCCGTCAGTCCGTTCAATATGAGGTCAGTTTCCTTTATTCCCATCATTCTTTTGGCTCTGGCGATCTCCGCCGCGGGACAGCGGATCGAGAATTCCGGCAGAAGCACGATCGGCTACGTCTCGTCGTCGGGTACGATCGAGAACGCTTCAAGAAGCACGGCCGGATATTTTCGAACCGATGGGAAGCTCGAGAATTCGTCGCGCCGAACTATCGGCTATCTTCACAGCAACGGCACGATCGAGGACGCGAGCCGGCGAACGCTCGGGTATCTCTTGTCGAATGGACGCATCGAGAACGCTTCGCGTACGACGCTCGGGTATATCGATAAGAATGGAAAGGTCGAAGATGCAAGCCGGCGAACGCGTGGATACGCGCCCGGCGTCGATCGGCGAGTGGCCGCAGCATTATTCTTTTTCTTTGACCTGATACCGGTCGATTAGAATATCCCGCCGCCGAGGAAATTCTTTTGAATGTAGGCGACAGTATCGTTGAGCGTCTCCTGAACGTCACGGGCGGAAAAGCCCAATTCTTCCTTTGCCTTTGCGGTATCGAAATACCAAAAGTGTTCGGCTTGGTCCACTTCGTTCGGAGCGACCGGCGATGCTTTGCCGAATCCCGAGAATAACGAATCGATCATCGAGGCTCCGGCCACGGCCCAATTCTTCGGAACGCGAAGACTTGGCGCCTTCACGCCTGACAGCCTTTCAAGACGCCCAAAAAACTCGGAGAATCTCATATTCTCGCTGCCAAGCAGATATTTCTCCCGGTGCCGGCCTCGTTCGAGCGCGGATATGAAACTTGCGGCGACATCGCGTACATCCACGAAGTTCAGCCCGCCGCTCGGGCAGTACGGAACCTTCTTGCCCAGGAAATCCAGGATCGGTTTCGTCGAAGAAAGGCGTTCGTCGCCCGGCCCGAGCAAAAGCGACGGATTGAGGATGACGAGGCGTTTGCCTTCACCGTCAAAGTTGAGCAGAGCCGTCCGTTCCTGATAATACTTCGACGCATAATACGCCCAGCGGGAAAGGATCTCGACCGGCGGCGGAAATGTCTCGTCAAAGACCTGCTCTTCTTTGCTCACCGCGATAGTTCCGCTCGATGATGCAAGTACGACCGAAGCGACGCCGGTTTCTGCGGCGGCCTCACACAGAAGGCGCGTGCCTTCGAGGTGAATGCGATTCATCGCGGCGGCGTCCGAGTTATCGCGTGAGACCTTGCCGGCGAGATGGAACACCGCATTTACGTCCGCAAGCGCACGCGCGAGATCATCGCGAGAGGTGACCGAGCCTTCGCACGCATCGACGCCTGCGTCGAGCATCCATTCGGGTACTTTTGACGCCATCACGCGAAGATCCTTTTCGCCTGATGCGATCAATTGACGAACGATCTCCGAACCCAAAAATCCGGTCCCGCCGGTGATCAGAAGTTTCTTTGCCGTTTTTGCTTTTGCCTTCGTCCTTGCCATTTTTTCCTGCCGCTTCAGGCTGAGTTCAACGCCCTCGGCTATTCATCAATAACGGGTTCTGCCTTTCGTGCCTTCCTTCGCTCGGCACGCCATTTCTTTCTGATCGCGGCCACGTCGAAAGGCACACGCGAATCGTCCCGCAAATTTTCCACCTCGTGCTGGACGCGCGCCGCGATCAGGCGATACGCCTCGGCATTCGGAACGCCGGCCGTCATATCGCGGAGCTCCTCGTATGAAAGGAACTGCCCGATCTTCGCACCGATCTTCGCACCGATACTTGCGCGTTTTGGTATCGTCATTCCCTTCGGATAAGCCTTGAACGTTCCCCAGATAAAGATCGGAAGGATGCCGACCTTCTGATTGAGTGCTAAGTAGCCGATCACCGGTTTGAATTCGGCGATCGCGCCCGTGAGCGAGCGTGTTCCTTCAGGAAAGATGAGCGCGTTGTAGCCGTCGTTCAGGATCCGCGTGACGTGTCTGAGCGATTGCCTTAGGCCGCCGCTGCGTTCGATCGGGACGAGCGTCGTAAAGTTATTCATATACGCCCGCTTGAATTTCGTGTCGAACCAATAATCAGCAGCCGCGACCGCGACCGTCTGCTCCGCCACATCCTTACCCAACGCCCGCTTAACAAGGCCGGTGTCGATGTGTGATTCGTGATTCGGCGTGACGATAAAATTCACGTGCTGCGGAACGTTATTCTGACCCTCGATCGTGGTATCGAGCACGGTGGAATAAAGCGTATCCTGTGCAAGATCGACGACCGCGTTCCCGACGCGGCGCACAAGCGAAGGGATATAAATGTCGTCATCGGCCGGCTTCGTCTCTTCGATCTTCGCTTCCTTCGGCAGCCGCTTCGACTTGTCGAGGCGGTTTACGACCGTCAGGAGTTCGTTCACCGTCTGCACCTCGTTCAGCGTGTCGGGCGTGAGGACTCGGCCGCCCGCGTCTTCGATCGCGGCCTGGAGCTCAACGAACATCAGCGAATCAAATCCGAGGTCCGCGAGTTTATCGCCGATCGAGACATCGCCAAGCGGGCGATTCGAGACGGCCGCAACGATCCTGCGTATCCACGCGATGTTATCGTCGCCGGTCGATTCAACGATCGACCTGGTCTTCGATTGCGCCCTGTCCTCAAGCTTTTGAAGCATCGCGACCACTTCCGGCCGCTTCACCTTTCGCGTCGCCGTCCGAGGCAGTTCGAACGGTGTGACATGCGTCACCTTTATTCGCTTAAAGAAAGGCAGGCCTGCGGCAACCTCACGGAAGTGCTCTTCGATCTTCTTGTTCGCTTCCGATCGCGAAAGGGCGATGTCGTGTTCATAATCGGGGACGACAAGCGACGCGATCTTCTCACCGCCGTCCGCGTCCGGAAGCCCGACGACGCTGAGCTCTTTAATGAACGGCGACTTCGAATAGAGCTCCTCGATCTCGTCCGGGTAGATATTCTTGCCGTTCGAATCGATGATCACATCCTTCGATCTGCCGACAATGAAAAGATTCCCGTCCTCATCAATGCGTCCCAAGTCGCCGGTTCGCAGCCAGCGATCGCGGAGCACGTTCTCGGTCGCCTCGTCATTGTTGTAATATCCGGCCATCACGTTCTGGCCGCGGGCAACGACCTCGCCAACACCGCTCGCATCCGGATCTTCGATCCGCACCTCGACGCCCGGAAGCGGCGTGCCGACACTTCCCTTGAGCAGCTTGTTGCCCGGCCGCGTGACCGTCAGCACCGGCGAAGATTCTGTAAGGCCATAGCCTTCAAGCACCGTAAATCCAAGACCGTGAAGGTCCTTCTGCACCTGTTCGCTCAGCGCCGATCCGCCCGAGATCAGATAGCGGATCTTCCCGCCCATTCCCTGATGTATCGGGAAAAAGATGATCGGCCCGAGATTGAACGGCGTGTTGTCGCGGATCCACGCATTGAAATCGATCACGTTGTCCGCAAGATCGGCGATCCAATCGCCGCGTTCGCGAAGGCGTGTCTTGATCCGGCGATGCAGCATTTCCCACAACGCCGGGACGCCGACCATACCGGTCACGTGGCCATTCTCGATCGTGCGCGTCAATTCCTCGGCCGAGAGTTCGTTCAGATACGTGATCTGCGTGCCGTTCGAGAATGGCGTCAGGAATCCCGCCGAGAATTCGAACGTGTGATGCATCGGAAGCACGGAGAGCACTCCGTCCGTGATATCCATCTCGAGCACGCTTGAGAGCATCGAGACCATATTCACGAAATTCTTGTGCGAGAGCATTACGGCCTTCGGCGTGCCCGTAGTTCCGGAAGTAAAGATCAGCGATGCGATGGTATTCGAAGGTATCTTTGCCGGAAGAAGCGCGTTGCGTTTTGCTTCCTCGATCTCATCCTTCAGTTCGAACACATCTTCGAAGGTCCAGACGGCAGGCACGCCTTCAGCGGCCTTCGCCTTCTTCCCTTTTGTGCCGAATTCCTCTTTCAGGCGTTCGCGCAGGCCCTCGTTCTCGGCGAGCAGCTTTTGTGAGATGACGATCGCCGAAGCCTCGCCTGCTCTTACGAAGTTGACGACCTCATCCAACGAGCTCGCCGGATCGATCGGGATCGCGGTCGCTCCCGCTTTTAGGATGCCGAAATACGCCATTCCCCATTCCGGCATATTGTTCGAGAAAAGGATCACCTTTTCTCCCGGGGCGATGCCGTTTGCGGCAAAGAAACCCGCGGCACGAAGCGTCAGTTCCTTCACATCCTCGAACGTGTACTGTTCCTTGCGCCCGTCACGCTCGATCCGCATTGCAACACGCGTCGAGAACCGCTTGACCGACGTATCAAAAAGGTCGATCAGGTCTCGGTAAGTGAACGCGCGTTTTTTCGACCGCCTTTAGTTCTTCTTCAAGCGTCGGAAGAACCCATTTCCGCATTCCCGGAAAGTGAATATTGAGCCAGTAGTCGTACCAATCGAGCTTCTCCGGATACCACGGGAGAAGCGCGCGTTCCTTCTCCTTGATGGACGACATAAGATCTCGGACATTATCGGATCGGTAAAGATATTCGTTGTCGATCATGAACGGTTTGAACATCGCAAACGCGTCCATGGTCGCCTGGGTTGACTCCTTGAAATTCTCTGTCGATTTCTTCAGGTCGGCAACGATATTACCGATACGGCCGCCGCCCCAACGCGGCGTTACGCGATCCATAATGCTGTCTGCGCTCTTTGCGAGTTTGTTCAGCATCGGCGCCGAGGTCAGCTCGTAGGCACGCTGCTTTACCGGCGTCGCCTCTACCGCGCCGGCGAGCCGATTCACAAGCTTGTTGCCGGTCTCCTTCTCCTCGAAATGCTGACGCTTATAAAGGCCGACAAGCCCTACGATCCGCTTCATATTGTTCGGATTCGAGTCTCCGGATGAGGCCTGAAAAACAAGCGGCGGGTCATCTTCCTGAAGCGCTTTCACGGCAGCTCCCAAGATAACGCCCGCGACCATATCGACCGGGATGATATCGAGGATCAGCTTTTCATTTACGGGAATAACGGGCTGCCCGCGAAGCGCGATCAGAATGAGCGGAGCGGTCGTTGTGAATCCTTCGTTCCATCCGGGAAACGGGTATGCGACCGAACTCTCGACGATGCTCGGGCGAACAAGGACCTTAACAATATCGTCCTGCTGCGCAATGATCTGCTCGGCGAGCGATTTCGAATACGTGTAGATATTCGTCCAGCCCCAATAATCCGCGCGTTCGGCGCCAAGTTCGGTCGTCCGCTCACGGATCCACATCTTTCTTTCGCGGAAGATCGCCGACTTGAGTTCGGATTCATCGTCCGGATCGCGGCCTTCCTCGATGAAGCGTTTTCGGGCAAGTTCGCGAAATTTTGCGGCCTGCACGGCGTCGTCGGCCTCGGCTCTCGCCTGTTCGCTAAGCCGAGCACAATCCTCGACCTCGCGATTCACATCGAACGTCGTGCCGACAAGTTCGTTCTTTCGCGGGAAGTAGCCAACGACCGGCTCGTTCTCCCAAATGGCGCCGGAGCGTTTGCCCGCTACAAAGCATGTCGAGACGTGAACGAGACGCGGCTTTTTCATCATCCTCGCCAGCTTGATGATGTTGTTCGAGCCGACGACATTCGTCCGCAGCGCGCTCTCAAGCGGCGGATTGAACGTAACGTTCCCGGCACCGTTGATGATAATGTCGGTGTCCTGCATTATCTTCCGAGCCTCGGCTTCGTCGAGGCCCAGGAATTCGTTGCCGACATCTCCGTTCACCGGCACGACCTTCTCGCGGATAAAATCCTCAAAGCCGTCTCCGTATTTCTCACGCAGCGGATCGAAAGTATGCGACGTCACGATGCTCGTCCAAAAGCGTGTGCGTGACTCGTTCTCGTCGCGTGCCCGCACCGTTGCATAGACGCGTCCGATCTCGGGAAAATTGTGGAGCAGCATCGACAACGTGACCTTACCGACGAATCCGGTTCCGCCGATAAAGAATATCGTCTTGCCTCTAAGTGTTTCTGTTGGTGATAATTTCATTACAAAACCACGCCCTGCGAAATTGCTCTGACCGTTATCCTTTCCGCAAGTAGAACATCTTGCCGAGAAGGCTGTGATCCGTGGCCTTCTCCTCAAGGATCTCGCAGCCGTACTTCTCAAATATCGTTCGGACGCGCTCGATGTCGTACGTGTACACCGGCACAAAGGGCAGTTTCCTGCCGCGAATAAAATTCAACGACCGATGAACGCCCGGAACATCTCGATAGATCCGTGCGCGCATTCGCCCGAAGAACGGCGAAGTGTCCTTAAAGGTCGTGTGGATCATCGCATATCCGCCGTCCTTCAACCGCTCCAGAAGCTTCTCGATCACCGAATATCCGATCTTCGGATCTATGTGCTGCAGGACGATATAGGTATGCACGAGATCGTACCGTGCGCCCTCATCGCGTAGGAATTCATCGACGGTCTGCAGACTGACATTCGTGCGGCCGGCCGAATCGGCGTTCCGCTTCGCCTCGTTCAACATCGCGGACGAAATATCAACGCCGATCGTCCGCGTGCTTCGCTCGGCAAGCGGCAGCAGAAGCCGCCCGACGCCGCAGCCATAATCGACAGCATTCTCCGGCCGAAGATCCTTGCCCAAAAGTTTGCGGAAGGTCGCCCAAACCTCTTCGATGTGTTCACGGCCGGATCCAAGAAAATCTTCCTTCAGGTCGGAATTCAGGTTCGCCGCACGAAACTTATCATGCGTCGCAACCGCCCAATAAGCCTCGCTCGTCCCGATCTCTTCCCAAAGTTCCTTTCTATCGTCCATTCTAAAACACCATCCGCCGCGTCCTTTGCTTGAGGCCGGGGCTTGAATGTCGTTCCCTTCTCACGTTCGAGCCGCGATCGCTCTTATTCTTCTTTCTTCTTTCGAAATGCGATCCGACTTGCAGAACGCAATATCTCCACTTCCGTTTCGCGTCAGATGCGGAAAATTTTCAAACCCTGTTGGGATGCTCGTCCAAATAAGCCGAAATTACACGTTTTAGGATGTGCAGATCATTTTCTATCATGGCCCATACAATGTCTGTATCGATACTGAAATAGTTATGTACAAGAATATTTCTCATCCCGATGATCTTTTGCCATTCGATCTCGTCCGCCTGGGATGTGGTTTCCACTGACAATGCCCGCACCGCCTCGCCCATGATCTGAAAATGGTGGAGTACCCAGGTTTGGATAAGTTCGTCCTCTTCGAAAGCTGAGCGGCCGCGAGCAGTATATTTTTCGATCCGCTCAATAGCTTCTACGGTGTCGAGCAGACGCTCACGGTCGTCTCTCATATAGCCCGAGCCTCGCGCAACACCCGTTCGCGGATCCGCGGCCGCAACCCCATTTCGGTTACGACATCAACCCGTCGCCCAAGCAGTTGCTGTAAGTCCATCAACAGTCCGCCGAGATCAAGCAAGCTGCGACCCGCTTCCATATCGACCAGAAAATCAATATCGCTGTCATTGTCCGCATCGCCACGCGCAATAGAACCAAAGACGCGGATATTCGTCGCACCATGCCGCTTCGCGATGCGTGCGATCTCATCCTTTCGGTTCGTAATTTGTTCGATCCTCATTTGAAAATCAATCTAACACACTCATTTCCGCCAAGCCCTTCGGGTCGCCCGCCCCGCCGATGAAGAATATTGCCTTGCCCATAAATGGTTCTGTTGCCGGCTCGCATTCTTGTCAGCACCTGCCGTATTACCGTTCAAACTGCAAAGGGCACCATCTTCGATCTCAGTATTTTACGGTCGCGGGTCAATAACGGTATCCCTTCGACGACGCTCGTCGCCGCGATCAGCTCATCGGCAGGATCAGAGCGAAAGTCCAACGCTGAGCTTTGTCGGGCAATTTGGACTGATATCGGCAAGACGGTCAGATATCGCATTGAACGACGAAATGCCGCTCCACCCATATCGAGTTCGAGCCGTCCATGCTGGATAAGCTTCGCCAGTTCCCACAAAACAATGTCAGAGATGACCAAGCTCTCCCTCTCGATAAGAGTTGCCTCGGTTGGTCTCAGCTCGTCGTTGATCGTAGCGACAAGAATGTGCGTATCAAGATTCAGCATCCCATTTGATCCCAGTTGAGAAAATATCGCCGTGTATTTTGATCTGCCCTTTCATCGAGCCGATGAGACCGGAGTTGTCGACCGGGCGAATCGGTATTACTTTCGCCACCGGTTTTCCCCGTTTTTCGACAACAAGACCTTCGCCTTCTAGTTCGTCAAATATTTGCAGGCATTTCGCCTTAAATTCTGTTGCGCTTATTGTTCGAGTTTTGGTTTTCATGATCAAAGAATACCATAATGACCAGTCATCTGACCAGTTAATTCAATCCGTCACGCTGCAGAGTCCGATGATCGGCTGATGCAGCATCGTGATCTCGGCATTTCGGCCCATATATGAACGCGCCATCGCGATCGCCTCGGTCAGATTGTCGGCACGTTCCCACCCGAGCATTTCGGGGACGTGGGCATTCTCGGCACCCGCGACGATCACATGCCCGACGTGCTGACGGCCGTTCTCGCCCCAATACCACATAAAGAACGGATGCGCTCCGTGATATGCATTGCCCCGACGATACATCTCGATATACGCAGGGTTTGTCGCGAATTCACGCTCATATTTTTCGCGAAGGTAAAACGCATCCCGCGATTCCGGCAGCAGGCGATGGAAAAACTCGATATACGACGGATGGAAATTCGGATCGAACTCATCAAAACACGGATGCGTGATCACCATCACACCGCCCTTTCGCAAGAGCGGCTTGTTCCGGTACATATTGAAGTGGTACCCGAGCGCCATCACCTGAACAAGCAGCGGATTCAGCGCCGAATAGACGTTGTAAGGCGAAATGTCCGGGATCCCCGTGATCAGAATGTCGCACTGCCCCTTGACCGGTATCTCGTACTGCCGGTAATTGAGTTCAAGGATCTTCTCGTGAACGGGTTCGGTGCGGCCGGCGTAGCAGCCGATCAGCTCGTACTGCGCCGGGATCGCGTGAAGCATTTTCCGCCTGGCGCCTCGCGGCATCTTTGAGAATGTCCGTGCCATCGCTTCCCATTTCATCCTGTCCATGAACGAGAACTCGTCCTCGTTCCGCGTCAGGATGTCGTAGCCGTCCGAGAACATTCTGTTGTTCAAGGCCGTCTCGACGTGGAAGACCTTGCAGTTCTCATCGACGAGTTTGCCAAGCCTTACGACCTTGTGGTTAAGTTCGGACGCCGGCGGATCCATATAAGAATGCGAATCGCGGATCGTCTGCGGTTCGTGGTGAGCACGCAGAGATTCGTAATCACACAAGCCGACCGCGACCGATTTGTGCCCGCCGTCCATCGGCACGAGATTGATATTCAGATAAATGAGAAGGTCGCTCTCGATCGCGCGCTTGTTGACGCGCAGCGGCTCGTTGTGCCGCGTGTGCCCGAGCGTTACGAGTTCGTCGTCGGCCTCAGCGTCGTGGTTGTAGTAGCGGTCAGGGTAGAATTCGTCAAAGATCTTCGAGCCGACCATCCGCTTCATTTCCCACGCGGTCATCTTTCGATGCAGCGAATTCGCAATGATCAGATGAATGTCATCGACGCCGTTCGCTGCGCAGAGATCGAGCACGATCTCAAGCATCGTCTGCCGCAGATCAGGCAACGCCATCGGCGGCAGCGGCAGAGAGATGTCGTCCATCGCGATCGTCACGCGCATTCCCGGTTCGAGCAGCGCATAGAGCGGCTCCATTTCGAGCGGATGATTCAACGCGTAGCGTATCGCCGCCTCGCGGTTCGGCAGTCCCTTGATCGGCGGATTCGGATAGATCACGCGCGTCCCGATCGGAATATCCTCGAGGATAAAATCCTCGCCGTTCGGCATAATGCGCGGCGCCGAATCCTTGTCAATGTACACGATCGATTCGTGCGTTTTCCTGCGTAACTGAAGTGCCATATTTCTAGATCTTACTTTCCCGATTTCCTGCGAGCGTCATCTTTACAAAGCATCCACGCCCAGATCCTGACCGTCCTTGCAGCCCTCGGCAAGTTCGCGGACGGTGATCTCTTTTAGTTCGATCTTCATATTTTTTCTTCGTCCTAGCTTAGCCACGGCCTCAGCTCCGTTGGAGCTTTATGTTTGTAGGAACCCGCGACAACAAGCGTATTGATCAGCTCCTTTAGGAGCGAGATCTTATTCAAGCCAATCAAACAGGTATCGTTCTTCATATTGGACCCCGAAACGTTCTAATAGATCAATAAATTCGGCCTTGAACGACCTAGCCGCGTGATGTTTCTCTTGATTCATAACGTATCGAGCTACGTCATTTACCTGGGAACGCGAATACGAGAAGGCACCAAACCCTTCCTGCCAGTAAAACTTACCTCGAACAAATGCTTTCTCATTAATGAATTTGCTCGAATTTGATTTTATGTCACGAACAAGATCTGACAGCGCCGTTTTCGGATCCAAGCCGAAAAAGATATGAATGTGGTCTTCGACTCCGCCTATCGCGATCAATTTAATATCCTTATTTCTAAAGATGCCCGCTATGTATTTGAATAGCTCTTCCCTCCATTCTTTTTTGATCAAACACTCCCTTTCCCGAACCGCAAAAACGACCTGAATGTAGATCTGCGAATATGTATTTGCCATGCTGTGTCACTCCGACGGAGCTAGTAATTTCTTTGCAATTCGGTCCTACAAACATTTCGCCCCGCTGGGGCGGCAACGTTCTACAAATATTTCGTGCCACAAACATTTCGCCCCGCTGGGGCTGCAACGTTCTAACAACATTTCGGCTACAAACATTTCGCCCCGCTTGGGCTGCAACGGTTTGGGAACATTTCGGCTACAAACATTTCGCCCCGATGAGGCCTTTTCTTCGCTCCGTAGGAGCGACATGTTTGTAGAACCCGAAACCAACACGAACAGATCTAGCTCCGTAGGAGCGGCATGTTTGTAGAAAAAAAATCTCGGAATATCTATTTGCCATTCTGTGCCGCCCCGATGGGGCCGCAACGTCCTACCAATATTTCGTGCTACAACATTTCGCCCCGATGGGGCTGCAACGTTCTACAAATATCTCGTGCTACAAACATTTCGCCCCGATGGGGCTGCAACGTCCTACCAACATTTCGATCTACAAACATTTCGCCCCGAAGGGGCCTTTTCTTCGCTCCGTAGGAGCGACTTGTTTGTAGAAACCCGACCCCAACACGAACAGATCTAGCTCCGTAGGAGCGACATCTTTGTAGAACCCGAAACCAACAGTTTTTTCTCCGCGTATCCGTTCATTCTCGTTATCACTTCAGATCCAGCACTGCCCAGTCGTGCTGGCGGGCGGTCTGTTTGAGCCTGAAATCGGGGCAGACGGCGACGGGATGGCCGACGATCGAGAGCATCGGCAGATCCGAGATCGAATCGGAATATGCGTAAGAATCCGAAAGGTTGATGTTCTCGCGCTCGGCGTATTCGCGGATCCATTTCGCTTTCGTCGCCGAGGCCATCACCGGCGGCAGAACGCGACCCGTCGCGTAGCCGTTCACGAACTCGAGGCGATTCGCTACATAATCATCGATGCCCAAATGATCCATCAGGCGGTCGATCGTAAAATCGAGAGCGCCGGTAAGAACGACTTGCCGCTGGCCGATCTTCTTGCCTTGCGCGATGAGCTCCGGCGTTCCCCGAAAGATCGCGGGCTTTAAGACCTCTTCGAACAATTCCTCAGAAAAATAGCGAAGGCGATCCTGCGAAAAGCCAGCGTAGCTCCGGAAGAAAACCTCGTTGAAGACATTTCGCGAATATAGGTCGGCAACGCCGAAGAACGGCAGTTTCACGAGCGTCTCGACACTCTTTTTCGTCGTCTGCCAAAGTCCCTGCTGGCGCTTGGCGTAAAACGCGAGCGTGTGGACAAGATTTGTGCTTACGAGCGTGCCCTCGAGGTCGTAGAATGCCGCTGCGGTTCCGGTTTTGCTCATGATCGGTGCTATGCTATGTTTGTGTCGCGAAATTCACGCACAAGATCAGCTCAACGAAGCAAATTCTAGCACCGCGTGCACCATTTTGAAAGCAAAAGCCAGGTGCTTTGACGAAATAATTACAGATTGTAATTACATTGTATTTACAACTAGATGCGAAAAGCGATATTTCCCGGCTCATTCGACCCTCTGACCAACGGACACCTCGATATTCTGGAGCGCTCCGCACCGCTGTTTGACGAGATCGTCGTCGCCGTCCTCAATAACCCCGACAAGAAACCGATGTTCACGGTCGAGGAACGCTGCTCGATGATCGGCGAGGTGCTCGAAGGCGTCAAACGCGACGGCTGCCGCCTGACGGTCGAGAGTTTTTCGGGACTCACGGCGGAGTTCGCCCGCAGGTCCGGCGCCTCGGCGATCGTACGCGGCATTCGTGCCGTCAGCGACTATGAGTACGAACTCCGAATGGCGTTGATGAATCGCCGCCTCGAGCCGGAGATCGAGACCGTGTTCCTTATGGCCGATGAGGAATATTCCTACGTCTCGTCAACGTTGCTCAAGCAGGTGTTCATGCTCGGCGGCCGCATCGACGGCCTCATCCCCGAACTTGTCGAACAAAAGATGCGCGAAAAGCTCTCCTGATCCTCAAAAATGCGAGGCTTGTGCGCGAGTCGCGCCGCAAGTTCGGCTTCCCTTCAAATAAACGCTAGAATCACATTATGGCTAACTTCCCTGTTTCTGAGAATGTGGCGGCGATGCAAGGCTCATCCACGATGATCGCCGCACAGATGGCGTCCGAGATGCGTGCCCGCGGGATCGACGTTATTGACCTCTCGGTCGGCGAACCGGATTTTGACACGCCCGAGTTCATTAAAGAATTTGCCTACGACGGCCTTCGTTCGGGGCTTACGAAATACACGCCGGCGTCCGGTTCTGCGAAGTTTCGCGAGTCGATCGTAAATTTCTACAGAGAAGAGTTCCGGGCCGAGCTCGCACCGAATGAGATCGCCGCGTCCTGCGGCGGCAAGCAGGCACTTTTCAATGCCGCGTGTACGCTATTGGATCCCGGCGACGAGGTGCTGATCCCGAAGCCGTATTGGGTCACGTTCCCGGAGATAGCGCGCTTCTGCCGTGCGACGCCCAAGTTCATCGAGACGGAAGCGAACGATCTAGTGCTCACCGCCGAAATGGTCGAAGCGGCGATCACGGACAAGACGCGCCTCATCATAATCAATTCGCCGAACAACCCGACCGGCCGCGTGATCCCGCAAGACGAACTCATCCGCATCATTGAGCTTTGCGCTTCGCGGAAGGTCTATGTCTTGACGGATGAATGTTATCTCTTTTTTGCATATCCGCCCGCGAGGCCTTTCTCATCGGCGGCCTTGCCCGCCGAGATCCGAGAGTACGTTTGCGTTGCCGGAAGTTTCTCAAAGACCTTCGCGATGACGGGCTGGAGGATCGGCTACACGATCGCGGATCCCGAATGGACAAAGGCGATGGTCAAACTCCAGAGTCATTCGGCGACTCACCCGACCTCGTTCGTTCAGTATGCCTGCGCCGAGGCGCTCGACAACATCGACCGTACGCGCGAGGCGGTCAGTTCGATGACGGCCGAGTACGAACGGCGTCGCAACTGGCTCATTCCGGAACTGAACAAGGTCAACGGATTCAAGTGCGGTATGCCGGAAGGCGCGTTCTACGCTTTTGTTGACGTGCGCGGCCTGATCGGCGGCCGCTGGGCCTCATCGGCGGCGATCGCGGAGGCCATGCTCAAGGAAGCCACATCGTCGTGACGGACGGCGAAGGCTTCGGCGCGGACGGCTATTTGAGGATCTCGTACGCGACCTCGATGGAGAATCTTGAAAGCGCGGTCGCAAAGATGAAGGCCTTGTTCGGCGAAAAGGCGGCCTAAGCCTCGCCGCCGGTCATCAAAAGCCCGATCTCTTCGACCGAAGCCGATCTCGGATCGACCTCGCCTGCGATCCTTCCTTCGCGAATGACGAGCAGTCGATCGGCAAGCGCTGTCACCTCTTCGAGTTCTGCGGAAACGAGCAGGATCGCGGCACCCGAATCTCGCAGCTCGATCAGCTTGCGGTGAATGAATTCGATCGCGCCGATGTCAACGCCGCGTGTCGGCTGGGACACGAGCAGCAGCCGCGGCTCGATCTCGAACTCGCGACCGATGATGAGCTTTTGCTGATTGCCGCCCGAAAGCGAGCGCGCGAGCAGCTCGGGCTTCGGCGGCCTCACGTCAAAATTCTCGATTATCTCTGTTACGCGTTTTTCGACAGCGGTCCCGCTGATAAAGCCCGAGGCCGCGATCGGCGGCCGATAATGCACCCCAAGGATCGAGTTTTCCGAAAGATCCGAATTCAGCAGCAGCCCGCGGCGGTGACGGTCTTCGGGAATATGCGCGATACCGAGTTCTTTTCTCTTTCGCGCAGAAAGCTTCGTGATGTCGCGGCCGTCAAACCTGACCGAACCGGACGCCGCGTCCGCAAGGCCGGCAAGGCACTCGATCAGCTCAGTTTGTCCGTTGCCCTCGATGCCGGCGATGCCGACGATCTCACCTGCACGAACCGAGAACGAGACATTATCGACGGCGACCTCGTGTTTTCCGCGGACCGACAGGCTTTCGATCTCGAGAATGTCGCCGGCAGGATGAGCTTCCGGCTTTTCGACCCGCAGCAGAACATCGCGTCCGACGATCATTCGCGCAAGTTCCTTCGCGTTGGTTTCGCTCGTCGTCACGTTCCCGACGACCCTGCCGTCACGCATCACGGTCACCTCGTCCGAGATCGCGAGCACCTCATCGAGTTTGTGTGTAATGATGATTATCGTCTTGCCTTGCTCGCGCATTCGGCGAAGGATGTCGAAGAAATCGACCACTTCCTGCGGCGAGAGAACGGCCGTGGGTTCATCCAGAATAAGAAGGTCGGCGTGCCGATAGAGCGCCTTTAGCAGCTCGACCCGCTGCTGCTGCCCGACCGAGAGATCTTCCACGATCGCTCGAGGATCGACGCCGAGCTTTAGGTCCTCGGAAAGCGTTCGGATCTCGGCCTCGGCCTTTTCGAGATCAAGATTTACGACCGAGCCCGTTTCAGCCCCAAGAATGATGTTCTCGGCAACGGTCATCGCCCCGACCAGCATAAAATGCTGATGCACCATGCCGATCCCGAGAGCGATCGCGTCGTGCGGCGTTCGGATCGAGACCTCGCGGCCATCGACGAGGATCTCGCCGCTGTCGGCGTTATAGAAACCGTACGCGATCTTCATCGCCGTCGATTTGCCGGCGCCGTTCTCACCGACGATCGCGTGGATCTTACCTTTATGAACCGTCAGCGACACGTCTTCGTTTGCGACACAATCGCCAAAAGCTTTCTTGATGTTTCTGAGTTCTAGCATCTGCTCTAGTTGATCCGTTTACTCAGCCAATGTTCTATGTCGTCGACATTATATCGATCGGCTTCTATATCGAGAGCAAGCTTTACTATTTCGCTGTCGGTCAAATCCAGGGTAATTCCGTTGATCTCCAGGAAGACCTCCGTTATGTAAGTTGCCGTTCGTTTGTTTCCACCGAGCCATGGATGATTCTTGATCAGCCCATAACATAACGTCGCGGATTGTCTTGCTATATCGGCACCTTCCAACGCCGCGGCATGCTTTGGTCGGTTTAGTGCGGATTCCAAAAGATCACGCCTATCTACCCCGAACCTTATCTCACGCCACTCCCTCATCAGATGGATATGGAGCGCGATCGCCTCCTCGACCGAGATGTATACGGTCGGCCTAGTCACCAAGGCGCTTCAACTCATCATAGGCCCCACGGCGACGCTTCAACACTTTGGCGGCCGCCTTTGCGAGTGTCGGATCGAGCGGAGGCAGCACTTCGGCCTCGACCTTGTCATTGCCCTTGAACGTGAGAAGCACTTGCGTCCCCTTTGGCAGATCGTTCTTCGTACTGAAATCGTCGGGCAGGTCAATTACCCAGGATTTTCCGTGGACCTTAATAGCCGGTTCTTTTGCCCTCGTCTGAGCCATAACTCCTAAAGTATACCCTACCTATTTCGCCATCGCGTCCGTAACCTTGATCTCGCCGGAGATTATCTTGCGTTTTGCCTCTTCGACCTTCTCGATCACATCGGGTGGAATGAGGCTGCGATTATAGTCATCGAGCGCGTAAGCAACGCCGTCCTTGTCCAGCCCGAACGAGTGAAATCCGCCCTGGAATTTGCCGTCAACGACCTCCTTAACAACGTCGTAAACGGCATTATCGACCCGCTTGACCATCGACGTAAGCACGAAGCCCGGCTTTACGCCGTTCTGGTTGGAATCGACACCGATCACGAATTTGTTCGCTTCGCCCGTCTTTGGATCGCGTCCGAATTGCTCGACAGCGTCAAAAACGCCGAGGCCGGAATTGCCGGCGGCCGTGAAGATGACATCGGCTCCGCTCTCGATCTGCGCAAGCGCGAGTTCCTTGCCTTTCCCCGGATTGTTCCACGCAGAATCCGTCACGCCGACGTAGTTGTCGATCACGCGAATATTCGGATTTACCGCGCGCGCTCCTTCCTCAAAACCGGTCTCGAATTTATGGATCAGCGGGATGTCCATTCCGCCGACGAATCCGAGTACGCCGGTCTTCGACTTATATGCCGCGATCATCCCGACAAGGTACGATCCCTCGTGTTCGCGAAAGACGAGCGAGGCGACGTTCTTCTTCGGCGTCTTGCCGTCCGCCTCGAAGATCACGCCATCGACGATCGCGAAATTGACGTTCGGATAGTCGGTCGCGACCTTCTGCATTATCGGGCCTTGTGCAAAGCCGACGCCGAAGACCAGGTCGAAGTTGCGCTCAGCAAAGGCACGCATCGCCGGCTCGATCGATGTCGGGTCGCCGGGTTCTACGTCGTAGAGGCAAATATTGAGCTCCCGTTGCGCGCGTTTTACGCCTTCCCACGCGGCAGCATTGAACGAGCGGTCGTTCTTGCCGCCAATATCAAAGACGATCCCGATATTCTTATGACAGCCCTTCTGCGGCAGGGCTTCGGTGGACGTGCATCCGCTTAGGGCAAATGCCGCAAGTGCGACGGCGGTAAATATCAGAAAACGAGAAAGTTTCATTTGATCCTCGCGCGGACAAGACGTGACGCTTTGGGTTCTTCCGGCGATATTTTATATGCGTTCGCAAGTTTTTTGCTAACCGCTCCCGCGTCTTTTGCCGAACGCGTCAGCAATATCCCGAGAACGTCGCCTTTCTTGACCCGATCGCCGCATTTTGCCAGGCATTTGAATCCGACCGCGTGATCGACCTTATCGGCCGCTTTTACGCGTCCGCCGCCGACTATCGAGACCGCCTCGCCGACGGCGAGAGGATCTACTTTCTCGACGAAGCCGGCCTCGCGGGCGACTACGGCCGTTTCCGTCAATTTCGTTCGGATCAGCTTCTGCGGGTTGTCGCAAATGCGCGGGTCGCCGCCCTGCAGCTCGATATTTCGGCGAAACTTCTCAAGGGCCGCGCCGCTTTCAATGGAGATCAAAATTGCCTCGCGTCCCTTTGCCAAGGTCTTCGCAACGCCGCATTGCACGAGAACGTTCGCCGCGAGTTCGACCGAGAGTTCGAGCGTGCGTATGGCCTGGATCGGCGTCTCATTTCGCAGTATCAGAAGGCACTCGTAGGCCTCAAGAGCATTCCCAACATAAAGGCCGAGCGGCTCGCCCATATCCGTAACAAGGGCTTCGGTTCGGACGCCGAATGCCTTGCCGGTCGCGCACAATGCCGCAGCAAGCCGCTTCGAATCGGCCAAATTCTCGATGAATGCGCCTTTGCCTGTTTTGACGTCCAGCACGAGCGCATCGAGCCTTCGGCGAGCTTTTTGGACATTATCGAGGCAACGATCAGAGGGATGTACGGAACGGTCGCCGTCGCGTCGCGAAGCGCATAGAGTTTTTTGTCGGCAGGTGCGATCTCGCGGGTTTGGCCTGCAAGGGCAAAGCCGCATTGCCGCAGCACACGCTTGATCTCTGCGAACGAAAGCCCGACGTTGTAGCCCGGTATCGATTCGAGTTTGTCGAGCGTTCCGCCCGTATGCCCAAGGCCGCGGCCTGAGATCATCGGGACCGCCACGCCGCAGGCCGCAAGCGCAGGTGCGATACAAGCGAGGTCTTGTCGCCGACGCGCCTGTGGAATGTTTATCTGCTTTGGGA
>LLEU01000006.1 GCA_001567505.1 Acidobacteria bacterium OLB17 | reverse complement strand
AAGGAGCGTGGAATCGGCATATCGCGAGCTCGCCCTCGGGCTTGCGAGACGCGTCAGTGGGCCGACGCTCGGCAGCTGCTCGACGAGATGCGTCAGCGATTCCCGAACGGCAAGCTTGTGCCGAAGACATTCGTCGATCTCGGGCTCGCGGCCGAAAAGGTGAAGGACAGGACGCAGGCGAACTATTTTTATACTGCGGCGGTCGCGGCTTTTCCGGAGGCGATCGAGGTCGCGGACGCTCAGTTCGGGGCGGCCTGGGAGCAGCATGAAGCCGGGAATTTTCAGATCTCTTCGCGGATGCTTGTCGAACATCTTGCGCGTTACGCCGACCGCGACACGGATAATCGTGGGCAGGCCGGATATTGGTCGGCACGCGATTCCGAACGTGCGGGCAAGACCGCGGACGCCTGCGTCCTCTATGATGCGGCCGCGTATCGGTATGGCGCGAATTGGTACGGCTATCTCGCACTCGACCGGCTCACTTCGATGAAGGGCCGCGGCCTTTGCAAAGGTGGGGAAGCCGTGAGCGAGGACGTGCGGAAGGCCGCGGCGAACCTCAGGACGGTCACCGTTGCCCGCGAGACCGCCGGCGAAAATGAACTTGAACGCACGGCAAAAAGCGACGAACTCTCGATCATCGGGCTTTTCGATTGGGCTATCGACGAGCTGAACGAAGCGCGGCGTACCGCGCCGACGAGCCCGAAAGTGAACCTCGCGCTTGCGCGGCATTATCGGCTGAAAGGCGACAACGTTTCGGCGCTTATTGCGATGCAGAAAAGCTATCCCGACTACGCACAGATGTTCCCCGAGGAGATGGACCGCGAAGCCTGGAGCTTCTTTTATCCCCTCGCGAATTGGGACGAGATCAAGCGTTGGGCCGCCGCACGCGGGCTTGATAAATATCAGGTCGCGGGCTTCATAAGGCAAGAGACCGTCTTTGAACCGCGTGCGAGATCAGGCGCGAACGCCTACGGCCTGATGCAGCTTTTGCTTCCGACGGCAAAAGGCGTCGCACGCCGGAACGACGCGTCGCAGATGCCGTCCTCAGCGGAAGACCTATATCAGCCTTCGCTGAATATCGAACTCGGCACGGCGTTCTTAAAAGAGCTTTTTGCGAAATTCGGCCGCGTGGAATACGTGGCGTCGCATACAATGCCGGGCCGGGACGCGTCCCGCAATGGCGTGCGACGCTGCCGCCCGAGATCGACGATTTTGTCGAAGAGATCCCGTTCAAAGAGACGAAAAAATACGTGCAGGGCATCATCCGCAACACCGCACAGTATCGAAGGCTTTACGACGAGAACGGGAATTTCAAATCGAATGTCGGCGCGCGTCCGCTTCGCGGCGAGATCGATTCGAAAACGGCCGAACAACTCGCGGCCGAGTTCCCGGAATTGAAGATCGCCGTGCCTACGGCGGGCGAATAGCGTGTCGATCACGCCTTCGGGTGTGCTTTATCGTAAACCTCGATCAATTTTTCCATCGAAATGTGGGTATAGATCTGCGTCGATGAAAGGCGTGCGTGGCCGAGAAGTTCCTGAATGTCGCGAAGGTCGGCGCCGTTATCGAGCAGGTGTGTTGCGAATGTATGCCGCAGGCGTGCGGCGAGATATTGAACATTCCGGAACACTCGCGGATGTATTTTTCGACGAGACGGCCGACGCTTCGCGTGGTCAGGCGTCCGCCGCGTCGATGCAGGAAAAGTGCCTTCTCGCCGCGTGCCGCACCTTTCGCTGCGGCAATGAATTGCGGCCGCGTTTCGTTCACGTAAAGCAGAAGTGCGGCGAGCGCAGGTTCGCCGAACGGGACGATCCGCTCCTTCCTTCTTTTTCCGAGCACACGGACAAGCCGCTCCGTAACATCGACGTCCGAAACATCGATCCCGACAAGCTCGCTTACGCGGATGCCGGTCGCGTAGAGCATTTCGAGGATCGCACGGTCGCGGCGGCCGAGGTCGGTCGCAAGGTTCGGCATCTCGATGAACCGCACGGCGTCCTCCATCGAGAGATGGGCGGGAAGTTTGCGTTCGATACGCGGCGTGGAGACGAGCTTTGCGGGGTTGGCTGCGATGCGGCCTTCGCGGACGAGGAACTGAAAGAACGTCCGCAGCGACGAGAGCTTCCGTGCGATCGACGTCTTCTTATGATCGCGATGGAGAGTTGCCAGCCATTCGCGGATCGTCAGGCGGTCGATGGCGTCGGCCTCGATGTCCTCGCGGTTCTCGATCGAGAGGATCCAGGTGCGGAATTGTTCGAGGTCGCTGTGATAATTCCGCTGCGTGTGCGGACTCAGGTTCCGCTCGTACTTCAGATGCTGCAGGAATTCCGCGATGAGGGCGTTGAGCATATTCTCCGAACGAGTTTATAACCTTGAGCCGCGTTTTGGCACGTAATAGCTCTTCCGTGCGCGCACCGCCAGGTCAGGACGGCCTTTCACGGTGACCGTGATCGTACGCATCTGGCCGGGCGTTTCGGCCTCGGGCTCCGGGTAGAAATAGACCGTGTATTGATCGGCAAGGTCGGCAGAGATGCGCGAGAAGGCGGCGTCCATCTCCTTTTCATCGACGGGCCCGAACACTTCACCGCCCGTCTGCGCCGTGATCTCACTCATACGCCGCTCGGCGGTCAGGCTGCGAATGTTGGCGTTGCCGCCGCGAACGCCGGTCCGCGTGTAATTCTCGAAGATCTTCGTATTGACGATGAAGACCTGCACGTCCGCAAGCTGGAGCGCGCGTATGCTGTCCTCGAGCGTCGTCTTCAGGTCGCTGTACGTGTCCTCGCCGTCCGAGACGAGCACGAGCACGCGCCGGCCCGGCGCATCGCGCAGGTAATTTGCCGCCTCGATCAAGCCGTCAAGAAGCGCGGTCGCACCTTTCGGAGGCGGAAAGAACTCGATCGCCCTTGCGATCGAATCGATGTCGCGGGTCAGCGGCTGCTCTAGGCGTGTTGCCTCCGCAAGGGAGAAGAGAGCGGCCTGGTCGCGTCCTGCGCGAAGCACGCGGCGGAAGAATCTGATCGCTGCGGCTTTCTCGAAATCGCGTGCGAGCGTAACGCTGCTCGAATTGTCGAAGATCATCGCGAGGCTTATCTGTGCGTCGCTGCGGACGAGTTCGCCGATCGATGCGGCCTTTCCGTCGATGCGAAGGTCGAGGTCAGCGGCCTTCAGGTTCGTGATCGACCGGCCGGCCTTATCGGTAATAAAGACCGGTATCGGCACAAGCGAAGACGTTACGCGGATCGTCTCATCATCATTTGCATCGACGGGCTTTGGAGTAGGCGTCGGCGTGGCCTGCGGTATCTCGGTCGGGACGTAAACCCTTCCCCGGACAGGCGTTGGCGTTGGCGTCGGTTCCGTGCGTACGCGGCCGGACTGCGCCGTGCAAACGACACAGAACGACGCGAGGACGACTAATATAAGGACGCTTTTCATCCAGCAAGCAGGCCGATCTCTATTTGATTCTACATATCGGCAAAAATATGCTAGATGAAGATCAATTTTACCGACGCAAAAAGGAGCACGCCGCCGAGAACGTAACGCAGCGTCAGCGAATCGAAACGACGCGATCCGAGCATCGACCCGAAGATGCCGCCGATGACCGCGACCGAGATCCAGACCCAAACCTCGCCCGGCAGGATGCTGAACTGGTGCGGGTCTTTGTAAAGGCGGCCGGCGAGGCCCGCTGCGGAATTCACGAGTATGAAGACCGCAGAGACGCCTGCGGCCGTTTTTGTGTTCGCCCAGCCCATCAGCATCATTACGGGCGTCAAAAATATGCCGCCGCCAACGCCGACCAGTCCGGAAAGAAGTCCGATGACGCGCCCGCGAACAACGCTACCGGCAGCGACGGCAGGCGGAATTCGCGGTCGTCCGAGAATCGCCAAACGAGTCGAGCGGCAGCGAACGCAAGCACGCCGCCGAGCACGTATTTATAGATATGCGTCGGCATACGCAATACGCCGCCGAGGAATGCGAACGGGATCGAGGCGATCGCGAATGAGATGAAAAGCCGCGCCGAAAAATTCCCTGTTCGCCAAAAGTGATACGAGGCGATCGAGGCGACAAAGAGATTCAGGACGAGCGCGGTCGGCCGCGTGATGTCGGGGTCGATGCCTGCTATGGCGAGAACCGCGAGATAGCCGGAAGCTCCTCCGTGGCCGACAGACGAATAGACGACAGCAACGAGAAGGATCGCGAGTGGGATGATGAATTGGCTCAGTTCCATTTTCTTCTTTTACCGTTTCTAGTACGGCCAGGCGAACGGCAGGACGAGCATCACGACGACGAAGAGAACCGCCGTGAGCGGAAGTCCGACCTTCATATAATCGCGGAAATTATATCCGCCGGGGCTCATAACGAGTACATTGACGGCGTGGCTCAGCGGCGTGATGAACGCCATCGAGCAAGCCATTGCGACGGCCATTATAAGTGCACGCGGATCGGTTCCGGTCTGATGCGCGAGCTGCACGGTCACGGGCCCGATGATCGCCGCCGTGACGGCGCCGTTGATCATCTGAGTTGCGATCGTGGTCACGATGAACAATGCGGCGACGAGAATGTACGGCCCGTAACCGCCGAGCAAATGCAGAAGGCCCTGGGCCGCGTAACCGGCGGCATTCGTCTTGGAGAGTGCGTCGCCGAGCGGCAGCATTCCGGCGACGAGAAAGACGCTCTTCCAGCCGATCGCCGAATACGCCTGTTCTGTCGTAATGATGCGGATGACGACCATCGCGAGTGCGCCGCCGAGCATAATTGCGGCCGTAAGTTCGGGCAGGAATGCCGCGAGCCCGAGCGTTGCGAAAAAGATCATCAAGCGGCGCGTCCTTTGCCGGGAACGGTGATCTCGGCTTCCTCGTCCGAGGCAAGGACGATGATATCGGGATCGTCCTTCATAACGTGAAGCCTTTCACGTGGGCCCTGGAGGAGGAGAGCGTCGCCGAAATGAAGTTTTTCGTCGCCGAGATCGGTAATGACCTCGCGGTCGCCGTGCCAGATGGCGAGTACGCTCATCCCATATTTCTCGCGGAAATGCGCGTCGCGGATCGTCTTGCCGATCAGACGCGAACGCGGTGCGAGCATCGCCTCGACGACGTCGATCGCGTTGGATTCGAGGTCGCTTTCGCGCCACTCGGTCTCGGGCAGGAACTCCATAAAAGGCTCGATGTCGCGGCGGCGGAAATCGGCCTCGTCGCCCTCGAGAACGAGGATGTCGCCGTGTCGGATGTGCCTTTGCGGCGTCGGGTGCAAGATGCGTTTTCCGTTGCGTTCGATCCCGACGATATTTACGTCGTAGTCCTCGCGAAGCGAGCACTCGGCGATCGTTTTGTCGATCAGCGACGAACCTTCCGGCACGCGAGCCTTAAAGAGCATATCGCCGAGGCCGTAGGCTTCGATAAGGTCGCCGCGGTCCGCACGCGAAGGCATCTGCGTGCGTTCGAGCGGCGAATCCCCGGGAAGCGAGTTGCGGCCGACGAACGCAACATAGATTATGCCGACGATGACGATCGGCACGCCGACGTAAGCAAAATCCGTGAGCCCGAAGACGGGAAGTTCGTTGTCTCTTAGAACAGAATTCAGGATGATGTTCGACGTCGTAAAGAGCGTGGCCGTTCCGCCGAGGATCGTCGAAAAGGCAAGCGGTATCAAGAGCCTCGACGTGTTCACGCCCGAACGTTTCGCAAGGCCCGACATCGCCGGAAGCAGCACGGCAGCCGACGCGATATTGTTCATAAAGAGCGAGAGGAACGCTCCGGCGATCATCACGACGATCGTAAGGCGCAGTTCGCCCGTGCCGCCGACCTTGAGCAAAATGTTGCCGACCTGTTCCGTGACGCCCGTCCTCTGCAGCGATTCCGTCAGGACGAAGATCGAGATGATAACGATCACTGCCGAACGGCTAAAACCCGAGAATGCCTCTGCCGGCGTCAGGACGCCCCGTCAGCCCAAGAGCCACAACAACAAGCAGCGCAACAAGATCCGCCGCAAGCCTGCCGCTTAAAAAAAGCACGAGTGCGACCCCAAGGATCACACAGGTGATGATCAGATGATTTTCCATTCAACCCGCGAGACGGTCAGATAGAGTTTAATCCGAACTCAGGAAAGTTGCGAAAGCCGCAGAACCAACCACCTAATTACTAATTAAAAATTATTGATCAATAATTACTTGCAGCGGGAGGAAATTCGTTTCCTAGGAAAGTTGCGAATGCCGTTGAACCGATCGCCTAATTAGTAACTAAAAATCATTAATTAATAATTACATGCAGCGGGAGAGGCCATTCGTTTTCTGCAATGAGTGCTCGTCAGCTACAATACTTTTCAGATGAGCGAACAAGAACCGAACAAGATCATCTTTTCGATGGTCAAGGTGAGTAAATTTTACGACAAAAAGCCCGTTTTGAAGGACATTTATCTTTCATTTTTCTACGGGGCAAAGATCGGTGTGCTCGGGTTGAACGGCGCCGGAAAATCGAGCCTGCTGAGGATCATCGCGGGCACGGATAAGGATTTTAACGGCGAGGTCGTCTTCTCGAAAGGCTACAGCGTGGGCTTTCTCGAACAGGAACCGAAGCTCGATGATGCGAAAACTGTTCGCGAGATCGTCGAGGAAGGTGCACAGGAGACCGTCGATCTTCTGAAGGAGTTCGAGGAGATCAACGCTAAATTCGCCGAACCGATGGACGATGACGCGATGGCGAAGCTCATCGAGCGTCAGGGCGAGGTTCAGGAAAAGCTCGATGCGGCGAATGCGTGGGATCTTGATTCGCGGCTTGAGATGGCGATGGACGCGCTTCGGTGTCCGCCGGCGGATACGCCGATCAAGAATCTCTCGGGCGGCGAGAAACGCCGCGTGGCTCTCTGCCGCCTGCTCCTGCAAAAACCTGACATTCTTCTGCTTGACGAGCCGACGAATCACCTCGATGCCGAGACCGTCGCGTGGCTCGAACAGCACCTTCAGCGATATGAGGGCACGGTCATCGCAGTTACGCACGACCGGTATTTCCTCGATAACGTCGCGGGCTGGATACTTGAACTCGACCGCGGCGAGGGAATTCCGTGGAAAGGGAATTATTCGAGCTGGCTCGAACAGAAAGAACAGCGGCTTGAAAAAGAACAAAAGGCCGACGACAAGCGTGCGAAAACTTTGCAGCGTGAGCTCGAATGGATCCGGATGTCGCCAAAAGGCCGCCATGCAAAATCGAAGGCCCGCGTTAACGATTACGAGAAGCTCGTCGCCGTCGAGAGCGAAAAACGCAGCGAGGAACTCGAGATCTTCATTCCGCCGGGCGAGCGGCTCGGCGATCTCGTCATCGAGGCCAAAGGCGTCTCGAAAGCCTACGGCGACAAACTGCTGTTTGAAAACCTGGAATTTTCGCTGCCGCCGGGCGGCATCGTCGGCGTGATCGGCCCGAACGGTGCGGGCAAAACGACGCTGTTTCGCCTCATCACGGGACAAGAGACGGCGGACGCCGGCGAATTTCGCGTCGGGCCGACCGTTAAGCTAGGGTACGTCGATCAATCGCGGGATTCGCTCGATGCGAACAAGACGATCTGGGAAGAGATAAGCGAAGGTGCCGACGTGCTCAACCTCGGCAAACGTGAGGTGAATTCGCGCGCGTATGTCTCGCGATTCAACTTTTCAGGCTCCGACCAGCAGAAACGCGTCGGCCAGCTTCGGGCGGCGAAAGGAATCGCGTCCATCTGGCGAAAATGCTCAAGAGCGGCGCGAATGTGATCCTTCTGGACGAGCCGACGAACGACCTCGACGTGAACACGATGCGGGCGCTCGAAGAGGCACTTGAAAACTTTGCCGGCTGCGCCGTCGTAATAAGTCACGACCGATGGTTTTTGGACAGGATCGCGACGCACATCCTCGCTTTCGAGGGCGAAAGCCGCGTCGAGTTCTTTGACGGCAACTATTCCGAGTACGAAGCGGACCGCAAACGCCGCCTCGGCAACGACGCAGACCAGCCGCATCGCATCAAATACCGCAGTATGACGCGGGCCTGAACCCGCGGCCTGCAGGATTAGACAAGGGGATCCTAAGAAATTGTTTTTGAAGTTCTTTAGGTCAATAAGATATTTGGTTCTCGCGGCGGCACTTTCCGCGTGCGGCACGGGCGCCGACAACGCCGTAAAGCCAGCTGCGCCGCAGCCTTCGACGGCCGAGATCAAGGCAGAGCCGACGGTCGCAGCCGCTCCGGAACCTCCCGACCTGCAGGCGGAGCTGCTGAGCGACCGCAACACTACGACCACCTCGCCGCTCGGTACATTCGATTTTAAGAATCACACTTACGAACTGCCCCGCGGATGGCAAAATCCCGACGGCACCGCCGAGCTTACGCTTGTGGACGGCAAGGTCGCACCGGTCGAGGCGACGACGCGCGACGATATGGATCCGGCCGAGAAGGCCGCCGTCAAAGCAGAACGCCGCATCGGGATGTCGTACGTTGCGACGAAATATTTTGACCTGACGGGCGACGGCGTGGACGAGGCCCTCGTCGTGCTGAAGATCGAGACCGCCGGGTCGGCCATCCCGCAGGTCGTGTACGTTTTTACCTGGAAAGACGGAAAACCCGAACTCATCTGGCCGTTCCGCACAGGCGACCGATCCGACGGCGGCCTGAAGAACCTTTATCCCGAGAATGGCGAACTCGTCGTAGAACTCTTTGGCAAAGACCGCTTTTTGCTCGGCCAAACCGAGACCGGAAAGATCACCGGCGACGAAGAACAGCTCTGCTGCCCAACACACTTCACACGCACCCGCTATAAATGGAACGGTAAGAATTTCCTGATGCAGGGCAAACGCCTGACCTTCTCGATCGAAGACCCGAACGCACCGCCGCTCGAAAATTTCGGCGAGATAATGAACGATCCCGTAAAGAGCAAAAAATACCTCGCAAACCACCCGTAAAAGGCACTTGGACCGTTTGCGGCTTGCCTGACCGGAGCCAAGAGGAAAATATCTTGCGGCTGACCGCCCTGCATAGAGGCACAGCCAGATTCCGCGATCCTCATGTTCGAGGCCTGACCGCACTGCAACGGGCAGCCGGATTCCGTAAACCAACAACTTTATGACATAAAGTACTTGACATAATACACCACTTTGCACTACGCTCGATCTCGATGGGAAAAATCAGCCCGGTAAAGCAGGAGAATGAGGAACGCGGCAAGCCGGTGAACATCGGCGATCGTGCGATCGACAATGTGCGGTTCATTCGCGAGATGATGGAGCGCTCTTCGTCGTTCACGGCGGTTCCGGGTTACGGCGGGATCCTGATGGGTGTGACGGCTGCGGTTGCCGCCTATATCGCGAACGGACAAGTCTATCTGGTCGATTCGCTCTGGACGTGGCTGATCGAAGCATGTCTTGCGTTTGCGATCGGGTTTCTCGCAATGTGGCAGAAATCGAAGATCGCAGGCCAGTCTCTTTTTTCGACGCCGGCAAGGAAGTTCGCATTCGGTTTCACGCCGCCGCTCGTTGTTGGCGTGGTGGTCGTGCTCGGGCTGTGGCGATACGGAGCCTATTCGGCGATGGCTCCGGTCGCGATGCTCTGTTACGGTGCGGCGGTCGCATGCGGCGGAGCATACTCGGTGCGTGTTGTGCCGATCATGGGCTGGCTATTTATTGCGGTCGGTGCGGTTGCGTTCATTCTGCCGAGCGAATACGGGAACTTGATGATGGGAGTGAGTTTCGGCCTTTTGCACATTGTGTTCGGCGCGATCATCGCGCGGTGGTACGGAGGCTGACAAGTCGAGGGAATATGAAACTGAAGAACGTAAGGCTGGTCGTGATTCTAGCTTTGGCAGGCAGTTTGCTGCTGATTCCATACGTCGCGATGAGGTTCACGGACGAGGTCAAATGGGACTCCACGGATTTCATCGCGATGGGCTCGATGCTGCTCGTAACAGGGCTTGCAATTGAGTTCGCTCTCAGGATCTTTAAGGGAGCATGGATCAGGACCGCGGCGGTCGCAACGGTTCTATTTGGATTTTTAATGGTTTGGGGCACGCTTGTGCACATGGGCGGATAGGGAATTTATGTCGGGAAAGGTTCGGGCACTAAAACACGAGAACGGCGGCGGCGAGTTAAAGCGCCGGCGTCTGGAGAAAGTTGCCGGAAAGGTCTCCGGACAGCTTGACCGCGTCATTCACGAACGCATCCGCCTCGGGATCATCAGTGCGTTGGCGGCCAATGAGAAGCTGAGTTTTACGGACCTGAAAGGCCTGCTCGACGCAAGCGACGGCAATATCAGCGTTCACGCCCGAAAGCTCGAAGATGCGGGCTACCTCAGCGTCAAAAAGTCATTCTCGGGCCGCGTGCCTTTGACCGAATATCGCATAACGGCGGCGGGCCGCAAGGCGTTCGAAGAGTACCTTGAACATATGGAAGCACTTATTGACGCGATGCGCGGGAACGGTGCGTAAAGTTGTGTATTCCAATGCCGTCCGGAGGCATTGGAGCTTTAAAGAGAGATGAACGAACGGACGAAGATCGGGATCGATGTGCTAAAAGGCCGCCGCTGTGGTCGGCGTTTCGGGGGATCTGCTGCTCAGGCAGGTGCCTTGGGGACTG
>LLEU01000005.1 GCA_001567505.1 Acidobacteria bacterium OLB17 | reverse complement strand
GCTATGGAGGGCATATCGAGGCCGGCGCTCAAGGCGCTTGATGGCGGCAATGGTCGGGTGCTCTATGTCGGCACGCTCAGCAAGCTGCTGGTTCCGGGCCTGAGGCTGGGCTTCCTGGTCGCCCCCGACGACCTGGTGGACACGCTGCGGACCGTGCGCACCGGCACCGACCATCGCGTTCCCAGCCCGCTCCAGGCGACGGCGGCGGAATTCATCGGCAACGGCCATCTGGGCACGCACATTCGCCGAGTCAGGACGCTCTATGCGGAGCGACGGGCGGCGTTGCTCGCGGCGATCGAATCGGAAGGCGGCGGATTGCTTTCGGTGTCGACCGCGGCGGCTGGGCTGCATCTTCTCGCGGAACTGCCGGACCATTTCGACGACCGGTCTGTTGCGGCGGCGGCACGGGAGAAGAGAATCGGCGTCACTCCGCTGTCCGGCTATTTTGTCGAGACGCCGAAGAAGAAACAGCAAGGCCTGCTGATGGGGTTCGGCAACACGCCGGCGAGGTCAATGCGGGGGGCTATTCGAATGCTGCGCGGGCTGATGTCGATGAAGAAATGATGCCGGACTGCTCCGTCCAATTCGAACGCTTCGTCGGCGACTGCAATTTGTGCAATATCGGCCATTCGATAAGGGCGCTCTCAACGGAAGCAATGGCCAAATTTGAGACTTTTCGACTCCTAATCTCGACTTCTGCAATAAGCCGTTTATACAAATCCGGAATTGGGCGATAACGGCCATACGGCTTAGGCCAATCACCGAGCGTGCGGCAGTAATGGGGCTGTTAGATTTTGGTCTGTTCCGTGATATCTGGCTAGCCAGCAGATTGGTAGGCTACGACCATTTGGCAAGCCTATTCTGAATACGCGAACAAAATATCTCGACGTCTTTGATAGAAAGGCGTTCTGCCTTGTAAAGTGACAACATCTCGAACTGGCATGCTGGCGCACAGGTGCCAAGAAGTGCAGTTTCCAACACCCGTTTCACGGGCTGCCACAGCAGCAGGCGGTCCACCCACCACGGTGAGCCAAGCGACGTAATGGCAAGCGCTCGCCGCAGGTTGTGAAGCCTTGGCTTGATTGGACCAAGATCGATAGCATGGTCGTAGGCGATACCTGGAGCCCAGACACGGTCGAACCATCCCTTCAGGATGGCGGGAAAGCCAAACCACCAAGTAGGAAACACCAGAACGAGGGCCTCAGCCGAAAGCAGTCGCTCGATCTGTGATTGAATGGCTGAGGAATCAAACGGAGGATCGTAATAGCTCCTGCGCTCGTTGGCAGTAAGCGAAGGCGAGAATTCGGCTTCGTAGAGATTTTCGATCTGTACTTCGTGCCCTGCCTCAGTCAGCGCCTGAATAGCAAATCGCGCCAAGGAATGGCACAGGCTGTCGCAATTGGATGGGCGACTACGACAAGACATCTCATGTTGAAAATGGCCTACGCAATACTGTACTCATGCCAGGCTTATCAGAACTTGTGCATCAATTGCCGAAAATTTCAGAACTTAGGGCGTTATTTGCCGGAAATGGCCCTTGGTTTGTTTGCCGGAATGGTTCAAATTCCTGAAATTCCACCGGCTTATTGCCGGAAATCGGGATCATTATTTGCCGAGTTCAACATTTGCATTTCCCAGGCCGCATCCTCGTGCCAAACCATCGATGGGCATTGGCAGCCAATAGTTATTTTTGGATTCTCGCCGTTCGTTCTAGGCGCGAAGGACCATAGTCTCATGTAATGTTAGGGAAATCGTTGTGCCCATAGCGTGCCCATAGTGTGCCAACGCCGTGCCCAGTTACTACCTATAATTTAAAACAGATTTGCTGATGTGACTCGTGGTCTCCGTGCCTGAGGCGACTTGCATGTTTTTGCATTCTGCGCACCGAGGATGGCTACTTCGAAGTAGTCGTTTGCCGTATCGATACGGCTGTCGAAGATTTCTGTAAAAAAACAATTAGGACTAGGTCATATACTTACTAGCAAATATTACGTATTCTAAAGTCATTAAATATGCGATATGAATTAATTTGAATTTCATTTTGCCTTTGAATCAATCTTGATGAGATCAACAAATTATCGGCTTCTCGATCAAATTTCCCTCGCGTTGGAGCGAGGGAATGACGGTGTGCTCGACGTTGTGCGGGGGAAGAGCATTATCGGCCTTGGGCCAATTGTTGAAGTATTGTCTCTAAGGAGCACTCAACCGGCGCTGGGGAGGCTCTTATCAGTCTGTACAACAAGTGTAATTGTTGGTGCCTTGCCGAAAGCCCAAGAGAACCCTCTTCGGCTGATAAGTGGGAATAGTGGCCATGGGCACTGGGGCCTGCTCCACTTTAGGAAAGCTACCAACGGAGAACTCGTCGATCCGCTCCACGAATTTCAAATAGAAATGCAGAAAGCTCTGTCCTTTAGTCGGAGGGTAACTAGGGCGAAGGCACGCATCTGCGGGGCCGTCAAAGAGATGGTTGACAACATCTTTGAACACAGCGGTGCCCCGGACACCGGCGTTGCGGCATTCATGGGCTCGGCTGATGGTTTTGAGATATCGATTGGTGATGCGGGAATGGGGGTTCTCGCAAGTTTGCGATCTAACCCGATGTTCTCGTATCTGCACGATGCTGGAACTGCGATGGCGCATGCGCTCAAGGATGGGAATTCTCGGTACCCCTCGGACGCGAACCGCGGCTACGGATTCGGTACTCTCCTACGATCCCTCAACAGCCTTGATGCGGAGCTTCGGTTTAGGAGCGGCAACTACGCTTTGGAGATCACCGGCCGCAGCCCACTGCAGCGTAACCCGCACATTTCACAGAAGGCGGATTTGCGGGGTTTCGTCGTGAGCGTCAGACTTGCGCTGTGATGTAACGGATGTCTTTGTCGTGGGAAGTGAAACTTTTGCGAACTCGCGTACCTGGCGCCGCTCGCGAACCCACCGACTTACTACCTCCAGGTTATGCGCTAGCAATTCATCAAGCGGAGAGTCTTTCGGGGTAGGGTTTTTCTGCCAGTGGAGACGATTTCCCATGAGAAGTGCCGCCCGTCTCCGATTGACCGTCCTATGGAATCCGTCGGTATCCAATATAACGATGCGGCCGAAGTGTGGAGCGAGGTAGGAGGCCCAACCGAGGCCGCCGCGCAGGATGAGCGTGAGTGGTCTTTCAATTTCGTTGGCGAGCCGGATTAGCAAGTCTGCATAGTACTGTCCGCGGGCTTGGTTTGCTGAGCCAGTGGTGAACTCAAAAGCGATAGCCTCTATTTCATCGTGTGCCTGAAGAAATTCTCTGAACCTGAGGAAGTCGTGGTCTGTGCGGCCATTCACGTGGATCGCAGTTGGTACGCCGGCATCGTGCAATTGACTCCAGGTGAGCGCAATACGCTTGATAGCGTGCATATTGTCGTGCCGCGGCACATCGGTCATGAGACTGAAGTTCGGTGTCGTCGCGCAGATCACACCGAGGTTCCGTAACTCTCGAACAACGTCACGGCGACCGACCGAACCCCACCACTGCTCGACGTGGCAATCGTGCTCGACACCCGTGAGAACAACCTTGGTACCTGGTTTGAGGCGGAACTTCGCTTCGAGTTCCTGTCTCGTGTACGGAATGGCAAGCTTGCCTTTGCGGCGGTACATCTCGCTGAAGGGGATTGCGATGAGATCAAGTTCGACTGACCGTTCAAGTCTCAGAGACCGGTACATAATCGAAATGAACTCAGGGAGCTCCGGGAACGGAAGAGCAGAGCGCTTCGCAATGTCGGACAGTTGGAAACCGTTCACCTCGGCCAGTCTTTTAACGTATGCGACAGGATTCCGCGGGCAGACGAGTTTGCAGGAAGCAGGATCAGCGCATGTGCAGTGTTCAAGGCAGGAGAGAGCAGGGCCGTAGATCTGTAGCCCGCCGCAGAGTGGACGGTCAAGACACTTGCCACACCCAAGAATGTACGAGTGCTTCGCCATGTGCTGCAGCGCCTCGACCTTAGGTACTGCTAACGCATCTTCGCTCATCTGTTACTCCTCCCCTCCAATCCGTACTGAAACCGCACCGGCACAATCAATAACCTCCTCCACAAAACCGGAAAGGACGCCGCAGCAGGCGTTGAGCGTTTCCAGAAGATCGAGTGAGGGTTTTTCTATCTCCGCAAGCGGATAAATGTCCCTGAGAACGAGTACTCGATCATTGCAGTGCCGGACGATGACTGGGTCACCCTCCTTGAGTGCGCCTTCTTCCAGTAGGGAGGCAAGGAATGACCGGCGGATCGATGCAAACGAAGGGGCGAATAAATCCTCTGATCCTCGCAGGAACTCGTCACTCCATGCTTTGGTGTGCTGCTTACCTGTTTTGTGGAGAAAATCAATGCCCATGGGTGAGCCCCTCAATAATCGGCTTGAACTTCTTTGCGCGTCCTTCCAGCCGCTCCATAACGAGCCCTTTCGCGGACAAGACAGCAAGGCGGTTGCTCCAGGCGGCTGACGAGACAACAGGCGTCTCAGGGAATGCTTCTCGCAGCTGCCCTGCATCTGCCTCGCCTAGGTTGGCAATGGCTCGGAGTGCCCTGGATTGCTTCTCGTCGAGCTTCCCCAAAGCAAGCGGAGATTTCAATTGCCCATCCTTTCCGAGCGTTGCCAAGACGAATACGTCACCGCTTCCTTCCGCAAAGAACCCAATTTCCTCGCGAGTCGCTACGTTCACGTTAGTGAAAACAGGGTAGATGCGCAGTTCTGCCCTGGCGTAGTCACGAAACGCGCGAAAGGCGGATCGGAAGAAGGACGCAGTAACGATGTCCACCTTTGCGAAATTGAGCGCAACGACACTATCACGTGGCACATCTTTCACTGCATCAGCGAGCTTAGAAAAGAACGCTTGGCCACTCCCTGCTCCGGCGAGAGTTTCTTCATTGGAGAGGGCACGAATTCCGATAATTTTAGTCGGTTTCATCTTAATGTCACGCATATCACGTGAATATAATAAACTCAAATCAGATGGAAATACAAGAGGGGTGGGTGCTTGAGGGTAATGCATCACCTTCTGCAACCACAGAAGGGATCGAATACGAATAAGTTAAAAATCTCAGGTGCATCAGCATCAGCAACAGAATTTCTACATCTATCCCCAAGGGGCTGATTCTTCGAGAGCGATTATTGGGTAGCCCGATATTCGAACAGATCAGAAACCTGGCAGTTGAAAAGCTTGCACAGGCGATCGATTGAGTCGAGATCAATACGAGTAGCCGTTTCGTTGTAGAGCAGCGTGACGGTGTTTCGATGCAGCCCGGCTTCCCTAGCGACATCGACGATTTTCATCTTGCGCTCCCCCATTAGCCGCGACAGGTGGCACTTGATCATTTCTGCGCTCCAGATAAAAAAGTCATTCAGAATGTAAAAAAGCCCTTGAAAAAGTCTTTTTGTTGTGCATAATATTATTCAGGATGACATTTGGCATTGCAAAAAAGCCAAAACGAATCCTAGAACACTTTTTACACTGGAGGCTACATAAATGTCACAAACCTACTTAACTACGGACGAGCTGTCCGGCCGCATCAAGTACGACCCCCGCACCATCCGCGAGCGCCTGAAGGACAGCGTCCTGATCGAGGGCGTGCATTACATCCGTCCCTTCGGCGGTCGCAAGATTCTCTACATCTGGGAATCGATCGAGCGCGACATGCGCATCGCCGGCGACAGCCTAGGCATCCCGATGGCAAACGGCGAGGTGTGCCATGGGTAGTGTTCGCGCACGTAAGGACACGGGCCTGCTGTTCATCGACTTCTACTACCGCAGTATCCGCTGTCGGGAGCAAACGGCACTTGAGGACACGCCGGCCAACCGCAAGAAGGTGCAGAAGCTGCTCGATCGCATCGAAGGCGAAATCAGCCTCGGCACCTTCGACTACCAGCGCTACTTCCCATCGAGCCGGAATATGGCCAGGTTCAAACTGTCGCCGATGGCGAGCGCTGTGCAGGCACTCGGCTCCGCGGTTTCCGGCAACGGCAGTGCCCAGCCTGCCATCGCCGCACAGACGCCGCTCTTCAAGGAGTTCGCCGAGACCTGGTTCAACGAGAAGTCGGTGGAGTGGCGCGAATCGTACCGACAGGGCGTGCGCGCCAATCTGGACAAGGGCCTGATCCCGCGCTTCGGGGAGATGGCGGTCGGCCAGATCACCAAGGCAAACATACTTGCATTCCGCGCTGAGCTCGCCAAAGTCCAGGCGCGGGG
>LLEU01000004.1 GCA_001567505.1 Acidobacteria bacterium OLB17 | reverse complement strand
TGGCGAGGTCTTCGGCCATGCGCTTCGTGAGCGTGGTGACGAGGACGCGCTCGCCGACTTCGACGCGGGCGCGAATCTCCTTGACGAGGTCGTCCACCTGCCCCTTCGTCGGGCGGACTTCCACTTCGGGATCAACGAGTCCCGTCGGGCGGATGATCTGCTCGGTCACCTGCTCGGAGCGCTGCATCTCGTACGGGTCCCGGCGTGGCGGAGGTGTAAATGGTAGCGCCCATCACTTGCTCAAATTCATGGAACTTGAGCGGGCGGTTATCGAGCGCGCTCGGCAGGCGAAAACCATATTCGACGAGAGTCTCTTTGCGCGAGCGGTCGCCGTTATACATGCCGCGGATCTGCGGCACGCTCATGTGACTCTCGTCAATGACGAGCAGGTAATCGCTGGGGAGGAAGTCAATCATCGTCCACGGATGCGTGCCGGGCGCGCGCCCGTCGAGATGACGCGAGTAATTTTCGATGCCCGAGCAATAGCCGACCTCTTTGAGCATTTCCAGGTCGTAGCGCGTGCGTTGTTCCAGGCGCTGGGCTTCGAGCAGTTTGCCCTGCTCCTTAAAAAGCGCCAGGCGTTCATCCAACTCTTTTTCGATATTGCCGATGGCTTCCTTCATGCGGTCGCTGTCGGTGAGATATTGCTTGGCGGGGTAGATGGAAGACTTCCTGCGGCTCGTCGAAGACCTCGCCGGTCAACGGGCTGAACTGCATGATGCGCTCCACCTCGTCGCCGAAGAACGTGATTCGGAAACCGCGTCGGTCTTCGTAGGCGGGGACGATCTCCAGCGTGTCGCCCCTGACCCTGAACGTACCGCTGCGCAATTCGATGTCGTTGCGCTGATACTGACTCTCGATCAGCTGACGCAGCAGCGCGTTGCGGCGGTAAAGCTGACCGACCTGCAGCGTCACCGTCCCTTTGCCGAATTCCTCGGGCGAACCCAACCCGTAGATGCACGACACCGACGCGACGATGATCACGTCCCGCCGCGAGATGAGACTGGTCGTCGCCGCCAGCCGCAGGCGTTCGATCTCCTCGTTGATCTCGGTCTCCTTCTCGATGTAGAGATCGTGACGCGGGACGTACGCTTCGGGCTGGTAGTAGTCGTAGTACGAAACAAAATATTCGACCGCGTTCTCGGGAAAGAACTCCTTGAACTCCGCGTAGAGTTGCGCGGCGAGAGTCTTGTTGTGCGCCATGATGAGCGCGGGCTTTTGCAATTCCTGGATGACGGACGCGATGGTAAACGTCTTGCCCGTGCCTGTCGCGCCGAGCAGGACCTGGTGTTTCATGCCCTTCTTCACGCCGTCCACAAGCTGGGCGATCGCTTCGGGCTGGTCGCCCATCGGGACAAAGGGAGCGGTAAGTTTGAAGTCCATGTTTATCTCTGTTGATATTGGGAACGTACGTTCTATTTTATCACGGTTGAAAAAATAAAGCGGGCGGGCGAATCAATTTTAATTTTGCGCCGTTTTTCGCATTGACGCTTATGGACACCATAGGTATAATCCGCCTTCGGCTAATTTATGAAACAGGAGCGCGACATGAGCGAGAACATTGAAACGAAAACTTTGGCGCTGGAACCAAAAACAAAACTTTCCGGCAAGGTCGTGAAGATCACACTGGCGGGCGCATTAGTGGATGTGGGACAGGAATTACCCGGCGTCCTCCACATTTCGCAGATTCAGAAAGACCCGGTCAACAAAGTGGAAGACGTACTCAAGCCCGGTCAGGACGTGGAGACCTGGGTGCGCCGCGTCCGCAAGGACCGCATCGAACTGACGATGATCGAACCCCTCGGCATGGAGTGGAGCGAGATCCAGCCGGAGATGACCGTGAAAGGCAAAGTGGTCCGCCTGGAAACCTACGGCGCGTTCGTGGACTTTGGAGCGGAACGCCCGGGCATGGTGCACGTCAGCGAGCTGACGCGCGGATACGTCAAGACGCCCGGCGAGATCGTCAAAGAAGGCGACGAGGTTGAGGCGAAAGTCCTCGAGGTGAACCGCAAGAAGAAACAGATCCGCCTTTCGATGAAGGCTCTCATCCCCGAAATGATCGAAGAGGAAAAACCCGCCCGCGAACCGAAGAAAGCCCGCGGAGCCAAGCGCGGCAGGAAGCAGGAAGATGTTGTCGAGATGGACGAAACCCCGAAGGAACCCGAACTGACCGCCATGCAGATCGCCTGGCAGATGGCCATGGAACGCTCGAATTCCCGGGACAAGAGCCTGAAGATCAAGCCAGTCAAATCCGCCTCCAACGAACAAGCCGACATTCTCAACCGCACGCTGGAAAAGCAACTCCCCACCGGCGGATAACGCCAATCGTCTTTATGAAAACTGCCCTCGTTTTTCGAGGGCAGTTTTTTTACGCCTGGTTTTCAGATTCCAATTCCCTGATGAATTTTTCCTTGTTGGCGGAGCGCGCCACTTTTCCGCTGGACGTTTTCAGCACCCATTTCGGTCCCACTACGCGGACGTAACGCGCGGCAATGGCCGAATTCTTGGTGACGTGCTTGCGAATCTCGTCGGCGACGCGCTCGTGCTCGGCCTCGTCTTCGCTGTCCACCTCGGCGATGATGACGACCTCCTCCGTCCCCTGCGATTCGTCGAAGAGACCGAAGGCCACCGTCCGCCCGGGATGGACGCCGGGTACCTCGCACGCCAGCGCTTCCAAATCCTGCGGATACACGTTCTTGCCGCCGACGATCAACATATCTTTCTTGCCGCCCCGCGACGAACACCTCGCCGTTGACCATGTAACCGTAATCGCCAGACATGTACCAGCCGCCGGGCAGAAACGCTTTTTTGGTGATGTCGGCGCGGTTGTAGTAGCCGGTCAACATGCAGTTGGATTTGAGGACGATCTCGCCGACGTGACGCTCCGGCACGTCATGGCCCTTGCTGTCCACCACGCGGATGGCAGTGTTGGGGATGGGCTGTCCGCACGACATCATCTGGATCGCCGGGCGGCCGTCGAAGGCGGGACGCGCCACCTTGTCCGCGATGAACGACTCGCGGTCGATTTCCTCGACGTAGGGCAGTTTGCCCAGGTCGTTCTGGGTGGCCGCGAAGACGTTTTTCCGCCATCCCATAGGAGGTTTGGAGCGTTTCAAATTTCAGCCCGTAGGACTTGAACCGCTCGTAGAACATCTCGTGGCTTTTGAAGCGCACCGGCTCGGAGGTGTTGATGCTGGCGCGCCACGAGGACAGGTCCACGCCTTCGAGGTCGCGGTCGCGAATCTTTTGGGCGCAGAAGTTGTAGGCGAAGTTGGGAAGCCAGGTCAGCGTGCCGCGGTAATCGCTGATCGTCCGCAGCAGCCGCCAGGGCGCGCGCACCCAGTCGAAGGGAGACATCTGCACCACATGGACGCCGCGCAGGATGGGCAGGAGGAAGCAGGCGATCAGTCCCATGTCGTGATAGAGCGGAAGCCAGGAGACGATCACGTCATCCCGCGTGAGGCGGATGGACTCGCCATACGCGTCGAGGTGGTTGAAGATCGCCCGATGCGAAAGCGCCACTCCCTTTTGGAGGCCGGTGGAGCCGGACGAATGCTGGAGGAGGACGATGTCAGTCTCTGCGGCATTCATCCCCGGCAGGGACGAAAGATCGAGTTTTTCCTGCTGCGGGATTCGGTCCGTGATGAACACTTCGCAGGCGGAATATCCGCTCTCCGTCGCCAGCATCTTGACGTCTGCTTCGAATTCGGGATAGGTGACGACGCCTTTGGGATGGCTGTGCGAGAAAAGCGCGGCGAGGTCGGCGCGGTAACGTTCGGGGGAAAGTTTCTCGGTGAGAAAGGGCATCATCGAGGGGATGGCGCCCAGCAATACCGCGCCCCAGAATGAATAAACCAGGTCTTTTCCGTGCTGGAGGATGAGGATGACCACGTCGCCCGGCTTAACTCCCGCCCGCGCGTACGCGGCGGCGTAATCGTTCGACCGCTCGATCAGTTCGCGATACGTGATGTGGAAGTCGGGCTGGTTGGGATGCTGGAGCGTGACCGACACCCGATCGGGTTCGCGCTCGTAGAAATCGCGCAAGACCGCGGTGAACGTCGTCATTACTTCTGCCTCGACGCGATCAAATTCGCCAACTGCTCGACGGAATCAAACGTGGAGGCGTTCAGTTCCGAGTCCGCGATGCGGACGCCGAAAGTGTCCTCCACGAAGAGGGCCAGGTCCACGAGGCTGAAAGAGTCGATGAGACCGCTGGAGATCAGCGCGTCGGTCGGGTTGATGACGCGTTTGGGCTGTTTGAGAATTTTCTGGGCGATGAATCGGCGATGGTCTTTTGCATTTCGGCGGAC
>LLEU01000003.1 GCA_001567505.1 Acidobacteria bacterium OLB17 | reverse complement strand
ACGCCGGAAGCATCTCCGGCCGTCTCATCCAACGTCCCGGAAGCGACCGTCGACGCCAACGCCTGAAGCTTCACCGGCCGTCTCACCAACTCCGGAAGCGACCGTCGAACCAACGCCTGAAGGATCGCCTGCGCAAGCTCAAGCCCTTCCAACTTCTACGTCGGATGCGAGGCCGCGTATCGTAGCCGATACGGCGGAACCGACAGCGATCAAGCCGTGCGTGATCACGCTGAGCGAGATCCGTCTATCGATGCCGAGCGGCGATGAGCGTGGGCTGATCGTCGGGACTGAGGACGACCGCGACCTTGCGGGGCTAACGGCTGTTTCCGATAGTGAGAAGGACGTTGCGGTGCGCGAAGTTCCTGTTGCGGGGATAAAGAGCCGCTCGCTTTTCGTGATTCGATCGATGACGCAAAGGACGGGGATCTATCACATAAAATTCAGTCTGCCGTGCGGTTCAGCCGAAGCCGAGGTCACGGTCGAGCCTCCGCCAAAATGATCACCGCTGTCGGTCCTGACGACGGCAAGCACAACAAGAAGCAGGAAAAAGAACGCGTTCGAAGGTGTCCGCAAGGGGAAGTCCACAAAGCTGTGCACCAAGACGCCGACGCAGCCCGCAAACGCTCCGATAGCGACGCTACGATGTTCCGTCGAGGCGAAACGAATGTTCTCCACGCCTTTGCGAAAAAGGATCGCGATGAAAGACGCGAGACAGAGGAAGCCGATCACGCCGCCGTCCGCAAGCACCTGAAGATAATCGTTGTGCGCGCGTTCGATGCGAAAGCGGCCGTCCCATGTATCGAATTTCGTGAACGCGACAGCAAAAGAATCGAGTCCGGCTCCGGCGATCGGGTGAGCGGCAAAGACCTGCATTGCGACGGCCCAGAAGTGCGTGCGGCCGCTCGAAAAACCTTCGGCGTCGGAACCGTGTCCGGCGAGCGAGAGGTTCAGGTCGTCGCCTCCGAGAAAAAGGGCGAGGCCGAGGGTTGCGCCTATGAGAATGACGGCCGAGAGTATCGGCACGAGAAGACGTCTTCGGCCCGCGGCTGAATGCTTTCGGTCGCGTGTTGCATAAGTTGCAGCGAGCACGACAAGAAGCGTCACGGAAGCTGCGAGCCATGCGCCTCGCGACATCGTCATCAAGAGGGCCGAGCCGCATACTGCCGCGACACCGATATTCACGACCTTCCGGTTGCTCTCGGCTCTGCGGTCGAAGATCACGCCGAACGCAAGCCCGCAGACCATCACCATAAATGCCGCAAAGTGGTGCTGATTGACGAACGGCCCGAACGGTATCGCCTGCGGCGTTTCGCGTATTCCGAAGATCGGCTCGATCGCGGCCATCCGCTGAAGAATGCTCCCGAATGCGAGGATGCCGCCGAAGAGAACGATCACGATGCGCGTGAAGGTCAAACGGGCGGGCGTTGTGATAACGGCGAGCGCCGCAAGAAAGAAGAGCAGGTAAACACCGAGGCGAAATGTGAAGAGCCGCGTCGCGTACGGATCGAGCGTCGTTCCCGCGGCGATCTGAAGGACGCCGAGCAGGAAGAAGGCAGCGAACGGGTAGATGAGCGGCGTGCGATAGACCGAAAATTCGCCGCTCTTCCAAACGTTGTAGGCCCAGAGCAGCGTCCCGAAGAACGCTACGACCGAGATCAAGGCCCACGTTCCGCTATCGACAGCACCAAAGAGAAGGCATGCGAGGATAGGCCCGACAAGCAGGATCGCGAAAAGGATCTTCTCACTCAATGGCGTCCTTTGGCGGATCTTTAGCGCGGCGGAAATTCTCACTTTTTCGTCAACGTTACGTCGTCAAGCCAGAGCCTGCCGGTGATGGGGCAGATCGGCGAATGGCAATCGTCCCTGGTAAGTTTTATTACGATGCCGTCGGGCAGATCCGCGGGCACGGTGAACTCGACCGCAGTTTCAGCCCAATCTGCATTCAAGCTAAGCGGCGGGCCCGCGGCAAGAGCGGTGCCCGCAGCATCTTCGATCACGAAATGCATCGAGACATCCTCGGCGGCACGCAGTTCGCTCGTGTAAAAGGCCGAAAGGCGATACTTTGAACCGGGCTCGACCGCGACAGTTTGCTTCACCGTGCGGAAGGCGTCCGCGCGTTTTGAATCGAACACGAAATAAAGGCTGACCTTGCCCGAGTGTGCTTTGTCGGCGAGAGCGATCTGCGGTTCGCGGCCGTTCGCGATCGTCCAGTTGAAAACATTTCCGGCGGCGGCCGAAACGCCGTTCTCGAATCCGCCGTTCGTGACCGTATTAACGGCGAGCGAAGGCTGCACCTTCAGGTCATTGAGGACGGCGACGGCCAGGCGGTATTGCTTCGCCTCGAGCAGTTTTGCGGCGAGGCGTTCGCCGCTCGGCTTTAATTCACCGGTCTTCAGGCTTTCGGGCAAGCCGTTCCAAAGTGCGGCAGCGTCCTCTATGCGGCCTTTCGTCAGGAGATAGACGGCGAGTGCGGCACGGGCCGCGGGAGCATCGCCGAGCAAAAGGCGAGCCTTGCCGATGTCCTGATCCGCAGTTTCAAGGGCGAGCGTCGCCGCGGCCGATGCATACTCTGGGCGGCTCTGCGCGGCCGAAGAGATAAGTGCGAAGGCCTCTTGCTCGCGTCCGTTCCCGCGAAGCAGGAAATTGCCGTAAGCGAATTTTACGTCCGCATAGTTCGGTGCAAGCGCGAGAGCGCGTTCGAATTCCGCGTTAGCGAGGTCGCGGTCGCCTGCGCGGTCGTATGCTTTTGCGAGAGCGAGAACGACGAGGTAGTTATTCGGCGAAAGCTCGGCCGCTCGTTTGAATTCGGCAAGCGATGCGGCCGCGTCCGCTGGCTCGAACGTCTTGTCAAGCAGGACGGCTGCGGCAAAATGCGTCTGCGGGTCGTCCGGCCCAAGACGCGTAAGCAGCGGGATCATATCCGTTCTGTCTGCCCGCATCGATGCCGAATTCGCAAAGTTCCAACGCGCGCCGAACCACGCCGCCGCAGCCGCGAGCAGTACGGCAGCGATCAGGAAGGCTTTGGCTGCCGTTGTGTCGGTTCGTGAACGAAAAGTGGGCACGCGAACTCTATTCTAAGGTCTCGATCTTAAGAAGCGCACGCCGGATCGCAACATTATTCTCGATGCAAGCCTCGCGTACGGTGCGAAGGCGTTCGCTGTCGAAATGGCGGATCGAGATCACTATCTCCTGCACGTCCTTTTCGCGGCAGACGGCTCCGAGCGAACCGTTACCGTCAAAGACGGTGAGGCCGTGGATAACGCGGCCTTTCTTCAGCGGATCGTCATCGACGAAACCGATCGGCGTGAGGTTCCATTCGGGATTATTCCGCAGCTCACGCAGGACCATCTCGCCGCCGTCGCCCGCTCCGTAGATGAGTACACGGCGAGATCCGACGGCTGCCGGTATCGGGAGCGCGCTTCGGATCAGGCGGAACATCATTCTGCTGCCGATGACGCCGAAGAGCAGCAGAAGGGCATCAACGACGAACACCGTTCGGGAATAGAATTGGAAGCGATAGAGCAACAGGATCGCGAGGACGCTTACGGCCGAACCAAGTGCAACACCTTTTGCATACGTGATGAAGTCGCGAATGCTCGTGTACCGCCAAACGCCGCGATAAACGCCCGTCACCAGGAACGCCGCGAGTTTGATCGGTATGACGAACGGCAGGCATTTTACGAAAAGATCCCAGGTCTCCGCGTCGTCAAAGCTGCCGATCACGAGTATGAACGCCGCGTAGAGCGACAGCGTGATGATGATCGAATCGAGAAGGATCTCGAAGATGCGCCGCTTGTGCGAGAAATTAATGATGAAGGAAAAGACCGCCTTTTCGGATGCCGACGCGGCATCGCCGCTCGATTCATAGACCTTCACATCCGAGAGAAAAACGCCGACTATCACTAGAACGATCGTGACGAATGCGATCAACGCAAGACTCTCGCTCGCGGCAAGATGCGTGATCGCGATCGACAAACCGCCGGCGATTGCCGCGAACGCGTAAAGCATCAGCACGGCCGAGCGTTCCGAAAGGCCGAGAGCTACGAGGCGATGGGACGTATGGTCGCGGCCGCCTTGCGAGACCTTTCGTCCCCAAACTTTACGCACAAGCGTCACAAGCGTCGTGTCGAAGATCGGGACGATCAGGATCAGCGCCGGTACAGCAAGGATCGGCAGTATTCCGCGGCTTCGGCCGCCACCGCCTGCTTGATTGATAAGAACCGCACCCGAGAGCACGAAGCCCACGAACATCGAGCCGCAATCGCCCATAAAGATCGACGCGGGGTTGAAATTGAAGAAAAGGAAGCCCACAAGCCCGCCGATCAGGACGGACGCAAAAAGGAATTCATTCCCCTGCGCCGCGCCGAAAAAGTTTGCGGCCAGGCCGATGCCGCCGATCGCCGCAATTCCGGCGGCGAGGCCGTCCATATTGTCGAGCAGGTTGACGGCGTTCGTGATGCCGATGATCCAAATGGCGGTTATCCAAATGTCGATCATCTCGTTGCCCGTGATCGGCATCGTAAGTCCGAAACCGATCACGACGGCGGCACCGAAGAGTTGGCCAAGCAGCTTTTGATACGGCCGTATATTGAGGACATCATCGACGAGCCCGACGAGAAAAAAGGATCGTGCCGCCGCCAAGCAGGATCAAAAGACCCGCGCGTATAGGGAACGAAAAGAAGATAGCCGACGATCGTCGTCGCGTAGATAGCGACGCCGCCGAGCATCGCGGTCGGCCGCGAGTGCCAGCGGTCGGTCTTCGGTGCGGCGACAAATCCGCGACGTGTCGCGTATGCACGGACAATATAGGTGAACACCGCCCCGAGGATAATGGAGACGGAGAAGGCCAGAAATGCTTTGAGTGTGAGGTTCTGCATTCTTTCTCTTGATCAGCGATAGGCCTTTTTTCTATTACACGGGAGAAACTTCCTTACCCAATATCATTGTATAGCTGAACAATATCCTTTACGAGCCGAGCAACGGAATACTTTTCATCGACGTGATGTAATGCGTTAAGAGAAAGCGTCTCCCGTACTTTTTCACTTTTCACCAAATAAAGCAAGCCTTTTTTAAGATCTGCGGGATCGTTCGAACGGATCAGGATCGCCCGCGACGCAACGTCAAAGCCCTCGCGGCTCTCGGTCACCTCGCCCGCAAGATCTACGACGCCGCCGACCGCGGTCGAAACAACGGGAACGCCGGCGGCCATCGCCTCGATCATCGAAAGCGGTGTGCCTTCGTTCTTTGACGTCAAAACGAAGATGTCCAGCTCGGCGAGTATCGGTGCGATCTCTTTGTGGTTACCCGTAAATGTTAGATTTGTAAGGTTTAGTTCGGCAGCACGCCGTTCGAGCGACTCACGCAGATGGCCGTCGCCGACGATCAGGAAATGGACGGGCGCGTTCTCCTTCCGGCAGATCGCGGCCGCGTCAAGGAGAAGATCGAGGTTCTTGATCTCGGTAAGGCGGCCGACGAAACCGGCGAGCAGGCGGCCTGCCGGAATGTGAAATTCTTCGCGAAGCTCGGAACGTTTCCCGCCGTGCTCGATCGGCTCGATACCGAGCGGTATAACAGCGAACTGCTCACGGCGCCCGATCCTGAATTTTCCCGCGATCTCCTCAAGCTGTTGTTCCGAGATGACGACGATCCGGTCGGTCGCGTGTGCGAGGAGGCGTTCGATCAGGATGAAAAGGCGCGTCTTTGCGCGTCCGTAGTAACTGTGAAAAACGTGGCCATGGAATGTGTGCACGCGTCGGACGCGACGCGGCCGGCCAACAAGCGTGCCGGGCGTCAGATACTTGTAGAGGAATGCGGCAGTTCGGCCGACGGCACCGGCCTTTGCAGTGTGCGTATGAATGATGTCGGGACGCAGGCTTCGGAATTCGCGAAAGAGCTTGAGAACGCAGAGAGCGTCCTTTGGCGAGAGCTCGCGGCTGAGTTCTTTTATGAAGATCGGCCGAACGCCGTTCTCATCGGCGAAATAGGACATATCCTCTTCGCCTTCGGGCACGGTGCCCGCGATCAGCGTGCTCTCGAATTCGGGCGGGACGAGGCTGCGCGTCAGCCAAACTACATGACGGGCCGGGCCGCCGACGTTCAGGCGGGCGATCACGCGGACGATTCTTTTCGGGCGGTCGGGCAAGTGAGGATATTCTACCCTAATCTTCCATTCGAAAGATCGTTTCGGGGTCGTCTTCGTGGCGTATCTCGTCGATCGGCTCACGCTTGCCCTCGCCCATATAAAGGCGGTTCGGGCAGTTGATCACCATGCCATCAACTTCGCCGACGTTCTGATACCCGTGGACGACGCCTTTCGGGACGATGACGGCCTTTGCGTCGTGCTCGCCGACAAGCAGCGTCATCCTGTGCCGGTAGGTCGGCGAATCAGGGCGGTTGTCCCACATACGCATCTTGAAGGTCGATGGCCCGATAAAGCAGAACAGATCGGCCTGATCGACGTGCTCGTGCGGCCCGCGCGCAACTCCCGGATGCGTGAAGGAAATATAAGCCATCGCAGGGTGAAACTCCGCGTCCACTTCGTCATGCCGGAAAAGCTCGGCCAGCCACCCGCGGCCATCCGTGTATTTCTTCAGGCCGTAAACGACCACATCGTGGATATTCTCGTCGATAAAAGACATAACCCTATTGTAAGTTGCGAACGACACGTTTTATCCCGTCCTTCATTAATGCGACATTGAAATTCATCAGAAGGCCAAGCTTGCAGTCGGAGAGTTTTAAGTAAGTCAGAACCTGCGCTGTATGCACAGGTGCGAGAGCGTCGCAAGCTTTTACCTCAATGATGACCTTGCCGCTGATCAGAAGATCGACACGGTATCCACATTCGAGATGCACCTCCTCGTACACCAGCGGAAGCGGCCGTTCCATCTCGACCGCAACGCCTGCCTGCCGAAGTTCATAGTACAAACACTGCTTATATGCTGACTCAAGCAGCCCCGGCCCGAGGGCACTGTGTACTTTGATCGCTCGGTTGATGATAAGGTGGGAGAGAGCATTTTCATCCATAAGGTAATTATGCGCAGAACCAGTTGCCTTATTCTTCTTTCGCAAGAGAAGCAATTAACCGCAAAGATAGCAAAGCCCAAGTAAAGGAAGCAAAGAGAAGCGAAAGAGAATGGTTTCTCGAAGTACACTTTGTGAGCTTTGCGAGATCTTTGCGTTCTCTGCGTTCATTCTTTGAAGAGAAGCATTTTTAAACGCAAAGGCCGCAAAGTACACGCAAAGGAAGCAAAGGAAAGAAAAAAACAAGGAAGATGTAGGCAGGGATCGATGCGCTTTCGCGACTCTCTGCTTGGGCTCCTGCTATTTTCTCACAGGTTGTTCGCGCCAGAGCGGGCGACGAGATTCGAGGCGAGGAGGAGGCTTTCGAATGTGCCCGCGTCGGTCCACCAGCCGTCGAGTTCGCCCCAGGTCATTTCGCCGCGGTCGATGTAATGGTTGTTGACGTCGGTTATTTCGAGCTCGCCGCGGTCGGACGGCTTGAGTGTCTTGATGATGTCGAAGACCGTATGGTCGAAGAAGTAGATGCCGATGACGGCGAAGTCCGACGGCGGGTCTTTCGGCTTTTCGACGATGCGGACGACGCGTTCGCCGTCGAGTTCCGGCACGCCGAAACGCTGCGGATCGGGAACCTTCTTGAGCAAGATCTTCGCACCCTTGCCCTGCGCTCGATAATCATCGGCCGCGGCACGGACGTTCTTCTCTATGAGGTTATCGCCAAGCACCACGCACACAGGCTGTTCGTCCGCAAAATGCTCGACAAGCGAAAGCGCGTCGGCGATGCCGCCTTCGCCCTCTTGATATGTGTAGTTAAGATGCTTCAGCCCGAAGTGCTTTCCGTTGCCGAGCAGCCGAAGGAAATCGCCCGCCGAGTTGCCGCCCGTGACGATCATAATGTCGTCAATGCCCGCGTTGATGAGCGTCTCGATCGGGTAATAGATCATCGGCCGGTTATAGACCGGCAGCAGATGCTTGTTCGTGATCTTTGTAAGCGGACTTAGACGCGAGCCCAAACCGCCGGCAAGTATTACACCTTTCATAACCTAATTCTTCCTAGTCGATGAACCTCCGATACCAGAGTTCGAGCATCAGCAGCGTCCAGATCGGGAAGGCGTGATCGACGCGTGCTTCTGTGTGTTCATCGACAATTCTCTTGACGGCCTCGGGCCGAATGAGGCCGCGATCCGCGAAGCTCTTTGAGAGCAGCGTGTCGTGGACGAGGGCTTTCAGTTCCTTGCGGAACCAGTTCCCGACCGGCACGCCAAAACCCATCTTTCGGCGATAGATCACCTCACGCGGAACGAGGCGTGCGGCGACCTTCTTCAACAGATATTTTGTGCGAAGCCGCGGCATCTTGATGTTTTCGGGCAGGCTTGCGGCAAACTCCATCACCTTGTGATCGAGGAACGGCGAACGCGCCTCGAGCGAATTCGCCATCGACGCGATATCGACCTTCACGAGCAGATCGTTCGGAAGGTACGTCAGCTGATCGACAAAGAGCGACGCATCGAGAACGCCCGAACCATTCGCACGCTTGAACCAATCGCCGAGAAGATGCGAAGCGTTATTCGCCTCGGATACACGCGCGAGATCCTCGGTGTAGATCTGGCGTTTGACGGCCGGCTTGAACGTGGACATCCAGCGAAAATATCGCTCGATGCGCGGTTCGCTGGCCGAAATAAAGAATCGCTGAACGTCGCGAATGCGGGTCTTTTTCGTTTCCGACACGGGCAGCAGATTGAACGGGCCTTCGATCAGGGCCTTTCGGACAAAGCGCGGAACGCGGGCGTAGCCTCGGCGATCTGCATCGCCATATAACGCTCGTAGCCCGCAAAACTCTCGTCGCCGCCGTCGCCGTTGAGGGCAACGGTCACGTGCTTTCGCGTCTCGCGGGCAACGTAGTAGGTCGGCAGTGCGGACGAATCCGCATACGGCTCGCCGTAATGTTCGACGAGTAGCGGAATGACGTCGGCCGCGTCGGGACGGACGATGAACTCGTGATGCTCGGCGCCGATGTGTTCGGCGACCTTCTTCGCATACTTCAGCTCGCTGAAATCCTGGTCTTCGAATCCGATCGAGAACGTCTTCACGGGCGTCGAACTTTCCTCGGCCATCAGAGCAACGACCGTCGAGGAATCGACGCCGCCTGAAAGGAACGCTCCCAGCGGCACCTCGGAGATCATCCGCATACGCGTTGCTTCGCGAAGGATGCGCGTCGTCTCCTCGATCGCCTCTTCTTCCGAGATCTTGATCTTTTTCGAGAAATCGGGCAGCCAGTAGCGATGCGTTTCGACCCGGCCGTCCTTCCAGCGGAGCCAATGTCCGGGCTCGAGTTTGCGTATCCCTTTGAAGGCCGTTTGCGGCGCCGGCACACACAGGAACGAAAGGTAGCTGTCGATCGCCGCCGGATCGACCTCACGCGTGATCGCGGGATGCGCAAGCAGCGCCGCAAATTCCGAACCGAAGATCAGGTCGCCGTTCGGCCGATGCGAATAAAGGAGCGGCTTTTTGCCGACGCGGTCGCGTGCGAGGAAGAGCGAGCGTTCGCGTTCATCCCAGATCGCGATCGCGAACATCCCGCGAAGATGATCGAGACAGTCCGGGCCGAATTCGTCATAGAGATGCACGATCGCCTCGGTATCGGAATTCGTGTAGAACTTATGACCGCGTTCTTCCATCTCGCGGCGGAGTTCGCGGTAATTGTAGATCTCGCCGTTGAAGACGATCCACTTCGTGCCGTCGGCGTTGCGTATCGGCTGCTGCCCGCCGGCAAGGTCGATGATCGAAAGCCGACGCATCGCAAGGCCGACATTCTCTTTGACGTAAAAACCGTCCTCGTCCGGCCCGCGGTGAATGATCGCGCGGTTCATCGCCTCAAGCATGCCGCGATCGGCCGCTTCAGCAGAGTTATTTACAAATCCTGTGATCCCGCACATCTTCTTTCTTTCGCCCTACACCTCGATATGTCCGCCGGCCCGCATCTGCTCGTTCATCGCCCGCAGCCTCGACCGCCGTATCAACTCGCGATCCTCACGCCGCTCCTTCCACAACGTCCAGCCAACGGCAATGAAAATAAACAAGAATACCTGTATCTGCGTGCGCTGTCGATAAGCGGTGCCGACATTGCCCTGAAAGATAGAGTACGCGAGCGTAAGCATTCCGGAAAAGAGCAGAATCGGCAGGGCAGGCCGCAGGCGGTTCTTTAACGTGTACCAAATGCCGTAAACCATCAGCGGCATCATCGCCCACCAGAGCAGAACCTCGGGCAGCGTGATGAGCTGCCGGAAGTTCGTCATCTGCCAGGGGAACGGGGCAAGCATCAAGTAGGCGAGCCCAAGCGGGACGGCGCTGAGGGCGCCGCTCGTTGTCGAGACGTCGGCATCCTCGTTAAAGCCTGAGGTTGCCGATTGAGCCTGATCCAGCCGGCTGATCTGTACTTTCCTAAGGTCGCCAAAGACCTCGATGCCCTTCTCGGCGTTCCGGGAAACACCGATATAGGAGAGCGCAATGCCTATCAGGGCGAGAGCCGTTGCGCGCCGCACGATCGAGATCGAGGTGCGTCCGGCACCGACAATGAAGCTTCCGGCAACGGCCGCCGCAACCATATAAAAGATATAGAAACGCAGCGAGATGATGCCAAATAGCGAGAAGATGATCGCGAACACGGCCGCATAGCTGAATTTTTCCTGTGCTTTGAGCACCATCGTGATCGTAAGCACGAGCAGGAAGACGATAAGTCCATCTTTTAGAAGCTGGCCCGACCAGATGATGAACGAAGGGAACAACGCGATCGAAAGGGCCGAGACGCGAGCTACGCGCTTGTTGCCGAAGATCGTCTGCGCGAGGAAATAGATCATCGGCGCGGTCGCTGCACCGACGATCCCGCAGAACGTTTGCGCGGCGAGGATGTTCCGCCCAAAGATCGAGTAAAGGATCGCGACGAGATAGTTCATTCCCCAACCCGGCCGTGCCGTACTTGTCGCAGCGAGCACCTGCGGGTCGGTCGCGGCCAATTTGCCCGACCAATATTCGCGTATCAGCGTTCCAAGCCGATCGTAGGTATTTGCATCGCCGCCGAAAAACTCGCGAAGGTCAAACTGATGCAGCAGGAGGCCGAAGAGTATTCGAGCCGCGAGAGCCGCAAAAAAGATGTTCGCAACGAATTCCTTATCATCGGTTTGCGAACGGAAGATCAAAAAAATGAGAGGCGCCAGCACGGCAAGCAGAATGAGCGCGACCATGCCGTTCGGCGGGTCAACAAAGCCGAGAGCGATAAAGATCAGAAATGAACCGATAAGGAGCGGTTTGTTCAATTCGCGGAGCGTCTCCTTGTGCTTTCTTTTTTTGATCGGATAGAGTTTTCGATCGCGCTTACCAGGGTCTCTATATGGACTCGCGGATCAAGATTGTCAACGGCATACTGCCGTCCCGCTCTTCCCATCGTACGTCTTTTCTCGGGATCTGATAACAGCGACCTCAGCGCGTTATACCAATCGTCGTTGGAGTTCGCCGCCAGATGAGTTTCGCCTTCGCGTCCCAGTCCCTCCGTTATGCCCATCGGCGTTACGACAAATGGGCGGCCAACAGCCATGTATTGTATTGCTTTAAAGCCCGACTTGCCTTTTAGAAACGCCTCGTTCGAAAACTCATTCGCCCGAAGTGGATACAGGCCAATGTCGAGGTTCTGAAAATCCTGAACCTCGGTCGCCAACCGCCACTCGAGATTCTCGACCTTCGTATGCTCCAACGCCGGCGGCGGCGCGCCGGAACCTACGATGCGCAGAACGAACGGGAACTCCTTCGCCAGCCTTTCAAAGACGGGGAAAAGCGTTTCGAGCATTGGATACGTCGAATGGGTGCCGATCCAACCAAGCACAGGGATCGGGTCCTTGGCCTCAGCGGGCTTGAATACCTCAAGGTCCACCAGAGTCGGCATAATCGCGGTCTTTGCGCCGAACGACCTCGCATACGATTCGATGTACGGATTGCCGCAGAGCGTAACTTCGGCCGCCCGTATCAAGGAGTCTGCCTTGTGGTGAGCCTTCAGCAATGAGGCGAGACGGCCGTAGTATTTGCTTTTTGTCGGAATGAACGTGGCATCATCAAGGTCGAAGATCATCGGCAAACGACGCACCGAGCTGAACACCCATTCCACGAACGCAGGCCCGAACAGCATCGCCTCACGCTGTACGATCACGGCATCGAAGCCTTTTGAAAAGATCATCTCCGCAAATCGATGCCGCAAACCCGAGAGCATACCGACCGCTTTCCTTGCCGTCTGCCCGTCCGTATAAAGACTCGCGAACTGTTCGCTGCTGAGGAACGGACGAATTTCGAGCTCGATGCCGCTCGCTCGCAGCGGTTCGACGAATTGATAAAGCCGAAACCGCGACGCCGCCGACTCGATCGGATATGAACAAAGGGCGAGGACTTTCATCTGATCCCGTTGACGTTCATGCGGTCGTAAACCCTTCGATACCGTGTGCCGCCGACGGTTTCGAGGTCGAATTCGCGTTTTGCGGTATCGCGGCAGCGGTTGGCGGCGTCGTCGAGAGCGGCGGCGTCGGCAAGGGCGCGTGTGTATTCGGCGTCCGTGAATTCGTCGATGAGAACGCCGACCGCGTTATCCGCGATAAGTGCGTCCACGTCGCCGACCCCGCGATTCGCGATGATCGGCAGGCCGCAAGCCAGGTATTCGGCAAGCTTTGTCGGCGAGGACGACTGTTTAGAATAACAGTTTTTGATAAAGGATATCGAGACGTCGGCGGCCGCAAGATATCGCGGGAGCTCGTCTGCGGGCACGCCCTTAACAAGCATATCGCCCGTGCCGAATCCGCGTTCGGCGAGTTGGACCCGGATCTTGTCGGCGTCCCGCTGCGTGAGCACGAGTGCGAAAACGTTCGGGTCTGCGGCACGAGCCGCTGTAAAAAGGCCGAGCATCTCGTCGGTCATATACCAGCCGCCGAATGAACCTGCATACACGATCACTTTCCTCTTCTCGACGCCGAGTTCGCGGCGCATTTCGCGGCGTGCCTCGTCCTGGTCAAAGTCGAAGCGTTCTTTCAGATCGACGCAGCACGGGATGACCTCGACCGGCCGCCCTGCGGCGTCGCGTCCCGTCGTGCGTGACTCGGGGAAAAGGATCTCGCGGGCCTTTTCCGTGAGCACGACAAAGCCGTCCGCCTCACGCATCAGCCAACGCTCGACACGCTTGACGGCGCGATAGACCACGCCGTCCTGCTTCCAACGGCCCGCGTCCGTGTACTCCTCGGGGAAGAAACCGCGTATGTCGAAAAGGATCTTCGGGCGGCGACGCGTACGGCGGCGTGCGAGGGCGGCCGATCGCCGCGGGGACGTGCACCCTTGCGTGCAGGATGTCGATGTCGTGTTCGTCCACGAACCTGCGGACGAATCTCGCACCTGCGGCGATGTCAAAGAGCGTCGCCGGCACCGAAGGCCGTTTGTGATACGCAAGGCAGTGCCAATCGACGCCCTTGCCCGCAAGCTCGTCTCTCGCCGCGGCGATCTCTTCCTGCGTCCACCTCGCCTTTAGCTCCGGCTCGAACGTCAAAAGGTGCATCCGATGCCCGCCGCGCGCCAATTCCACAAGATACGGCACCACCTGCGTCCGCACAAGCGGCTCCCGCATGCTGAAATAACAGATGTAAAGACTATTCGCCACTCTTCGGTTCACGAAACCACGTCAGAACGGTTCTGCGAAAGCTACGCAAAAATCTCTCAGAAAAGACGACGGAGGCATCTGAGCTGACCGAAGATTTAAGGTATCCAAAGGCCAAATTGCTTAGCCTTGCGTCATTCGCGAGCAAGTTTAGGTACAGAAAGGAGTTTGCTTCGATTCTGTCAAGGTAGTCTTTGTAAACCTCTGAAAGGTGCTCGTCGTTGCGAAACTTCCGAACCAGGTGTATTAGCCCTCGCTCCATAGCCTCGATGTTCTGATTATTAATGGTTCGGTCCGGATGTTGGAGAATCGCGGAGTTGTACTGATTGATCCTTCCAATATCGTGGTCAGCTAGGACCCGCATCCAGTAGTCCCAATCTTCAGCACCAGTTAGATCACGGTTGGTATCAAACTGATAGTGAGCGTACAGATCCGAATGTATAAAATTTCCAATGCAGGACATAAAATTGCCAGCGACAATTGATCTCAAACGATGTTTTATTGGCGCAAACTTATACTGATAGATGATGTTTTCGTTAACGTCGATGAGTTCGTATAAATTATGAAAGACCTTTACCGCAGGATTCGCCTCTGCAAATGCCGCAGCATCGGCCAGGCAATTCGGACGCATAAAATCATCCGAGTCAAGGAAGGTCAAATAGTCGCCGTTAGAATTGTTTATTCCTGTGTTTCGAGAACGGGCGCGCTCATAGTTTTTGTCATGCTCGATCCAGCGAATCTTTCCAGCGCTCACGTATGGCGAGAGTAGTTCTTTTGTCCGATCGGATGACGCATTATCGACAACTATAATCTCGTAGTTTCGGTAGGTCTGGGCAAATACCGATTCGAGAGTCGCAAGGATAAAGTCCTGACGATTATAGGTTGGAATAACTATTGAGAAGTGAGGGTCGCGCATTAGGGTGAGATAGTCAGAGTTGCTCGTTTAGTTTTTCTAGTTGTCCGACGGTATCGACCGAGAACCATTTCTTTGGATAGACAGATGAACATTTCAGCTGCTTCTCAGCAATTAATTCCTGCCATACTGTGTAAAAGTCTTCTGTACACGCAACAAGGTCGCCCACCCGTGCCGGATTCAGAATTTGAATGCCTGAGCAATAGATATCTGACGGCTTAGTGCGACTGATTTCCTTAACTACATGGTTGTCATGGAAGATGAAGTCACCCTCCAGCCCTTCTACCGGCTTAACGGGAACTAGCATACACGCCGGACTTTCGAGTGATCTATAGTTCTCTTCCAAAAGCGCAAAGTCTAAATCCACGACGTTGTCACATGTCAAAACGTAGATCGGTTCGCGCAATCTGCATAATAGTGTATTGAATATCCACCAAGCATTGCCACAACCCTCGGTGTTGAATACAGAAGCTGCTCCATGTTCAATAACATGTTGAGCTAGCATTGCCTTTTTGTACCCAACGGTAACGTGAATGAACGAAACGGAATCACCAATCTTTTCAATTGATCGAGCAATTAGAGTGGAGTCCCCGTAGGGAGCCATTGGTTTCGGTAAGTGATCCGTCAGAGGAGCCATCCGTGAGCCCCGACCTGCCGCCATGATTATTGCATGTCTAATTCCCATTTAAGCTATTCCCTTGCGTCGTCAATCAGATCGGCCATCTCGCTCGGAGAAAGCCGCGTGGTATTTGCCGAAGACAAGCCCACGGTGAGTGGCTTCGGCACTTTCTCATTAAAGGAGATCAGATAATGGGTTATACCATCATAGATGAGTTCCGTCGTGAATGGGAGTTCAATTTCGCCGATTAGAAATTCATCGTTACGCTCGCCCGGGCGGCCTTCGATTCGTTCCCAAGAGCCACCTTTATTCTCGATCCACGTATTCAATAAGTCGGCGATCTGTGCGGCCTTCATGTATCGCGAGAGTACCTTTCCCTGAATTGCCTCTATATTCTCCAATGCAGTGAGTACCAACTTAACGGCTTCGTCAACCGTAAAGAAGAATCTTCGCATCTCAGGGCCTGTGCTACGGATTACCCCATCCTTCTCATGCATTTGCTTCCAGATCGGAAGTACGGAACCGGTCGACCAAGCAACATTTCCGTAACGAACACACGCAAATCTTGTCTGGGCCTTACTATTCATAGAACAGAAAATTCTCTCCATAATCGCTTTTGAGAGGCCATATGTGTTGCGGACCGGTGGGGCAGCCTTGTCTGTGGATATCCCGAGGACTACTTCGACCTGTTTCTCGACTGCCACTCTAGCAACATTCTGTGAGCCTGTTACGTTGACATCGATGCATTCCATAGGTTGCTTTTCGGCGAGGTCAACAAACTTCGTAGCGGCGGCGTGAATTACAAAGTCGGGCCTTACTTCAGTGAATGCGTCACGCACGGCCTCAATATTTGCGACATCCATAGGGATGACCTCACAACCCGTTACCGCCTGGGCGTAATTATTCTGCTTGTTATTCCGTCCGGTAAGGACAACACGAAATGCTCCAGTAAGTGCCGGGGCCAGATTCCGGCCCAAAAAGCCAGTACCACCAGTTATCAGAATTGTTTTCATATTAGAACTAATTTTCTCCATTTACCCTCTCTCAGCGAAGCGAAGCATGGTCGGACGCGTTACCCATCACGCCGCGAATCCTCTTTTAGCCACTGCAGATACATTTCGTCGCAAAGGCTCTGGGTCTTTCGTATCTCGAACTTTTCGGCGGCGGCGGCTCCATTCTCACCCATTTTGCTCCAACGGTGTCTTTCCGTGATAATTTTCCTAAAACCCTCGGCAATAGATACCGGTTCGCCGTCCTTCAAAAAGAATCCATTCTCACCGTCAACTATTACCTCCGGCGCAACGCCCACAGGTGTGCTCAAGATCGGCTTTCCGAGAGCAAAGGCCTCAATAAAGACCATTCCGAACGACTCCGCAAGCGAAGGATGCACGAGAACGTCGAAACTGTTCATTACCGCCGCAATGTCCGTTCGCGAGCCCGTAAAGACCACCTTTTCCGAGAGCCCAAGCGACCCGGCGAGTTGTCGCAAGGAGGTCTGATCCCCCGCACCAACAATGACCAATGCCGTGTCATCTCGATCGGACGAGAACGCCGCAAATCCGCGGATCAAGTTCTCAAAGTTCTTCAGGCGGTATAATCGGCCAACGGAACCAAATACGATCTTCCCGGTGAGTTTTAACTCCTCCCGAATCTGAGCCTCCGGTCTAGCTGACCTCTTCCAGGCTGCGAGGTCGAACCCGTGATAGAGTACCGAAACTTTCTTCTCCGGGACCTTCAGATGACCGACGAAAGTATCTTTCATTTGCACGGAAGGTGCGATCGTGTGTTTCGACAAGAACCTTCCTGACGATCCGTCAAGGAAGGTCAGTACCTTGCTGGTGTAGAAAGGGATCTCGGACGAGTGGTGTCCGGTAAAGACCGTGACCGGGACGCCCGCAAGGCGGGCGGCCGTCAATCCGATAAGGCTTGAATCAAAAAGATGTGTCTGTACTATCTTTGGCCTTTCCTTCCGAAAGATAGAATAGAGCTTAAATAATGCCCCGACCGCATCCTTACGAGTGGTATAGTTCAACGTTCGAACCGGCACGCCGATCTCCGCCATCTGCTCGGTCAATCCGTCGTCGGAACGCAGAGTGATCACCTGATAGTCGAATCGCTCCCTATCCGAATACTTTATCGAGGTAAAGAGTAGCGGATTTGGGGTGCAGCTATCCAGCAAATGACAAAATCGGACGCGTTCTGCGGAATGGTCAAGCGCGTGCATCATCTTTAGCGTGCCGGAACACAAACGATATCAAAATGACATCCCGAAAAGTCATCGCCGGACGAAACAACCGCACCGCTTTCGGCGTGATTTATGAGATATTGACGGCTTTCAAAGAACTCTACTAAGCCTTTTGCCGACGCACCTTGCTGGCCGAGATTACTATTGTCAAGCTCGACAAAAAAGATCGGTGAAAAATTTTTAATGGTCTCGACGGCGCCGGCAAGCACTTCCATTTCGTAGCCTTCAACGTCGATCTTGATAAGGTCGATCTTTTCAAGATTTCGTTGCTTAACCCATTCATCGAGCGTCCAAATTGCCACGAGGTGCGACTCTTGGCCTGCAGATGGAACACCTACACGGTTGCCCCCACGATTGCTCTCTGTATCGACGATCAACGAAACCTCGGCCGCCTCGCGGCCGAGGCCAATATTCTCGACGATCAAGTTGGAATACTCGTTGAGTGCAAGATTTGCCTTACAAATAGCAAAGTTGATCGGGTCAGGCTCGAAGCCATATGTTTTTCCTGACTCGGTTACCAACTTTGCGAACTGCAAAATGGTCGTTCCATAGTTTGTTCCGATGTCCAGCACCGTGTAACCGGGACGGACTAAGCTCATCAACTTTTCGTGGCCCGGGTCTCGAAAGCCAAAATACAAATAATGACTCACGTAATCGTGTATATCGAGCTTAGCTTAACGCCGTGATAGTCAAACTCTCTTATCGAACCCGCCGGATATTGATAGTTATTTGGTACCATCCGGGCCACAACTGACGTCGCGGCTTTTCCGGTCGTGAGTGTTCGCAGAGGCCGTTCTAAAAACGGTACCTTTAGGATGCCGCGAAAGGAATTAAGGAATCTTGTTTTCAGCTTCATCTTAGCTCTCTTAGGCCCAAAATGGGAGCTTCTTAAGGAGCCAGGTCCGCTCGTGCAGCGTCAACACCTTGAAGCCAACAATAACACCATAAACAGCGAGCGTTGACCCAACCGTAGCAACCGTGACTTTCGACATCCCAAGAACTGAAAAAGCTCCAAGGCCGGGGACAAGCGTAAGGACAGCAATTAGTAACCACTTAATACGCTCGGTCGGCAGCGAAGCTGAAAGCTCCATGGTCGGCAAAGTAAGCCGGAAGTAAAAGAGCCCGTTAAACGTCCCGAGTATTGCCCACGCTGCGGCCGCTCCCAGGATCCCAAAGGCGCGTGTAAGGAAATACAACATTACAAAATATGGAATGAGCTCGATCAAGTAGAGCTTCGCAAATAAGTTCGACTTTCCCATCGAAAGCAGCAGACTAAAAGGGACATAGCTGGGAATAATAAAGAGCAATCCGCCCAAAAGGATGAAGAACGGATGGGTGCTGTTTTCTCCAAACGATGGCCCTGCCCATGCCGAAAAGAAAGTGCGTGAGGCAACGGCCAAAACGACAAGGCCGGGCACGAGGACGATCAAGTTAAGGAATACTGCCCGCAAGAATAGCTCTTCGAGTTCTGGATTCCTACCCGTTGACCACAACTGGCTGAAAGAAGGCACAAGCGATTGGACAAGAGAATTACCAAACATTATCGCCATGCTCGCGAAAGTAAATGCCACCGAGTAGTACGCAAGCATCTCAACCGAAACAAGCATCGGCAAGATCCCCTTTTCGGCGTTTAGCAGGGTTAGCGATGCGACCGCGGCCAAGGCGAGCGGGCCGCCGAATTTTAGGAGTGGGCGGATGATGGTGCGGTCGAGGGTGAGGCTGTAGAGTTCGGGGAGGAGGCGGCCGGAGGTGTAGATGTGGCCGGCGAGCGTCAAGAGAGCGGCGACGAGCAGGACGGTGACGGCGCCGAGTATGCCGAAGCCGAGATAGATGACGATGGGCGTTGCGATCACGCCGAGGATGCGAAAGCCCGAGGTCACGAACGTGTTCAGATCCATACGCAGGCGGTCGAGCTGCGGCGTGTTGAAGATCTGATTCATAAAATTCACGACGAAGGTGACGGCCGCGACCTTCAAGGCCATCGAGGCTTCCCACAAGAGGTGCTCCGGCACGTTAAAGAGCGTGACGAGCTTCGCCGAGGCGAAAAACACCACAATCGCGACCGGTATCGCCGCACAGAGTGCGATAAGGGCGGCCGTTCGCACCGTGCGTGCCTCGCGTTCGGGGTCGCCCGCCGCGTACGCCTCGCTCCCGAACTTCGTCGAGGCGATCGACATCCCCATATCCGCAAAACCGAGATACGTCGGGATCAGCGTGATCAATATCAGCACGCCGTAGCCTTCGCTCCCCAAAAGCCGTATCGTGAAAGGCGTCGCAATGAGCGACGCTCCGAGCGGCGCGACCTGTCCCGCAAGCGTCCAGAGCGAGCCTTTGACGACCTTCGTCGTCATCCCGGCGGTCGATGGCGGCGTCGCGGGTGCTTCGGAAATTTTTGCCTCGTCTTGCTGCAGAGCGATAGGGAGCATCTATATTACCCGCGTGTTTCGTGAGGAACAGGCCGACGTCTCGCGTTCGAGTTTATTTCGTTGGCGGCGCATAAGTCAATAGGCTGTTTTGACGGGCCGCGTCGAGCGCCTCGATCAAGAATATTCGCTAAAAGAAACTTCGGACGCGTCGATGATGCGGCCCTGCGTCTCGGCGTCGAGCTCGGTGTGCATCGGCAGCGAGATGACCTCGGTGCATAGGCGGTCGGCGACCGGAAGCCGCAGGCCTTCGGGCACGAACTCCTTGAACGCCTCCTGCTCCTGCAGCGGCACGGGATAGTAGATCATCGACGGAATGCCGCGTCGGTGAGGTGCGCGTGCAGCTCGTCGCGGCGGCCATCGACGATACGCAGCGTGTATTGATGAAAGACGTGCGTTGAATGTGCGGCACGCACGGGCGTCCGCACGGCTTCGAGCCCCGCAAATGCGGCATCATACGCGTCGGCCGCACGCCGGCGTGCGTCACAGTATTCGTCCAGATGCCGCAGCTTGATGTCGAGTATCGCCGCCTGGATCGAATCAAGGCGGGAATTGACGCCGATGCGCTCATGATAATAACGCCGCGACTGGCCGTGGTTCGCGATCGAGCGGATCTTGGCCGCAAGCTCGCCGTCGTTCGTGAAGATCGCTCCGCCGTCGCCGTAACAGCCTAGATTCTTCGACGGGAAGAACGACGTGCAGCCGACGCGGCCGATCGTGCCCGTCTTCCGCCGAGTGCCGTCGAGCGAGATGTGGTCGGCTCCGATGGATTGTGCCGCATCCTCGATGACAGCGATGTCGTGCCGCTCCGCGATCTGCATTATCGGCGACATATCACAGCTTTGCCCGAAAAGATGCACCGGCACGACCGCCTTCGTTCGCGGCGTGATCGCACGCTCGAAGATCTCCGGCGTCAAAAGGAACATCTCCGGATCGACATCCACCATCACGGGCGTAAGCCGCAGAAGTGCGATCACTTCGGCCGTCGCCAGGAAAGTGAACGACGGCACGATCACCTCGTCGCCCGGCACAAGCCCCAACGCCATCATCGCGACCTGAAGCGCATCCGTGCCGTTCGCACACGGGATGACGTGCTTGACCCCGAGATAGGCTTCGAGCGACGCCTGGAACTTCGCGACCGCCGGGCCGTTGATGAATTGAGCGGACGCAAGCACTTCGCGCACGGCCGCCTCGACCTCGGGCTGGATCTTCCGATATTGACCTTTGAGGTCGACCATTTCGATCGGCTGCATAATGTCCATTATTGCGGCGAGTAAACGTCGCGGGCGATGCCCTTTAGGAACTCGATCATACGCTTGTACGGCCCCGGCCCATAACTGATCCGAGCAACGCCGTATGTGGCAAGCTCTTCGTTCGAGGGCGTGTCGGCCATAACGAGAATGTTTACCGGAAGCGGCGAAGCTTCCGTGAGCTGCCGAATGAATTCGGGTTTTCGCAGGCCGGGGGCGAAAAAGCCGTCCGCACCGGCATCTGCATACGCCTTAGAACGCTCGACCGCCTCGGCGAGATGCGCCTCGTCGTAGCTTGCGTGGTTCTTCAAGAAGATGTCCGTGCGGGCGTTGATGAAAAGCGGTACACCCGAACGCTCCGCGGCCTCGCGTATCGCGGCGATTCGCGACTGCTGCTCTTCGATCGGGAAAAGGCCGACGCCGCCGACCTTCTGATCCTCGAAATTGATGCCGATCGCACCTGCACGGATCACGCGTGTCACATTCTCGGCAAGGCCCGCATTATCGTCGGCGTAGCCGCCTTCAAAATCGATCGTTACGGGAAGATCGACCGACGCCGTGATGCGTTCGAGGTTCGCGATGGCGGCATCAAGCGAAAGATTCTCGCCGTCGGCAAATCCGTCAGCCGCCGCGACGCCCCAACTACCCGTGGCGATCGCTTTGGCGCCGCTTTCGGCGACCGCAACGGCACTTCCCGCGTCCCAAATATTGAAGAGGACGAGCGGGTCGCCCTTGATGTGGAGTTTTGCAAAAGTCGCGGCTTTATCGGTCTGTTCGGTCATAGTCGCGGGTTACGTTGCCCTTTCTCACTAGCTTAATTCACCGAAGATGAACTTCCAAAACGCGAGGGCAGACGCGTACGAGAGGACTTGATGCCGGTCACGATGCAGCTTGCGGCGACGAATGGGAATGTAAGTTGAACGAGTTGGAAGCGCGCCATCAGCAACGCGAGGATCACCGAGATCGCGACCGCGAGTATGGCCCAAGCTGCATCTTCGATACGCTTACCCGCGAACGTGATCGCGCAAAGTACCGCGTTGTAACTGAAAAGGCCCATTCCGACCGCTTCTGCCGGAGCGCCCGCAAGATATGACGCAAGGCCCGCGACGACGGCGCCAATGATACCGTAAACGGCGGCGGCCGGTGAGCTGATGAGTACCGCGATAAGAAAGATGCCGCCCGCGACGACGCCGCTTTGAAAGATCACCTGGCCGTAACCGCGAAGCGGGAACCAAACATCAAGGTTCGCCGTTGCGCCGCCGGAAACGGCGAGGATCTCCGGGTAAATGAGGTGGCCGAAAAGCAGGATCGCCCAGGTGACGACGACGAACGGAAGCGTGAAGGCCGGGATGCTTCGGCGGATGAAGAAATGCTGCATCATTGCCGCCGCCGCCGAACCGGCAGCGACAAGCAGCCAAACGACGAATACCGGCTTGAAGCAAAGCAGCAGAGCGACGCCGACCAACGCCGGACTGAAGCCGTAAAGGCCTTTGTCGATCTCCGTGCGGCCGAAACCGAGGAGCTTCGCCGTCAAGGTGCCGCAGCAGACGGCAAGGATCGCTCCGAGGCCCATCGTGATCGACCCGTAAAAAATGCCCGCAACGAACAAGGCTCCGGCGGCGGCATTTTCCTGCAGCATTATCTGCCCGAAGCCTTTCAGCAAAGGATCCGCGAAGGTGCGGATCCGTCCGTACGGGCCGAGGCCATCGAGGTTTGCGGCATTCACTATGCCATATTACTTATTAGTTCAAATGCTTGGCAAAGAACGCCTGGATGTCCTCGATCATCGCCATTGTCACTTTATGCGGCGTGTCAGGATAGAGCTTGAATTCTGCCGAGAGGCCGCTTTGCTTGTAAAGCTCCTTGCTCTTTTCCCAACGGGCGATGGGCGTCGCACCGAACAAAGGGAAGACGAGTTCCTTGTCCTCGGGTTCGTATCCGTCGGTGAAAACGAGAGAATCGTTATCGTCCTTTTCGCCCATAAAGACGAAGAACGGCACCTTCCGCAACGCCTTCAGGTCGAGCTTCCGTCCGGCGACGGCTTTTAGGTCGGAAACACCAAGAGGATAACGGAGCGGCTTGCCGTCATAGCTGCTTGCAGGTGCGATCGGCCATCCGCCGGGTGCACCTACCGCGGCCGCTTTGACGGACTTCGGATGCAGGAACGCGAACCGATCGACGAACATTCCCGCGGCTGAAAAGCCATACATCAAGACCTTTTCGTCGACCTTGATGCCCTGGTCCCGCAAAGCCTTGCGGGCATTCTCGATCATCGCGAGCAGCTGTAGGTCGAAGCGTTTGTATTCCTTGCGGTCGGTCAGCATCGCGTCGCGGTCGAGGGCGTGCGTGTAGATCTTCCAGTAGGTCTTAGGCCGCGGAAAAACGGGCATTAGGATCGCAACACCGAGCTTCTCAAATGCCTTCTCGGCCTGCTGGATCCGACGTTTGACGTCAGCTTCATGCACAGCGAGGTCGTCGTCGAGCTTGCCCGAATTGTTCGGCATCACTAGCAGCGAGAGCGTGCGCGATCCGGCCGAACGTTCGCGCATCGCCGGCGGCACGTAGAGGTAATACGGATACGAGAAACCGTCGGCCGGCTCGACCTTCATCGCCGCTGTGCCGCCTTGCGCGGAAACGCCGCCGACACACGCAACCAACAGCAAAAGAAACAAAATTGCCGCTCTTATCATGCCAATGCCTTACGCCGGACATCGGCGCCAAGTTCGCAGAATTTGCGGCCGGCATTTCGTCGTGCAGAAAAAACGGCCGCGCAGGTATTCGAACCGCAGGTGTTTGCTATTGAGAAGATCGTGTTTTAGCCGGATGAATCTTTTCCACTCCAACTCGTTCCCATTGCCACGCATACTTAACAATTAGCGAGGTCAAACAGATCTCGACGATCGCGTAAAACACATAGAAACTTCGCCAAACAGAAATCGAACTTGCTCCGACCAATGCCACGAAGAGCGTAAGAAACATCCCAAAGAAAATGTTTAGTATCCGGTTAAGAAACGGCCTTAAAATGACGGACAAACAAACCATCAATGCCGGGATCAACAAAAGAAATGCCGCAATGGAAAGTTTTGTCGGGCTGTCCAGAATATTTGCTCCGGTAAGTAAGCCTTCAACTTTTTTCGGAACATACAATTCAAAATAATCGCCGTACAAATAACAAAATGTAACTGCCGCCCACAAAGCTGAAAGTTTGAGCTTGACGTTGACCTTAAAGTCCTGCAAGTCGCCTGTTTTCATCGATTTAGAATACTTCCTTCCAAGTTTGTTGCCGGCTTTACTGGGGAAGAAGAGCAATACGGATCTCAGATCGGGAAGTTCAACAAAAGCAAAAGGACGAGGCCGAAACCTCGTCCAACGGCTCAACAATAGAAGAGACTAATCTAATGATGCTCCTTCGCACCTTCAGGCAGATTCCCTTGATAGATCTCGCTTCCTTTCTCGACGAATTCTTTTGCTTTTTCGCTCATGCCGACGGCGAGGGCCTTTTCCGTTTCGATGCCTTCTTTGGCGGCGAAATCGCGTACTTCCTGCGTGATCTTCATCGAGCAGAAATGCGGGCCACACATTGAGCAGAAGTGGGCGAGTTTGGCACCTTCGGCGGGGAGGGTTTCGTCGTGGAATTCTTTGGCTTTTTCGGGGTCGAGGCCGAGGTTGAACTGATCTTCCCAGCGGAACTCGAACCGGGCCTTTGAGAGTGCGTTATCGCGGTACTGCGCGCCCGGGTGGCCCTTTGCGAGGTCGGCGGCGTGGGCAGCGAGTTTGTATGTGATGACGCCTTCTTTTACGTCCTGCTTGTTCGGGAGTCCGAGGTGTTCTTTGGGCGTCACGTAGCAGAGCATCGCGGTGCCGTACCAGCCGATCATCGCGGCGCCGATGCCGCTCGTGATGTGATCGTAGCCGGGAGCGATGTCGGTCGTGAGCGGCCCGAGCGTGTAGAACGGAGCTTCGCCGCAAACCTCGAGCTGCCTGTCCATGTTTTCCTTGATCAGGTGCATCGGCACGTGGCCCGGGCCCTCGATCATCGTCTGGCAATCCATCTCCCACGCGATCTTCGTGAGTTCGCCGAGCGTGTCGAGTTCGGCGAAC
>LLEU01000002.1 GCA_001567505.1 Acidobacteria bacterium OLB17 | reverse complement strand
AACGACAGATCGAGGACGGAAAGGTGACGCTAACGCCCGAGCTCGAACGCGGGCTGCGAGATATGATCGTAGATTCGTCGAACGAGGCTACACAGTACATTCTCGATGTGCTGACCGGGACGTCGAGCGGGCCGGAGCTCCCGAAGAAAGAATTCGAGGCGTGGCAGTTCAAACGGAATCGCGTGAACCGCTTTTTCTCGTCGCTCGGCTACGCGGACATCAACGTAAATCAGAAAACGTTTTGCGAAGACGCGTACGGCGTCGAGCAGCAATCGCGGAATTATCGCGGTGAGAACCGCAATATGCTTACGACGGATGCCGTTGCAAGGCTCCTTGCCGAGATCGCCGACGGGCGCATCGCGAACAAGGAACGGACCGCCGAGATGATGACGCTGCTCCGGCGCGATCCATTCGCTGCCGGGCCTGAGGACGATCAGGCTCACGCGTTCATCGGCCGAATGCTCATTGATAAGAAACTTAACGCTGCGAAGATCTGGTCAAAAGCGGGCTGGACGAGCAAAACGAGACACGACGCGGCGTATATCGAACGCCCGAGGGCCTGCGGTTCGTCCTTGTGATCTTCACGGTCGATCACGCGGCCGAAACCAAGTTCATTCCGGCGGCGGCAGGCCGAGTCTTCGAAGCCTTAAAGGCGTATAACGCGGCTCACTGAAGATCGCAGAGTTCGATGACCTCGGCGAGCTCGGCAGCACGTTGTTCCTCGCGAACGATGAAGGCGAAGCCGCGACGGAGAAGGTCTTTTGCTCTTGCGGCGGGCACGGGCGGCGAGAACAAGTAGCCCTGGCCAAGGCCGCATTTCAGCTCCCGCAGCTTTTGCCGCTGGCCGCTGGTCTCGATGCCTTCGGCGACGACCTCAAGATCGAGATTCTCCCCGAGCATCAGGATCGTTTTTACGATCAGCGAACTTCGGTCGTCATCGTCCATTGCTTTTACGAACGAGCGATCGATCTTCAGTCGCTGGAACGGAAACTTCTGCAGATAGCTAAGGCTCGAGTATCCGGTCCCGAAATCGTCCGTGGAGAGCCCGACGCCGAGACGCCGCAGTTCCTTGAGGACCTTCAGGGCCTTATCGCTGTGCTCCATGACCGTGCTTTCCGTCACCTCGAGCTTTACTTGTGAGGGCCGCAATCCCGAGTGCATAATGGCGTCCCGCACTTGAGCGGTAAGCGTCGGATGCATTAGCTGTTTTGCGGAAAGGTTGACGCTTATGGCAAGAAGGCGGTTCGAATCCCGCTGCCAGAGGGAAACTTGTCGGCATGCCTCGTTCAGGATCCATTTGCCCATCGGAACTATAAGCCCGGTCTCCTCTGCAACATGGACGAACTCTTCGGGCCCGACGAGTCCGTGTTCCGGATGGCGCCAGCGGATCAGGGCCTCGAACTCATTGACGGTCCCCGATTCGAGATCGACGATCGGTTGATAGTGGACCTCGAACTGATCTTTCTCGAGCGCGTGCCGAAGGTCGGTCTCGATCCGCAGCAGGTTCATATTCCTGACGTGAAGCTCCTGGTCGAAGATCTCGAAGCGGGCCTTTCCGCCTTCCTTGGCGCGATACATAGCGATGTCGGCGTCGCGCAGGAAGTCTTCCGCAGAGCGATGCATCTGGCCCGAAAGGACGATACCGATACTCGCGGTCGTGAACACCTCGTAGTTGTCGAGTTTGAACGGTTCAGAGATCTTTGCCTGCAGGCGTTCGGCGATCTTTGACACCTCCTGGATGTCGCCGCTTCGCTGCAGCAAGATCGTAAATTCATCGCCGCCAAGGCGGGCAACGATGTCTCCCGGACGCACGCCCGAGGTCAATTTTTCGGCGACCGCGATCAGCAGCTTGTCGCCGATCGTGTGGCCGAGGCTGTCGTTTATGACCTTGAATCGATCGAGGTCGAGGAAGAGAACCGCGAATTGTGCATATTCGCTGCGTTCACTCTTGGCGACCGCATCGCGAAGATGCTTCATAAATGCGGCACGATTCGGAAGCTCGGTCAGCGGGTCGTGAAGAGCGTAGAAACGAAGCCTCTCTTCGGCCAGAGTTCGCTCGGTGATGTCACGGAAACAGCAGACGCGGCCGACGGGAAGTCCGTCGGTAAGCTGCGGCTGGGAATATCGCTCGTAGATGCGGCCGTCCTTCAGCCTAACGATAGTGTCGGTCGCAAGGAGCGGATCGCCGTACAGATGATCGAGGTCTGCGAGGAACGCGTCCGGCTCCTGAAGTTTGTCGCAGATATGGGCGATCATCTTACCCGCATCGTCGGGCTCCATCGGCTCTGACGCCAGCTCCCACATATCGACGAATTTTTTGTTATACGTGACGATCTGCCGGTCGAGGCTCATTACAACGATGCCGTCCGCTGTTGATTCAAAAGTTGACGTAAAGAGCGAAAGGGTCTCGTGGATCTTCTTTTCGGCGATCCGTTTTTGGGTGATGTCCCGGCCAAGGCCCTGAACGCCGACCGCAACTCCGTCCTGATAGATCAACCTGGTGCTTACCTCGAGCGTCACGCGGTGGCCATCCTTTGCGACGATCTCGATCTCGTACATCGTCGGCTTGTCGTGTTCGGAGCGGCGCGGCGTCATATTGCTCGCGATGTCTAAAAAGTCAGGCGCGACAACGTCAACGTAGTTCATACCGACGAGTTCTTCGCTCGAGTAGCCGGAGACGAGCTCGACGGCGCGATTTACGGACGTAAGATTCCCGTCAAGGTCGTGCGTGTAGATGATATCGTTAGCGTTCTCGAACAGGTCGCGAAAGCGTGCTTCGCTTTCCCGAAGGGCCTCTTCGGCATAACGACTTTCAGTAATATCCTGGATCGTGCCGAACATTCTTTCGGTTCGGCCGTCCGGCCCGCCAACGGTCTCCGCCTGCACCTTTAGGAGCCTTTCTTCACCGGTTCGCAGGACGATGCGGGCTTCAATATCAAATGGAAGCCGGCCTTTTATCGCCGATACGAATCCTTCGGAGAAAATGGCACGATCCGAGGGCCGGATCGCTCTATAGATAAAATCGATCGTGGGTTTCACCGATCGCGGTTCGTAGCCGAAGATGCGATAGACCTCATCAGACCAGTTGATAAGGTTTGCGGTCGAGTTGATGCCGTCCTTGAGTTCAAGCTCCCAGCTGCCCAAGTGCGCGATCCGCTGTGCGGCCGCTAAGTTCGCCTCACTTCTGCGAAGGGCCTCTTCGGACCTGCGGCGGTTCGTGATGTCTCGCGCGATACCCTGAACGGCCACTGGCGTTCCGTCCTTATATGCAAGGCTGCTGTTTATTTCGAGCGTTATGCGTTCGCCGTCCTTTCGCAGGCAGTCAACCTCATAGACCGTTTTTGATGTTTCGCCGCTCGTCTTCTTGAGGAATGCCTCTTTGGTGATCGCAAAGTGATCGGGGTGGATGACCTGGGACAGATTCAACTGCAGGGCTTCCTCACGCGAATATCCGAAAACAGCCTCGCCGGCCTTGTTGATCGAAGTGTAATTTCCCTCAAGGTCGTGGACATAAATGATGTCGCTCGCATTTTCAAAAAGCTCGCGGTACCGCGCTTCGCTTTCACGCAGCCTTTCTTCGGACTGGACGCGGCCGGCAATATCCTGCCATATCACCATTCCCGAGAATATGGTGCCGTTCTCGTCACGAATGGGCAGGATCGTGGTCTCGAACAGGCCGTCAGATGTGTGGTCCTGCCACGTCACGGTCTCGCCGGCAAGGGCCTTTTTATATCGATCGGCCCAGAGTTTGCCCTCATCGCCGGGGAAGACATCGAAGACCGTCCTTCCTTCGAACATCTCAGCGGTCCAACTCCGAGATTTGATCTGGGGGCCTTCCGCGAGGCGATAGCGAAGTTCGTGGTCGAAGATGAGCACGCCCGTATCGGGAATGCTTCGTGCGAACGCCCGATAAAGCTGTTCGCGGCGTCGGATCTCTGTCTCGGCCTCCATCTGCGGCGTCATATCGATGATGACGCCCTGCCAGCAAACAGGCTCTCCGTTCTTGTCCTTGATGATGCAGCCGCGGTCGCGGATCCACGCGATGCTTCCATCGGCACAGATCACGCGGTACAGAAGATCGGTGCTCTCACCGTGTACGATCGACTCTCTTGTTGTTGCCAAGATCTTACTGCGGTCTTCCGGATGCGTGACGATGTCCCAAATGTCCGGCTTGGTCAGCCAGTCCTCGAGCGGATAGCCAAAACGCTCAAAGGAACGGCTAATAAAGATCGGTTTGTGGGGCGGCGTCGGCGTGACCGCATAGAACATTGCCGGAAGATTCTCGATGAATTGGCGAAATACGCCGTCGTCCGCGGCAATAATGGGAAGGTTCGCCGCACTCCTCGTGTCCACGCCGACAAGCTGCGAATTCTCTTTGGTTTCCGTCATGGCTGAACTGGGAGCTCCCGACAAAGGGACAAATAGATGAACAGGTGGTCGCTAATGCGGGAATATCGGATCTCTTGAAATAAGGCCAGAAAGAGGAGCGGATCGACGTTCGGATACGGGCCGATGAGAAGCGCTTGGATAGCGCGACACGTAATAGTAACATAAGACGCAGCCTTTTAGCCACATTTTTTTGCCGAATTCTGATCGGTGTAACTGCGTTCTGAGCTTACTCGACGGAGTCGGGCCAGTTCCGTGGAAGGACCCGTAAATATATGAGAACTCTAGCCGTTTTCGTTCTGATGCTGGCGATCAATATCGCCACTTTTGGCCAAACGATGCCGAAGGATGCCGACCGGGCACTCTGGCAGCGTGCATTGAGGCTCCAAAAGCGGGCCATCGTTATAGATGGGCACAACGACATCACGTCGCCGATGGTCGATGAGGACTTTGACCTTGCGACCGATTCACGTGGGAAATTCCATAAGGACGGCGACCCGTTCCATACGGATATCGCAAGACTGCGTTCGGGCGGCATCACGGGCGAGTTCTTCTCGATCTACGTGTCCGGATCGACGCTTAAGACGGGCGGTGCGATGCGTCGTGCAATGGACCTGATCGATGCGACGTATCGAGAGGTCGAACGCCATCCGAAGGCCCTTTCTCTTTGTACGACGGCTGCCGATATTCGCCGAGCGAAAATGCAGGGGAAGATCTGCGCGCTTATGGGGATCGAAGGCGGCTACGCGATCGAGAATTCGCTCTACGCCTTGCGCGACTTCTATCGGCTGGGCATTCGCTATATGACGCTTACGCACAACGTGTCACACGATTGGGCAGATGCGCACGGCGACACTCCCAAGAACAACGGACTTTCGGATTTTGGGCGCGAGGTCGTTCGGGAAATGAACCGTTTGGGGATGTTCGTCGATATCTCACACGTTTCGGAAAAGACGATGAACGATGTGCTGGATGTTACGAAAGCGCCCGTAATGGCGTCGCATTCCTCGGCACGCGCCCTAAATGACCACACTCGAAACGTCTCTGACGCAGTTCTGCGGCGCGTTGCAAAGAACGGCGGCGTGATAATGGTCAATTTCTATCCTTCGTTCCTCGATGCCCGCACGAACAAGGAAGAGAACGAGCGGGCCGCACGTCTCAAACCGCAGATCGACGCACTTCGAGAAAGATTCAAGGACGATCCGGCGGCCTTCTATGAGGCCGAACGAAAACTCTTCGCCGAAACCCGATCTACATCGCGCCATACACGCGGATCGTCGATCATATCGATCATATCAAGCAGGTCGCGGGCATCGATCACGTCGGGATCGGCTCGGATTTTGACGGTGTTCCGTTCCTTCCCGCGGGAATGAACGGCGTCGAGGACCTGCCGCTCGTAACCTACGAGATGCTTCGCCGCGGCTATACGGAACTTGAGATCCGAAAGGTGCTCGGGCTGAATTTCCTGCGCGCCTTCGAGCGCGTTGAGAGGGTCGCGAACATCTCGACGCGACAGATCAGCGGACAGGGAAGTCTGAAGAAGATCAAGTAGCGAGATTTACGGGCGTTTTGAGGATCTATTGCCGCCATACGATTTTTTTCTCGACATCCATACGAGCGGCGGGCCGGTAATACCGATGCCTTTCTGTATTTCTCCCGGCGAGTGAACCGCCTTGACTAAGCACCTTAACGGGTGTATACTTAACCCAATTCCCATAGTTTATATCTGATCGAGCCACGGGTGGGCGTTTGCCTTGCGATGCTGCAAATGCCCGGAAGTCTCGTTACTTAGCGTCTCTCCCAAAGAGAGGTAACTAGGATCATGAAGAAACCGCTACACCCGGCGACACACGCGGTGTCGTCGTTTTTTTGGCGCGCTCATAGCAGCGCATTGGATCAAGAAAACAGGCAGGAGAAATCTAATGAGAAATGCGATCGGAGTGTTGTGTTTGTCGCTAACGCTATTTGGGACGGTTCTGGGCCAATGCAGTGACAAGGAGAAAATGGCGCTCGAGTCCTTTGATCGGGCGTGGGGCACTGCCGGCGAAACAGGCGATAAGGCTGCGTTGAACAGTATTTATGCCGATGACTACGTGGGATTGCCCGGGATGCAAGGAAAGGCAGCAACGATCGAAGACACAATGAAGAGCGTTGAACGCGATAAGGCGAATCCCGCTATGGCCGACAAGGTTACGCACGATCAATATATGATCACCTGTACCCCAAATACGGCCACGATCACTCATCGAAACATTATATGGACGCCCAATGGGCTGGGTGGAAAGCCGGAAACATATTGGACCCGGAGCGTGCATTTCCTTGAAAAGCGAGGTGGCAAATGGCAAGTCGTCAGCAATGCAGGCAACGATATGGACGACTATATGATCCTCGGTTATATGGAACGCGATTGGAATGACGCGATTCTCAAGAGGGACAAAGCATGGTTCGCGAAAAATTATGCTGAGGACTTTTCCAGCGTAAGCAGTACGACCGCCAACCTAATGAACAAAGCGGAAGACGTCGCTGATACGATGAACGACAAGGTCACCACGGAGTCAATTTCGACGACAAATATGAATATCCGGATCGATGGGAAGGTGGGCATCGTCACGGGTATTTTTCATACGAAAGGAAAAGACGAAAAAGGTGCTCCGTTTGATCGAAAAATGCGTTTTACAGACACTTGGATCAAACGAGATGGCCGATGGCAGGTGTGGGCTACGCAGGGTACCAATATCCCATAGGGCCGGTACCAGATGAACAGAAGGCAGCTTTCGGCAAACCGCTACCTGCCTTCTGTCACCAAGGCTAGCTTCTCGTCAAGGTTTGGTATATACTTCCTCCAGCCCCTTTTTGTTTCTAAAAGTAACTTTCGCGGATGAATCCGACGGTCGGATTCGATGGTTCCTATTTCCATCCGCTTGAGAGGATCTTCCGTATTCGAAGGTTCCTGACAAATGGCCGTGCTTTGCGGCCAGAGCGGATCTATTACGCCAATGGAGGAATAAATAAAATGCAACGATTTTCGCTCGTTAGAAGCCTAAGAATGCTTTCTAGGCCAGGAGCTAGGACTTTAACCTGTTTCGTTTTGCTGATGGCAATGGTGTTTCCCGCCATTGTCTTTGGCCAGGATCTAAGATCGGCTCCAAGCGGGTCCAGCCTTGCCGATGCTATTCGAAATGCGCCGAAAACTATCCAAAAGGCGAACCCCGGCTCGATCCTTTCTCCGCAGGAGGCCGCTGTTTCTGCGCCTTTGGGCGGTAATCCTTGTGAGTGGACCGATGCGGCCGCATCGTCATTCCCTGTCCTTGATCAGGCAACGACGACCATCGGCTCGAATCTTTACACGTTCGCGGGTGTTGGCGGAGGAGCGGTCCTCTCCAGCGCGCAGAAGTTCAACGGAACATCCTGGAGCGCCGTTGCGTCCGTTCCGGTAGCTCTTGAATTTCCGACGGCCGTGTCGGACGGCACTTCCGCCTACATCATGGCCGGCGTCGATGGCACGGGAACGAGCCAGAACACTCTTTACCGTTACAACCCCGGCACTAACGACTACACGACTTTGGCGACCGCGCCGACAGCAACGTGGAATCAGCCGCGGCCTATCTGAACGGCAAGATCTATAAACTCGGCGGCTATGTCTCCGCCGGCGGCACGACGACAAGTTCGGCTGCCTTGGACATCTACGACATTTCGTCGAACACGTGGTCGAGCGGTGCACCGTATCCGGCTGCACAAGGCTGGATGTCGGTATTTACGGACGGCACATACCTTTATGCCGCTGGCGGCGTTGCTGCAGAGACAGGTTCCGTACCCTCGACAAAGACATATCGCTACGATCCGGGCACGAACACGTGGGATGACGCGGCCATTGCTGACCTGCCGGTCAGCCGCTGGGGCGCGGCCTCGTCGATCACCGCATACCGAGGCGGTTGGGTGATCGCCGGCGGATATGCAGGCGGAACTTCGTCATCAAATCTTTCGGCAACTGCCATCAAATGGGATCCGGTAGGAAATACCTGGTCGAATCTCCCGGATATGAATTTCCCAAGAGCGCGTATGTCCGGCGGCATCCTTGGTGACGCATTCTACGCTGTCGGCGGCCGCGGGCCTGAAGGCGGATTCAACGGTAACAGCAATAACCAGCGTTTGTTCTGTATCGATCCGAACCAGCCGTATCTCGTTGGCAGCGTTAATTACGTCTCGGATAATGGCACGCCCGCTAACGGCGTTCCGGATCCGGGCGAGACGGTCACGGTCAGCCTCACCATCAATAATATTGGCGGTGTGGCAAGCGGGAACGTCGTTGCGACTCTCGCGGCATCCGGAGGTATCTTGAACCCGAGCGGCCCTGTGAACTACGGTGTGATCAACGCGGGCTCTTCTGCCTCGCAGAACTTCACGTTCGTTGTTCCTGCTGAGGCACCGTGCGGCAGCGAGATCGTGCTTACCTTTGATATGAACGACGCCGTACCGACCTTGACGAATTATTCTGCCACGCAGTCCTATCATCTCGGTGTGCTCCAGACTGCGTTCTCGGAGAATTTCGACGGCGTGACAGTTCCGAACCTGCCTACGGGCTGGGTTCAGAATCAGACCTCGGGTACAGGCATCACATGGACGACCGTTAGCTCCTCGTCGAATTCCGCACCGAATTCTGCGTTTGCGAACGATCCCGGTGCGGTCAATGCTACGGCACTTGAATCACCTGCATTCAACATTTCATCTCCGGACTCTGTTCTGACCTTCAAGAACAACTACAACACCGAGAATACTTTCGACGGTGCTGTACTTGAGATCAAGATCGGGTCGGGTGCATGGGCCGACTTCGTCGTTGCCGGCGGTGCCTTCACCTCAGGCGGCTACAATGGAGTGATCAGCACGAGCTTCCAGAGTCCGATCGGCGGCCGCCAGCCTGGACCGGCAACTCGAACGGCTATATTACGACCACCGCTACGTTCCCAGCGGCTGCCAATGGCCAGTCGGTCCAGCTCCGCTGGCTGATGGCGTCGGATAGTTCGGTAGCTGCCACAGGTATCAACATCGACGATGTGGCCGTGACGAGCGGATATGTCTGCGGCGGGGTAACCACGAACGTTAAGTCACGAGCCGACTTTGACGGCGACGGCATGACGGATGTTTCGGTATTCAGGCCTCGGAAGGCAACTGGTATTCGGATCGCTCGACGGACGGCTTCAACGCTCTTCATTGGGGCGCCGCCGGTGATGCGATCGTTCCCGGTGATTACGACGGTGACGGCAAGGCCGACTTTGCGGTCTGGCGCGCCAATGCCGACCCTGCGGTTCCGGATTACTACATCCTGAACAGCAACGGCTTTACGGTTACCGGTATCTCTCACGGGCTACCGGGAGATTCACCCGTTACCGGTGATTTCGACGGTGACGGCAAGGCCGATGCGGCTGTTTTCCGGAGTTCGGAAGGCAACTGGTATATCTGGGGATCGCTTGGGCAGACGACGACCGTTATCCCGTTCGGAGCGAACGGTGACATTCCGTTCGGCATTGACGTTGACGGCGACGGCAAGGCTAATCTAGCCGTCTATCGTCCGTCGGAAGGTAACTGGTATATCCAGAACGCCGACGGTACGCAGGTCAGTGTTATTGCGTTCGGGGCAGCCGGCGATATCCTCGTTCCGGCCGATTACGACGGCGATGACAAGGACGATGTTGCGGTGTTCAGGCCCTCGAACGGAACCTGGTACATTCTCAACTCGTCTAACGGCAGCGTCTCGTATATCCCATTCGGCACATCGGGCGATCGTCCGGTCCCGGGTGATTACGATGGTGACGGAAAGGATGACGTTGCGGTTTACCGCGACGGGGTCTGGTACTTGAACCGTTCGACGGCGGGATTTGCGGTCGCGAATTTCGGCGTAGGAACTGACCAGCCGATACCGGAGGGATACGTTTCGGATCAGGACTAAGCTTGACCCGATCGTTCAATGGCTGTCCGGAGCTTTTAGCTCCGGACAGCTTTTTTGTTTCCTAAATTCCGGCTCCGTGGCATTTTTTGAACTTCTTGCCTGAGCCGCAATAGCATGGATCGTTTGGCTTCATCTTCGGCGTGTCGCGAACATAAGGCGTGTGCCTTGCGGCCTCGGCCCCAGCAGCATCTGCCGTGGCCATCGCTCCCGTGAATGCCATTCCGGCAGCCTGCTTACGTGCCCGCTGCATCTCAAGCCGTTCGAGACGCTCGCGTTCTTCCTGCTCATCACGAGTGATGATCTCGAGGTTGAACAACGCCTTCGTCGTGTTCGTGTCGATGCGGTCGAGCATATCCTGGAACATATCGAACGACTGTTTCTTGTATTCGACGAGCGGATCCTTCTGCCCGTAGCCGACGAGGCCGATGCCCTGCTTTACGTGATCGATCGAGAGAAGGTGATCTTTCCACTGCGAATCGATGATGTTGAGCATAATGTAACGCTCGTAGGCACGTAGGCTGTCCTCGCCCGCAAGTTTTTCCTTTTCGGCATAACGAGCGGAAGCGGTCTTCCAGATCGCATCTTCGATCTGATCGGGATTCATCTGCTTGAAATCGACGCCGCAATCGATCGCGGGATCGACCGCGTAGATGTGCGCGATCTCGGCGGCGTAAGTGTCAACGTCCCAATTGTCCGGCGTTGTCTGCACCGAGAGGTAGCTGGTCGTAAGGTCCGTCAAAAGGTCGTGTGCAACGCCGGTTTCGCCGAGCAGATATTCGCGATGCTCCGGCTCGAACATCAACTGCCGCCGCAGGCCGTAGATCGTTTCGCGTTGGCGGTTCATAACGTCGTCGTATTTGAGGACGTGTTTGCGTGTCTCGAAGTTGCGGGCCTCGACGGCGCCTTGCGCTCGTTCGATCTGTCGGGAGACCGTACGCGATTCGATCGCCATTCCTTTTTCCATTCCGAGCCATTCCATCATCGAGCGGACCTTATCGCCGGCGAAGATCCGCATAAGGTCGTCTTCGAGCGAAAGCACGAAACGCGAGCTTCCCGGGTCGCCCTGGCGGCCTGCGCGTCCGCGAAGCTGATTGTCGATGCGGCGGGATTCGTGGCGTTCGGTGCCGAGAATGTGAAGCCGCCCGCGTCGCGAACCGCGACGGCCTCTTCCTCGACGACGCGTTTTGCTTTCGCAAGCTCGGCCTCGAATTGCTCCTCGGTCGCCTCATCAGGGTTGATCTCCTGCCGTTTCAGGTATTCGCGGGCGAGGAATTCAGGGTTGCCGCCGAGCAGAATGTCGGTGCCGCGTCCGGCCATGTTGGTCGCGATCGTAACGGCGCCTTTGCGGCCTGCCTGCGCGACGATCTCGGCTTCGCGTTCGTGATATTTTGCGTTCAAGACATTGTGCGGCACGCCGACGGCCTTAAGCTTATTCGAGATGAGCTCCGAATTCTCGACCGAAACGGTACCTACGAGCACCGGCTGGCCCTTTGCGTGAAGTTCTTTGATCTCATCGACGACAGCGTCCCATTTCTCGGGAAGGGTTCGATAGATCACGTCGGGAGTGTCGCGTCGGACCATTGGACGATTGGTTGGAATAACGACGACATCAAGCCCGTAAACTTCGTTGAACTCTTCGGCCTCGGTCTCTGCCGTACCGGTCATACCGCCGAGCTTTTCGTACATACGGAAGTAATTTTGGAGCGTGATGGTCGCAAGCGTCTGGTTCTCGCGTTCGATCTTGACGCCTTCCTTTGCTTCGACGGCCTGATGAAGTCCGTCCGACCAGCGTCGGCCATGCATCAGACGCCCCGTAAAGTCATCGACGATGATCACCTCGCCTTCCTGAACGACGTAATGATGGTCGAGCTTGTAGAGCGTGTGTGCCTTAAGAGCCTGTTCGACGCAGTGAAGCAGATCCATATTCGCCGGATCGTAAAGATTCGAGACGCCGAGAAGTTTCTCGGCCTTTGATACGCCTTGCTCGGTAAGAACGGATGAGTGATTCTTTTCGTCCAGCAGATAATCGCCGGTCGTGACCTTTGTCTCTTCGTCCTTCTCGCCGCGTTCGAGATGCGGGATGATCTGGTTCGCCGTGTAATACTTATCGGTCGCCTCGTCGGATGCGCCGGAGATGATGAGCGGAGTACGAGCTTCGTCGATCAGGATCGAATCGACCTCGTCCACGATCGCGAAGTAATGATCGCGTTGAACGAGCGATTCGACATCGAACTTCATATTGTCGCGAAGATAATCGAAGCCGAATTCGTTATTCGTACCGTAGGTAATGTCACACGCGTAGGCTTCCTTTCGTTCGACATCGTCGAGGTCGTTCTGGATGCAGCCAACGGTGAGGCCGAGGAACTTATGTATGCGGCCCATCCATTCGGAGTCGCGTGAAGCGAGATAATCGTTAACTGTAACGATGTGGACGCCGCGGCCCGTAAGCGCGTTCAGGTATGACGGCAGGGTCGCGACGAGCGTTTTTCCTTCGCCCGTCCGCATCTCGGCGATGCGGCCCTGATGAAGGGCGACGCCGCCGATCATCTGCACGTCGAAATGCCGCATTCCCGTTACGCGAACGCTCGCTTCGCGGACGGTCGCGAATGCCTCGGGCAGGATCTCGTTCAGAGCCTCCTGCTCGGCCTTTCGTCGGGCATCCGTATCTTCGATGCCTTCGAGGCGGCCGCTGATGAACTCCTTGAACTTCGGCGTCTGTGCCTTCAGCTCGTCATCGGACATCGCCTTGAGCTTCGGCTCCCAACTCTCGATCTCCTTGACCGTAGATTGAACCTTCTTCAGAAATACATCGCTCGATGTCCCGAAGAGCTTCTTCACCAATTTATCTGCAAATTTGTTTGTTGCCATGATCTATTAAATTCCTAATACCTATATCCAAAAACCAGTATTCGCACCCGTGTCCGTAGCGGGCTGCTGACACGTGCGGGCTGCTGACACGTGCGGGCTGCTGACACTTTGCGTCGATAGGATGCTGCTAGGAAAGGGAACCGCGGGGAAGCGGGACGGCACGTGAGAATCTCTCGGCGGAGATCGCATCGAGTGCGGCGTTATGAATTCGTTCGGCGAGGAGCGGCCGAAGCTCGGCCGTGCCTTGGTCTAAGTGCGTGACGAGAGTCGAAGCGGGCGTCAGAGCAACATCGGCTGCCGCGAACGCGATCGCGAGGCGGAAGATGTCCGTCTGTGAAACTTCGAGGGCCTGCCGGCCGGAAGTGCAGCCTGGGTCTGCATCGGCGTTAGGTGATGCGACAGGGTTCGCTTGGCCTGTGTCGGCAAGGTTCGACGATGGATCGTGCTTCTCGCTGCTGCTGCGGCGATGGATCGCCTGCGTCTGCGGCGTTTGGGCGACAAGCTGCGGCGTTGCACCCGCGAGCACAAGCCCGAGGTACACCGCGACGACAGCTGCCGTCAAGATCGAATTTGTCGTCTTATCTTGTCTCAAATCCCTTTAACTCGTCCTTTCGGCCGCGGAGCGCGTCCCGGTCGAAAGATTTACTTTATCATTTTGCTGCTGCAATTGCCGCTCTTTTGCCAACTTTCTATCGACGATCTTCTGGATCATCTCTTTCGGCACATTGAGCTGGATCACGAGATTGCGTCCGTCCGAGGCGATCGTCGTCGCGTTCAGGAGGGCGAGATCGTCGAGCGCGTCCTGCAGTTTTTCGGCGTTTGCCGGATCGTTCACGGACTGCATCTTTGCGATGTCCTGCTCTTTTTGCTTCCTTGCGAGATCGGCAAAGATCCGGAGGCCGGTCGCCTTTCCGGCGGCACTTTCAGGGCTCTCGAGCTGCGAGACCACCCGTGCTCCGAGCGTCGTCTGATCCTGCTGCATAGAAAGGCTCAGCGTTTTGCCCGCAAGTTCGGATAGATACACGAGAAAGCCGCTCTCGTTGAACGCCTCGATCGAGCGTTTCAGGACGGCGACGGCCTCTTTATCCGTGCTTTCGGCACGCGTGAAGCGGAACGACTTCTTGTCGAGATGCCCGTCCTTGTTGAGCTTGCCCGAAGCTTCGACGATGAACTGCGAGTTCAGCACGGCGGCGCGTTTGTCGTCCGGAAGCTCGTTCACCATCTTCGCGAGATCCTTGAACGGCAGTCGATTGAGCTGGCCGGCGGTCGCAGGATCGGTCGGGTTGACGGTCGGGTTGTTCGAATCGACCTTTACGCCGTTCGAATTCGGAATGCCGGGAATGCCATCCTTGTTGGCCGTGTCCTTTTCATCCTTCGGCTTTGCGTCCGAATCGCCGAATGTCGGCAGGTCTCCGACGACCGAATCTTTATTCGGCTTTGCGTATTTCGGCTTCGTGTTCGTAAGATCCGAGCCGGTCGAAGGCCGCGGGAACGGATTCGACGGCGGAATTCCCGGTGCGAACATCCCGGAATTCAGGCCGTTCGGGTCATTCTGGGCGGCGAGCATCGCCTGATATTCTTCCGGGTTCGCGATCTGAAAATAGCCTTCGGGGTATGAGAGCGGGGCGTTCTCGCCGCCGACATCGATCATCGTGATATCGACATCGCTGCCGCCGAGTTCGACTCGCTCGTACTGCTTATCGACGAACTCACGGTCGGTCCCAAAGAGCGTACTTCCAACATAGACCGCGTCAAGCACACTGCATACGCGGCCGACGAACGGGCTGTCGCAGCCTTTTGTCGTCAAGAGCGAGGTCTGGGCAACACCGACGAGAAGCAGAAGGTTCACGACGGCGACGGCGCCGACGATCTTGTAGAAACGCGGCGTCCAATCCCACGTTCTGACCTCGTAGTGGTATAAGAAATCGCCTGCTTCTGCCGGCGGTGCCGGCTCATTGACCTCGTAGATCGACTGCTCAAACATATACTGAATCGGCCAAAGCCTTTCGGCTCGTTCCCGAACCCCTGGATCTTGCGAAGACCCGCTTATCCCATGCTCGCCCCACAAGATGCGTGGGACAAATAAGTAGCTTATATTTCAATAAGTTACGATCAAAAATTATGTCAAAATCCGAAAAAAAAGAAAACTATTTTCCGCGTTCTGCCGCCATCCATTCGAAGCGAAAAAACACGTCCTGCCGCTTCGTTCCATTTAGACGCAGATCCGCCGCTTCGCGTTGCGGCGTAATTGATTATCGTAACATACACGCCGAGCCGAACGTAAAAGATTCGACTTTCTCGGCACCCAAGCCTACAATCGCCATTTAGATGAAAAAAGTCCGCAAAGGCCGTCCTCGCAAACACCAAAAAAGCAGCGGCGATCGCCACTTCTATGAACGTTTTGATAAACGTTCGCTTGCAGCTCCGAGTTCCGTCGATCCGCAGTTAAATAAACGGCGGCTTGAGGGCGTCGAAAGGCTGCTTGCGGGCATCGGCGTCCCCGAAGCGGCACCATTCAAGCCGGATCCGTTCCAGCTTGAGGCCCTCGAGGCAATAGAACTTGAGGACGTGCTCGTTACCGCTCCGACAGGAAGCGGCAAGACCTGGATCGCACGCGAAGAGATCCGCCGCCTCCTCGGCGCCGGAAAAAGAGCATGGTACACGACGCCTTTGAAGGCGTTGACGAATTCGAAATACGCCGAATTCTCGCTGGAATTCGGGGCCGAGAACGTCGGCATCCTGACCGGCGACCGAAAAGAGAATACCGATGCTCGGCTCATCGTCGGAACGACGGAGATCTATAGAAATCAGTTATTTGACGCACTCCGGACGGGCGAGGACGTCGAGGCCGATCTCGTCATCCTCGACGAAGCGCACTATCTTGCGGACGAGGACCGCGGCCACGTTTGGGAAGAGGCGATAATCCTTTCGCCGAAACGGATAAGGCTGCTGCTGCTTTCGGCGACGGTCGGCGGAGCGGGCGAGTTCGCACGCTGGATCGAGGACGTACGCGGTTCGAGCGTGCGTGTCATTAAGGCCGGGCCGAGGCCTGTCGAGCTGCGAGCGGCGTATCTTGCGAGCACGCTGGACCTTTATCCGCTTTACGGAGCCGACGGCGGCTTTAACCGCGATATCGACAAGGCGGAAAAAAGGAACCGGCCGCCCGAAGACGCCGGTTCCCGCGAAAAAGACGCTGACTCGCAAGGTCACTTCGTCTTTATTTTTACTTCCTTCATTAGCGCCGTGACCGTGCTCTGCGGAACCGCGATCGAAAGCGAAACATCGGTTTCCACCTGTGCGATCTTGACGCTCCCGATCAGCCCGCCGTACATCCTTTGATCGGCTCGTTGCGAGCTGCCCAAAAAAACCTTTCCGAGAGCCTTAAAGCCCAAAAGAAGCTCGTTCAGCCGTTTTGCGGACGGAACATCGACATTGCGCAGAAGCAGCGAGAACTCGAACCCGTCCGCGACAGAGTCGGCCGCACCGGCGACGTACCGCAGGCCTTTCAGGATAGTTCCCACATCGTCACTCTCGATCGGCATCATCTTTTGAAATTCGGGTGAACTTTCCATCGAGAACGCGGCGACCGTTGTCGGCGAATCTTTAAGCAGGCTCTTGATCGTCGGGCTGACGGAAGTTTCGTGTACGAGCATCTGCTTTACCCGCGAAGGCTCGCCAAAGGCGAACGTGTTGGCGTCGAGTGCGACAAAGGATGTGTCCCTCAGGACCTTTTTCGTGGTCGCGGGCGAACCATTGGCGGCCGGAACGTTGATCGTCACTTCCATCTGGCAAAGATAGAGGGTCTTTCCCGCAACGGTGCTCTCGGTGCAGGGCGTTTTGCTGGCTTTCGTGGCCGAGGCGACGACCTGCGAGGCGGCGATGTCTCCGCGTGCAATAAATACGGGGTCGATCTTCGGCTTTTGGGTCGAAACCTCGCCGAGCGAAAGGCCGACAACGACGTTCGCGAGCTTCGAAAGGTCGGAGCCTGCTTTGCCGTTCATCTCGGCGAGCCCGGCATCGATCTCGGCTTTGATCGCGGGGTTCCCGACAAGCAGTTTCGGAAGAGCGTCATTCAGGCCTCTTTGCACGTCGATCGAGACCACGACGTTCGACGCCGGCAAAAGATCGACCAGACTCGAAGCGGCCGACGGCCGCGTCGTCTGGCCTGAAGCAAAACCGGCCTGCGCGACCGCAGCGATCAGGCCAACGAAGAAGAATTTCAGTTTCATAACGGATCTAAACCTCTGCTTGATGGATAACATCAGAACCTAACGCTAAAAGATGCAAAAAGGCCTGTCAAGAGTTTGCCGCCATTCGGGAGATGCCGTCTTTTTCGACCTCGAATTCGAACCGGATCTCTTTGCCTCGTACGATCGGGTTAAGGTAATGTTCCCAGAACTTGCGGGTGAAACGCATCGACGGCCATCTTTGGTCGAGGTTGATAAAGATCTGGAAGCCGAAGAGGCGCCAGAGGTTCAATGTCGTTACGCGGCAGGAGACCGGGCGGAGCCGAACGTCCGTGTAGAATTCGAAGTTGCAGCGCGCCTCAATGAACGTGTCGAAAGTGTAGGAATTTATGTGATTTCGATGCGTCGGGTCGTTCGGCCAGTCCGGATTCGTGTAATGCGGAGCGAGCAGCTTTATCCGCCCGCCGGGACGGGTGATGCGATGCAGTTCGGCAATGAACGCCATAACGTCCGGCACGTGCTCGACGACGTGATTTGCGACGACGAGATCGAATTCGTTGTCGTCAAAAGGGTATGGAACAACGTTCAGGTCGTGGATGACATCGGCGTGCGAACGCGGGCTGATATCGAGCCCGACCGCACCTTCTACCTTGTTAACACCACACCCGACATCAAGTATCTTCATCAAGAAAGACGTTAGCAGAACGGCTGATGAAAGACGAAAGAACCCGCCCTCTTACCTTGTGCGTTATTGCTTCTCGCAAAGGTAAAAATGCCAGAGCAGGCGCGCCGCGACCGAGCGATGCGGCCGCCAGCGTTCGGCTATCGCGAGGAATTCGTCGGCGTGCGGACGTTCGCCGAGGCCCGCAAGCGTCTTGTACGCGGAGTGAAGCGCGATGTCGCCTTTCGGCATCACGTCCGGCCGCAGAAGCGCCATTAGAAGGTAAATATCGACCGTCCAATGTCCGATGCCTTTTACGGCGATCAATCTTTCTTTGACCTCGTGATCCGGGAGGCGTTCGAGTTCGGCGAGATCGAGTTTACCTTCGAGTATCGTTTCGGCAAGTCCGCGGCCGTAAGCGGCCTTTTGCCGCGAGAATCCGTCGCGTTTCAGATCGCGATCGTTTACGGTCAGGAAGGCCTCGGGCGTCACCTCGCCGAGCCTCCGCTCCAACTTGTCAAAACAGGCCTTTGCCGAGGCGAGCGAGACCTGCTGTTCGAGAATGATCTGAAGCAGCGTGGCAAATCCGGGCGTGCGGTCCCAAAGCGGCGGAAAGCCGTGCTCGGAAAACACGCGGCCGAATTCCGGATGCGCGTCGGCAAGTGCGGCAACGGCGCGTCGCAGTTTGATTGGGCCAAGGCGTTCGATCATTTTTGGAAAATGCGGTCTCGGAAAAAACTTCACCAGATCGAAGGGACCTGTGATTCGTCCAGTTCGGCGGTTCGTCCGTCGGGCAGTATGTGAATGATGCGCGAAACTCCTTTCGCCTTCAACGCGGGCGACAGCAGCCCGACGCGATGGCAGTTCGCACGCGGGATCTTGTGGGCGGTGAGCGGCTGCGATTCCGAACACATCATCGCCAAGGTGTTCTCGGCGGCAAGTTCGATGATGCGCCCGAGCCCGCGTTCGATCTCGTCGGGAGTATGCCGAAGGCGTCCGCCGGCCTCGGGGACGTGTTCGTAACCGATACCGTTCTCGCCAAGCAATTCGGCGAGGACGAGCCGGTTGAACTGCGGCCAGCGGGAACGCGGATTCGTCCGCACGTCGCAGACGAACTCGATATCGAAACTTCGCAAGAGTTCGAGGAAAGCTGCGAAAGGATGCCTGCCGTGGCCGATGGTGTAGAGCGTGACCTTCTTCATACGAGATCCATATCGGCCATCGAGAGCGGGTCGTCAAGCGGTTCTAAATGCGTCGATGCGATCACGCCCGGGACGGCCGAGCGCATCGCGGATTCGATCTCTTCGGCGAGTTCGTGGCCGCGTTGGATCGTCCATTCGTCGGGCATAAGCACGTGTACCGAGACGAATATCCGCGGGCCTGCAACGCGCGTTCGAAGGGCGTGATAGTCGATGCCGGCCTTCTCCTTGTACTCGTCAAGAACGGCGACTATCTTCGCCATATCTTCGTCCGAGGCGGAAGCGTCCATCAACCCTTCGGCCGATCTTTTTACGACGTGATAACCCGTCCAGAGAATGTTCAGGGCGACGGCGAGAGCGATCAGCGGATCGAGTATGAGCCAGCCCGTTGCGCCGACAATGATGACCGCCGCGATAACGCCGATCGAGGTGACGACGTCGGTCATCAAATGCCGTCCGTCGGCCTCGAGCGCGATCGAGCGATGGGTGCGTCCGCTGCGGATCAAGATCTGCCCGACGACGAGGTTGATGACCGTCGCTGCTGCCGAGATCGCGATGCCGATGCCGATATTCTCGAGCGGCTGCGGCGAGATCATCCGCTCGATCGCTGCCCAGCCGATGCTGATCGCCGCCATTCCGATGAGCGAACCTTCGAGCGCGCCGGAAAAATATTCGGCCTTCGTGTGTCCGAAATTGTGGCCTTCGTCCGGCGGCCGAGATGCAACGGTGAGCATCCAGAGTGCGAAGACGGCGGCGATAAGGTTGATGATCGATTCGAGCGCATCGGAGAGCAGCCCGACCGAGCCCGTGTAGAGATACGCACCCGCTTTTAGCGAGATCGTCGCAATGGCCGCCGCGATCGATAGCCATAGATAGCGGGTGAGTTTCTTATCGATCATTCAATTTTCGGATCGCGTCGATCGTGTTCGGGTCTTCGAGCGACGAGACGTCGCCTGCGTCTTCGCCGACATACGCGGCACGGATCACGCGGCGCATCACTTTTGCATTCCGCGTTTTTGGAAGCGCCGCAACGAAATGGATCGCGGAAGGAGCGAGCGGCTTGCCCATTTCACGCGCGACGATGGCTTTTAGATCGCGGGCGAGTTCGGCATCTTCGATGCCGGATGCGGTGCGGACGACGATCGCGACCATAGCGGTGCCCTTTATCTCGTCGGGCACGCCGATGACCGCGGCTTCGACGACGTCAGGGTGCGAAACGAGCATTCCTTCGACCTCGGCCGGGCCGACGCGCTTACCGGCGACCTTCAAAGTATCGTCGCTGCGGCCGAGAATGTACCAACAGCCGTCCTCGTCCTCCATCGCCCAGTCGCCGTGTACCCAGATGCCTTCAAAACGCCGCCAATAGGCGTCGAGGTAGCGTTCGTTGTCTTCCCAGAAACCGCGTGCCATCCCGATCCAGGGCTGGCGGATCACGAGCTCGCCGACCTGCCCGCGTTCGACCGGTTCGCCGTTCTCGTCAAGTATGCCGATGTCCATCCCCGGACACGGCGCAGGGAACGAACACGGCTTGATCGGCAGGATCGGATTGCCCATCAGGATGCCGCCGGCGATCTCCGTGCCGCCGGAATAGTTGACGATCGGCAGCCGCCCGCCGCCGATCTCGTTGAAGAGCCACCACCACGGCCCCGGATTCCACGGCTCACCCGTCGACGCCAAAATCCGAAGCGAGCTCCCGTCCTTACGAAGGAGGGGTGTCGCCGTTTCGGCGACGGGGCGGTTCTCTAGCTGCAGTTCCAGAGACGAAGATCCATCGGTTGACGAGAGAACCACCCCCGTCAGCGGAAGCCGCTGCCACCCCTCCTTTGTAAGGAGGGGAGCTTGAGGCGCTGGAGGCCGCTGCCACCCCTCCTTCGTAAGGAGGGGAGCTTGAGGCGCCCTCGCTAGCGGCGAGTGAGCGTATCAGCGTTGGCGAGATGCCGAGTACCTCGACGCTGTGGCGTGAGCAGAATTCCCACATTCGTTCGGGCGTCGGGTGATCGGGCGCACCGTCGTAAAGGCAGATAGTCGCGCCGTTGATGAGGGCGCCGTAAATGAGCCACGGGCCCATCATCCAGCCGAGGTCCGTGTACCAGCAGATGCGTGTCCCTTCGCCGACATCGGTGCCGAAGGCCATATCTTGAGCGGCCTTTATAGGAAAACTTGCGTGCGTGTGAGCGATGCCTTTCGGCTTGCCGGTCGTGCCGGACGTGTAAAGGATGATCAGCGGGTCTTCGGCCGCGGTCGGCTCGGCGTTGCCCTTGCGGCCGTTCGCGGGAAGAAGCTCGGCGAATTCACAATAGCCTTCGGGAGGCCTTGATCGTCGATCATATTCTCGCCGTTCCTAAGGACGAAGATCTTGCTGATCGACTCGCAATTCGCGGCCGCGGCCTTCGCGGTCGAAAATGCATCGTAGAACTTGCCACGACGCGGAAATCCGTCGCAGGTAAAGAGGGCCTTCGCCTTGATCGCGTTCAGGCGCGAAGCGATCGCGTCCACGCCGTAGCCCGAGAAGAGCGGCATCGCGATGGCCCCGATACGGTTGATCGAAAGTAGAACCGCGACCGTCTCGATCGTCATTGGCAGATGTATCGCGATCGCGTCGGTTTTGCAAAACCCATTGACCGCAAACCTGCGGAACACCGTTCGACAAGGTCGAGCAGGTCGGCGTAAGTCGCGGTTTTGACCTCGCCGTCCTCGCCTTCCCAGATGACGGCGGGCCGCTCGCGGGCTTCGCCGGACTGCCAGCGGTCGAGGCACATCGTCGTGATATTCAGGCCGGCCGAGCGAGGACACTCTTGTCCTCGATCTCAACTTCTTTTTCGTGCGTCGCACTCATGGGGACAGGAGTGTCCCCGCTCCGAGCCGAAGTGTCCCCGCTCCGAGACCGGTTCCGGGAGAACCAGATCGGGAATTCGATGCCGTTAGATGTGTCGAGGAGTTTGTCGTATGGAGGGTCGAAACGAATGTCGAGGAACTTCAAGACTCGGCCGTGAACTTCTCGACGTCGGCGATGGAAAAGGCGTAAAGCTCCTGCCACGTCGAGACGCCGACCTGCCGCATGAATTGCATCAGCCGCGAGCGTTCTATGACCTCGGGCGTAGGCGTCCAGGCGACCTGCTGATCCTTTAGGAGATTTGTGTCCTGCATAAAAAGGCGAAAACGCTCAAAAATAAAGCCAGGAACGTGCGGGCAGAATGTTCGCTTGCCCGTACACGGTCCCACGACAGTAGCTGGCAACGAAAGCGATCAAGTTTGCCAAATTCACGAGCTGTATTACATTTATGCTAACACGAGAGAATTTATGAACGAACTGCCTGTTGGCGTCGAACTGCCGGCGACATTGTTCCGAGGAAAGGCGGCGATCGTGACGGGAGCGTCGCGGGGTGTCGGGCGTGCGACGGCCGTTCGGCTTGCCGAGGGCGGTGCGAACGTCGTGATCAACTATCTCTCCAACTCCGCGGAGGCGGCCGAGACCGCGGAACTTTGTGCAGGGAAAGGAGTTAACGCGATCACGATAGCGGCCGACGTTTCAGAGTTCGCGGGTGCAAAGGCCGTTGCGCAAGCGGCGTTGGAGAATTTTGGCCGCATCGATCTGCTCGTCTGCAACGCCGGTATTTGGGAAGGAGCGCCGATCGAGGAGATGGATGAGGAGGTTTGGAACAAGGTGCTGAACACGAACCTCAAATCCGCGTGGGCGATGACGAAGGCGTGCGTTCCCGCGATGAAAAAGCAGCCGTCGGGCTCGATCGTGCTAGTGTCATCAACGGCCGGGCAACGCGGCGAGGCGAATTACTCGAATTACGCCGCGTCGAAGGGCGGGCAGATCTCGTTCACAAAGGCGCTTGCGAGCGAATTGTGCCCGAAGATCCGCGTCAATTGCGTGGCTCCCGGCTGGATCGAGACCGCGATGGTGCGGCCCGTCTTTGAGGATAAAGAATACGAAAGGCAGGTGCTCGAAGCGATCCCGCTCAGGCGTATGGCGACGACGGACGACGTCGCGCTCTCGATCTGCTTCCTGCTTTCGGACTGGTCGCGGCACATTACCGGCGAGGTCCTGAACATCAACGGTGGCTCGGTCCTGTGCGGTTAAGTAGAAGCGACTTGACACCGGGCGATCCGATGCGTTAGGTTGAATTCACTCGGGGAATTGTCCCGAGCGATAAGATGATTAGCATTTCGCTCAAACATAAATGTATGTGCTGTTGTCGCATTAGCGGCATCGCTCATACGTTTGCTTGAGGTTTGCAGCCCGCATGAAAGAGCGGGAATGAAAACTAAAGAAACGTGGCGATTTAAGGCAACTTGCTCCACGAAAAAAAACTGCTAAAGCGTCTGAGGTGATCTCTTAAAGGATCACCAAAAGAACAACGAGGATCCAAAGGAAAGCTCTCGTGCACTTTAGCACGAGGGCTTTTTTTCGTTGTTCGCAAGCGGCGTGAACGGCAGAGAGGAATGCGATCGACACACAGCAAAAAAATCAAGGAGAAAATAAAAAATGAGCACACAGGAATTCAACTTTGACACATTGGCCGTTCACGGCGGGCAGGAGATCGATCCGACGACAAATTCGCGGGCGGTCCCGATCTATCAGACAACGTCGTATGCGTTCAACGATGCGGATCACGCGGCGAAACTTTTCGCACTGCAGGAATTCGGCAACATCTACACGCGGCTTCAGAATCCGACGACCGACGTCTTCGAGAAACGTATCGCCGCTCTCGAAGGCGGGGCCGCGGCCCTCGCAACGGCCAGCGGACAGGCCGCCGAGACGCTCGCGATCCTGACGCTTGCGGGTGCGGGCGACGAAGTGATCTCGACAACGTCGCTTTACGGCGGCACGTACAACCTTTTCCACCACACGCTGCCGAAGCTCGGCATCACGTTCCATTTCCTTGACGGAGCCGACTACGAGGGCATCGAGGCGGCGATCAACGACCGCACAAAGGCGATCTATACCGAGACGGTCGGCAATCCGAAGCTCGACGTGATCGATATCGAGCGTCTTGCCGAGATCGCGCACAAGCACGGCCTGCCGCTCATTATCGACAACACGATCCCTTCGCCGGCCTTAACGAACCCGATCAAATGGGGAGCCGACATCGTTCTCCATTCCGCGACGAAATATATCGGCGGACACGGCACGACGATCGGCGGCGTGATCGTGGACGCCGGCAAGTTCGACTGGGCCGCGAGCGGAAGGTTCGCGGCGTTCACAGAACCCGATCCGAGCTATCACGGCATTTCGTACACGGAAGCCTTCGGGCCGCTCGCCTTCATTATCAAGGCCCGTGTTCAGGGCCTGCGCGACACGGGTGCGGCGCTTTCGCCGTTCTCGTCCTGGCAGCTTTTGCAGGGCACGGAGACTCTGCCGCTTCGCGTCGAACGGCACAGCAAAAATGCACTCGCGGTCGCGGAGCATCTTGAAAAGCATCCGCTCGTTGCGTGGGTCAATTATCCGAAGCTTGCGTCGAGCAAATTCAAAGGACTAGCAGACAAGTATCTTGCGAACGGAGCGAGCTCGATCGTGACCTTCGGCATCAAGGGCGGCTTCGAGGCCGGAAAGCGCTTCATCAACTCGGTGAAGCTGTTCTCGCTGCTTGCGAATATCGGCGATGCGAAATCGCTCGTGATCCATCCGGCCTCGACGACGCACCAGCAGCTAAGTCCCGAGGAGCAGGGAACGACCGGCGTGACGCCCGACCTGATCCGACTCTCGGTCGGCATCGAGGACATACGCGACATACTTGCGGACATAGATCAAGCCCTTGATCTATCGGCGGAGGCAGTGAATTCGGCTTCGAATTAGCCGAAGGATGCAGGGCCGGGAAGCGGCGTTATATGGGGCATTCTCCGAAAAGGAAAGAACGCCGCCTCCCGAACTTGCAGCCGGAAAGGAGTGAATGAAAATGTTTGAGATAGACCTGTTGTTAAATGAGCCGTTCGAGCTCGAGTCGGGAGAGGTTCTCACGGAAATAAAACTTCGCACCGCGATCTACGGCAAGCTCAACGCCGATAGATCGAACGCCGTGCTCGTCTTTCATGCACTGACGGGTTCGGCCCGCGTGCACGAATGGTGGGACGGCGTCTTAAAAGAAGGCGGCGCGCTCGACCCCGAGAAGGACGCGATCGTGTGCGTGAACTATCTCGGTTCCTGCTACGGTTCGACGAGCGCAAAGGACCTGAAACGCCGCAGCTCACGCCGCGAGATCCCGATCGTGACGACCCGCGACATCGTCCGTTCGACGTCGCTCTTGATGGAATATCTCGGCATCGGACGCTTCAAGGCCGTGGTCGGCGGCAGCGTCGGCGGTATGCTCGCATTGCAGTTCGCGGTCGATCTTCCGCAAGGGGCCGATGAGGTGATCGCGATCGCGGCCGCGCCGCTCTCGGCGATGGGCTTGGCCCTGAACCACATCCAAAGGCAAGCTGTTGCGCGCGGCGATATCGACATCGCGAGGAAGATCGCCCTGCTCTCGTATCGATCCCCGAGGCAATTCGACGACAGATTCGGACGCAAACCGAATCGGAACGGCGAAGATCCGGCGAAAAGTTTTCAGCATCGCTTTGATGTCGGCGGCTACCTCGACCATCAAGGTGCGGCGTTCAGAAAACGCTTCGAGCTTGAAAGTTACGAGCTTCTGACGAAAGCAATGGATCTTTTTGACCTGACGGACGAGGATATTCTGAAGATACGCGCTCGGGTCTCGCTCGTCGGGATCTCATCGGATTGGCTCTTCCCGCCGGCCGATATTCGGGCGCTTGCCGTGAGACTGGCGGATCTCGGCGTCGATGCCCGCTATCACGAACTCGCCTCGGAGGCGGGCCATGATGCGTTCCTTTCGGAACCGGGAACGATGAGCTCGATCCTGCGGCATATTTTGTCGCCCGATCGGCTTGAATACGCGGAGGCGGCGCCGGCCGAACATCCGCGTGATGAACGCCGATTCGCGGCAAGCTGTAGTTGATATGCAGATTCGCGTCACGGGGTTCGCGGGCCGGTTCGGGGCAATGTTCTGCCGCGTGCCGGCCTTTAGCTGTCTCGTGCGGTTATGCGAGCCATAAGATTTTCTTGACCGCAGATTGCAGAAGAGACGCGTCTAATTTACTTTTTTACTAAGGTGAGCGGAACAACATTTCCTGTCGTAATGAAATTCGGCGGCACGTCGGTCGGCGACGTTGCCGCCTTCGAGCGTGTCTGCGGCATCGTGGCAAACCAGCTCGATCGAAAGCCGGTGGTCGTAACTTCTGCTATGACAAAGGTTACGGATGCCTTGCTTGCCGCGTTCGAGATGGCACGCCGCGACCGCCTTGAGGACGCCGTCGCGTCGCTCGAACCGCATTTTGAACGGCATGTCGAGATCACGGAAGCCTTTTTTCCGTCGGATGCAGAGAACGTTTTTCACAACGAACTTCGGCTCGCCCGCCAGGAGATCAAAGATCTTCTTACGCGTGCCGCACGCAGGAGCCTTCCGCTTCAGATGCTGAAGGACGCTATCGTCTCGTACGGCGAGCAGCTGTCTTCGCGGCTTCTTGCCGAGGCCTTGAAGTCGAAAGGCATACGCGCACGAACCGTCGATTCGCGCCGCCTGATCGTCACCGACGACGAATTCGGAGCGGCCCAGCCGATCATCGACGAGACCAACGAACTCGTAAAGATCGAGTTGACGCCCTTGATCGAGGACGGCGAAGTACCGGTCCTCGGCGGTTTTATCGCGGCGAATCGCGGCGGCGAGACGACGACGCTCGGGCGCGGCGGTTCGGATTATTCTGCGGCGATCGTTGCGGCCGCATTGGGAGCCGCAGAACTGCAGATCTGGACGGACGTTACCGGCGTTATGACGTGCGATCCGCGCGTGTGCAGCGACGCCGCGACCGTGCCCGTTCTTTCTTACGAAGAGGCCGCCGAGCTCGCGTATTTCGGTGCGAAAGTGCTGCACCCGAAGACGATCAAGCCGGCAGTGGACAGCGCGATCCCGGTGCGCGTCTGCAATACGTCCGAGCCCGAGCTTACGGGCACGATGGTGCTTGCGGATTCGGGCGAAGTGCCGAACAAGATCAAGTCGATCGCGCACAAAAGCAATATCTCGATCCTACGGATCACGTCCGCACGAATGCTCGGCGCGTACGGTTTTATGAGCGCGGTGTTCCAGGTCTTCGATCGGCACAGGACGGTGATCGACGTCATCTCAACGTCCGAGGTCTCCGTCGCACTCACGCTCGATAAGCCTGACAATATCGATAAGGTCGTCGAAGACCTTTCGCGCATCGGAGAGGTCGAGGTCGAAGGCGGTTACGCCGTTATCTGCGTCGTCGGCGAAGGCCTGCGCGCCTCGACGGGACTTGCGGCGAAGATATTCAATACGATCAGCGACGTCCACGTCGAGCTCGTCTCGCACGGCGCCTCGGCCGTGAATCTGACCTTCGTTGTTCGCGAGTCGGACGCGGCGGCAGTGATCGGAAAGCTGCATAAGGCGTTCTTTTCGGAAAAGGTGAACGCCAAGAGCGAAAGTTGTGATCTTACAAAATGAACTTATTCGAACTGACAAAGGCCTTGATGTCGATCCCTTCGACCTCCGGCGAAGAGGAGGCCGTCGGGGTCTTTCTCGGTGATCATTTGCGGTCGCTTGGGTGGACGGTAGAGCTGCAGGAGGCCGGAGCGGCGACACTCTCGCCCGGAGCGAGGACGCTCTCGTCCTCATCTAAAGAAGATAAATCAATGGGGACAGGAGCGAGGACGCTCTCGTCCTCATCTAAAGAAGATAAACAAATGGGGACAGGAGTGTCCCCGCTCCGTGCGGAGAAAGAACAAATGGGGACAGGAGTGTCCCCGCTCCGTCAGTTTAATGTCATTGCGACGCTGAACGACACGCCGCGGGTCTGGCTTTCGACACATATGGACACGGTGCCGCCGTACATTCCGCCGACCGAGGATGACGAAAGGATCTACGGCCGCGGGGCTTGCGATGCGAAGGGCATTATTGCCTCACAGATCACTGCGGCGGAGCGGCTGCGTGCCGAGGGCGTCGAGGATATCGGCCTGCTTTTTACCGTTGAGGAAGAGCGTGCTTCGACCGGTGCAAAGGCCGCAAATCTGCATCCGCTAGCGGCAAAATGCGAATACCTGATCAACGGCGAACCGACCGACAACGAGCTTGCGATCGGGTCGAAGGGAACTTTCCGGCTGAATATCAAAACGGCGGGAAAGGCCGCACATTCTGCTTACCCGGAGGAAGGCGAATCGGCGATCGAAAAGCTGCTCGACATTCTCGAGGACGTTCGGCATACGCGCCTGCCGAATGACGAATTCTTCGGCGAGACGACCGTGAATATCGGCACGATAGAGGGCGGCCTCGCATTGAACGTGATCGCTCCGGCGGCCGAGGCCGGACTTGCGATCCGTTTGACGACAAAACGCGAACCGATCGAGGATGCGATCCGCAATATCGTCCGCGATCGCGGCGAGGTCGAGGTCTTGTCGGCGAGCGAACCCGTGAAGATGCTTGCCGTCGATGGATTCAAGCAAAAGGTCGTAAGATTCACGACCGACATCCCGCATCTTCCGAATTGGGGACAGCCGCTTCTGATCGGCCCGGGCTCGATCCTTGTCGCGCATACAAAGGACGAGTTCGTCCTTAAAAAAGATCTTGAAACGGCCGTCGATCTTTATGTCGATCTCGCCAAGGCCCTGCTTGCGCGGTAATGGCGGCAAACTTTTTTCATCGAGTGTCGTATTACCATCCGACACTATCTTCCAATGATGAGAACCAATTCAATGAAAAGATCATTCGTATTTCTACTTTGTTTATTTGTATTTGCCGTTACGGGCGCCGGACAAGACCTATTTATGCCGCGGAACGTAAAGCTCGCGTATGCGAACGGCACCCGCAGTATGGACGGAAGACCCGGCCCGAAATATTCGCAGAATCGATCGGTCCACAATATCCGTATGACGGTTTCGCCGCCGAACAGAACGATAAGCGGCTCAGAGGACATCGTCTATACGAATAACGGCTCGAAGCCGCTTTCGGCCCTGGTCATTCGCCTTGAGCTGAACGTACACGCCCCCGAGGCGATGCGTCAGCGTGAGGTCACGGCGGATCAGCTTACCTCAGATGTCCAGATCGACGAGTTTTCCGAGAACGGAAAAGTGAAGCCGTGGGCGCCGCTCATTCCGGGCAAAGGGATGACCTACAACATCATTAAGTTGGATACGCCTTTGGCTTCCGGTGCGTCCGTCAAGCTTTCCTTCAAATGGCACTACGAACTTGTGCTCGAATCCGGCCGCGAAGGCGTGATCGACCCGACGACGTTCTACGTCGCGTATTTTTATCCGCGCGTTGCGGCCTATGACGACGTGAACGGATGGGACAACATTCAGCACACTCTTACGCACGAATTCTTCGGCGATTTCAATGACTACACGCTTGAGGTGACCGTTCCGAAGAATTACATCGTCTGGGCGACCGGCGACCTGACGAACGCCGATGAAGTGCTTCAACCGGCGATCGCCGAGCGCCTAAAGCGATCGTTCACGAGCGATGACGTCGTACACGTCGCAACGCTCGATGAGGTAAAGGCCGGCAAGGTCACTCAGCAGAATGCGACGAACACGTGGAAATGGAAGGCGGAGAACGTCTCGGATGTCGCCTTCGGCGTGAGCGACCATTACATCTGGGATGCGGGCAGCCTCGTCGTTGATAAAAAGACCGGCCGCCGCGCAAGCGCCCAATCGGCATACGACGAACCTTCGAAGAATTTCGCGAATATGGTGCCGTACATCAAAACGTCGCTCGAATTTGCGTCGGAGCAATGGCCGGGCGTTCCGTATCCGTATTCGAAGATGACGGTCTTTCGCGGTTTTGCCGATATGGAATATCCGATGATGGCGAACGACAGCGCGCAGGAAGACCCGAAGATGCAGGAGTTCGTCGCCGCACACGAGATAATGCATTCGTATTTCCCGTTCTTTATGGGGATCAACGAGCGGCGATACGCGTTCATGGAAGAGGGCTGGACGACCGCGTTCGAGTATCTTTTCAATTCGGCGACCTTCGACAAAGGCCTTGCGGACAGACTGTTCAAGGGTTTCCGCGTTCGCGGTTGGATCACCAATCTGTCGTCGGATGCCGACATTCCGATCATGACGCCCGAAGACGTCCTTTCCGGCCGCGGTTACGGCAACAACAAATACGGCCGTTCGGCGCTCGGCTATCTCGCGATGAAAGATCTGCTCGGCGACGCGGAATTCAAACGCGCCCTCCACGGATTCATGGACCGCTGGCACGGCAAACATCCGACGCCGTGGGATATGTTCTTTAGCTTCAACAACATCTCGGGTAAGGACCTGAATTGGTTCTGGAAGGCGTGGTTCTTTGACTACAGCTACATCGACTATGCGGTCGCCGACGTGAGTTCGGGTACGGACGGCTCAACGGTGAGGATCAAGAACCTCGGCGGAGCTCCCGCACCGGTCGATGTCGTTGTGACGTTCGCTGACGGCACGTCCGAGCGGCTTCATCAGACGCCCGCGATCTGGCAGCAGAATATGAAAGAGGCGTCCGTCAAGGTCGCTTCGGCAAAGCCGATAAAGAGCGTCGAGCTTGACGGCGGGATCTTTATGGATTACAACGAAGCCGACAACAAGTGGGCCGCGGCCAACTAGACGACAGCCGGCAGGCCCGCGAAACTCACCGCCAATATGAAGATCGCGATAATCGGATACGGAGTGATGGGCAAGCTCGTCGAACGGCTTGCCCTCGAGAAGGGAAATGAGATCGGGGCCGTCATCGACGAGGGCGACCGGAATCTTTTCCCGGGCGAGGTCGCCAGGAAGCTCGCCGGCTGCGATGTCGCGATCGATTTTTCCCACGGAATGGGCGTGCGGCGAAATGTCGAGGCGTGCGTGCTTGCAAAGGTGCCTGTCGTTGTCGGTACGACCGGATGGGCCGAACAGCTTCGCGAGGTCGAAGCGGTCGTCAATGATGGCGGCGGTGCGTGCGTCTATGGTGCGAATTTCTCGATCGGCGTGAACCTCTTCTACCGCATCGCGGATTTCGCCGCGGAGCTTTTCGCAAAATTCCCCGAATACGAGCCTTTCATCGAAGAGCAGCATCATTCCCGGAAAAAGGACGCCCCAAGCGGCACCGCGCTCAAGATCGAGGAGATCGCCGAGGCGGCGTTGGAACGCGGATCCGGAGAGAAAGTGCGCGTCCCCGTCGTCTCGACCCGTGCGGGCAACATTCCGGGTACGCATCGCCTCGGGTTTGACGGCCCGGCCGATCAGATCTCGCTCGAACATATGGCCCGCTCGCGCGAAGGTTTCGCTTCCGGCGCACTTCTTGCCGCCGAATGGATCGTCGGCAGGACGGGCTTCTTCGAGTTCTCGGCCGTCCTCGACCGCGAGGGCAAATAGCGCCGAAAGAACACCTGCAGCAGCACAAATTGCGTCCGGCCGACGCCGCGGCACGAACGCCATCAGACGCGCCCCACGCATCTGTGATAATCTGTCTTCTTCTGTAACTGAACGTAAAAGCTATGACGATGAAACTTGATTGGATGCGCGGCTGTGCGACTGCCCTGATCACGCCTTTTAAGCGGGACGGCTCGATCGACGAGGCCTGCTTTCAGAAGCTTGTCGAGCGGCAGGTAAAGGGCGGCGTAAAGCTGCTCGTTCCGTGCGGCACGACGGGCGAAAGCGCGACGATGGATGAGGCCGAACGCCTTGAGATCATTCGGATCACGGTCGCCGTCGCAAAACGTCTGAACGCGCACGTAATTGCCGGAACCGGCAGCAACAATACCGCCGCGACGATCGACTTTACGCGAAAGGCACGCGAGGCCGGTGCGGACTGCGCCCTCGTTGTCGCTCCCTATTACAACAAACCGACGCAGGAGGGAATGTTCGCCCATTTCTCCGAGGTCGCAAAGAGCGTTCGCGGAATGCCGATAATGCTCTACAACGTGCCTTCGCGGACGTCGTCGAATATCTCGGCCGAGACGACGCTTCGCCTTGCAGAGGCACACGAGAACATCGTCGCGACAAAAGAAGCTTCCGGGAATTTTTCCCAGATAATGCAGATCCTGCGGCATCGGCCGAAGAACTTTCGTGTTTTCTCCGGCGATGACGCGACGACCGTGCCGCTTATTTCGCTCGGTGCGGACGGCCTTGTCTCGGTCTGCTCGAATGAGATCCCGAAAGAGACGTCGAAGATGATCGAGCACGCGCTGAACGGCTCGTTCCATTTCGCGCGTAAGATCCACTACAAGATACTGCCGCTGATGGAAGCGAATTTTGTCGAGGCATCGCCCGCACCGTGCAAATTCGTGATGAAGGAACTCGGCCTTTGCGAAGAGAACATTCGCCTGCCGCTCGTGCCGCTGAGCTCGGCAGGGCAGAGAACCCTTCGATCTGCTATCGAAGAGTTAAAGCTGAAATGATCTTCGACCTTGCTTCGCGGTGCGTTCGCACGCCCGCCGTTTGCATTCAGGAGTTTTCGAGATGAAAAGAACCTTGTGTCTCATCGTGCTCACATTCTTTGCGGGAACGTCGATCGCCTTTCCGCAGACGAAGCCGCGTGCTCGCGACCTCGGCATCCCGTTCGACGGAACACCGGGTGCGAATAACGCGATAACCGACGTCAAAGGCGTCGAGGTCGGCTACGTTACGCTGATCTCCGGCGAGGGCGATAACGCGATCCGAACGGGCGTTACGGCCATCTTGCCGCAGGGGAAGGATTTCACGGGCCAGGTGTTTGCCGGCTGGCACGCGCTGAACGGCAATGGCGAGATGACCGGCACGACGTGGATCGAAGAGTCGGGCGGATTAGGTTCACCGGTCCTGATAACGAATACGCACAGCGTGGGCGTTGTTCGCGATGCCGTGATCGAATGGGGAACCAAACGCGTCAAAGCCGGCGGTTATTCGGGTGACCTTTCGCTTCCGGTCGTGGCAGAGACCTACGATGGCTTCCTGAACGATATTAACGGCTTTCACGTTAAGAAAGAGCACGTGTTCCAAGCGCTTGATTCCGCGAAGGCCGGCCCGATCGCCGAAGGGAATGTCGGCGGCGGTACCGGTATGGTCGCACACGGCTTCAAGGGCGGAACAGGAACCGCGTCCCGCGTACTTAATGCGAGATTCGGCGGTTATACGGTCGGCGTTCTGGTACAGGCGAATTACGGAGCGCGTCCGCTCTTCACGGTTGCGGGCGTTCCGGTCGGGCGTGAGATCACGGACCTTCAGGCAAAACGCGGCGGCCAGACCGCGGGCAGATCAAAGAGTGCGGAAGAGGGAGCAGGCTCGATCATCGTAATTCTGGCAACGGATGCTCCGCTCCTGCCGCACCAGCTTAAGCGAATGGCACAGCGGATCTCGCTCGGGATCGCAAATGTAGGCGGCCGCGGCGAGAATTCTTCGGGCGACATCTTTCTTGCCTTCTCGACAGCGAACGCGGCCGAATTCAGCAAGGATCAAGGCCTTGCAACGATCAGTATGCTGCCGAACGACCAAATAAGTATGCTCTTTTGGGCGACGGCTCAGGCGACCGAGGAAGCGATATTGAACGCAATGGTCGCCGCCGACACGATGACCGGCTACAAAGGCAATACGGTATATGCCCTGCCGCACGACCGCCTTCGCGAGGCCCTGAAGAAATATAATCGGCTCGTCGAAAAGCCGGCGGTGTCCAAGCCGTAGTGAGCGGTTAATGAGACGCATTTTCGCACGGCCGGCAGCAGGCCGCGTGCTTGCTTTTTAACAAACTAATCGATCAATGAATTTGCAGGAAAGCATCGAAACACTTTTTGCGAGGTCGGAATTTACGTCCGACGACCGCAAGGTCTATGAGGAATTCAAGCTTGCGCTCCGCAGCGGCGAGATCCGTTCTGCGGAAAAGGACGCCGAAGGGAATTGGCATGCGAACGCGTGGGTGAAGCAGGGAATTCTTCTCGGTTTCCGAATGGGAAAGATGGTCGAGCTTTCCGGCCCGGCCGAGACGCTTCGATTCTTCGATAAAGACACGTTTCCCTTGAGGCCGATGTCGCTTGAGGACGGCGTGCGGATCGTCGTCGGCGGTTCGGCGATACGCGACGGCAGCTATGTTGCGCCGAGCGTCGTCGTGATGCCGCCCGCGTATATCAACGTCGGTTCATACGTTGACGAAGGCACAATGGTGGACAGTCACGCTCTTGTCGGAAGCTGTGCGCAGATAGGCAAACGCGTACACCTTTCCGCTGCGGCACAGATCGGCGGCGTGCTCGAACCCGTGAACGCAACGCCCGTCATCATCGAGGACGATGTGCTTGTCGGCGGCAACACCGGCGTTTACGAAGGCACGATCGTGCGGACGCGGGCCGTTCTTGCAAGCGGCGTGATACTGACGCGTTCGACGCCTGTCTTCGATCTTCCGAATGACCGCGTCATAAAGGCGCCGGAAGGCGGTTCGCTCGAGATCCCGCCGGGAGCGGTCGTCGTACAAGGCGCCCGTGCGGTCACAAATGAGTTCGGCCGCTCGAACGGCCTTTCCGTCTATTGCCCGATCATCGTGAAATATCGCGATTCGCGAACCGACGCGGCAACGCGTCTCGAAGATTACCTGCGTTAGAAAAATATAATGAACGATAATGTGCCCGCCTCTCAATTCGATGAACGAGCCGCTCATTCAATGCGCGAGTACGATTTCGATCCGGATTTTGATGGAGCGATCGCGCGTGAGGTCGCGGCGATAGAGCAGATGCGTATAGAGGATCTTCGCGGCGATGCCTCAGACTTCCGCGAACTTCTCTGGTCCTCGATCGACAACAAGACCTCAAAGGATCTCGACCAGATCGAGTGGGCCGAGCAGCTTCCGAACGGCGACATTCGCCTGCTTGTCGGGATCGCGGATGTTTCAGCCTACGTCAAAAAAGGTTCGCCCATCGACCGACGCGCCGAGCAGAATATCGTCACGGTATATGCCGAAACGACGATCTTCCCGATGCTGCCTGAAGAGCTCTCGACCGACATCACGTCGCTCCTTGAGGGCGAGGACCGTCTTGCCGTCGTCGCCGAGATGATCGTCAAGGAGAACGGCGACGTTCCCGAAAGCCGGTTCTTCCGAGCCATTGTCCGAAACCGGGCGAAACTCGATTACGAATCTGTCGGTGATTGGCTCGAAGGCGGAGAACTTCCGCAGAAGGTCGCGGGCATCGACGGCCTCGAAGAGCAGTTGAGGCTCCAGAACGCCGCGGCCGTTCGGCTTGGCGACTACCGTGCGAGAAAAGGCGCGCTCGATTTCGAATCGATCGAATCCTCCGCTGTGGTCGAGGATGGCGAGGTCCGCGAGATCCGAGCTATCCGGCCGAATGCCGCACGCAAACTCATCGAGAATTTTATGATCGCAACGAACGTCGAGATGGCCGAATTCCTCGAACGCTCGAACGTCGCCTCGCTTCGCCGGGTCGTCGAGGCTCCGGAACGCTGGGACGGCATCGTCCGCATTGCCGCCGAGTATGGCGAAAGGCTTCCGTCCGAACCTGATCTTCCGGCGTTCTCGGCCTTTCTTGCGCGGAGGAAGGCGGCCGATCCCGAACGCTTTCCGGATCTTTCACTTTCGCTGATAAAACTCATCGGTGCGGGACGCTGCGTAGTTCAAAGGCCGGGCGAGGACGCGGGCGGCCACTTCGGCCTTGCGGTGAATGACTATGCACATTCGACGGCGCCGAACCGCCGATTCACGGACATCGTCGTTCAGCGTATCGTCAAGGCCGTTGTCGCGAACGAGCCGCCGCCATACACGGCGGAAGAACTCGACGCGATCGCCGAGCATGCGAACCTTCAAGAAAAGGGAGCCCGAAAGGTCGAACGCCGTATGCGTAAGATCATTGCCGCCGCCGTCCTCCAGCATCACATCGGGCAGGAATATGACGCTATCGTCACCGGCGACACGAAGGCAGGCGTTTTCGCACGCATTCTTCGCCCGCCCGTCGATGGCCGCGTTGTCCGCGGCGAAGAACGCCTCGACGTCGGCGACAAAGTGCGCGTCAAACTCCTCTCGGCCAACCCGCATAACGGTTTCATCGACTTCGCCGCGAAGTAGATCCACACCCGCCTTCTCGCTCTGGTGACACGCGAGAAGGCTGGCCATTTTGATCGAGCACTTGGCGGTGGCCCATCTTTCTTTTATCCTATTGCGCGTAGCCTTTACGACTACCTCACGAAATAGAAAAACGCAAAAGGAGCTTTATGTGTCTGCGTAAGTTACTCTCGTCGTGTCTTCTCGGCGTGGTTCTGGCTTTCGGAACTATCGCAGTTTGGGCGAACAACCCGGCGTGCGACGCCACAATTGTTGTTGGCGGAAAGGTCTGCACCCTCGTGGGTTCATCTGGGTGCGGGCCGAACGAACATCCCTGCGTCGAAGTTTGCTCGTATATTTGTAACTGAGGCGTTTGTCCCTTTTGAGCTCAATTGTGGAACTCTAACGAGTCGTATGGTTGGGCTCAAAAGGCTGTAAAGGTGCTTTCAAATGGGGAGAAATATCAATTTCTTGTTGGCGGCTGTGGTATTTTTTGTAACCCTTGTCGGGTTTGTTGCATTCCAATACTTCAATAGCCGGAATACGACTCTTCCGGATGGTCTTTCGACAAACGGACCAACCCTCGATGCGGAAGCTGCAAGGCTGGTTGGTAGACATTTCACCTTCCCATCCGTTCCGGCCGAGCGCGTCGAGCCGATCTTATATGTGTATCTTGAAAAGAGCTGTAACGCTTGCAAGTCCGAGATCAAAAGGATTTCTGCAATGGAGTTTCCAAATGGGGCACCAGTAATTGGAATTATGCAAGAAGATCTGGGAACAATTGACGCCTACAGGAAGTCTAACGGAATAGGGTTCAAGGTTTTACAAGATACTGAGGGTAAGGTCGCCGAAGAACTCTCGATTCGATACTTTCCAGCGGATCTTCTCGTCAAGGATGGCGTGATGAAAAAACCTCTTCGTGCAGCTTTGCAGCCGATCGGGCGTTTATTGAGTTTCTTCAAGGCGAATGAGGTGATCAAGTGAATGTAAAGAATGTGCTTAGTTTAATGTTGCTCCTGGGCTTTGGCGCTTACGGCTCTTTGGCTCAAAGTACTGACAAAAGCGCGAGAGCGAGATCGGTCCTCGATGCCGCGAGACAGGCCGCCCAAGTGACAAAAGCTCCGGACGGGCTTGCCGTTTCAGGTTCGATCCTTCGGATAACCAAGCTCGATAACGGCACGTCAGTAGTTGATACCGGCACATTTAACGACAGCTTTGACCTCAAGGGGCAGCGTGTCAAGCTCAAAGAGACGGTGGATCAGGGCGTTTCAAAGGCGAACGGCCCGGTCGAGAGTTCTGATATTCGGATCGCGACCAACGAGCTGCTCAACGGCGCGCTCGTCTATTCGAACGCCGATGTGCGAAAAGTCGGCGTTAAGCTAGTGCTTCCGCTGGGTTCTCCCACGAAAGAAGAGATCGAATCGAGCGTTAGGACAAAGGCTTTCATCAATACATTTCCCTTTGTTCTTCAGCCTTTTTTTGCAACTCCCGATGATGGCTTTGTTTTTGCCGGCGTTGCAGAGTCGAAAGATCAGAGAGCCGACATTATCACGACCACCGTCGCCGGTGTGACATACAGTTTTTATTTTGACCAAAAGGACCATCGGCTCCTGATGATGACATACAAGTTTTCCGATAATGGAAAGAGCACATCAGTAAAGCAATATTTTTCGAACTATGAGAGATTTGCCGGCCGACTGGTGCCAACAACCGTTAAGTTGGAAAAACAGATAAGCATAAACGACAAACCTAACCGGGAAGTAACCGAGGCGTATGAAATAAAAAGCCTTAAATTCGATCCGACCTTTGCCGCAGATCTTTTCAAGTAGTACAGCATCTCGCGATGCGCAAAAGTGTTCTTGCCAGCGTATTTTTTCTTTGTTTATTCGCCCCATCGTTGGCGGCGTACTCTCAGACAACTGCCTCTTTGCAAGTTTCTGTGGTCGATCAGAATGGGGACCTTGTCCTCGCACCTACTGCTCGCTTGATCGACGAAAAGCAGAAAAGCTTCGCATCCCGCTCCTCCGCTCCCGGTCAACTTTATTTTCAAAATATTGCGGTCGGCCTGTACCGGCTTGAGATCACGGTGGCAGGCTTTCAGCCGGTGAGTTATGAGGTCAAGATCGTCTCGGGGATCAACCGTCTTCGGATCCAATTGAAGGTTGCGGAAAGGAATGAGAGTGTTGTTGTCTCGCTCGATCCGCAAGAAAAAGCACTCGATGAGCCTTCAGCAATTTTTTAACAAAAGAACAGATCGAGCGACTCCCCGATGATCCGGAAGAGCTAAGCAAGGCTCTTAAACAGATCGCGGGCGGAGGATCGGATGTCGTGATTCGGGTTGACGGGTTTTCGGGAGCCGATATGCCTGATAAATCCAAGATCGCTTCGATCAAGATCGTTCGAAGCTCCTATGACGCCGAAAATCACGACCTCGGGAATATTTATGTAGATATTGCGACGAAGGTCGGAACGAGCCGATACAGCGGTTCACTGTCGTTCAATTTCAATGACGGATCTTTTAACGCGAGGAACGCATTTTCTCCGGATCGCTACCCCGAACAGACGCGGAACCTCTTCTTCTTTCTAGGCGGGCCGATCCGTGAGAATAAGGCTGATTTTTCCGTTTACTTTTTAGATCGCCGCAACGAAGCCGCAAGCAACTTGTTTGCAATAACCCCGCAAGGCGAGCTGCGTGGCTCGACAAATGTTGTGAGCTCGTACACGTCCGTAAATGTGGATATTAACCATAATCTGACGCAGACGGTGCCGGCGAAATACACTTATAAATATTCGCGGCGTGCAAATAGCGGCCTTGGGGTCGGAGGGTTCGATCTGCCTTCGCGAGCGTATGATATCGGCGCCGATGCACATCAATTTCGCCTGTCGACGTCCGTCGTCAAAGGCTCTTTTCTGAATGAATTCAGGGCAGCATTCGATGTCTCAGCTTCCAACACGAGTCCGCGGAACTCATCGCCTGCGCTCAAGGTACTGGGTGCTTTTTCGGCCGGTGGGGCGGGCAATCTCGAAAGGACACGCAAGATCGGCCTTTTTGTCGTTGATAATCTTTCGACCAGCTATAAGCAGGCTGCTCTGAAGGTAGGATTCGAATTGTCGACATTGTTCCAAAACCTTCGATCGGCCGAGAACATTAACGGAACATATATCTTTCGGTCGCTCGCGGACTATGTATCCGGCCATCCCGCCATATTTTCGCAACGGTCGGGTCTGAGAAAAGCAAGCGTACGCCAGGACCGATCTGCACTCTATTTTCAAAGCGATCTTAGGCTGAAGAAAAATATCATCCTAAGCGCCGGTGTCAGGTATGAGGCCCAAACTTCTCTTCGCGATCGGAATAATTTCTCGCCTCGATTGGGTCTCGCCTGGACACCTCTAAAGAGCGGAAATACGACCTTCCGTATCGGCGGAGGCATTTATTACAAATGGTTCGAGGTTGATGATTTTCTGAGGATCGTCAATCTAGGTGCGGACCAACCGCCCGAGATGATCGTCATCGATCCGATATATCCTTTTGATCCGGTAAATGCTCCGAGCGGCCGACAGCTGCCTCCGAGTTATTTTCGAAAGGCCGGGGATCTTCGCAATCCGGAAGTCTTACGTGCGTCCGTGCAAATGACGCAAAGGTTAGGGCCATCCCATACCTTAAGGGTCGAGTATATTTTCGAGCGAGGAACCCATCTTTTACGCAGCCGCAACATCAACGCTCCGCGTAACGGCATTCTTCCTAACGAAGATCTGGGGGTGATCACGAACGTGGAATCTTCGGGGTCGTCCGTCCGCAATGAGGTGAGGGTCGGATTCTTCGGGCCGGTAACTAAAAAGGCTGATGTCGCGATCAATTACACGCTTTCAAGCGAGATAAATGACTTTAGCGGTATTTATGGATTACCTACCGACAACTACGATCTGAGGCTTGACCGGGGGCCGTCCGACCTTGATCGTCGCCATAGGATGACGTTCTATCTCGGTTGGCGGCCCTTCAAAGGCGTTAAGATAAACGCGAATTACACTGTCCTTTCGCCGCTGCCATTTTCTCTTACCACCGGCCATGATGATAATCGCGACACGGTCTTTAACGATAGACCGGCAGGCGTATCGAGAAACAGTCGCCGCGGAGCGTGGTTTAGTCAGCTTGATCTCAACCTCGGCTATACGATATCTTTTGGCCACCGAGGAAAGGACTCGAACAAGGGATTCAAAGTTATTACGACGGCAGATGACGGGTTTGATATTGGTGATCCGTCGAAAAGATTTTCTTTGCGGTTCTTCGGGAATGTCGAGAATGTATTCAATCACACCAATCCTGTCCATTTTGTCGGTATCCAAACGTCTCCGCTGTTTCTGATGCCCACTTCTGCGGAAACCTCGAGAAAGATAACTGTCGGCACGCGCTTTACGTTCTAACAGGGGAGCGCCGCTGATCTTGTGAAATTTCATTCTCGGCTTGGCGCCGCCGCAGAATGACGGTCGATTCCGCGCTTCTCGCACCGCTGCGATATACTTGGAGCAGAGGCTAGCGATGTCTGAACCAAAGGAAAAGAACAAAGAGGACCGCTCGAGGGTCTCGGGGCTTGGGCAGAAGGTTCTTGGCGAGATCGAGAAGCTTGCGGGCATCGTAAATGCGGATCCGCTTGCCCAGGAAGAAGGCGAATTCAACATCGAGGTCGGTGAACTTCGAGATGATCTTGAGGACGCATCGGGCCGGACGTCCGGCCGAGAAGAAAAGTGAAACCAGCCGTGGAAAGAACACAATTTGACCTGCCGCACAGGATGCGCGGCCTGAAGCCGACGCTTATCAGGCAGTTTTTTGAGCGGGCATTGCCGGATTCGATAAATTTCGGGCTCGGCGAGCCGGACCTTCCGACGCCGCAATTCATTCGTGACGAGGCCGCAAGGGTCGCCCGCGACGAACAGAACGGCTACACATCGCATCCGGGCTTGCCGGCATTGCGCGACAAGATCGCCGAGCAGTATCCGCATCTGAATTTGCCGCGGACGGGCGTCGTCGTCACATGCGGTTCGCAGGAAGCGATGACGACCGCCGTGCTTTGCTGTGCCGATCGCGGCGACGAGGTGCTGTTGCCGGATCCGAGCTTTCCCGCGTACGACGCCTGCGTTCGCATCGCCGAGGCAATGCCCGTCTATTACCGGATGCCGCACGATAAGGATTTCGGCTTCGATATCGAGGCGTTTAGTGCCGCGATAACGCCGAAAACAAAGGCCGCGGTCGTTATCTCGCCGTCGAACCCGACGGGACGCACGCTAAGCCCGGCCGATCTTTCGCAGATCGCCGACCGTCTGAAGGGAACGGGAGTTTTCCTGATCTCGGACGAGATCTACAGCGACCTTTATTTCGGCGAACGCCCGCATTCGGCCTCGGAATATTACGACCGCACGATCGTCGTAAGCGGTTTGTCAAAAAGCCTGAGTATGACGGGCTGGCGGCTCGGGTGGGCGGCATGCGCCGATCCGGAAATGATAAATGCGATACAGGTGCTGCACGGTTTTACGACCGTCTGCGCTTCGACGATCACGCAAAAGGCCTCGCTGCTTGCGTGGACGCCGGAGGCCGAAGCCGCCAAGCAGAATGCCCGCGAGATCTACAAGGCACGCGGTGAGTTTCTCGTCGATCTTCTCGAAAGAGAGCTTGGTATGCGGGCGACCACGCCCGACGGTGCGTTCTACACGATGCTGGACGTCCGCGAGATCGGCGACGACATCGAGGCCGCAGAGAAATGCCTTCAGAATCGGGTGATAACTGTTCCCGGACAGGCTTTTGGCGATGAGGCGAAAGGGTTTTTGCGGATCTCGTTCTGCAATACTGAAGAGAAGATGGCCGAGGGCGTCCGACGGCTGAAGGAAGCGTTCGCGCGTTGATCGACGCCCGACGGGCGACAAGGTACAGAGAACAAAGTGAAGAAATATCGTGTAGGAATTCTAGGTGCGACCGGCACCGTCGGGCAGAGATTCGTCCAACTGCTCGAAGGCCATCCGCAGTTCGAGATCACGGCACTTGCGGCCTCCGACCGTTCGGCGGGGAAACCGTACGCCGAAGCGTGTGCGTGGAAATTGCCCGGCAACATCCCGCAAACCGTGGCAGACATTACGGTTACGCCGATCGAGCCTCCGCTCGACTGCGACATCGTCTTCTCGAGCCTTCCGTCGAGCGTCGCACGCGAGACCGAAGAGGCGTTCGCACGCGCCGGCTATCCCGTCATCAGCAATTCGTCGAGCTACCGCATGGACGAGGACATTCCGCTCCTGATCCCGGAGATCAACGGCGACCACGTCGCCCTGATCGAGCGGCAGCGTGAGAAACGCGGATTCGGCAAAGGCTTTATCGTCACGAATCCGAACTGCGCGGTCGTGAGTTTTGCGCCGCCTTTGGCGGCACTGCATCGGAAATTCGGCGTCGAGGCCTGCGTTGTGACGACGATGCAGGCGATCTCGGGTGCGGGGTATCCCGGAACGCCGTCGCTCGATATTACGGATAACGTCTTCCCGTACATTGCCGGTGAGGAACCGAAGGTCGAGACCGAATCGCAGAAGATACTCGGCCGACTGGCGGACGGCTCGGTCGAATACGCAGATTTCCCCGTCTCGGCACAATGCTTTCGCGTGAACGTGGTCGATGGGCATATGGTCTCCGTCCGCGTCGATCTGAAAGAACCGGCAACGCTCGAGGACGTCGTTGCGGCTATGCGCGAATTCCCGTCGCTCGACCTGCACTCTTCGCCCGAGAATTTCATCGTCGTTTCGGAAGAACCGACACGCCCGCAGACGCGTCTTGACCGCGATGCGGGGAACGGGATGACGATCACGGTCGGGCGTGTGTTCCCCGACACGGTTTTCGATTATCGGTTCATCGCCCTCAGCCACAACACGGTCCGCGGGGCCGCGGGCGGAGCAGTGCTGAACGCGGAACTCCTTATTTCAAAAGGGCTTATCTAAATGATCGAACGCTACACATTGCCCGAAATGGGCGGCCTTTGGTCGCTTGAGAACAAGTTTAGGAAATGGCTTGACGTCGAGATCGCCGTCTGCGAAGTACACGCCGAGGACGGCACGATCCCGCAGGACGCACTCGCCGAGATCAAGGCGAAGGCCGCCTTTACGGTCGAACGCGTGAACGAGATCGAGAAGACGACCGATCACGACGTGATAGCATTCACGACGAATCTCGCGGAGAATATCGGCCCGGCCTCGCGGTTCGTGCATTACGGGCTTACATCGAGCGACGTCGTCGATACCGCGAACGCGCTCCTTTTGCGCGACGCGTGCGACATTCTGCTTGCGAAGGTGGACGCGCTTCTCGCCGTGCTGAAACGCCGCGCGTTCGAGTTCAAGGAAACGCCGCAGATCGGCCGCACGCACGGGATCCACGCCGAACCGACGTCCTTCGGATTGACCTGGGCTCTTTGGTATTCCGAGATGATACGCAACCGCGAACGGCTTGAGAGAGCCCGCGAGGCGGTCGCCGTCGGGAAGATCTCCGGCGCGGTCGGCGCTTTTGCTCACCTTGCGCCGGATGTCGAGGAACGCGTCTGTGAGCGGCTCGGCATAAAGGCCGCCGACGTTTCCACGCAGGTCATCCAACGCGATCGCTACGCCGAATATCTCTCGACGCTCGCCATCATCGCCTCGACGCTCGAAAAGATCGCCCTTCAGGTGCGGCATTGGCAGCGAACCGAGGTGCGCGAGGCGCAGGAAGCCTTCAAGACGGGCCAGAAAGGCTCATCTGCGATGCCGCACAAGAGGAACCCGATACTTTCCGAGCGCATCTGCGGTATGGCCCGTACGGTGCGTGCGAACGCCGTTGTCGGCCTCGAGAACATCGCTCTCTGGCACGAACGCGATATTTCGCACTCATCGGCCGAGCGCATCGTCCTGCCCGATTCTTCGGCCGCGGCCGACTACATCCTCGCAAAGGCCGCGAGTTTGCTCGATACGCTTGTCGTCTATCCCGAGAATATGCTCCGCAATCTCGAACTCACCGGCGGGCTTGTTTTCAGCGGCCAACTGCTTCTCGCGCTCACGCAAAAGGGCGTCACGCGCGAGGACGCATACCTCTGGGCCCAGCGGAACGCGATGAAGGTCTGGGACGAAGGCGGCACGTTCAGGCAGCGTGTCGAGAACGACGCCGACATTACCGCACAGCTTTCCCCGGAAGAGATCGCGCGCGTCTTCGATCTGAAATACTACCTCCGAAACGTCGACAAGGTCTTTACGCGCGTTTTTTGGCTGATATCGCGTATGTCGGCGGCAAGCCGCCTCCAGGTTGTGTTGTGGATCGTTACCCCACGTTCCGCGGCGCTCCACGTGGGGCTACATGCTGTCGCTCCTCCGGAGCGATGACGCGCCAGACCTGCAAGACTCAAAATATAAGGGCGATGCGAGACAGCATTGCTGCCCTGCATCGCCGGAAAGAGATGAGCCGTTAGATGCTTAGCTAGAGAACTTCTCAGCAAAGTTCCCAATGACCGGGATCTTGTAGATCTCGCCCTGAAAAGCCTTTATTGCTGCGATGATCATAAATACAAACAGGCCGAGTCCTAAGACGATCATCACCAGCCAAACGAGGAACGAGAGGAGGCCAATGGCACTCGATCCGGTCGCTGCGGACAGCATTGCGATGACCATAATTAGAATAACGCCTACAATGTAAAGCACGATCGAGGCCGCCGACAGCAGTATCGACTGCATCGCGTGAAAGCGAGGTAACTTGTTAGTCTTGTCTGTCACCATGACGACGATGCTGTAGATAAGGCCCAAAGCGCAGACGACATTTCCGACGTAACAAATAAGGGCTCCAACATTATTGTCCAATCCGAGTGCCGTTTTGCCGGCCGACATATTTTGCATATTCCTTCTAAACCATGCTCCTTAGAGATTTTGAATGAGGACGATCCGGTAAAGCTTATGAATACCGAACGTTACCATAAGACTTTGATTTATACAAGATTTTGCGTAAGAATCTATTACTTGTTCCACAAAAAGTATTAAATGAAAGCAAAGGTTTACGTGACGCTCAAGAAGGGCGTACTCGACCCTCAGGGCAAGGCGATCCACCATTCGGCCGAGCTTTTGGGCTTTACGCAACTCGCAGATATCCGCCAGGGAAAGTACTTTGAGATCACCTTCAACAATGGCATCGGCGAGGCCGAAGCTCGCGAGGCCGCGGAATCCATCGGCCGCGATGTGCTTGCGAATCCGGTGATCGAGGATTTCGCTGTCGAGATCGCAGAAGACGGCAAATAGCTTAGCGACGGAGGGACCCAAACTATGAAATTCGGTGTTATCGTCTTTCCCGGTTCGAACTGCGACCACGACGCTTATCACGTCGTTTCGAAATACGTCGGCCAGCCTGTCGATTTTATCTGGCACAAGGAGACCGACCTTTCGTCGTTCGACGCCGTGATCGTGCCGGGCGGCTTCTCGTATGGCGACTACCTGCGAGCGGGCGCTCTTGCAAGGTTCTCGCCCGTAATGGCCTCGCTCAAGGAATTTGCGGCGGAAGGGAAGTTCGTGATGGGCATCTGCAACGGCTTCCAGATCCTTTGCGAGGCGGGCCTGCTGCCCGGAGCTCTGCGGCGGAATGCCGGGCTGCATTTCATCTGCAAGCACGTGAACCTTCGTGTTGAGACCTCGAACTCACCCTTTACAAACCGGATCGAGGCCGGACGAGTACTTTCGTTGCCGATCGCCCACGCCGAAGGGAACTATACCTGCGATGACGAGACCTATTCGTCGCTCGAGGAGAACGGGCAGATCGTGTTCCGTTATTGCGACGAATACGGCAACGTCGTCGAGAGTGCGAACGAGAACGGATCACGCGGGAATATCGCGGGCATCACGAATCTTGACCGGAATGTGCTCGGAATGATGCCGCATCCGGAACGCGCGTGCGACGACCTTCTCGGTTCGAGCGACGGCTGCGACATCTTTCGGTCGCTTACAAGCTCGATCGAGGCCTTCGTCGCCTAGTCCGAGACCTTCATTGTGAGGCCGTCGAGGTCGGGCCTCCATTCGAGGACACGACATCCATCCTGAGCGGCGAGTGCGGCCTCGACATCAGCGCGTTTCCCGTCCTCGGTGAAGAAGGCGATGCAGCCGCCGCCGCCCGCACCGCAGACCTTCGCGGCGATCGCTCCCGCAGCTTCGGCAGCTTCGATCAGGGCGTCCATATGCGGCGTCGTGATGTGCGGCGACAAGCGTTTTCGCTGCGGATGCGCCTTTGCGAGTATCTCGCCTGCCGCATCCCAATCACCGGCGAGCAGAGCCTGCCGAAGTTCGAGCGACGTGTCGCGGATCCCGTCAAAGATCTCGAAGATCTCCTTGTCGCCGTCGATATGGCGTTTAGTAATGTCCCAATTGTTCGTGCCCGAGTTGCGGGGCTCGCCCGTGTAGCAGACGGCAATTCGGCGTTCGAGCGTTTCGACGTCGATATCAAGGCCTTCGCGGCGGATGCCTTCGGGGCCAAAGTGGATCGCGGCAACTCCGCCGTACTGTGCTGAATAATAGTCCTGAAAACCGGTCGGCACACGAATGACCTGACATTCGACATTTGCCGCGATCGGGATGAACCGCTCGGGCGTGTAGCGGTCGCCGACGAGCTTATTCAAGGCGGCGATGCAGGCGATATTCAGGGTCGAAGAGCCGGCAAGGCCCGCTCCGGCCGGAGCCTCCGACCGAGTGGTCATCTCGAATCCCACCGACGGACGGAAGAAATACACGAGCTTTGAAAGCAACGCGAGCGAAGGTTCATCGCGAAGGGAATTTATATCATTCAGCCTGGCCTCGACGGTCCGTTCTTGGTCGATCGAGCGCAGGATGATGCGGTCATCGTCGCGGGTCTCGATCCGGCAGTGGGCCAGCATCGAAACCGCAAAATTCACGGTCGCGGCGCCTTCGTGAAAGAGAAAGAGCGGTGGAATGTCGATCGTGCCGCCGGCAAGGTCCACTCTGGTCGGGGCCGAAGTTTCGATGATCATATTCGAACGAAAATAGGTGCGTTAAATGATGAATAAAAACACAAACGGAGTATGGAAGTCTAATGCGGAAGGGTCGTTTTCTTTTCCGGGGTCGTACGCTGTTCGGGATCGGGAAGCTCTTCCGTATGCGGATCGCGGGTGAAATGCAGGCGGTCGCCGATATCGCGCAAGGTGCCGAGGCCCGCTTCCTCGACGGCGAGGATCTTCTCTTCGATCTTCTGAACCGTGTCGGGGCTCGCTTCTTCGACCTTGTCCGAGAGCCAGTATCGTTCGGCGACATAGAAGACGATCACGCCGGTCATCACGATAAAGAAGAGGGCGATGCCGATCTTTTCATAGTCGCCGATGATCGTTTTGATCGATCCGCTGAAAAAGTAGCCGACGCCGCTCAAGATCAGGACCCAAAGCGAGCAGCTGATCGCGTCAAGCGCTAGGAAGCGAAGGAACGGCATCTTGCTCGTGCCGTAGAACATACACATCGCGACGCGAATGCCGTAAATGTACTTGGAGATGACGATAGCGAATCCGCCGAATTTGTCGATCAGTTTTTCGATTCGCGGCTGCGTAAGCTGGTAGAATTTGTAGCCCTCGACCGCTTTATGAAACCTGTAGCCCAAGAAATAGCCGAAGGAATCGCCGGCCATCGCACCAAGCGTGCCGAAGATGAAAACTTTAAGAAAGCTGTAGTTGCCAAAAAAACCGCTGTTTGCGAGGATGCCGGAGAGCAGGAGGGTAATGTCACCTTCGACCATACATAAAGCAAAGACCGCGTAAACACCGTAGGTCGCTATAATATCGAGTAGATGACTTTCCATAGGGGACAAAACGCCCATTCAGCTCGTGCGGATGCACAGCATTGCTTGGCTGCCCTGCTTGAAGAGTATCGTTTTAAGCCTTTTTAAGTCAAAAGATGCGATTATTTAGATATAACCGAGACGGCGGCGGCCATTGCGTTGACAGCGGCGAAAAAGGGTGCCTAAAATCGCGAGTGAACAATACCAGCACAGATAACGTTCGTCTTTCAGGGGTTGAATTCAATGAGCAAAGAAGAAGTATCCGCTGACCGGTGCATCGGTGTCGAGCTTTCGTCAACCGTGATGCGTGCAGTTTCCGTCGCTGGCGGCGTCGTCGGCGGGTCGAAGGTTGCCTCGTTGTCCTATGACGCGTCGGCGGTCGAACAGCTATCGGCGTTCATTGCGGCGTGCCAAAGCGAGTTCGGCGGAGCAAGGTCGGTGTTGCCGTGCCCGCACTTGTCGGGCCGGGCCGACGCGTGGTCGAGTATTCGACCCACATTGCGGAGCTCTCGGGCCTGGACCTTGCGGCCGCTCTTCGTGCAAAAAGCGACGCTGCTTTTTCGATCTTTAACGACGCGAATGCAGCGGCATGGGCGGAATACAAGACAGGAGCCGGTGTCGGAGCAGGCGATATCTTTTACGCAACGCTTGGCACCGGGGTCGGCGGTGCGTTCATCCTAAAAGGCGAGATCTGGATGGGGCACGGCGGATATGCCGGCGAATTCGGATATGTTCCGGTTCGTGAGGGCGGAGATCGGCTCGAGGATATCGCATCGTCCGCGAACATCATTCGTCGTACACGAAGCCGTGTCAATCAGGACAGCACGTCGTCGCTCGCCGACGTTCCGGAAGGCGAGTTGACGATATCGATGATCGTCGAGGCGGCGAAAGCCGGCGATGATTTTTCGCAGCTGATGCTCGACCGGACGGGGAATTATGTCGGGATAGCGGTGGCAAGCGTGATCAATCTTTTGAACATCGAACGCGTCATCATCGGCGGTGCGATAATGGAAGCGGGCGAACTCATCCTCGAACCGATCATCGAAAGTGCACGGAAACGCTCATTCCTACCCGCCTTTGAGACGACACAGATACTTCAAGGTGAGCTTGGCGCCAATGCGGCGGCGATCGGTGCGGCGATGCTCGCAGGGATGGCCTAGCGGATATCTTCTCGTTCGCGAAAAGGCCCGAGTCCGGCAGGAAAGCAGGACTCGGGCCTTATTACTTATGTGCGAAGAACGTCGTTCTTTAATTTCCCTCGGGGAAGATCTCGACCTTCGCCGAGAATGATCCGCTGTTGTCGTCGAGGTTCCCTTCATTGATGCCGAGAAACAGGGCACCGTCGCGGCTCGCGGTGAATTCTCGCTCAGCTCCAATGTAGATGAAGTCGTTATTGTCATCACCGATCACGGCAATGACCGCGCCGGTCGCAACATTCTTGAGCAGCTTATTCGGATCGTCGATATCGGGTTCGCCTGAGGCAGACGACGTCTTGCCCTTGCCAAGCGAGACCGTGCCGTTGGCGGTTACGCGGATGCGCTGGCCCTTGCGGACCACAAAACCGGTATTTGTCCAGCCGTTCGCCGTGTTGTCGGCAAGTACCTTTACTGTCCAGCTTATGGGCTTTGCGTTGGCCGTGTTTGACGGTTTCGAAGGCCTTTCATTGGACGGCTGGCTCGGTCGCGTCGAACTGCCGATCACGGTCGCCGGCCGTGTGTTGTCGGTGGTAATGACGCGCGGCGAACTGATCTGCGGCCTTGGGGTTGCCGCCGGTTCGGCGTTCGCGTCCTTTTGGGAGTTGTAGATGGCCGCGCTCTCGTCTTCGAACTTGATCGACTCGACCTCGTCAGCCGAGAAGGTCATTGTCCGCTGATGAGCTCCTGTTCCCATAACGATGGTGAACTTTCCGTTCGCAAAGCTGACGATCGTCCCCTTGAACAAGCTTCCATCCTTTAGCTTGATCGTGTCCGCGAATGCCAGGGAAGCACAAACGGCGCCGAGGATGAGCAAAAAGGAGATCCGACCTATGATGACTCTAAACATTGTGAAAATACCTCCGCCGGGAAATGAAGCCGTGCGGCCGTCTATTGTTGGGGAATGACGGCAGAAGCCGGCGTCAGCGGCTGCCGTTCTTTAGATATAAAACAAAAAAATTGGGTTGCAAGACTTCCCGCGCTATGGAACTGAACGCGATTTTATCAGATAGCGCATAAGGTTGTAAATAAAATCGGCGTCACACCAACGGCGGATGGTGAGACTTGCTCCGGATCGTACGGGCATCCGCGACTTGCGCTAGTGCGGCCGTCTGTTGGAAGATTAGTCGAACGAACTTAGAGTAGGTTTTCTCACCTCGCTCCCGGCCTATGAAACTTGCAGAAAACGGAGAAATGATCTTTTCGCCAAGCGATCTGCTCGTCTTTTCGAGATCGCCATTCGCGTCGTGGATGAGTCGCGCTCATCGGATGGGCATTCTGCCGGACGCGGTAGCGGTCTCCTCGCCGGAGATCGACCTGCTCGCGAAAATGGGCGACGAACACGAAAAGAAGGTCCTTGCAGGTTATCGCGAGAAGAGAGAAGTACGGGACCTGAGTGCGGCCGGGAATTTCGAAGAATGTTATGCGGAGACGAAACTCGCGGTCGAGCAGCGGGCAGAAGTTCTCTATCAAGCGGCGCTTCGCGGCGCCGGTTTCGAAGGCTATGCAGACTTCATTACGCTCGGGGACGACAATGTTTACCAGATCTGGGATACGAAGCTTGCGCGGACGCCGCGGCCGTATTTCATACTCCAACTGTGCGCATATACGGAAATGTTCGCCGAGACGACCGGCGAACTGCCTTCGCGGAACTTCGGAATAATTCTCGGGCCTCCAAAGAAGGAAGGGCAAAAACCTGAGCGGGTCGAATTCGCGTTCGAGGATTTTCGACATTACTACGAGAACCTGAAAGCAAGGTTCTTTCAACTTCACGATAACTTTACCGGCGATATTTCGACGCGCCCGGAACCGGAACTCGCGGAAGACCACGGCATTTGGCAGGAATATGTCGATGAGATGCTGCGGGAACGCGATCATCTTTGCTTTGTCGCGGGCATTACGCGCGGCCAGATCGAGAAGCTGCACGAAAGCGGTGTTCAAACACTTGGGGAGTTGGCGGAATTCAAGGGCTCGATCGCAAATATGCCGGCGGCGACGGTAGAGAAACTTTCGTCGCAGGCGCGCCTTCAACGCGCGACGCAAAAGCTTCGTGAGACGGACGTGAACGCGCCGCCGCTTTACGAGCTCCTTCCGAAGGCTGCGGACGGTACGACGCAGGGCCTTTACGCGCTTCCGAAGCCAAGCCCGAACGATGTTTTCTTCGATATGGAAGGCTTTCCGTTCAACGGCGGCCTTGAGTATCTTTTCGGGAATACGATCCGAGGAAAGAATGGCGAGTTGGAGTTCGTTGACTTCTGGGCACACGACCGAGCTCAGGAGAAAAAGGCATTCGAAGCCTTTATCGATTGGGTGTACGCCCGTTGGCAGGACGACGACAGCCTTCATATCTATCATTACGCACACTACGAGAAGGAAGCGGTCAGCAACCTTATGACGCGGCACGACACGCGGGCTCGCGAGGTCGATGAACTGCTGCGGAACAATGTCTTTGTCGATCTTTACCGCATCGTAAAGCGCGGCGTTCGCATCGGCGAGGAGAGCTATTCGCTTAAGAAGGTCGAGCATCTTTATAACGTCATTCGCGGCGAGAATGTCGCAAGTGCCGTCGATTCTGTGGTCCAATACGCGAGCTGGATCGAGAGCGGCGAGCCGGGTGATTGGCGAAAAAGCAAGATCCTTGCCGATATTCGCGAATACAATCGCGTCGATTGCGAATCGACGGCGGGCCTTTACGATTGGCTGCACGCGACCGCCAATGCGAACGGGATCAAGTACACAGCGCCGCAACGGCCTGATGAACCTCAAGAGGAGAAAGCGGAATCTGCGGAGGTCGTGAGGCGGAAAAGTGAGGTGATCTCGGCTTTGCGTTCCGGTGGTGAGTCCGATCCGGTCGGATCGACCCTCGGAGACCTGGTGGGTTATCACCGACGGGAAATGAAACCTCGTTGGTGGCATTTCTTTGACCTTATCGGAAAGCCCGCCGAAGAGCTTCGCGATGAGCCGGATTGTATCGCAGAGGTCGAGGCCGTTGGCGACCCTCGGCCTGAGAAAAAGTCGCTTGCGCAAGGATACAAATTCGATATTTCCCAGGAATGTAAGCTCTCGGACGGCGGTGGGTCAACCGTTTGTTTTCAACACGACAGCAACACGAACTTCTCGCTCATATCGCTCGACCATGCAACGGGCGATATGGAGCTGAAGGCGAGCCAGGGAACCTTGGATTCTTCTGCCTTTGGGGGCAAGTTCCCCGCAGCAGGTTCCCTTGTCGAGAAACCCGACGACATTAGCAGCTCTCTAGCCGCCGCTTTGCTTGTGATCGGGGAAAATTACCTTTCGGGAACGTTACCTGCCCCGATGCAGGCGTTCCTTTCGCGAAAGCCGCCCATCGACGCCGTCCAGAGGGATGGCGAGAGAGCGGTCGATGCCGCGATACGGATCGCCGAGAAGATGGACGGCGACTGTCTTGTTATCCAGGGCCCGCCCGGAACGGGAAAGACCTACACCGCCGCTCGAATGATCCTTTCGCTCTTGAAGAACGGCAAGCGGGTCGGCGTGACATCGAACTCGCACAAGGCGATCTTGAATCTCCAGAAAGAATGCCTCATTGCCGCGAAAGAGCTCGGCGAGTCGATAGATGTGTTGAAAGTCGGCGGCGACACTGACGACGAGCTCAGCAAGCGTTTTCCGAACTTAACTTTTGAGAACAGTAGCTCAAAGGGAATGGCAATGTGGCTGGATGGCGGCGGACGCTCCCTGCTCGGTGGGACCGCGTGGCTGTTCGCCCGTAATGAATGGGCGGATAACGACGGACGCGACCGCCTCGATTTCCTCTTTGTTGACGAAGCAGGCCAAGTCTCGATAGCGAACGCGGTTTCCGTCCTTCGATCGACGAAGAACCTCGTTCTGCTTGGCGACCAGATGCAGCTTGAGCAGCCGATGCAGGGAAAGCATCCGGGCGACTCGGGCCTTTCGGCCTTGCAGTACGCGCTCAAAGACGTCAGCGAAAGCAATGACAACGTTGCCGTGATCCATCCGGTCGTGCCGGACGGCCACGGGCTCTTTCTGGGAGAATCTCGCCGAATGCACCCGGACGTTTGCGAATTCATCTCCGAAAGCATTTACGAGGGCCGTCTTACGGCGTTCCCGGACTGCGCCCAGCAGCAGATCGCAGTTGACGATCATTCGCTGATCCGTAAGCCGCACGGCATCGTATTCTCGCCCGTCATACACGACGGCGACACGCAGTCCAGCGAGGACGAGGCCGATCGGGTCGTCGAGATCTTCAATGAACTTTTAGGCCGTGAGTACACAAATTCGGCGGGCAAGGCCTCAAAACTCGCTCTCAACGATTTTCTGTTCATCACGCCGTACAACGCGCAGGTCATCCGCCTAACGAAACGCCTTCCGAAAGGTGCTCGTATCGGCAGCGTCGATCGCCTTCAGGGCCAGCAGGCTCCGGTCTGCATCGTGTCGCTGTGTTCGAGCGTTGGCGAATACGGCTCACGCGGCCTTGCATTCATTCTTGACCGGAATCGGGTGAACGTGGCCATCTCTCGAGCGCAGTGTCTTGCCATCGTGGTCGCCGATCCGCGGATCGCACACGAATCCGCCGGCTCGGTAAACGAAATGAAACTCCTGAATCTCTTCTGCAAGATCGCAAAGCAGTAACGTCGTGCTCCGGAAGATCGGCCGTGTAGAATTCCACACCTTTGGTTGATTTTCAACACCTCGCATCGATCTGCTCTCGCCTCGAAACTAGGACAAGTTTGTAAGCCTTTAGTAATTTCCACGTCAAAACGCGCCTTTCTTTGGATCGCCCGATCCGAACCGGCGCAGTGCGCGTTGCGGCATATTATTTGCTCCTGAAACGAGCGGTAAGGGGAACTCTACCTGAATGCGCTCAGCTCGGCATCAAAACCAGGCCAACTCGTGGTACGCAGAAGCTCGCTTCCTGCTCCGAGAAGTGTGTCGCCGCCCTGCAGTGCGATCGACGGATCGAAAGGAGGATCGATGAACGACCCAAAGTTCAAGACCATCATTCCGGATGTTGAGTTTTGGAAGAATATGATCCCGTGCCAGGCGGCCTGTCCGGTCAAAACGGATGCTGGCCGCTATGTGCAGCTGATCGCGCAGGGCGAATACAAGGAAGCCTACCTGGTCGCGCGTTCGCCGAACCCTCTTGCCTCGATATGCGGCCGCGTCTGCGCCGCACCGTGTGAGGACGCGTGCCGCCGTGGGCGGATCGATGCTCCCGTCAGTATTCGTGCGCTAAAGCGGTTCGTGACCGAGAAATACGGCGTCGAATCGATGGAGCCTTCGACCCAGAATGCTCTCTTTGAAGGGGCTTCCGAGGCGGGAAACAAGATCCGCTGGCATCTGCCTATACTCGAGAACAGCAAGCGGATCCAGAAGCGGGACGAGAAGGTCGCGGTCATCGGTGCCGGGCCCGCCGGCGTTTCGTGTGCTCACGATCTTGCGTTGATGGGATATCAGGTGACGATCTTCGAGGCGTCGGCGATCCCGGGCGGAATGATGTATCACGGCATCCCTGAATTCCGACTTCCGCGGCAGATCATCGAGAAGGAGATAGCAAAAGTAAAAAGCCTCGGGGTCGAGGTCAAGTTCAATACGCCGCTCAGTGCGGACCTTGGCCTTTCCGAGCTTCGAGATCAGGGCTTCAAGGCGGTGTTCCTCAGCGTCGGGGTCCAGAAAGGCCGCGACCTGAACATCGAGGGCATCGAGCTTGACGGGGTCATCAAAGCCGTCGATTACCTGCTTAACATCAACAATGGCTACCGCGTCGATCTGGGGGAGAAAGTGCTCGTGATCGGCGGCGGTTTTGTCGCGTTCGATGCCGCGCGTATGGCTCTCCGACGCGGCCTTGACGATGCTGCCGATGTCGAAGGCAGCGAAATGGCCGGCGGCGAGATCAAATCGGCGATGGACGCCGCACGTTCGGCCATTCGGTCGGGCTCGACCGATGTTCGAATGATCAGCCTCGAAGCCCTGAATGAGCTTCCCGTCGTGAGGACGGCCCAGGGACAGGAAGAATTTCACGAAGCACACAAGGAAGGAGTGACGTTCCATCCTTCACGCTCTGCTCGCAGATTCATCGGTGAGAATGGCCGCTTGAAAAAGGTCGAGCTTCGCGGCGTCACCCGCGTTTTTGATGACGAAGGACGTTTCAATCCCGAATTCGATGATTCAATCACCGAGGTGCTCGAGGCTGATTCCGTCGTGCTTGCGATCGGCCAACAAGCCGACCTTTCATTTCTAAAACCCGAAGACAACGTCGAACTCACGCCGGCGGGCACGATCAAGGTAGATCCGAAGACACTTGCGACCTCTTCACCGGGGCTTTTTGCGGGTGGTGACGTGGCGTTCGGGCCGAGGAATTTGATCGAAGCCGTAGCCAACGGAAAGCAGGCCGCTCTTTCGGTCGATGACTATCTTCGCGGGCCTGGCAGCACGACGCATTTCAAGCTTCGCGTCGAGAAGATCCCGACCTATTCATACCGAATGGCGGAGGACTACGAAAAGTGCGAACGCGAAGCGCCGCCGACCGTCTCGCTCGGCCGCCGAACCGGCATCTCCGAGGTCGAGAGCGGTTATGACGAAGAAGAGGCGCGTCTGCAAGCCGAGCGATGTCTCGCCTGTCACATTCAAACGATCTACGATCCGCAGAAATGCGTCCTCTGCAATCGGTGCGTGGACGTATGTCCGGAATCGTGCCTGAAACTTGTCTCCCTCGACACGCTTGACCTTCCCGAAGGCACAAAGGAGCTCGCGATCGCCGCCGGCGGATTTACCGAGGAAACTACGCTTTCGGCAATGCTCAAAGACGACGATAAATGTATCCGGTGCGGGCTGTGTGCGATCCGATGCCCGACCGATGCGATGACGATGGAGGTTTTCTACTATGAAGAAACAGAGCGAATTCGATGAGGCAAGAGCGAAGGTTCTCGACGCCCAGAGCGAAGCGGACGAACTGCTGAACCAGAAGCCGAAGAATATCGAGCTTCTCGGCGAACGCAACCCGAGCCGTCGCAGCCTGCTGAGATCGCTGGGGATCTCGGCAGTGCTTGTCGCTCTCGGCGGGCAGGCCTTCGCGATGCTTCGCTCGCTTTTTCCGAACGTCCTTTACGAACCGCCGCAAAAATTCAAGCTTGGTTCGCTCGATAAATTCACGGACGGCGGAACCTTCCTTGAGGCGGATCGATTGTTCGTTTTTCGTGACAAGAACACCTTTCATGCGATATCTGCGGCCTGTACGCACCTGGGCTGCACAGTAAAGATGGTGAAACTCAATCAGCCGAAGAAGGTGACCGTCGGCGGAAAGGAGATCGAGGAGCAGGTCGAGTTTCACTGTCCGTGCCACGGCTCTAAGTACTACGGGGACGGAACGAATTTCGCGGGACCGGCGCCTCGGCCCCTTGACTGTTTCAATCTTGAGGTCTCACCGGATGACGGCCAGTTGATCGTCGATAAGGCGACGAGGGTCAGCCAGGATTTTCGTCTTACGGTGTGACGGGAGTGACGAAGCTATGGACCCGGTTCATCTACATTTATTCCTAAATCATTTCCCGGTAATTTGTTCGATCCTTGTGGTGCCGCTTTTCCTGTATGCGTATCTGCGAAAAAGCGATGACCTTAAGCAGCTGGCTCTGCTCGTGCTCATCTTTTCGGCGGCCGTGACGATCCCGGTATATCTTTCGGGCGAACCGGCCGAGGAAGTTGTCGAAAAACTTGCGGGCGTCAGTCACGACCTGATCGAAGAACACGAGGATTCAGCATATTTCGCGATGATCTCGATGATGATCACAGGAGCGATCGCGTTGATCGGCATCGTTTCGATGGCGGCAAAGAAGGCCGGTGCAGCGAAGTTCCTAGTTCTCGCTGCACTCCTCTCGTCTATCGGGACCGCGGGATTGATGGCACGGACCTCGAACCTCGGCGCCAGATCAGGCACAGCGAGATCCGGCCGGGCGGGGCTCAAAACCTGCCGGTTGAGAAGCAGAAGGACGACCAACACTAAAGCGAGAGATAAATATGGCGACAGAAGAGATCGGGGAAACGAAGGCCAGCTCATCCTTATTGACTGCAATGCGGGAGAAACTCGCGCTGAAGCCGATGTGGGAGAAACTCACGTGGACCTGGAAACCGGAAACGAAGCGCGAAGCGGGCGATGCGATCGTTCGAAACTTCCTTCTCCATTGGTTCCCGGCAAAGGTCAGTCTTGAAAGCCTTTCCTGGGGCTATTCTTTTTGGCTCGGGACGATCTCGGCCGTCCTGTTCCTGATCCTGACGATCACGGGCGGCATTCTGATGTTCCTCTACGTACCGTCGGTCGAACGGGCATATCTTTCGGTCAAGGACCTCGAATTCTCGACAAGCTACGGCTGGTTCCTTCGCGGCCTTCATCGGATCTCTGCACACTTGATGGTCGCCGTCGTGTTCCTGCATATGGTTAGGGTCTTCCTGACGGGAGCGTTCAAGAATGGGCGAAAGGCCGTCGGGCAGAATCGTCCGCTCAACTGGATCGTCGGCGTTGCGCTGCTTCTGATCACGCTGCTCCTGTCCTTCACCGGATATCTGCTGCCGTGGGATCAGCTCGCATATTGGGCGATCACGGTCGGGACCAATATCGCAAGTTCGGCTCCGGTCTTCGGCGATCCGACGCGGTTCATTCTGCTCGGAGGAACTACGATCGAACAGGCGACGCTCATAAGGTTCTACGTCCTGCACTGTTTCCTTCTACCGCTTGCGACCTTCGGACTTGTCAGCTACCACATGTGGCGGGTCCGAAAGGACGGCGGCCTTGCGTGTACCGAGAAGCGGTACGAGGAGGCAAAGAAGCAGGAACAGCCTGCCATCGCGAGCAAGACCTACTCGCTGCTCGGGATCACGGGCGGTTCCGCGGTCGATGTGCAGAACGTAATGATCGACGACGAGAAGGACAAAGTGCCGTCGTCGCCATATATGACGGTTCGGCTTGCGGTCGTGACGCTCGCGACGCTCTTTATCTCGATCCTGCTCACACTGCTCGTTAGAGCACCGCTGGAAGAGGCAGCGAATCCGGCCGTTACACCGAACCCCGCAAAAGCTCCGTGGTATTTCCTTTGGCTGCAGGAACTCGTGACGATCACGACCTTCACGGTCGGCGGCATCACGATCAACGGTGCCTTGATCGGCGGCATCATCCTTCCCGGCGTTCTCGTCGCTGCGGCGGTGCTCTGGCCGTATTTCGATAAGTCGCCCGTGAGCTCGATCGGCAAATGGCTGCCGAAAGAACGCAAATGGCAGAATCGGATCTTCCTCTTCATAGTTGCGGCGATCCTGATCCTGACGTTCATCGGCACATATATGCGCGGCCATTCTGGGAGATCTATATGCCGTGGCAGGAATGGGAACAGACGCCGAGAAAATTCTGACCGAGCAAGGAGAGCAATAAGAGATGTTTAGCAAAGATGCGATCAAACTTTACGTTCTGGGGCTTTCACTGCTCGTACTGACGGCATTCGTCTTTTTTCGTGAGAACACGACGGATTGGCGGGATTACCAAGCAGAGTTTCGCGATCTCGTTACTGAGAAGTTCGGCGCCGAACGGGCCGAACAGATCCCGACCGGTGTCCAGCAGATCTGGGTCAAAGATCTCGATCGTGTGGATCGATGCGTCACGTGCCACCAGGCTGTCGAGTGGAAGGGCCTCGAGACCGCACCGAACCCGTACCGCACACATCCGAAAGGGATACTTGAGAAGCATCCTCTGACCGCCTACGGCTGCACTTCCTGCCACGGAGGCCAGGGCTTTTCGACCACGCTTCCGGATGCACACGGCAATGTCGAGCATTGGGAAGAACCGGTTCTCGGCCAGGAAGTGAGCGAGGCGTATCTGATCAAGAATTCGAAGGCGTTGATGGAGATGAACTGCAACGCGTGTCATCGCTATGACCGCGAGACAAAGGGGATGGACTACATCAATACTGCCAAGAACCTCGTCGAAGAGAAGGACTGCAGGGCTTGCCACACGATAAACGGCCGCGGCGGAATCATCGGCCCCGATCTTACGTTCGAAGGTGAGAAGCCGACCGAACAATTCGACTACGGCCGCCTGACCGGAAGGCATGCGGTCTTTGCCTGGCAGGTCGCGCACTTCCAGAATCCGAAGATGGTATCGCCGGACAGCATTATGCCGAACTTCGGCTTTTCGTCGCAGGACGCACAGGCACTCGCACTTCTTGTTATGAGCTGGCGAAAGGAACAGATACCGGCGCACTACATCTCAGGGGTGCAGCTTCGCGATGTGCCGACGCCTGAGGAGATCGCACGCGAGAAAGAGATGCTCGAGGGCGACGGCGCATTCTTTGTGCAGAACAAATGTTTCGTATGCCATTCGGTCAGTTCGCTCGGAGTGAATTCAGCGGCAAAGATCGGCCCCGACCTTTCGGACGCGGTCGTCGATGTCCAAAATCGCTTCGGGCGTACGTTGGATGATTTTCTTATGGAGCCGACCGGCACAATGTCGGTCGTCCTTGCAACGCAGATCCCGCTGACGACAGAACAGCGTCATCAAGCGATCGCACTACTTAAAGTTGCCTATCAGCGAAAGCTGGAACAGCAGATAAAGAGCGCTTCTCCTTCACCCACTCCAACGGGTAAATAGGACGGCGTAGAGGAGAGAGATGAAAAACCTATTTAAAAAGCCAAAGACCTTGTGGATGTTTCTCGGCGTTTTTCTTTTAGCCGCGTTTCTGACGATCGGGAGCTGCAGCCGGCGTACGGCCTTAAAGCAGGATAAGGGCGGAGCCGCCGAGGCCGCCACGCTTACGTATGTTGCGCCGGGCGACCTCGATGAGTATTACTTGTTCTATTCCGGCGGCCACTCGGGCAACGTTTATGTAGCCGGAGTTCCCTCGATGCGGCATATCGCAACTATTCCGGTCTTCGCAAAATATCCGGCGACCGGCTACGGCTTCGATAAGGAAACGAAGGAAATGCTGGGCGAATACGAGTGGGGCGATGTCCACCATCCTGCTCTCAGCGAAACCAAAGGCGACTACGACGGGCGCTGGCTCTTCGTCAACGATAATGGCAACAACCGCGTCGCCCGCATCGACCTTCGCGACTTTAAGACCAAGCAGATCCTCGGGCCCGTCCCGAACGTATCAGGCTTCCACGGCGGAGCGTTCGTGACGCCGAACAGCGAGTATGTGCTTGCGGCGTCTCGATTCTCCATCCCGCTGCCGAAGGGCACGGCCGCATCGGTCGAGGAGTACGCGTCAAAATACAAAGGCGTTGTTTCAGGTATCGCGATCAAGCCCGATTCCGGCGAGATGAGCGTCGGGTGGCAGGTGTTGATGCCGCCGTACAACTACGATCTGGGTGATGCCGGTAAAGGCCCGAGCGATGGCTGGGCATTCTGGACGACATACAATACTGAAAAAGCGATCGGGAAACTTGAGGTCACATCGACCCAGCGTGAGCGCGACTACATTGTCGCTGTCAACTGGAAAGAGGTCGAGAAGGCAGTTCAGGCAGGCAAGACCCAGGTGATCGACGGCGTTCCCGTCATCGATCCGGTCCAGACGCCCGGCCTCGTTTATCTGATCCCTTGCAGCAAGAGTCCGCACGGCGTGGATGTCAGCCCCGACGGAAAATGGATCATCGGAAGCGGAAAGCTCCAGTCGATCACAACGGCTTACAGCGTTGAGAAAATGCTTGCTGCCATCGCTGCTAAGAATTTCTCGGGCGAAGAGGACGGCCTTCCGATCCTGAATTACGACGCCGTCAAGGAAGCTGAAGTGAACGTCGGCCTTGGCCCGCTACATACGCAGTTCGACAATCAGGGCAATGCGTACACGAGCCTGTTCGTGGAGAGCGCCGTCGCGAAATGGAAGCTCGGCACTTGGGAAGTGTTGGATAAGATCCCGATCACCTACAACATCGGGCACCTTGCGACCGCCGAAGGCGACACCGTCGATCCGGACGGCAAATTCCTGGTCGCATTGAACAAACTCTCGCACGGAACGCACCTGAACGTCGGGCCTTCGCAGCCGGAGAGTACGCAGCTGATCGGCATCGAAAGCGAGAAGATGAAGCTTCTCTATAACGCCTTTACGGAGCCTGAGCCGCATTACGCTCAGATCGTAAAGGCCGATAAGCTGAAGCCGATCGAGGTTTACCAGAAAGAGGAGAATAAGAACCCGAATGCGATCTGGGACATCAACGATGCCAAGGCCGAACGAACCGGCGACGGCGTGACAGTAAAGACGGTCCTGGTGCGCAGTACGATCACGCCGACGGCTATCGAGGTCAATCAGGGAGATAAGGTAACGATCCACCTGACCAACATCGAGCAGACGACGGACGAACTGCACGGCTTCGGATTGCTGGAATACAACATCAACGTCGTTGTAGATCCGGGAGAGACGAAGACGATCGAGTTCGTGGCCAACAAGCCCGGCGTCTATGCGTACTACTGCACGAACTTCTGTTCGGCTTTGCATCAGGAGATGCAGGGATACTTGGTCGTCAAGCCCAAGTAGTTTCAAGGGGTCGCGCCAAAGGCGAGAGACGATGAGTTGAAAAACTCTGAACTCCCGCCTTTTCGCCTTTTTGCGCGACGGCGAAAAGTATAGAAGGAGATAGAATGGACAACGAAAAAGCGATCGAAACGGAAGGAACGGAGGCCACGCAGAATTGGCTTCGGCGGTTCATCGTGCGGAAGTACGATTTTCTAGAACAGCCGCTGCCGCTCGTAAGTCGCTTGCTGATAATCATCGCCGCGGTGACGCTCTTGGCCGTATTCTTTTTTCCTCTATGGAATATGACCTTTTTCTCCAATCAGTACACCGATGGGCTGATGCTTGATATCTACGCCTATCGGCTTGAAGGGGCAAAGACGCCGAATCGCGATGATCTTCGCGAGATCAATTCGCTCAATCACTACATCGGGATGCGGCCGCTGCTTGAAAGTGATTTCAGTGAATTCGTCTGGCTTCCGTTCGCGGTCGGCGGATTGATGCTGCTCGCACTTCGGGCGGTCGTCCTCGGCAAGATGTCGAAGCTGGTCGATGTCTTTGTTCTCTTCGTTTACTTCAGTCTCTATTCTTTCTGGAGTTTCTATTATCGGCTGCACAGCTACGGCCACAATCTTGACCCAACAGCCGCGATAAAGGTCGAGCCATTCACGCCGCCGCTATTCGGCGAGCAGGTGGTCGGGAATTTTACCGTGTACAGCTATCCGGACACGGCGTCGTATGCATTTTTTGTGTACGGGATCTTATTGTTTGCCGCAATAGCGTGGGCTTGGCGCGGCAACAAGCGAGCTTTGGCGGCCGCTGAGGCCTAGGCTCGGGCCGGGAAGTAATGAGAAGTTTCTGCGTCGGTTTCATCCTCCTCGCCTGCGTATTTGTTGTGCACGCGGGCGTCTCGAGGTCGGGGCCGACAAACAGTTCAGGACGGTCGGCGACGCAATAGCCGCGGCAAAGGCCGGCGACACGATCCGCGTTCATTCGGGCATTTACATCGAATCTCTTTTGATCGACAGGCCGCTAACGATCGAAGGGGTCGGAAGCCCGACGATAAAAGGAACGGGAAAAGGCAGCGTCATCGAGATCACTGCGGACAACTGCATTGTCTCGGGGTTAAAGGTCGAGGCCAGCGGCAGCGACCTCGTAAATGAGGATGCCGGGATCCTTCTCCGGTCGAATGGCAACACGATCGCCGATATAGAGATGCGCGACATCCTCTTCGGCATCTACCTCTTTCATTCATCGAACAACAAGATCGTGCGAAATCAGATCTTCGGGCGACCGGAACTCGAAAGCGGTGCGCGAGGCGGCGGGATCCACGTATGGAATTCCGCACACAACCTGTTCGAAGACAACGTCGTGACCGCTGCCCGCGACGGTATGTATATCCAGAACAGCTCAGATAACACATTCCGCCGGAATCGCGTATTCGACCTGCGTTATGGGCTCCACTTTATGAACTCGGACGACAATCTCTTCGAGGAGAACGTCTTTTATGACAATATCGCCGGCGCAGCGATAATGTACTCGAAGAATATCGTCCTAAGGCGAAATACGTTCGTCCATAATCGCGGCTTCAGCTCGTTCGGTATACTGTTCCAGGATTGCCGCGAATGCACGATCGAGGAGAATCTCGTGCTGGACAATGCCGTCGGACTCTTCCTCGAGGCGTCGCTGAATTCTACATTCCGCCGGAACACGATCGCCGAGAACGATGTTGCGATGGAGATCTTCGCAAGCTCCGAGAATAATACTTTTACCGAGAACAATTTCATCAATAATATGAGCCCGCTTACGATGATCGGGCGAACGAGCTCGACGAAGTGGACGTCAGATCGAGGCGGGAACTATTGGGATGATTACGACGGCTACGATCTTGATACGGACGGGAAAGGCGACGTTGCGCATCCAATTCACAACATCTTCGAGTATCTTGAGGGGAATTTTCCTCGCGTGCGGATCTATCTGAACAGCCCGGCGGCGCAAGCTCTTGTTGCGGCAGAGAAGGCATTTCCGATCCTTAAGGGCTCGAATGAATTCGATCGTCGGCCGTTGATGTCGCCCGTCAAGATCGACACCGTATTCCCGCCGCGTGAAACTGGCGGATCCGCAAAGTGGTTCCTGCTGGCTTTCTCGGCCGTTTTGCTCGGCGTCTCATTTGCGGTGTTCAGGGGAGGCGTAGCGCGATGATCTCCGTGCAGCATCTGACAAAGGCCTTTGGCAAGTTCAAGGCGGTCGATCATGTCTCGTTCGACGTGCGAGAGGGCGAGACGTTCGCGCTTCTCGGCCCGAACGGGAGCGGGAAATCGACGATCTTAAAAAGCATCGTCGGCCTTATCAAGCCGACCGGCGGCGATATCACGATCGGCGGCGTGAGCGCGGTCAAAACTCCCCAAGCTTCCAGAAAAGCATTGAGCTATCTGCCGCAGCGTGTCGGATTTCACGATTGTCTGACGGCGCGTGAGGTCCTCGAGTTCTACTGCCGCCTGCGCAAGCTTCCGATCTCGCGGATCGACGACGTGGTTCACGGCTCGGAGTTCAACTTCAACGGGTTCAGCGAAAAGCGGGTCGCGGAATTGTCCGGCGGAATGAAACAAAAACTTGGCTTGGCCGTCGCCTGCCTTGCCGACGCACCGGTACTTCTTTTGGATGAACCGACGGTCAGTCTCGATCCTGCAGGAGCGATCGCGTTCCGCGCGTTTCTCAAGACATTAAAGGAAAAAGGGAAGACGATCGTCTTTACCTCGCACGTACTTGCCGATGTCGAGATGCTCGCCGATCGAGTTGCCGTGCTTGTCGATGGGCGATTGACCGCTCTTGTCGGGATCGACGAGCTGCGGCAGAGGATCGCCGAACGAAAGCAATCATTGGAGGAGATCTATCTTGATTATGCGAAAACTGCGTAGGATCGGTTCGCTTGCACTTTTCTTTTTGGCCGCTTGTGCTGCCGGGCAGATCGGGCCTGTGCCGATCGAGGACGGCGATGCGTGCTCGTTCTGCCGGATGGCGATCAGCGAAAGGCAGTTCGCGGCCGAGATCATCAAGGCCGACGAGGCCGTGTTGAAGTTCGACGATATCGCGTGCATGCTCCGCTATCAGGCAAGGTCCGAGGACAAGTCCGAGCCGGCCGCGATCTTCGTTACCGACTATGATTCCAAAGAATGGATCCGGGCCGAAGACGCTCACTTTATGCGCTCGGAAACGATAAAGACGCCGATGGGCGGCGGCATCATCGCCTACCGCGACCGATCGAAGATACAAGGCGACAGCCTGAGGTTCGGAGACCTTAAACCCTGACGGAGATATCATGGAATTGAGTTCGATCCTGCCGATAGCGCGCCAGGAACTGATCGTCGCGATACGCAATAAATGGACCGTGATCTTCGCGTTCGTGTTCGGTTCTCTGGTGCTTGCGATATCGTATTTTGGAACGGTCACGGCCGGCGAGATCGGCTTTCAAGGGTTCAATCGGACGACCGCGAGCCTGCTTAGTCTCGTACTTTACCTCATACCGCTGGTCGCCCTGATGATGGGAACGCAGAGCTTTTTGCGCAGCGAGGGCGAGGACGAAATGCTGTTCTCACAGCCGGTATCAAGGAGTGCGATCCTCGGCGGAAAGCTTCTTGGGCTCTTTGCCGCGATGACGACCGCGACATTCGTGGGCTTCGGCTTGGGCGGCCTTGTCATCGCGACGCAGACCGATGCAGAAGGCTTCTTGGGTTATCCGGCCTTCGTGCTTCTCTCGCTGATACTTTCGCTCGTCTTTTTGTCTCTCTCTATGCTCGCCGCCGTTGCGTCAAAGCGGCAGACAAAGGCATTCGGCATTGCGCTTCTGCTCTGGTTCTTCTTCGTGATCCTTTACGATCTTTTGGTGCTCGGCGGGTCGCTTCTCTTAAAGGAGCGAAGTGCGAATTATTTTATCTTCGCATCGCTATTCGGGAATCCGGTGGATATCGTGCGTGTCGCCGGCCTGCTCTCGATGAAGGGCGGCGAAGTTTTTGGAGCGGCAGGCGCCGCACTTCTGAAGTTCCTCGGCGGTTACACCCAAGCGTTCGCGGCTGCGATAACGAGCCTGATACTTTGGACGGTCATCCCAATCCTGATCTCTCTTCGCATCGTGCGGAATCAGGACATCTGATGCGGCCTAAATGCCGGCGTAGTAGCCGACGCCGATCGACAGTGCATAGAGAATGCCGTAGATCACTTCCCAGACCCCGATCGTTCGCGCGCTAAGAGGACGGCGGTACGGCGACAGTCCGTATATCGCACGTGCAGCAAGGAAACCCGCCATCAAAACGGTCAACATCGAGCCAAGGCCCGCATACGCGATCGCTGCAACTAGGGCCAACGCGATGATGTGCGCGGCAATTGGAGCGAAGATCGAAGAGCCTTTCTGCTTATCCATCCTTACGCGGGACCTAACGTAGAGGATCGACGGGATCAGGCGTGCGAGCAGGACCGCCCAGAGTGCAAGGGCGAATTGCGAGCCGAAGCCGCCTGCAAGGGCAAGCACCGAAGCGGATGACGCAAGTGCGGCTGCGGCAAGCAGTTCGGGCACGAGGTGGCGTGTTTGCCGAGCAATGTCCTGAATGACGAGATAGATGGCAAGCGGTGCGGCGAAAAGGAACGGCAGAAAGCTGTGAAGCGGTGCGAAAATGAGGCTACCGATCAGGCCGACCGCGGTTATGCCGCCAAAATGAGCACGAACTTGCGTGCGATCGCCGTTCGAGGCAGTTTGCGTTTCTGATACCAATCTCCAAGGAAGAATTTCAGCGGCTGGCGCGTCAGAAATGCACCGATGGCAAGCATCGGGATAAATGGGGCGGCAATGCTGGGGGCGATGATGACGCCTGCGATGAGCGGCTCGAACAGGAAACCCCACGCACCGTGCTCGACCGGAAGAGCGATCGACCGCGCCGGGATGTTCGAGGGCCTTTTCTGAGCTTTTGCGTTCCCGGACATCATTGAACCATCCATAGCCTCTAAGATCCTTCCTTGGTAAAACGTTCGCCTGAGGTGCGCCGGTAGAACGTGCGTGTTCTTCCGCCGTCGGCGCTTCCTTCCCAGAATTCGAATGTCGCCGGGCGAAGTTCGAACTGCTGCCAACTGATCGGATCGACGGACTCGCCCTTCGTCCAAAGATCCATCCGCTCACTGAACATCTTTGCAATATGACCGCGGCTTTCGAATCTCTCGTACTCGGCCGCTTCGTGCGTCAACCGATCGTCGTTCGGAATGGCGGTGACCGTGCCTTCGATGCGTATCTGCCGTTCGAGTTCCTTCCAGTAGAAGAGCAGTGCCGCTTTTGGGTTCTCCGAGATCTCGCGGAATTTTCGCGATCCGCTCACGGTAATGAATGTAAGGCCTGACGGCCTAAGGCCGTGGAGCGTGACGATCCTTGCGGATGGTTCTCCGGCGGGCGTTGCCGTCGCCAACACCATCGAACCGGCCTGTTGCACGCCCGCGTTCACGGCATCGATGAACCACCGGTCGAAGTGCTCAAAAGGGCACGCGGACGCGGAAGATGGGGCGTTGGATAACGTGGCCCAGTCTCGGTCGTCGAACTCTTTTCTTGCGGCTGAATACATTGCAAATTATAGGTAGAATATAGGCAGCAGAATCCGAATTAGATGATGTAGGTCATAAAATGCGATCTGCTTTGAAATTCGCCCGAAAAGGGCGTTCGATATAGATGACAAGGATAAGCAAGGTACATGAGTGCCTCGAGGACGATCACGCGGAGCTTGACGTTCTCGTCGCGAATACATTCGACGCGATCGAGGCCGCGGACGCGAGAAAGGCGTTCGAGGATCTCGACTATTTCTGGGCGCGTCTTGGGATGCACATTCGCGCCGAACACCTTCGGCTCTTTCCCGCTGTTCGGAAAGCCGCTGCCGGATCTGCCGAACACGACGGCATATCGAAGATGCTCGAGCAGCTTCGCGAAGATCACGACTTCTTTATGACCGAGCTCGCAAGAGCGATCAAAGCGATGCGCCTTGTCTTTTCTTTCGGGAACGAGGCCGAGACACTCACGATCGTTCGCGGCCTGCTTGAGGGCGTGGTTGAGCGGCTCAAGGTACATAATCAGATCGAGGAGGAGCAGATCTATACGCTCACGGGAGAAGCGTTCCTTGATGCCGGGGCCGCGGAAGAACTTCTCGCGTCCGTTCGTATGGAACTTGCTCGATACCCGAATCGATTCCTGGATCGAGCCCCGGCCTGATCCCACCGGTTTGGCGGCCAGCACCTGCCGAATTCACTTCGAACCAGGATCGATCTCGGCGCGTCGATAATCGGGAATGCGAACGACCTCGACCGAACAATGTGCTCGAGCAGAGACGGCCGACGCGGTGCTGCCGAGCAAAAGTCGGGCGAGGCGGCCGCCAAGGGCATTTGCTCCAATAAAGATCGCATCGGCCCCGAAGATCTGTGCTTCGTGAACGATAACGTCCTTCGGATTTCCCGGGCACATATGGATCTGCGTGTCGATACCCGCATTGCGGAGCTTGGCTGCCGCGGTTTCCACTAGGCTCCCAAGCCATTTTTCGTCAACCGTTTCGACATCGGCCACGGCCTTCCGGATCGGCGTTACAAAACGTCCGATGCTCGAGGGCGTACTTGGTTCGGTAACGGCGAGAAGTTTGGCCTCGGTCCCGCGCATCCATTTCCGCGTTGCGACCGCGTTTACGGCGGCTGCCGCTCCCTTTGAACCGTCGAAACCGATCAGTATGCGGCCAAGTCCGGGATCGAGTTCGTTCTTCCCGCGAGCCACACGAACGGAGCATTTGGCTTCCGTTAGAACGGTTTGGGAGGTGCTTCCGAGCAGGAACGAGCTGATAACGGAGTGTCCCTGAGCGCCGACGATTATCAGATCGGGTTCGAATGCCTCGGCAGCTTCGAGGATCCCCCAAGCGGGCGAACCGAAGGTTGCATCCGAGGTTACGTCCCAATCCCGAAGAGCGGTCTTTACTCTCGATGACGCATGTTTGGCAAGGATCGAGGCCGAGGCCAGCATCCTTTCGCCCTTTTCGCGGTGTTCGCGGACGATCGACTCGATGTAGGCCGAAGTCTCCTCTCCCGATCCGTCGATCGTGTCAGGCGGTGGAAGCCACACTTCGGCGACCGACAAGACCTTCGCCTCGCCGGACGGCGGAAGTCCGCAAAGAGCGAGATCGTCGATCGCTGCCTCTGCGCTTTTTGATCCGTCGTATGCGATCAGCAATCTCATACATTATCGCCGGGGAGATGCCGCGGCAGGCCGCCTTTGAATCAGACCGGACTGCTCCACCTTGGCCTATCGGCAAGGTCTGTGCCAGTCACTTGCCGCGGACGAAAATACCGAGGGTATTCGTGGATCTTGGAAGATCGGAACGCACTCCTCTTGTGGAATTTCGCCCACTTGGTGTGGAATAGTCGGCGCTGAAGAAAATGCCGTAAAAATCGGGCTGAAAGTGTTGTTTGTCCGGAAGATAGGCTAAAATAATAGACAGCTAAACTCAGTCGATCTTATTTTGGCAGTCATACCGGAGACCGATGCCGTGAATCGTGCAAACGCCACTATCCTGATAGTCGATGACGACGCCTCGATCCGATTTGCCTTGTCGGATGCACTCAGGTCGTGGGATCACGAGCCGCTTGCCGCAGGTTCGATCGCCGAGGCCGAGAGTCTCCTCCGAGATGAATCTCCGGCAGTTGTTCTTCTCGATATAGACCTTCCGGATGGCAGCGGCCTCGGCCTGCTGGAGAAGATCAAGGCCGACAGCTTCGATACGATCGTGATAATGATAACGGGCAACGTCGGTATGCCGAACGTGCTTTCGGCCTTTCGTGCCGGCGCTCACGATTTTGTAGGAAAGCCCGTTAAGCTCGAAGAACTTCGGTTGACGATCAAGAACGCGCTTGAGACGCGAGAACTTCGTCGCGAGGTGCGGCGATCGCGACAGGAGCGTTCGCGTGCCTTCACCTTTGAACAGATCTTGGGCGATTCGCCGGCGATGCGATACGCCGTTGACCTCGCAAAAAAAGTGGCGGATTCGGACGTCGCTTCGATCCTGCTCCAGGGCGAGACCGGCACGGGCAAAGACCTGTTCGCACGCGCGATCCATTTTGCGTCCTACCGGGCGAATTCTCCTTATCTCGCAATAAACTGTGCGGCCCTTCCCGCGACGCTGATCGAGAGTGAGCTTTTCGGCTATGAGAAAGGCGCGTTCACGGATGCAAAACAGACGAAGGAAGGCCTTTTTGAACAGGCGCAGGGCGGCACGATCTTTCTTGACGAGATCGGCGAGATGGAGCTCAGCCTTCAGGCAAAGCTCCTGCGAGTGCTGGAGGAAGGACGCTTTCGACGCGTCGGCGGCCTGAAGGACCTTCCGCTCGATGTTCGGATCATTGCGGCATCGAATCTCGACCTGAAGGCGGCGGGCGAACAGGGCCGATTCCGACTCGACCTCTACTTCCGGTTGTCGGTCATACAGGTCGATATTCCGCCGCTCCGCGATCGTGCGGATGACGTTCTACAACTTGCCCAGCATTACATTGATCGGGCGAACACGAAACGCCGAGAGAGAAAACTCAAAGGCCTCAGCAAAGAGGCCGCGAATATTTTTCGCACGTATCGTTGGCCGGGAAATGTTCGTGAATTGCGGAACGTGATCGAAAGGGCATCGATCCTGGAGGAAGGCCCGACCGTGACGCTTGCTCACCTGCCTCAGGATATGCTGCACGACGCCTCGCTGCCGGCAGGCGGCCTGAATATTGTCCTCCCGCGTGAAGGGATCGCGATCGAGGAAGTCGAGAATGAACTGTGCAGGCAGGCTTTCGAGCGTACGGGCCACAATCTTTCCCGTGCCGCACGCCTGCTTAATGTGACCCGCGACCAGCTTCGATACCGTTTGAGAAAGATCGAGGACCTGCGAGCGGCAAAGGCCGGATCAAATGGCGAATGAAGCGACCGCAAAAGATAATCCGTCTTCTCCGCAGAGAAGCCTGAAGGCGACCTCGAAGGAGCTTGCCGACCTTAAGTTCGCGTTGGACGAAGCGGCGATCGTTGCCATCACGGATCAACGCGGCATCATCACGTTCGTAAACGATAAGTTCTGCGAGATATCGAAGTATTCACGCGAAGAGCTGATCGGGCAAGACCACAGGATCGTCAACTCGACCTATCATTCAAAGGAATTCATACGAAAGATCTGGGTCACTATCGCCAGGGGAAAGACCTGGCACGGCGAGCTGCGAAATCAAACAAAGGAAGGGAAACATTATTGGGTCGATACGACGATCGTACCGTTCCTGGACGATCGCGGGAAACCTTACCAGTATATTGCGATCCGGTTCGACATCACCGAAAGGAAACTCGCCGAACATCGCATACGCCAACAGGCCGAGCTGCTCGACAAGACGCGCGATGCCGTGCTTGTCTGCGACCTGAACTACGACATTCTTTTTTGGAATCGCGGTGCAGAGAAGATATACGGCATGGATGTCGAGGAGGTCCTCGGCCGCAGCATCATCGACGTACTCTTTGACGGCGACCTAAAAGAGCTCGAGGCCATACGCGCCGCATTCGAGCCGACCGGCAAGATGAATCGCGTCGTAAAACGGCGGACAAAGGATGGGCGTCTGCTCACGATCGACGCTCGATGGACGCTCGTGCGCAACGAGCTTGACCAGCCCGACTATATCCTCATCACGCAGACCGACATCTCGCAGCAAAAACAGGCGGAGGAACACCTGCTTCGCGCTCAGAGGTTGGAGTCGATCGGGACGCTCGCCGGCGGCATCGCACATGATCTGAATAACACGCTCTTTCCGGTGCTTATGGGAGTTGAGATGCTCGAGGCGAGCGAATCCTTGAGCGACGAAGGCCGCAAGTGGCTGACGCTCATCCGCGAGAATGCGGAACGCGGTGCGGAACTCGTGCGGCAGGTCCTTTCGTTCGCACGCGGCAGCGAAGGCAACGTGATGCCGATCCAATTGCGGCACGTCGCAAAGGAACTGATCACCGTGCTCCGTGAGACGCTTCCGAAGTCGATCGCGCTAAAGCAGTCGATCGAGCCCGATCTTTGGATAATAAAAGCTGACCCGACGCAGATGCACCAAGTGCTGATGAATCTCTGCCTGAATTCGAGCGACGCGATGCCGAACGGCGGAACGCTCTCGATCTCGATCACGAACGAGACGATCGACGAGGGCTTTCATCGGATGAATCCGGAGATCGCCCCTGGCCGATACATTCTGGTCGTCGTTGAGGATACCGGTCACGGTATGTCAAAGGAGACGATAGAACGGATATTCGACCCGTTCTTTACGACCAAAGAAGCGGGAAAGGGAACGGGCCTTGGGCTCTCGACAGCGCTCAGTATCGTGGAAGCCCACGGCGGTATCCTGGATGTCAAAAGCGAGGTCGATCGCGGGACGCGCTTCTCGATCTATTTTCCGGCGATCGAGGCTGATGTGGGTCACCAGCATTCGGGATCTGAGCCGGCGGCATCGGAAGGCAATGGCCGCTTGATACTGATCGTCGATGACGAGGCCGATGTCCTGACGATCACGCAGGCTGCGCTCGAAACGGCCGGTTACAAAACGCTTTCCGCACAGAACGGAGCGGACGGCCTCGCCCTTTTTGCCGACCACAAGGACGAGATCGCGGCAGTGATCACCGACGCTGCGATGCCGATCATCGACGGGCCGGTTCTTGCCCGTGCCATTAGAAAGATCGTGCCGGATGCCAAGATCATCGCGATGAGCGGCCTGCTTAGTACGGCGCAGATCGCTCAGCTCGAGGACGCCGGTGTAAGCGAGTTCCTTACAAAACCATTTACGGCAAAGAAGCTCCTTGCCGGACTCGGACGGCTGCTTTCGGAACGCCAAGAGGCCTGAGAGCCATCTTTAGTGGCCTTGATGCGATTTCAACCACTCGGCACGCAGCAGGAAACTCCCGGTCGTTACGACCTTTTCGCCGACCGTTAGGCCTTCGAGGATGGGCGATCTCCCGTTGTCGTCATCGCCAACGCGAACCGTTCGCATTTCAAACACATTCGGATCCTCGGTAGGAAGGAAGACGACCTGGCGTCCGTTGACGGTCTGGATCGCAGACGACGGAGCTGAAGGGATCGTGCGTTCGCCCGTCCCGCTCCCGCTTAGCGAAACGCGCACATACATTCCGACCTTGAGCTGCTCGCCCGGATTGCCCACCTCGACGCGCACCTTTGCCGTTCGTGTCGCTTCGTCGATCAGCGGATCGATGTACGAGACTTGACCACGAAAGACACGATCGGGAAAAGCGTCCGAATTCACGACGGCCGCCGCACCGTTTCGCAGGCGGGAGATGTCGCGTTCGTAAACCTGGGCGATGACCCAGACGCTCGAGAGGTCGGTCACCTGCATCAAGGCCTTATTTGCTTCGACAACCTCACCGACATTCACCGAGCGGCCGGTGATCGTGCCCGCCGACGGTGCTGTGATGGCAAGCTCCGAAGTGATCTGCGACGGAGAATTGAGGCTCTCGACCCGCTCCCGCGACATTCCGAAGAGAATGAGACGTTCGCGGAGGGCTGCGAGCTCGGTTTCCGCAGAACGAAGTTTGTTCAGAGCTTCCTCGTTAGCGCCCCGCACCTCCGGACTGATCGGCAGGAGCTGCGCGGCACGCTGCTCACGCCGCCGTGCTTCATCAAGGTCTGCCTCGGCGGATCGAAGTTTCGTCGTATCCTGCTCAAGTTCTTCACGGCTTGCTGCACCGATGCGCAGTAGCTTTGTAGTTCGCTCGGATCTGCTTCGGGCCTCATTGACCACCGCCTCGGCAGTGATCCGCTGCTTTGTTGCCTGTTCAAGTTCCGCACGGCCCGGCTGGTTGATGGAAACGAGCCGCAAGGTCCGTTCGTAATTCTTGCGCGCGTTCGCGGCCTCAGTACGCAGCGAAAGGAATCGCGATTGTGTCTGGGCAAATTCGTCGCTGAAGATGATCGCGACGGCCTGTCCTTTTCGGACCGTCGAGCCGAGCTCCGGAATTACGCGTCGGACGATGCCGCCGGCGAGTGTGACGACCGGCGTCTGCCGATAGGCATTCGCCTCGACGGTTCCGGTCGATGCGACCGTGTTCGCATCCGCGGACATCTGTTCGCCGACGGCCTCGGTCTCGATCCCCGCATTCTTCACCTGCTCGGGCGAAAGCGTCAGCATCTCTTTCGCCGAAACTTCCGGCTGCGTCGTGCTCAGATCGACGTTCCGGGGCGCAAGCACCGGCCGGCCGCCGGCGCCGCCGAAACCGCCAAAGAGCCAAACGACCGCTGCGCCCAGAATACACACGCTCGCGACCACGCCGCCGATCAAGAGAGGGCGACGGAAGCGAGGTGCTGTTTGGCCGGCATCGGGATCATTGCCTGCGGACATCGGTTCGTTCTCGTGATCGCTATTTGTCTTGTCGCTCATTTGTTGATCAACTCCGGTGAATTCGTTGTTCGAAGGATCTCGCTGCGTGCGAGAAATACTTCGAGCAACGCGTCAATGTATCCATTCTCCGTTTCAATGAAACGCCTCTGCTCCGCGATGTGGTCGAGCAGCGTTCGCGACCCGAGCTCGTACATCTGCCGGACGACATCAAGGTTCTTTTCCGCCTGTTCACGCACGCCGATGCGATAGATCTCTTTTGCGCGCATCGCCCTGTTGTATCGAACATACGAAGCAGCGATCTGGCGTTTGGCCGTCAGCTCACCGAACTCGCGGCGGCTTCGTGCCGCGTTCTCTTCCAGGCGTGCGGCGGCGGCCATTCCTTCTTTTCGGTCGCGAACGGGCAGCATCAGCTTTACGCCGAAGGTGACGAAATTCATCTGCTCGTTCATCGTCATAAGAGCGCCGGTTTGGCTGTTCATATCGAGCAGCGGGAAACTCGAACGCATTCGTTGATATCCGACCATCAGTTCGGCGTCGAGCCTTCCCTCGGCGCGTGCCTGCCTGCCTCGTGCGGCGGCAAAACCCTCGGCCGCACGTGCCGCTTGTAGATCGGGACGGGTCTCGATCGCTCGTTCCGCGGCAACCGCCTCGGGCGGTATCGGCTCGAGCAGCCCGACAAGTTCGCCGCGGATCGCAAAAGGAAGATCCGGTGCGACGCCGAGAAGATTCTTCAGCTCGAGGATCTTGAGTTCCACCGCCGCTTCGGAGCTTTCGCGAAGCGCGCGTATGCGATTCAACTCAACGAGCTCCATATTCTGATCGAGCGGCGGCCGTCGGCCTTCAGCAACCTGAGCGGCGACCAGATCGACATTGTTTTTTGCAAGCGTGATCGTGCGTTCGATGAACTGCAGCTTCATTATCGCCGCGAGGGCCTCGCCGAATTTATTCCGTACCTCGAAGGCGAGCGTGCGTTCCTGCTCCGCTGCCGCAAGTCGGCGGATCTCGAGGTCTTTTGCCGCGACTGCGACCCTTGCGGCACGACGGCCGCCAAGCTCCAAGGGAAGGCCGCCTCGATCATAAAGCTGTTGTCGGAGCCGCCTGCCTGTTGGCTTCCGCGAATATCGAGGGTCGGGTTCGGCCGCGAGCCTGCCTGGCGAAGGAGGACTTCTGCGGCCTCGACCTCTTTCCGCATTGCGTCGAGTTCGGCGTTATCGCGTAGTGCGATGGTCACCGCCTGTTCGACCGAAGTTCCGTTGACCGGATCGAAGGCTCTTGTCGAAGCGTTGGACGCAGGCCCCTGAACCTCTTGTCCGAACGCCATTCCGGCAAGCAGGACGAACGTCGCGATCAGTGCCGTCGCTGCGGGAACGCGGCATTTTTCGATCCACAGGAGTGGGCGTATAAGATCAAGCCTCAGCATCTCGTTCCTCCCGCGAAAGCTCGAAAAGACGCAGCCAATAGAAAACGACCGGCGTGACGATCAGGACATGAAGCAAGCTCGACACCATGCCGCCAAAGACCGGCATTGCGAGCGGCCGCATCACCTCTGCGCCGGCGCCGGTGCTCCACATTATTGGAAGCAATCCCGCGAGTATCGTCGTCACCGTCATCACCTTCGGCCGCAGCCGAAGCAAGGCTCCCTCGGTCACGGCCTCAAGCAGCGACCTGCGGTCGAGCTTCCCGAGTTCCTTCTTCTTGCGGGCGACGGCCTCTTCGAGATAGACGACCATCACGATCGCTGTTTGGACCGCCGCTCCAAAAAGGGCAATGAACCCGACCCAAACGGCGACGGAAAAGTTGTATTGCAGCAGCCACAGTAGATAGAAGCCGCCCGTAAGCGCGAACGGGATCGCGAGCAGCACGTGTGCGGCCTCGAGGAATGAGCGGTACGTGAGATAGAGCGTCGCGAAAATGATCAAGATCACGATCGGCACGACGACCAGTAGCCGCGAGCGAGCGTGCTGCTGATTCTCATACTGGCCGCTCCAAGCGAAATAGTAGCCGCCGGGCATCTGTACCTGCTGTTTGATCGCGGCATCGGCCTCTTCGACAAAGCTCCCGATGTCGCGGCCGCGAACGTTCAGCAGGACGGTTCCGCGAAGCAGGCCGTTCTCGCTCTGGATCATCGACGGGCCCTCGACCTTCTTGATCTTTGCCACTTCCGAAAGCGGAACGGTCGCGCCCGAGGCCGTGATCATCGGTATTCGGCCGATCGAGTCCGGATCGCGGCGAAATTCGGGTGCGAAACGCACGCGGATCGGGAATCGATTTCGCCCTTCGATCGTAGTTGTGATGTTGACCTCTCCAATGCCTTTCTCGATCACTTCCTGCACGTCGGCGACCGCGATACCATATCGAGCTGCCGCAGCACGGTCGATGTCGATGTCGAGGTACGGCGCGCCGCCGATCTGTTCGGGATAGACGTCGGCCGCCCCGTTAACGGTCTGGACGGCCGCGGCGATCTTTCGCGAAAGCTCCTCGAGCGTGTCGAGGTCGTTGCCGAAGATCTTGATCCCGACCTGCGAGCGTATGCCGGTTGCGAGCATATCGATCCGGTTGATGATCGGCTGCGTCCAGATATTGGTCACGCCCGGCATTCGAAGTGCGGCATCGAGCTCGGCGATGAGCTTTTCGCGGGTCATACCCGCACGCCATTCGGATTCCGGCTTTAGGTGAACGACGGTCTCGTTCATATTGATCGGCGCCGGATCGGTCGAGGTTTCCGCACGGCCGGCCTTACCGACGGCCCAGGCAACCTCGGGAAAGGCGGCGATGATCTCGTTCTGTTTGCCCAGGATCCGTGTCGCTTCGTCAAGCGAGATCGCAGGATCGGTGACTGGCATATACAGGAGATCGCCTTCATTGAGCGGCGGCATAAATTCGCTCCCGATCCCGGTCGTTGCCGCCATTGCGCCGATAAAGAAGAGGAAAGCGAGGACTATCGTCAAGAGTCTGTGATGAAGTGCCTTTTCGAGCAGCGGTTTGTAGAAACGTCTTAGCACACGCATTATCGGATTCGCTTCTTCGGGCTTGAGACGCCCCTTGAGCAGGAATCCGCAAAGCACCGGCACGAGCGTAACGCCCATGACCGCCGCCGCCACCATTGCGAACGTCTTTGTGTATGCAAGAGGATGGAAGAGCTTGCCTTCTTGTCCCGTGAGCGCGAATACAGGGACAAATGCGACGACGATGATCGCCATTGACGAGAAGATCGGGCGGCCGACCATCTTCGAAGCGTCGCGCACGATATTCCAAATTTGTTCGCGGTCAGTTATCTTGCCGCCTGTCTTTTCGAGCGACCGATATGCATTTTCCGTCACGACGATGCCCGCATCCACAAGGTCCGACACGGCGATCGCAATGCCGGCAAGCGACATAATGTTCGACGTAACGCCCGCAAAATACATGAAAAGGAACGACACGAGCGCCGCCATCGGCAGCGGGATCGTCACGATAAAGATCGAGCGAAAATGGGCGAGGAACAGGAGGTTGACGAGCGTGACGAGCACGAATTCTTCGATCAGCGCCCATTTCAGCGTGTCGGCCGTGCGATGGATCAGATCCGTTCGATCGTAGAAAGGGACCAGCCGCACACCCTCGGGAAGTCCGGGTTTTATCGCTTCGATCTTCTTCTTGACGGCGTCGATCGCGTCGAGAGCGCTGACGCCGTATCGCATTATTACGACACCGCCGACGGCCTCCTTGCCGTTCTTGTCGAGCGAACCGGTTCGAAAGGCATTGCCGAGCTTTACTTCGCCGATGTTGCGCACGAAGATCGGCGTGCCGCCGCTTGCCCCGATGACGATGTTCTCGACATCGGCGACCGAGCCGACAAGGCCGAGGCCGCGGACGACCGTCCATTCGCCGGCTTGTTCGACGACGTTCCCGCCGACGTTATTGTTCGAGCGTTCCACGGCCTCGACGACCTTCGAGAGCGGGATGTCGAACGCACGCAGGCGGTCGGGATCGACATCGATCTGATATTGCTGGACAAATCCGCCGACGGTCGCGACCTCCGAGATGCCGGGCGTTGAGTTTAGCTGGTAACGCACGAACCAGTCCTGGAGCGTCGTTAGGTCGCGAAGGCTCATCGTGTCGGATTCGAGCGTGTACCAGAAGATCTGCCCGAGGCCTGAGGCGTCAGGGCCGAGCGTCGGAGTGACGCCTTCGGGAAGGTCGCGTGTGACGAGGTTCAAGCGTTCGAGGATCCGCGTTCGTGCCCAGTAAAGCTCGACATCGTCCTCAAAGATCACATTGATCATCGAGAAGCTGAATGCCGAACTTGCACGCACCGTCCGCACGCCCGGAAGTCCCTGAAGATTCGTGACCAACGGATACGTGATCTGGTCTTCGACCTCTTTGGGCGAGCGGCCCGGCCAATCCGTGAAGACGATCACCTGATTGTCGGAAACATCGGGGATCGCGTCGATCGGCGTTCGCGTAAGCGCCCAATATCCGGCCGCCGCGATCGCAAGATAGACCACGAGAACGATGACCCTATTTTTGATCGATAGATCTATGAGCCAGTTGATCATATCTTCACTCCGGGGTTCGCCGTCGAGCGGCGAACGCGGATCCCGCCGCGTGTCACTGCGCAGTAACGGTCAGCGTCGCCTTACCTTTGCCCGCGGCCCGTCATACGTGATCTGAGCCTGCCATTCGCCGGCCATTTGGAGATCGACCTTGCCGGCATATACGCCCGGTGTCCCTGTCGTCGTGAACGTGGCCGGATCGTTCATCGCAGCCATCGATCCCATTGCGGGCATAAAGAAATTCAAGGCGACGGCGCCAACATCGACGGGCTTTCCGGCCTTGTCGGCAAAAGTAAGGGTGAAGTCCTGCTTGCCGTTCCGCAGAACGCCGTCGGCGCTTGATAGCGTCGCGGTCAGGTCGTTGCCGGCGGGCCCGCTCTTGATCGGTCTTCCGGCAGGCGTCCCGCTTCCGCCGCAGGCGAGTGCGAGGGCGGTGATAGAAAAAATGAAAAGTGCAGTAATGGTCTTCAACATCGTTGTTCCTCAGGTAAAAAAAAGAGATATCGTTCGTGGCGAACGCAGCTTTCGGGTCGCGTGCATTCGGGCGCGCAAAAAAGCACACGTCCGCCCGTTTTCAAGGCGCGACAAAATTCGGTGTCAGGTTCTAATTAAATTCGGAAGGCGTGATGGCGCAGGTATAGCTCAGGAGGGCGCAAGTCGGCCGCGCTAATGGCCGTGACCTGCGGAGCGATATGCTTGTAAGCGGCCGGCGTTGGTGAAAAATCGAAGGCCGCAACAGGCGAAGCCGGTTCGATCGCCGCGAAAGTTACTTTCGCAAGCGTTTCGAGGCGGTCCGGCACGATGTTCTGCGAATTGGACATCGTACAGGCCGTCTCGCAGCAGGCCTTTCCCTGCATCGAATTCTCGACCGAGGCCTTCGGTTTGCAGCAGGAATGAGCATTCTTATTCTCGGCACCTATGCACCCGCAAACGCCGGCATATATCTGGCCGGCAAGGGCAAGGACGAAAATTATTGCTGCGAACCGCCTAAGCATATATGAGCCAAACAATATGATTTATTCCGCCGTTCGTCAAGCAAAAGTGTGCAAGTAAGCGATATTCCGGCCGTCCGATGCGGCCCCGAAGCCCGTTTTGTATGGAAAAAAGGCCTTGGATCTCATTGAGCGACCCAAGGCCAAACCCACCATTGACAGGAGATCAGAACTGAACTCGGGTGATCGTTCCGGGAAAAATGTTCGTGACGAACAGGTCGCCCGTCTCATCATCCCGAGCCATGCTTGACGGCGTTATCAACACGGGAACAACGACCGAAGAATTTCCGGCCGAATCGAAGAACTGCATCCTTCCGGGAGCTCCGGCAAGTTGGTTCGTGCTGAACTCGAGCGTATAGTAGCCGTCCGGATGGCGACAGTCGCCGACGGCAAGGACGTCCATCGTTGACGACAGGCCCGCGATGAGCGTTGATATCGCGCCGGTTCGAGGATCGACAACGCGAACGTCCGATTGTCCGGGCACGAGCGGAAAGCCCGTTAGCTCGGTGACGAGAAGCTTGTTGCCGAGCGTATGAATGTTGTTCGGGACCGCCTCGATCGTCGGGCCGCCGATCGTCCCAAAAAGCGGATTCGGACGGGTCGGAAGCTCGGTTACCACCGAAGAACGGCCTGTGAATAGATTCACTCTATAGATCAGGTTGAACGAAGCGTCCGCGAGGTAAAGATTCCATCCGTGCCGGGTTACTCCGAAGATGTGCCCTGATCTAACAGCATTCGGGATGCCGGGCCTTGGCTCCGAGCGATAATCCGGCAGATTCGCGACCACTCTGGCAAACGCCGAGTAGCCTTCTGCATTCGTCAGCCTTACCCACCGGCCATCGGCCAACGCGTTCTGATCGTCGAGCGTCATATGGAAGTCGCTCTGAAGAGACTCGAAATGCCGCGGGAGGAAGATCTGCATAACGGAGCAGAACAGCGGCGAGGAAGGCGCGCCCGTTGGGTATTCGACGCCGCCGATGTTCGTGGTCGCATCGCCGACGCCCGACGTTACGTAAAGGACGCGTCCGTCAAGGTAGATCCCCGTCGTCCCGTCGGACACCGGCGGCCCGCCAAGGTTGTCCACACCGGACGGAAGTCCGCTCAGAAGTGCGTGATGTTCGCCGGTCGTTCGGTCAACGACAACGACCGATCCGGTGTTCGGCGTCGGGGTCCCGTCCTCAGAGACGAGAAGGGAATTTCTCGGGCCGGTAATGACCTTCGTCGGCAAGTGCAGGCCTCCGGTCAGGACCGACGTTGTTTGAGCGGAGCCAATGACGGTAAAACCGAAAAAGGCCAAGAGTAATGCTGCTACTGAAGCTTTGATCATTTTCATATTTCCTCCACTTTTTAATGCCGGATCCGGCGGTTCGCGGCCCGTCGATCCGGATGTTACGCAAGTTCATCGTCATTTTGAGCTTTTGCGGCGGAAAGGCGAGGTGTAAACTAACGAGGCGCCTCCCTCAACCGCAAGTATGTTTCGGTACTTGGAGAAATTAACTCAGCGAGCGGAAAAGTGTCCTTCCGTCTTTCTGAAAGTTTTCTGACTTTTGCCTGAATGCCTCTATGTCCTCTAAAGGCAACAAGATATACGAATTCGAGAGTTTCCGGATCGATGTGCGCGAACGCATTTTTACGTGCTTGGGTGAAAGGATTCCGATAACGGATAAGGCGTTCGACCTGCTTTGTGCGCTCGTAAGCCGTGACGGCCGCCTTGCAACAAAGGACGATCTTCTGTCCGAGGTCTGGCCTGATTCGTTCGTCGAAGAGAATACGCTGGACAAGAATATCTCGGTGCTCCGACGTCTCTTCGCGGAGAATGGGCAAGAGTCGAAATTCATCGAGACGGTTCGCGGCCACGGATACCGCTTTGTTGGCGAGGTCCGGAAGTCCGGTGACGATACGGAGGCCGACGCGGCCTCGTCGGTTGAGGCAAGCGCGGACGCGCCGGCTTCTCCCGCAGAACCGAAAGGGAAGCTTCGGCGCTATGGCAGTTCCGGCCTTGGCGGCCGCGGCGGTCATGCTCGTGGTTTTGGGCGTGTACTTTGTTCTCCCGCGGTTGCGATCTCAAAATGCGCCGCCGGCGAGTGCTGACGGGATCACGAAGATCGCCGTCCTGCCGTTCGTGAACAAGACACAGGATCCGCAGGCGGAGTATCTCGCCAACGGCATTTCAGAAGGCATCATCGACGGCCTTTCCCAGATCTCCAGCCTGAAGGTGATGTCGCGGCATTCGGTTGCTCGCTTTACCAACGACCCGCCGGACATACAGAAGATCCGCACGCAGTTGGGCGTGGACTCTTTGGTCACAGGTGAGATCGATCATGTTGGCGATCAGATCGTCGTCTCGGTGCGTATGATCAACCTTCACGATGATTCTCAGATCTGGGGCGAGCGGTACGTCAATAAACTTTCCGACCTCGTGAATATCCAGACCGAGATCGCCCGCGACGTTGCCGAGAATCTTCGCATCAAGCTCGCTCCCGGCGAGCGGCAGGCGATCGCACGGCTGGACACGACGAGCCCTGAGGCGTATCGGGCATTTTTGCTCGGCAGGTATCACGCAGATAAGGCGACCGAGGCCGACATTCTTGAGAGTATCGACTATTACCGGAAGGCGGTTGCGGCCGATCCGTCGTTCGCGGCCGCGTATGTCGGGATCGCGGATTGCTATCGCGTACTTTCGATCGCCGATCTTCCCGTCAGCCTGCGTGATGCGATGCAGCAGTCGCGTGCCGCGGCCGAAAAGGCCCTCGCGATCGACCCGAACCTTGCGACCGCGCACTCCGCACTGGCATGGAGCCTTTGTATGCACGACCGCGATTGGCAGGCGGCCGAAGCAGAGTTTCGGAAGGCGCTTGACCTATCGCCCGGCAATGCGGATATTCGTCGAGGTTATGCGCATATGCTCTCCTTGGCAGGCCGCCACGACGAAGCGATAGCCGAGGGACATCGCGCCGTCGAACTCGACCCGCTTTCGCTCCCGACGAACGGGCTCGATGCGCAATTCCTCTTCTTCGGCGGCCGAACCGACGACGCGCTCGCACAGCTTCGGACAACGTTCCAGATCGAGCCGAATTACTGGATCGCCCTCAACCTGCTCGGCCGGATCTACACCGACCAGGGCAAATACGCCGAGGCGCTTGCTGAGTTCCGGAAAGCGAAGGATCTCTCGGGCGGCAGTGCCGTGCCGATCACCGAGCTCGGCTATACCTACGCAAAGCTTGGAGAACACGGCGAGGCGCTGAACGAGCTGAAGACGCTCACTGAAGACCGAAAGCGTCGGTTCGTACCCTTCTACAGCTACGCGATGATCTACAACGGTTTGGGCGAACGCGATCTCGCTTTGAAGTATCTTGAGCGGTCCGTTGACGCGCACGAATCCGACTGCGTATTCATAAAAGCGCATCGCCGCTGGGATGCCTTCGCGAACGACGCACGCTACATCGCGATACTGAAAAAGCTGAACCTGAATTCCTGACGCGTGCACACACGGCGAGGGCCGCAGGGTGAAGAAAAGTTCTGCGGCCGAGACCACGATTTTCGTATATGATGCATCTGGAGTATTGATCGCGGAATATTCGGGCGAGGTCGCTCCAGAGCCGCGAGTCAGCTATTTGACAACCGATCATTTGGGTTCGCCGAGAGTGACGACGAGTGAGCGTAACCCTCGACCTTGCTCGAATCACAAAAATTTCAAGATCTAAAGAATAAGGCGTCAAGCTCTGGAAGTTGGGGTGGACCTGATTATAGCCAAGCTAAGACCGGAAAAGAAACGGCTCGTCACGAAGTCTCACATGGGATAGATGCGATGGCAGATATTTATAGTTATCATGCCAGGACCGAGAGTGAAAATGAAGCTCGAGCTGTCAAGATCGAGAAGGATAAGAGCAGATGGAATAAAATTAAGACAGAAGGAAAATTTACCGATATCATCTCCAACTATAAGAACTATGATTTCAAGAAATAAAACAGTGACGTTGATGGAGACATTTTCACAATCAGTGATGTTGCTCGCTGTCTTTTTGGGCAGCTTAGTTACGGCGACTGCCCAAACCAGAGCCGCAGATCTCAATAAGCTATTTGGTATTCCGGCCGACGGGAGGCTGATCGTTGTTGATAACGATGGCAACGTGCATCTGGAATTTAAGGCCGAGAGCATATTCGGGTTCGAGGAATCGTGTGACTGCGCCTGGGCCGAGGGGCCGGACAATAAATGGGGCGTGATAGACGCAAAAGGTAAATGGCTCGTACAGCCTAAATTCTTTTCGCCGGAACCTTACCAGACGGGGAGGTATCGCGTCACTCGTCACGCCGGCGACAAAGGCATGATATATCAGTTCGTCGATCTCCGCGGAGAGCCCGTGTTCGGTGAATACGAACAAGCATATTCCTTTAAGGAAGGACTCGCGGCGATTCGTATCAACGGTAAATGGGGCTTTATCGACGAGCGGGGCAAGCTGGTCATACCGGCCGTATATGATAATACATCCTTCTTTTCAGAGGGCTTGGCATACGTCGCAAAGGGCGGTGATGAGATGTTCATTCGTCCGGATGGATCTACAGCCTTTACTTTTCCATCAGATACAACTAGCTGCCCGTCCGGCCGCATGATAGTAAATGGCAGAACGACGTTTTGCGACGATGATTTTAAAGCCGGTATTGTGGATGATTCCGGACGCATAGTACTTCCACCGACCTACGATAAGATCGAGGTGTTTTCTGAGGGATTAGCGCCGTTCGAGCAAGATCACGCTTGGGGCTATCTCGATCTTTCGGGAAGGCCGGCGATCAGAGCACAGTTCGACGAGGCGCAAAGGTTCGCGTCCGGACTAGCGGCGGTTGAGATAAACGGAAAATGGGGATTTATCGACAAAACCGGGCGCCTCGTTATCGCTGCTATTTACGATTCTATCCGACGGCCTTTTTCAAAAGGAATCGCCTGGGTTGAGCTCGACGGCCGCAATGTATTCATCAACGAAGCGGGCGATCTCAAATTCACCGTGGAAGGCGGCAAAGTAATCAAGAATAGGTGAATGTACCTTACGAACGGTAAGGCCAAGGGTCAGCTAATTCGAACGGTTTCTAATACCTTTGAATTCTCGCTACTCAATTGTGCCGGCAGCTCGGACATGAAATGAGATTTGGAGGCGCTACACGATGTACCGGGATCACGGATCCGGCCGCCTTCTACCGGTCTAGCTATGGTTCTGCGGATGTGAAGATCACGTATCTCTTTCGACAACTATCGAGTTTAGGCAAAAATTAGGAGGAAGAGAATGCTGCGTGTCTTCATAACTCTAACACTGGGCCTGATCTGTCTTATGAGTGAAGGTTTGATCGCTCAGACTAGTGAGAGCGGCTAGGAGGCTTGGGAGTGATGGACGGCGACTCAAACCTTCTAGAGCTCGAATGAACTCGACTAGATACAGAACTTGGACGCTTATGAGAATCTTAAAATACCCCGTACTGCCTGCTTGTATTCAGATCGTCCTATTGACATCCGTTGCTTTCACCATGGGTTGTCGGCATACACAGGACACTGAGCCTGTCCAGCGTTCGTTAGTTGTTGACGGAGTCGCGACCGTTCCTTCGGAGCCTAAGAACCCAGAAATTCAGCACGATTTGGATGAAAGAATAACGAAAGATGTCGGATGGTTTCGATTTGTTCGCTCCGCTTACAACCAAAAGCAGCAGGCCACCCCAAGCAGTAAGTCTGATCGGATAACTATCTCAAAGTTCACGCCGAAGAAAAAGCTGCGTGCCGGACTAGTTTGTCCATCGGATGTCGAGCCAAGCTTTCTTAAATTCTGCAAAATAAAGCAGATCTTTGGCCCGGAGACGTTGATCACGGAAATTATAGTCTCTGAAGTCGACGGCATTCCATTCTCGTTCGTGCTTGGTCTTACGCAAGACCTTGAATACGAAACTGGCGCAGTTACGCTTGTGCGCATCCGAGACGAGGACGGGGACGGCGTGGTTGAATCGTTATTGACAAGCGCCGTCGACACGAGCCTTGAACCACCGGAATGGGTCATGAGAAGAATCGCATCAAGGAAGGACTAGTATTGCAGGAAGTGACGACGAGTGAGCGTGGGGTGGTCGTGAATCGACGAGACTTTATGGCGTTCGGCGAAGAGGCGGTATAGACAAGTAGTCCTTGTGGAGAATACGTTGGTATGAAGTTGAATTATTTGTTGTCCATTGCATTGGTGTTCGGGGCGGCGAGCCTGAGCGTTGTGGGGCAAGACTGTAATTACTGGTACGCGTCCGTCGGTGTCAAAAGCTCCGACAAAAGACGCGGGCCCATGAATAAGGCTGACACGGGGAACATTCTTAGCGGGATCGAATGCCTTCTGCGGCTAGAGGGTGACAAGTCTCGCGGTGCCTTTACCGGGGCGACCTCGTCTTCAGGTATGTTCTTCATGCCGGAGGCCACCGTCGAGATCGACGCTCTTTATTATATTTCAGTGTTGTTCTACAGGCGGTATGATCATGCGCTTGCGGTCGCTCTTCGGTCTACGAGCGACACCGAGGAGCCGAAGATCAATTCGGATGAGGTGGTGAAAGCCGCCTTCGAAAGCTATCGGCGGTGGTTCGCCAAAGTCAAAGAGATCGGATTTGAGGAGGCCCGCCGCAGAAAGCTCGATCCGTTGGAAGGCTCAAACGTGGTGTGGGCCGGCGGATCGGTTGGAGCCACTCTGGAGTTCGAAATAACGGGTACGGAGACCGTATGTTCAGGCGGCGTGCTGCGCTTGACGGCTACGGTCCAGAACAAGACGGATCGCTGGCTCAAGGTCGAGAAAGACATTTGGACCTATCTGATCGAGGAGTCGTGGATGCCGGATGGCAGAAGGGTGGCAGCGAAACGGAGCACTTTTCCGTCGGGTGTGCTGATAATACCCGGTCCCCGTCCGGATAAACCGATCTTTGAGATTCCACCGCACGACTCCTACTCTCGCGAATTCGAGATAGACACAAAGGCGGATAGATTCTATAAGAATCCGGGACTATATTCGCTAGCCACTGTTTTGCCTATCGAACCTCAGGACGGCAATGGTGTCGGCTCAAACCAGTTTGTCTTTCGAGTCACTCCTTGTGGAACGTGATCCTTTGACACGACGAATGAGCGTGGGAGGGTGGTGAATCGGCGGGACTTTATGGCGTTTGGTGAAGAGGTCGGGAGGCAAGATAGTCCCAGGTTTGATCAAACGTCGATCTCGCGAGATTCGCTTGTTCTTCGATGGACAATATTACAACGGAGGTAATTGAGAATGTGCCGGCTTCTAAGTGTCGTCGTACTTTTGGTTTTCGCGGTCGGGTGGGGTTGTGGTGTTTCGGCTGGAGGACCGGATCTTTCCGCTTCGGCACCGTTGCCCATTTCCGAAAGTACAGCGACGCCGGAACGAGTCAACGTTCTAACTGAGCGGAAGATCGATACCATTACTACGGCTAACAAAGGGGACTTTCTGGGATGTTGGTCAAATGGTACCGGAATGATCCTGCGGATGAGCGAAAGCCAGATTTTCCTTTCAAACAAATTTACTCCCACCGATTATGTTGAGGAAAGTTGGGAGGGTGGCGTGCGGGTGATACGCCTCGTGAACCGGCGTAATTTCTACATGTTTCAGAAATTTGTTTCTTTACACCTCAAGAGACCCGCCTCCGATGATCCAATAGGAAAGAAATTCGGGCCGATGTTAATAACCTACAGCGCTGAGACCGTTGAGGATCTCAAGGCTCACAAGTATATGGGAAGGGACGGTTGGACCCGGAGCGAATGCGATCAGGTAATGCCCTAACCATGGCCGATTGAAAGCGCGTGCTGTGAGGACGCCAGTAGGTGGATAACGATCAAGACGATGAACGCCGCCGAACTACCAGGCGACCCCGAACGTCAGCTACTTCTACGACAACCTGCCGAATGCCAAGGGCAGGCTGACGAAAGTTTCTTCTAGTGTTTCGACAACCGAATATACGGCGTTTGACATCTTAGGGCGTGTGACGGCGAGTCGGCAGACGACGGCTGGCGGTGATCCGGCGGGTTATGCGATGGGTTATACTTACGACCTGGGCGGTGCGTTGGCCGAAGAGACGTATCCGAGCGGGCGTGTCGTGAAGAATGTTTTGGACGCGAGCGGCGATCTTTCTATGGTGCAGAGTGCGAAATGCTTGGATGGAACCCCATCAACCAGCGGCACGTGTACTCAGCAGGCCGGGCTTTGGAGCTACGCAAAGAACTTCACCTACAACGCCGCAGGAGCCGTAACGAGTATGCAGCTTGGCAATGGACGCTGGGAATCGACCGAGTTCAACTCAAGGCTCCAGCCCGTGCAGATCGCTCTCGGAGCGACACAAAATACCGCTGACCTGCTAAAACTCGATTACGCATACGGCACGACGCAGAACAACGGCAATGTCCAGAGCCAGACGATCACGGTGCCGACGGTCGGGGTGAACAACGGCTTTACGGCGGTGCAGAATTATACTTACGACGAGCTGAACCGGCTAAAGAGTGCGGTCGAGAACGTCACCCCGACGGGCGGCACGGCCTCGCAAGCGTGGAAGCAGACATTTACATTCGACCGCTACGGCAATCGGAATTTCGACGAGGCGAACACGACGACCTTGCCGCAAGGCTGCTTGGCCGCCGTCTGCAATCCGCAGATCGACCCGGCAAACAATCGTCTCATCGGCTACGGTGTCGACAGTGCGGGAAACACCGCAACAGATGCCAGCGGGCAGACGTTTATCTACGACGGCGATAACAAGCAGGTTCAGGTCAACAACGCACAGGGAGTCGTCGGGCAGTATCTTTACGACGGCGACGGCAAGCGCGTGAAGAAATACGTGCCATCGACCGGCGAGGTGACGGTGTTCGTGTATGATGCCGGCGGCAAGCTCGCGGCGGAGTATTCGACGATCGTTGAGGCCGCACAGGATGCGAAAGTGAGCTATCTGACAAACGATCATCTCGGCAGCCCTCGCATCAACACCGACGCGACCGGCGCCGTCACCGCCCGCCACGACTATCACCCCTTCGGCGAAGAAGTCTTCACCGCACAACGCACCACCGGCCTCGGCTACGCCTCCGACACCATCCGCAAACAATTCACCAGCTACGAACGAGACACCGAAACCGACTTCGACTTCGCCCAAGCCAGGATGTACGCGAATAGACTGGGGAGGTTTACGAGCCCCGACCCGCTGTTTTTTTGATCCGGCGCGTGCATACTCTCCACAAAAATTCAATGCTTATATCTACGTCGGAAATAACCCACTTTCAGCCGTAGATCCCGATGGAGAGAAAACACTTCCTCTTGGAGAA
>LLEU01000001.1 GCA_001567505.1 Acidobacteria bacterium OLB17 | reverse complement strand
GTTTAGTGGAAAGCGGTTGTCATTTTGTTTGACATCTTCGGCGGTTCCCATAGCCGGCCCCTATAAAGCGCGGAATACTTCCCGTCATAGAATAGCTCAACAACATCGGGATCGATCTGAAGTACCATAACCTCTGGGCGTTTCTTCCTTCGCATCCGGTCAGACCAGATCTGGGTTTCGCGCAACACCGCCGACAGCTCTGACAAAACTGCGTCCCCAAACTTTTTTGGAACGGTCATCGGGTACCTTTCAAACTTTAGTTGGGCCATCGTCTCTGCAAGAGAGATCTTGGGGTTGGCTGTCCGGAGGTCCTCTAACTGGAGCAAAATGCTCCGGCCGACCGCCTGGCACACAATGATCTCCGGCCCCTGCTTCTCACGAAACCTAATATTTATTTGAATCTCCGGCCTCTCAAAGGGTAAAAAGCGAAGGGAAAGGGCCTCGTCGTCATAGATGCCTTTAAAGTCTCGCGGGCATGCCTTGTCAAGGACATCAGACTCATCGAACCTCTCCTGAGCGAATACGTCACCCGAACAAGCTAGGATCACACCGAGCACCAGCACGGCGAGCAAAGCGAAGGATCGAAATTCCGGTCTATCATTTACGGTCATAAGCGTCCCTCACTTTTTCCTCTGGCTCGGACCGATCATAGAACGTAAGGCCTCGGAGGATGCATCTACTTGGATGCAATTGGCTCGAGATGGCCGCCCCTGATCGCAAACCGCTGAGTACTCGGTTCGCTTGGGCAGCAGCCGGCGTCGTCAGGCCCGTACCCAAGGCCCGATAGGACCGCCACGTTCGGCCCGGCCTCTAGCCCGGTGACCGAACGGATGCCCCGCCCGCCTACCTCCTTTATATCAATAAGAGCAAGCCTCTGGTCTGAACCTACTTCGAACGTCGCTAAATATTGCCGCCAGAGGTTCGAACCGGCGAAGCTTTCCAGCGTGAACAACACGACGGCGACGGGCCGGCCGTTCTTAGAAACGCCGAGGCAAACGACCTTCCTCGCGTCGGAATCTTCTTCCGCCTTCTTAGTGCTGGCGATCAAAGCGATCGCCGCACCTAACTCGTGTTCGTTTGCGCAGTTCGCGGGCAAGGTGCCGATATCTACGGGGATCGCTTCGGTTGCGGAAGACCGACCGCCGGAACAGTCGGTTCCACCAAATACCAAGGCCGCAAAACAAACAATGATAAGCGATATCGATCTATACATGTCTCACCCCTTTAATAAAAGCAATGCCGCTTGCAACGCCCGCGTCGATCCCTGCCAATCTGAAAGCAGGTATTTCATTTCACCCCGCCCTCGTCGATCGTCGGTTACTCGGTGCCACTTACGAATTTTTCAGTTCTGATCCAACATCTCCATGTTCGCCCACAGTCCACCAAAACGCTTCGGCTGCGGCCTCGTTTTCACGATCCAGACTCCATGCGGTGCGGAACCTGCGTTGCGCCTTCTTACTATCACCCAGCTTTAGATCTGCCAAGCCTAGGGCGTGGTGCCAACCGGCCACGTCTGACAAGATCCATCGCCAAAATCGATACCAAGGACAGCGGCACAGCTTGAACAAGAAATACCGTGCAAAACGGTCGGCTAACCGTTCTTCCCACGAATCGTCGCATTGTCTTTCGAGCACCCTTATCCGATGATGAACAACCTCGTGCGCTAAGATCCTGCCAAAACGGATCACCATTACCGGTGTGAGTCGCAGGACAAGAGGTATACCGTCGTAGATCGCTTCACGAGCCAACTCTATGCTGGGTTCGGAATCCGCACTTGCAAAGCGATAGAACCCTAGAGTACGTCCGAGCTCGGTGGAGCCTCCTTCATCCGTTGTTAGAATATCCAGTTTTTCGACTACCCGGACCGTAAAAATTCCCAAAAACCAGCGCTCACCCAAGAGCTTTATACACTTTCGAATATAAAACTCAGACAAAGGCGAAGAAGATCGTTTTGGAGCGCTTACGTTTACCATCACGGATCTTTCTATTCGGGGAGTTGCTTGTAGCGAGGATTCTACTTAGTCCGCTATAAAAATCAGGCCGGCGTCGTGATCTCGAGCTTGCGCGGTGGCGTCTAATAGCTGTTCCAGAAACCTCTTTGACCGTTCATATTTGATTACGGTAAGTAACGAGAGAATCTCATCTCGCAACGGGCAAATGTCCTCTTTCGGGTAAACAGCATCTTCGTAATAGTCCCATAAGCGTACGATCATCGGAAATACCCTTCTAAGCGAGGAGATGCTTTCCTGAAGGTATTCATTGTACGACCGCGTTCCGGTTTCAGAAGCTGAATACTCAAGAATACTCTTGATTCCAAACTCGATCGAAAAAAGACTTTCCCGCCCCTCTCCATCAACCTCCCCTAAACACAGGGTATGTTCTTGCTCCCAATACGGAACAGTTACATCTTTTACCAAGATTATATCAAGTCCCATTACTGCTAGAGTCGACTTGTGTGCTGTGTTGACCGACCGCCGGAACAGCCATTTCCACCAAATACCAAGGCCGCAAAGCAAACGATGATAAGCGAGATCGGTCTAGACATACGCGCAATGATTGTCCTGCTGTACAAACTTCATACTACCGCCAGAACCACAATTAAATTGCGCTGCCCGATAGGACGACAGTTTTCACATCGTCAGGAGCGTTCGCAGTCGAGTATTCAAAGAATACGTTCGCACCTCGGCGGTAGAAGGTGGCACGATTCCCGCCCTCGCCGGTTTCGTTCACTTGAACTCGGCTTGAGCCGGTACCCGACAACTGCGAGTTTGCCGCCGGAGGAAATTCGGTTGTGACAACGATCGTTAGAAACTTCGGCGACGAATACTCAGCCGATAGTTTCATAAAGAGCCTCTCTAGTCCTTCAGCAGTAAAATTCCGGCCGTCGATTTCGACATCAATTTTTCTAAAGTTCTCAGATTGAACATAATTGGACATGATGCAAGGCTCACTTTCGGGAGAATTGCCCATAACCTGTTTCGCCGAAATATAAGCAAGACATCCTCTCGGTGCGGCTTTGAAGCGGACTCCGGCTTACTGCTGGCCTGTCCACACGACACAAGGGTACAACTCAAGGCCAGAAGGATGAAAAAGGACGTTCGACCAAACGCTAAAGACATTCTATTTCGGCCCTCCAAACTTCGGATCGCAGCCAGAGTTAAAATATCTCGATATGGTGTCGGAATAGCTCTGGCCATCATCCTTTTTAATCATTAACGCCTCAATACAGCTCAGGTCAAGGCCAGTATCGCCAGGGAGAAGAGCGGCCGGCTTGCTGCTCGTGCTTACGGAACCAAGTATGGTCGAGGCCCGTGGGATTGCCGCGCGCGCCCCAAAACATCGTAGGCAACGTAAAGCGATTCCGTCGCTGAGGACCGCGCATGCAGTTAGAGATAATAAACTCAACGCCCGGAATATTTCGTCGGGCTAGCGCTCGCTGCCATCATCTCCCGAGCGTAGGTGATCAACGGAGACTCTCCAGTTTTACGCGCCTCGGTGGTGCTCTGTTGGAAGTAGAAGTTCGTCCCGGAGTCAACATACCACATTTCGAGCGAAGTGCCGTCCAGCATAATATCCTTCTGCGTGGTAAAACCTAGGCAGGAAAATAGGTCTAATGTCTTAGCCTCTATAAATGGCAGCTTTTCTGGCACGTGCTTCTCGACGGCTAGTTCTCGAGCGAGGCCTTCATATTCTTTCGTTGGCGCAGACTCCCGCAGATCCATTAGCTGCGTGAAAAGCGATCTGGACCTATCGGTCATGTCGTATCTATATATCTCGAATCCTCCATTCCTGAACTTCACGATGCTCAGTTGAGATGGGGCTTGAAACGGCCGGTCAACTCGGATATCGAAAGCGAACTCGTGTTTGAGCGGCTTGAATGTCTTCGAGCCGCGCGGGAAGATCACATCGTATATCCGGTCCCATTCCCCTCTCGTCGGTGTCTGGACGACCTTGGTCTGCTGCCCGAAAGCGGAAAGCCCCGCAGTCATTAACAAGAAAATAGCCAGCAAGGATCCTATCGTAGCTCGATATCTCATAACTTTTTACGGCACGCCGCGCCCATCAATCACCCGAGTCTTGTCCGGCCCGGTAGGACGGGTGTCCGCGCGTTCAGTGCCGAGGTTCAATTCGATGATATCTTCAAGGCCGATCCTTGGCAGTCCAAAAACAGCGCTTCACCGCTTTTACCACCCGATCTTACAACAATATACAAGGTCCGGATGCCGATTTTGCCCGATTTCGTATAGTGCGCACGTATAAAATGCCCCATTTCGTCGGTCGGAGTGCGTGTCGAGCGGCAAAAAAGTGCGATCGGCCGCATCATTTTTCGAACTTTCGGCATCAAACCTTATTGGCACGCCCATTGCAATTAGCCACGCCGGAATGAGCAGTTTCGATTTCGGCCCGAAACTCGAACAATATCGGAGGTCGAATGAAAAGAGCCATTGCTCCCTTTAGACGCTTATTTCCCGTAGTTTTGATCTTTGCAAGTGCAGGTTTTCTATACGCGCAGCCCGATTCGCTTTATCGCCTTCCCGCGGGAACGAAAATAAAGCTGAAATTGGATGCGGAGCTTCGAACCGGGGTGTCGAGCGTGGGCGATACATTCGTCGCACGCGTAGCTGAGCCGATACGACGCAGCGACGAGGTCGTTCTCCCCGAGGGAACGGCATTCGAAGGCCGGATCACGATCGCCGAGAAGGCAAAGACCGGCGGCCGCGACGGCGAGCTCGCATTCGCGATCGAGCAGATGCTCATCGGCGACGACATTCGACGCAGCGTTTCGACAAAGGTGCTGACAAGATTCAGTGCCGAGTCCTCGCAAATGCTCCGAGCGGCGAGTATCGTCGGGGGAACGGCCGTCGGGGCACTCATCGGCTATGCGGCCGGCGACAGCAGCGGAGCACTCCTGGGTGCGGGCATCGGGGCCGGTGGTGAGCACCGGAACTGCCGTCTTGCAGCGTGGACGCGAAGTTCGGATCAAAAAGGGCCAGACCTTTGTGATCGAATTGAAGGAAGACCTCATTTTACCTGGTTTTGGGATTTATTTGAATTTGGCC